>NZ_JBHVWY010000021.1:0-172765 GCF_042882005.1 Kribbella sp. NPDC058245
GGCGCCGGTCGGAGTGGTTGGGGCGTGCTCAAGGTCGGGTGGCGGGGTCACTTTGTGCACCCCTCGACCACGCGGCGCCGGTCGGAGTGGTTGGGGCGTGCTCAAGGTCGGGTGGCGGGGTCACTTTGTGCACCCCTCGACCACGCGGCGCCGGTCGGAGTGGTTGGGGCGTGCTCAAGGTCGGGTGGCGGGGTCACGTTGTGCACCCCTCGACCACGCGGCGCCGGTCGGAGTGGTTGGGGCGTGCTCAAGGTCGGGTGGCGGGGTCACTTTGTGCACCCCTCGACCACGCGGCGCCGGTCGGAGTGGTTGGGGCGTGCTCAAGGTCGGGTGGCGGGGTCACTTTGTGCACCCCTCGACCACGCGGCGCCGGTCGGAGTGGTTGGGCCGTGCTCAAGGTCCGAGGGGCGGGGTCACTTTGTGCACCCCTCAACCGCTTGAGGCCGGTCGGAGTGGTTGAGGCGTGCTCAAGGTCGGGGGGCGGGGTCACTCAGTTTTTCGTGCAGTGACCACGGCCTGTCTGCTCGGCGGCGGGAACCGTGCCGACGACCTCGCCGACAATCCCACGCCACCGCGGGTGACGGGATTGTTTGTGGATATCGTGGTGCAAAGTGTCGGCTAGGCCAGTTACGGTCTGTCGGGTGCTGACTCTACTGAGGTACGGGCTGCGGATCGCGCCGGGAAGCACGGGGCTGACCATCGGGCTGGCCGTGCTCGGTTCGGTGCTGGGGATGGCGGTCACGCTGCTGACCGGGCAGGTCGTCGGGGCCGTGCCGAAGGTGGTTGAGGGGTCGGCCGGGGCGATGTCGCTGTGGGCGTTCGGCTGGCTGCTCGCGGCGCTGCTGGTTGTGTTCGTGCTGGAGAGTCTGGCGCCGGCGTTGCATCGGGTCACGGCGATGGTGCTCGAGGCCGCGGTCGTGCGCGAGATCGGGGTCGGGATCACCGAGCCGCTGCTGAAGCCGCAGCGGATCGAACACCTCGAGGACAGCGAGGTCCTCGACGTCCAGGAACGGGCGAAGGGTAAAGGCGGCTTCCATCTGTCCCAGGGCATGTCGCAGCTGCCGTGGGTGCTCGCCGCGCGCATCACGATGATCGGGTCGGCGGTGATCGTCGGGCTGATGTTCTCCTGGCTGGTCGCCGCGCTTCTGGTCGGAGTGACGTTGCTGCTGGAGTGGCACCAAGGCCGGATGATCGAGGGCGAGATCGACATGTGGTGGGGCAACACCGAGGAGCAGCGGCGTGCCAGCTACTTGTTCGATCTCGGGATGCGGGATGCCCCGAAGGAGCTGCGCGTCTTCGGACTGCACCAGTGGGTGGTGCAGCGCTACATCCAGGAGTGGACGGCCGGTTTCCGCGCGGTCTGGGCCAAGCGCGGCAAGAACGTCGCGTGGTCGATCGCGATGGGCCTGGTGCGGCTGGCCGCGGACGGGTTCGCGATCCTGCTCGTCGGCAGGGCCGCGCTGGCCGGTGATCTGCCGCTGACGCAGGTCGCGACCGCCGTACCGGCGATCTTGGCGATCGGCGTCTCCGGGAACGGGTACGGCGTCGTCCAGTTGCGGCGCGGGTTGTCGGCGTACCGGGCGATGGTCGCGCTGCCGGACACGATCGCGTCGCGTCATCCGGAGCCCGCGGTCACCGGGAAGCACCGGATCGAGACGATGCCGGCGCGCGAGGTCCGGTTCGAGAAGGTGAGCTTTCACTATCCGGGGTCGGAGAACTTCGTCCTGCGCGATCTCGATCTGACGATTCACGCGCGGGAGGCGTTGGCGCTGGTCGGGATCAACGGCGCGGGCAAGTCGACGCTGGTGAAGCTGCTCTGCGGTGCGTACCGGCCGACGAGTGGGCGGATTCTCGTGGACGGCGTCGATCTCGCGGAGCTGGATCTGGCGGTGTGGCAGCGGCGGGTCGCGGCGATCGTGCAGGACTTCCTGCGCTTCCCGCTGTCGGTGACGGACAACGTGGAGTTCGGCGCGATCGAGCGGGTCGGCGACCAGGCCGCACTGGCCCAGGCGGCGCGGGAGTCAGGGATCGTGGAGGTGGTGCGCGGGCTGCCGAAGGGCTGGGAAACCGTTCTGGACAAGGCATTCGACGGTGGCGTGGATCTGTCCGGCGGTGAGTGGCAGCGGGTTGCGCTCGCGCGGGCACTGTTCGCCGTCCATGCGGGCGCGGGGGTGCTTGTGCTGGACGAACCGGCCGCGGCACTGGATGTCCGCGCGGAGATCGAGCTGGTCGAGCGGTATCTCGAGCTGACGTCCGGAGTGGCGTCGCTGATCATCTCGCACCGCTTCTCGGTGGTGCGGAACGCCGACCGGATCTGTGTGCTGGCGGACGGACACATCATCGAGGACGGGACACACGAGCAACTGCTCGCGGCGGATGGGACCTACGCGAAGATGTTCCGGTTGCAGGCCGAGAGGTACGTGACCGATGCGTAGTCTGCGGATCGGCCGGCTGTGGCTGGTCACGTCGTTCCGGGCGGCGCCGGTGCTGATGGCGATCTCGACGGTGCTGGTCGCGGCGCGGGCGGTGACGGCGCCGACGCAGACGTACGGCATCAGTCTGCTCGTGCAGGGACTGAGCCTGGACCAGTCGGACACGATCGCGCTCGGCGTGGCGATCATCATCGGCGGCCTCGCGGTCTCGTTCCTCGCGGATGTCGTGGGCTGGCCGCTGCAGGCGACGGCACAGGAGCGGATGGCCGGTCGGGTCCATGCCGACCTGCTGGATGTGACGACGAGAATCCCGGGGCTGACCCACCACGAGCGGCCCGATGTGGCTGATCGGTTGGAGCTGGTCCGGGAGCGGGCCTGGCGGATGGGCGTCGGTGCCGAGGTGCTGTTGTGGGTGTTCGGCACCGTGACCAACACCATCACGGTGCTCACGTTGCTGGGGTCGGTGCATCCACTGCTCTTGCTGCTGCCGCTCCTGGGGACGGCGCGGATCTGGTCGGCGTACAAGGGGAGCATGCGGGAAGAGAAGGCTTACGAGGATTCGCTGCCGCAAGAGCGGCTGGCCGATCGGCTGATCGAGGTCGCGAAGGATCCGCGGACGGCGCTCGAGTTGCGGGTGTTCGGGCTGGGCCGGGTCCTGATCGAGCGGATCTCGGCGTTGCAGGCCGAGCGGTTCAAGCTGCGGGTCGCCGCGGCGCGGTGGAGCGGGAAGATCGATGGCTCGGTGCGGCTGGCGTTCGCACTGGCCTACGCCGCGGCGATCGTCTGGGTGATCGTGCGAGCGCGGCACGGCCAGGCATCGGCTGGTGATGTGGTGCTCGTGCTCCTGCTGGCCCCGCAGGTCGATCAGATGACCGGCGGTATCGCGCAGAACATCTACTGGGTCGGCGAGGTGGCCCGCAGCTTCGTCCGGTACGACTGGCTGCGCGAGTACGCGAAGGCCAACTCGTGGCAAGGGAGTACGACGCCGGCTCCGGCCAAGCTCACCTCGGGGATCGAGCTGGAGAATGTCGGATTCGAGTATCCCGGTAGCGAGGCGCCGGTGCTGAGTGGGGTGACGCTGAAGATTCCGGCGGGGTCGGCGGTGGCGCTGGTGGGGGAGAACGGGGCCGGCAAGACCACGCTGGTGAAGTTGCTGGCGCGGATGTACGACCCGACGACCGGGCAGATCCTGGTCGACGGTTCGGAGCTGTCCGCGATCGATCCGGAGATGTGGCGGTCGCGGATGTCGGCCGGCTTCCAGGACTTCGTGAAGTTCGAGTTCCTGGCCCGCGAGGTGGTCGGGATCGGCGATCTCGACCGGTTGGACGACGAGGACGCGATCCGGGCGGCCGTCGTACGGGGTGATGCGGAGTCGGTGATCGCCGGACTGCCGAAGGGGCTGGACAACCAGCTGGGGAAGAAGTTTGAGGGCGGTGCCGAGCTGTCTGGTGGCCAATGGCAACGACTTGCGCTCGCGCGGGCATTCATGCGCGAGCGGCCGTTGTTGCTGTTGCTCGACGAGCCGACGGCGGCGCTCGACCCGGAGGCCGAGCATCGGTTGTTCGAGCAGTACGCCGAAGCCGCGCGGATCGCGGGGACCGAGACCGGCGGGATCACCGTGCTGGTGTCGCACCGGTTCTCGACGGTGCGGATGGCCGATCTGATCGTGGTCCTGCACGAGGGCCGGATCGAGGAGGTCGGCACCCACGAGGAGCTGCTCGCGGCCGGCCGGCGCTATGCGGAGTTGTTCGAGCTGCAGGCCCGCGCCTACCGGTAGCCGTCCCAGCTGGTGGGACGGCGGCCCGGTACGACGCGGAAAAGCTACTGTTTGAGTCAACTTACTCTAGTTACCTTGGAGGGTACCGATGAGTGTGACCGACGAGCTGCTGGCCAATGCCGAGCGCTACGCCGAGAGCTTCGACAAGGGCGATCTGCCGCTGCCGCCGGCCAAGCGGGTGGCCGTCGTCGCCTGCATGGACGCCCGGCTGAACCCGTACGGCGTGCTCGGTCTGTCCGAGGGCGACGCCCACGTGATCCGCAACGCCGGCGGCGTGATCACCGCCGACGAACGCCGCAGCCTGGCGATCAGCCAGCGGCTGCTCGGCACCCAGGAGATCATCCTGATCCACCACACCGACTGCGGCATGCTGACCTTCACCGACGACGAGTTCAAGGCCGGCATCCAGGCCGAGACCGGCCAGAAGCCGGACTGGTCCGCCGAGGCCTTCTCCGACCTGGACGCCGATGTCCGCCAGTCGATCGCCCGGATCAACGCCGACCCGTTCATCCCGAACAAGACTTCGGTCCGCGGCTTCGTCTACGACGTCACCAAGGGCTCCCTGCGAGAGATCACCGACTGAGGAACTTCCGGATGAGCGGGGCTACCTCGTCGAGGTGTGACTCGAGCAAGAAGTGTCCGCCGTCGAGCAGGTGGATCTCGGCATCCGGCCGGTCCGTGGCGAAGGCCTCGGCGCCGGCCGGCCCGAAGATCTCGTCGTTGCGCCCCCACACGGCCAGCACCGGTACCGCCGTACGGCGTAGGTAGTCGTGTAGCTGGGGGTAGAGCGGCGGGTTGGTGGCGTAGTCGAGGAACAGCTTGAGCTGAACCGCGTCGTTGCCCGGCCTCGCGATGAGGGCGGCGTCGTGTAGCCAGGTGTCCGGGCTGACGAGGGATTCGTCCGGGACACCGTGCAGGTATTGCCACCGGATAGCGTCCACGGTGAGCGCCTGCCGGAGTGCATTCTCGGTCGCCGGCGTTTGCTCGCGGTGGTATTCCCAGACGCCACGCCAGAATTCCTCGACGAAGCCGGCGTCGTACCCATTGCCGTTCTGGGTGATGATGCCGGTGATCGATTCCGGACTGCGCAACGCGAGTCGCCAGCCGATCGGTGCGCCGTAGTCCTGCACGTAGATCGTGTACCGGTCGACGCCGAGCTGGTCGAGCAACTGTGCGGTGAGATCGGTCAGTGCGTCGAAGGTGTAGTCGAACTCGTCAACGCCCGGCGCGTCCGAGAGTCCGAACCCGAGGTGGTCCGGCGCGATCACGCGGTGGTCCTCGGCGAGCAACGGGATCAGGTGCCGGAACATGAACGAGCTCGTCGGATACCCGTGCAGCAGCACGACGACCGGCGCGTCCTTCGGACCCGCCCCGCGATAGAACAACCGGTGCCCGTCCACTTGGGCGTACTGATGCCGTACCGCGACCATTTCGTCCTGCTTTCTGCGAGCCGATTAACCTTTCATCGAAAGCCTAGGCAGCGTCCGGCGGTAATTCTCATGGCGATTTCCGATGCCTGCGTTCGCGGATTCGGATGGGTCGGCGGCTGGGGATTCGCCTACGCTGAAGCAATGATCGAACTCGTGGACTACCGGTTCGGGCCGGCGGCGCGCAACCGGCTGGACGAGAGCGGCAAGCCCGGGCGCGAGGGTGCGGTGGCCGCGCTGGAGAGCTTCTACCACGCGCTCAACCACCGGGACCTGGAGCTGCTGGCGGCGGTCTGGTCGCAGGACGAGCTGGCGCAGCTGAACAACCCGGTCGGCGGGATCCTGCGCTCCGGGACCGCGGTGACCGACCTGTACCGGCGGATCTTCGGCGGCGAGCTCGGACTGACCGTCACCTTTGGCGATGCGGCGACGTACTGGTGGCAGGACTCGGTCGTTTTCGCCGGGCGAGAGCTCGGCCAGTACGTCGACCGCAGCGGCGCGGTGGTTCCGCTGGCCATCCGGACGACGCGCGTCTTCGGGTACGACGGTCGCTGGCTGCAGGTGCATCACCACGGGAGCATCGACGACGCCGACGAGCTTGCCGCCTACCAGCGCGCGGTGCGTGGGTAGATGGAGATCGCCGATCTGCGCGTGTTTCTGGCGGTGGCCCGAGCCGGTGGGATCACCAAGGCTGCGCAGGAGTTGTACACGGTGCAGTCGAACGTGAGTGTGCGGGTCAACAGCCTGGAGCGAGAGCTCGGAGTAGCGCTGTTTCGGCGGCATGCGCGTGGGGTGACGCTGACTGCGGCCGGTGAGCAGTTGATGCCTTATGCCGAGCGAATTGTCGGGCTGGCGGCGGAGGCCGCCCAGGTGCTGGGGGATGAGAGCGATCCGGCCGGGCGACTGAGCCTCGGGGCGATGGAGACCACGGCGGGACTGCAACTACCGCCGCTGCTGGCCGACTTCGCCGGCCGGTATCCGCGGGTCGACCTGTCATTGGTGACGGGGTCGACGGATGATCTCGCGCGGGCAGTGCTCGACGGGAAGCTCGATGGTGCGTTCGTCGGCGACACCGTGGATCCGGTGGGCCTGTCCACCGTGCCCGTCTTCACCGAGGAGCTTGCTTTGGTGACCGCGGCGCGGGTGGAGGACCTGAAGGCCGAGCTGATCGAGCATCCGGTCCAGCGGGCGCTGGTGTTCCGGATGGGGTGTTCCTATCGCCGCCCGGTCGAGCAACTGTTGCTCGACCGGGGAGCCGAGGCCGTGAAGCTGATGGAGTTCGGCACGCTGGAGGGCATCCTTTCCAGCGTCGTCAGCGGGCTGGGGATCACCTTGCTCCCGACCGCCGTCGTACGGGCTCATGCTGCGGCACCGCACCTGCGCATCCATCAGCTTCCGGACCACGAGTCTCACTCGGAGACGTGGTTCGTCCATCGGGACGACGCGTTCACATCGCTGCCGCTGCGAACCTTCATCGAACGGCTCAGCATCGATCAGGCGCGCTTGCGGTCGTAGAGCAGGCAGAGGGTGCCGCGCTCCCTGGTGATGGCAAGCTGGCCCCATGCCGTCGCCAGTCATCAGTCCTGTTCTCGTCGGCCGGGCCACCGAGCTCGCTGCGTTCGAGGCGGCGTACGACCAGGTGCGGGCCGGTGAGTCGACCACGGTGCTCGTCACCGGTGAGGCCGGGATCGGCAAGTCCCGGCTGGTGAAGACCGCGATCGGGAAGCTGGCCGGAGATCCGCTGGTACTGACCGGTGGATGCCTCGAGCACGGATCGGGCGGCACGCCCTGGTTGCCGTTCGTCGCGGTCATGCGCGACCTGCTGCGCGCCTGGGGAGCCGACCGGCTGCGAGCCGAACTGCCTTCGGACGGTACGGCGCTCGCCGACTGGTGGCCCGAGCTCGGACTGGCCCGGGCCGATGGTGGTCAGGTGCGGCTGTTCGAAGAGGTGCTCAGTCTGCTGGGCCGGGCCGCTCGCGAGCGGCCGGTGGTGTTGCTGGTCGAGGATCTGCAGTGGTCCGACGTGTCCAGCCGGGAGCTTTTCGCTTACCTGGCCCGGAATCTGGTCGATCGCCCAGTGCTGCTGGTCGGCACGATCCGCTCCGGTGAGCTCACCCCCGGTCACCCGACGCGACAGCTGCTGGGCGAGCTGGGGCGCCGCGCGGACGTCGTACGGGTGGAGCTCTCGTTGCTTGGTCGTCGGGAGGTGGCGGCGCTCCTGGCAGCGATCGATGGGCGACCGGCTGACCCTGTTGTGGTGAGTGAGATCCATCGGCGCAGTGATGGGAACCCGCTGTTCGTCGAGGCGCTGCGGTCGAGTGGCTCCGGGGCGGATGGTGGGCTGAACGATCTGCTGCTTGATCGTGTCGCGGACCTGTCGCCGGATGCGCGGCATCTGCTGGCGGCGATTTCGGTGGCCGGTGCTGAGGTACCGGACGTGATCCTGGCCGACGTGCTGGAGCGGCCGAATGACGAGGCGTTGCACGAGCTGGTCGAGCGGCACCAGGTCGTCGTACGGGACACCGTGTACGCCGTACGGCATGACCTGATCCGCGAGGCCGTGTACGGCGCGCTGCTGCCGGGGGAGCGGCGGCGGTTGCACCTCCGGTACGCGACCGCGATCGACACGCGGAACACCGACGGCGACTACCAGGCGGCCGCACTGGCCGAGCACTGGGAGGCCGCGGGCGAGCAGGGGCGGGCGTTGACCGCGGCGTGGCGTGCGGCCGCGGTGGCCGGCCGGCAGTTCGCGTACGACGATCAGCTGAACCTGCTCGACAAGGTATTGACGCTCTGGCCCAAGGTGGAGAGCCCGGAGACGTTGACCGGCGTGAGCCACGTGGACGTGCTGGCGGCCGGAGTCGATGCCGCTTATGTGGCCGGGCGCGCCGATTGGGGCGTACAGCGTGCCGCGGAGGCGCTGGCCGAGATGAGCATCGAGACTGAGCCATGCCGGGCGGCCAGGCTCCTCGGTCTGCAGGGGTTGCTGCAGAACCGCGTCGGCGAATCCGGGGCCGCCAATCTGGAACGAGCGGTCGCGCTGGTGCCTGCCGGGGTCGACGATCCGTTGCGAAGCCGGCTGCTGGCGTGGCACGCGTTCGTGCTCTGCGTCGACGACATTCCCCGGACCGCCGAGGTGTTTGCTCACGAGGCCTACGAGCTGGCCCAACGTCTCGACGACGACGGACTCCGGGCCGCTGCGTTGCTCCCGATCGCGTACGCGCACGACGTCGCGGGTGAGACCGAGGCGGCGCTCGCCACCTATGCCCGGTGCGAGGAACTGGCGATGCGCGTCGGCGATCATTCTCTGTGCCTGACCGCTATCCAGTGGAGCACCATCTCGCTCGTGCTGGACGCACGGAACGAGGAGTCGGTGCAGTGGAACGCGCGTGGTCAGCAGTTGGCCGAGCGCTGGGGCCTCGCGCGGTCGCGCGGCAGCATGCTGGCGCAGAATCGGGCGTACGGCCTGTTCCGCCTCGGTCGCTGGGACGAAGCGCTCGATGTCCTCGACGATGCGCTGGCCGATGGGCCGCCGCCGCGCTACGTGGCGGCGCTGCACTACGTGGCTGCACAGATCGCCGTACGGCGGGGTGCTTTCGACCACGCCCGGCGATTGCTGGACGAGGCCGACGAGCTGTGTGGTTATGCCCGGCCGTTCGAGACAATGATGATGACCGTGCGGCTCACGATGGCCACGCTGCAAGGCGATGACGCGGCCGGGCGCCGGCAACTCGAAGAGGCATTGCCGTATCCGACCTGGAACAGCTACGACGCTGCTTGGTTCCTGCTCGCGGTCGCGCAGTCCGAGCACCGATGGGCGCTGCCGGCGATACGGAAGGTGGTGGCCGCGGACATGTCGAAGCGCGTCACCATGGCTGCGGTGCTGTGCTCGGCGGATGCCGCCGAGCAGGAGTCCGTGGTCGCGTGGCAGCGTGCGGTGAATGGCTGGCGTGAGATCGGCCTGATGTACGAGCTGGCCGACACACTGACCAGATTGGCGGCCGCGCACCTTGCCGGACGCAACGAACGGGATGCCCACGCGGCGCTCGTGGAGGCTCGTGCGATCGCTGACGAGCTGCGGGCCGAGCCCCTGCTGTCGCGGATCGCCGTCCTGGCGAAACGGATCGGGCTCGGTGCGGAGGCGCAGCCGGCGCGCGCGTTCGGGCTGACGGCTCGGGAGCTCGAGGTACTGCAGGTGATGGCGCAGGGTCATTCCAACGCGGAGATCGCGCGGAAGCTCTTCGTCTCCGGCAACACCGTCGCTACCCATGTGGCCCGCGTACTGCGGAAGCTGGGCGCTGCGTCCCGGACCGAAGCGTCGGCGATCGCGCACCAAGAGGGCCTGCTCGTTTAATTGAGTGGTGGGCCGTGAGGTTGGCTGGTAACGTCGCGCGTCTGTTTTGGGTGACTTTGCAAAAGCCTGTGTGAAGGATCGAATCGAACCGGACCAGCATCCGGGGCGGGACCCTTGGTGGTCGCCCCGCCCTGTCCGTTCTCCTTCACGAAACGAGGCAATTCAGGCATGGCCGCTAGCAACATTCACTCCGGTCCCGTCGAACTCGACTCCGAGCGCGCCTTTCTGACCGAGGCCCAGGCCGCACTGGCCCGGATGTACGCCGACGTCCTGGTCCGCGACATCCCCGTGATCGGGGGTGAGGACAACGACGAGCGGTTCACCAACGAAGCCAACCAGCGGGCCCACGAGCAGCGGACGCTGGCGCTGGTCGACCTGCCCGACGTGCCGCTCTTCTTCGGCCGGCTCGACTACGAGCACGGGACGATCGACGGGATCGACCGGATCTACATCGGCCGCCGGCACGTGCACGACGGCAGCGGCGAGCCGATCGTCATCGACTGGCGGGCGCCGGTCTCCGTCCCCTTCTACCGGGCGACGCACTCCGACCGGCAGCGGGTGCTGCTGCGCCGGCGGTACGGGTTCTCCGACAGCGCCGAGCTGACCGGTTTCGAGGACGAGCCGATGACCGGGCCGGAGGTGCACGACCAGGGCGACGCGTTCCTGCGAGCCGAGATCGAGCGGCCGCGTACCGGCCCGATGCGCGACATCGTGGCCACCATCCAGCCGGAGCAGGACGACCTGGTCCGGGCGCCGCTGCACCCGTCGGTTTGCGTCCAGGGCGCGCCCGGCACCGGGAAGACTGCGGTCGGGCTGCACCGCGTCGCCTACCTGCTCTATACCGAGCGCGAGCGGCTCCGGCGGGGCGGTGTCGTGATCGTCGGGCCGAACCGCTCGTTCCTGTCCTACATCCGCAAGGTCCTCCCCGCGCTGGGTGAGGTCGACGTCCGGCAGATCACCATCGAGGAGCTGATCACGCACCCGACCGAGGCGACCGACAGCCCCGAGACTGCGCGGGTGAAGGGCGATGCGCGGATGTCCGCCGTACTGGTGCGGGCTTTGTGGTCGTTCATCGGTACGCCGACCGAGGGCGTGCTGTACAGCAAGGGGGCACAGCGGTTCCGGATCCACGACTACGAGGCGCAGGAGATCGTCGCCGCGCTGCGCGGATCAACCGGGTACGCCGCTGGCCGTAATGCGCTCGCGCAGCGGCTCGCCCACGCCGTACTGGTGTTGATGGAACGGCGCGGGGACTCGCCGGACGACCGGGTACAGAACGCGGTGGCGCGGTCGAAGCCGGTGAAGGCGCTGGTGGACTCGGTGTGGCCGAAGCTGGTGCCTGAGCAGGTGCTGCACCGCCTCCTGTCCGACGCGGCGTTCTTGGCCGAGGCCGCTGGAGACGATCTGACGGCGGACGAGCAGGCGGCATTGCTGTGGGCGAAGCCGGCCCGCGGGTGGAAGTCCGCGAAGTGGTCGCCGGCCGATGCGGTGTTGCTGGATGAGCTTGATGACCTGATCGAACGGAAGGCCGGTTCGCTCGGGCACCTGGTGCTGGACGAGGCGCAGGACCTGTCGGCGATGCAACTGCGGGCGCTGGGCCGGCGTTGCCGGATCGGGTCGGCGACGGTGCTTGGTGACGTCGCACAGGCGACCACCCCGTGGGCCGCGGGGTCGTGGGACAAGGTGCTCGGTCACCTCGACAAGGCGGACGGTCTGGTGGTTGAGCTGGACCGAGGCTTCCGGGTGCCGGAGCAGATCATCAAGTTCGCGGCTCGGCTGCTGCCGGAGATCGCTCCGACACTCGGTGTGCCGACCGGCGTGCGAACGGTGGCCGACGCGCTGGCCGTCGTACGGACTGCTGAGGACGAGCTGGCGGCTGCGGTGGTCGAGTCGTGCCGGATCGCGCTGACTGGTGAGGGATCGGTGGCGTTGATTGCCGCTGACGACCAGATCGGTGAGCTGCAGGCTGAGCTGGTCGGGGCGGGGCTGGAGGCCGGGTTGCTCGGTGACTCGGAGGACTCGATGGAGGCGACGCGGCTGGTCTGCGTACCGGCCACGCTGGCGAAGGGGCTGGAGTTCGACACGGTCGTGGTGGCCGAGCCGGCGCGGATCGTGGCTGCGGAAGCCCGTGGGCTGCAGCGGCTGTACGTCGTACTGACGCGGGCGGTGAGCCGCCTGCACCTCGTCCACTCGGCGCCGCTGCCGGACGCGCTAGAACAAGGCGTCCTGCGGTAGCACCGGCGCGGCGATCGGCTCGGTGGTGGCCGTGAATGGTGCGCCGGGCACGAGCAGGTTGAGCGGCCAGCCGGACAGGAGTTGCGTGTCGGCCAGGACGAGACCATGCGGGGTGTCGAGGTAAAGGTCGCGGGCGATCTGACAGGTGATGCGGCCGGAGATCACGCCGTACGGCGTCAGCGGGGCGAGCGCGTGAGCGGGACGGATGCCGTCGGCGGGAAGCCCGTACGTCGGGGTGTGGTCGACGACCTCGAGTTCGCGGAGGGTCTGGCCGTCGGGCCAGTCGAGCGTGCTGACGTTCTTGGCGAGGTCGCGGAGTTCGGTGGCTCGCTCGGCGGCGGTCGGCGGGCTCAGCCGGGCGGTGCGCTTGGTGGGTGAGGTGACGCGGTCGGTCACGCCGAAGGCGGAGGTGAAGAGCCGCTCCACGCGGCGGGCCGCGGCCAGGGTGCCGCCGGACAGGAAGGCGGAGCTGAGCGCGCCCTGCTCGAGGAGGCGGGCCGAGCCGCGGTCAGCGGCGGTGATGCCGATCTTGACGCGGCTGCCGTGGTGCGCGAGGTAGACGGCGAACTCGCGGGGATCGTCGAGGCGGGTGTCGGCGGCGATCGAGTTTGAACGATCCATCGTCTGGCATTCGGGGCAGAGCGGACCGTGCGCGGCGGCGGCGAGCGGTGTCCTGGTCGGGCAGCCGAGGCGCTTGCCGTTGCGCCAGATGCCGAGGCACTGGCGGTCCTGACCGGCGCCGAAGGCGATCTCGTCACCCAGGCGAAGCGGAGTACGTGGTGTGGTGGCGGACCACTCCAGCTGGGGCAGGCCGTCGTTCCAGACCAGTCCGGCAACGCGGGGAGGTTCGCTCATGGGCGCTGACTCTAGACGGCGCCCCGGACAGTCTCTGGCGGTTAGTGCGGCTTGTCGTGCTCCTCGACGCCGCAGTACCCGCATTTGTGCGGTAACGCGTGACCGTCTCCCTGCCGGCAGACATGTGACTGCCCGCCGACAGCCCACGCGAACCGGCAGATATCACCCACCTGCTCCACCGATCCACCACCGTCATGGCTCATCTGTAACACCCCATCCGCTCGCTCGACCGCCTTCCGTGCTGGTGAGACGTACCCCGCGCGACTTCATGACGCGATGGCGAGCAACGAAGTTGTCCGGCCCCCTGGTGTCTTTACACACCATTTGGGTACCGGGCGGACGCCGAAAGGAGTTTGGACGATGCCTGCTGGGTCGAGCAAGAAGCGGGAACGGCAGTACGAACACATCAAGGCCGGCCTCAAGAAGAGCGGCCGCAGCGAGGACGTGGCGGAGGAGATCGCGGCGCGGACGGTGAACAAGGAGCGCGCCCGGTCCGGCGAGGCGAAGGAGTCGAGCCGCAGCTCCACCCATGACATCTCGTCGAGTCGCCGCGGCGGCCTCCGGTCGCACAAGGGCTCGGGCGGCCGCACCAAGGCGCAGCTCTACAACGAGGCCAAGGACAAGGGCGTCAAGGGCCGCTCCAAGATGAACAAGGCGGAGCTGGAACGCGCAGTCGGCCGCTGACAGCGGCCGACCGCGCTCGCGAACTACTGGTCCTTGACGGCCATGTCGCCTCCCTCAGGTCTGGTGCGGGCGTGGGTGTAGTCGACCTCGGGGCGGGTGGGCGCTCAAAGGATTCGATGCTGGGTGAAAGCGGACTTCGGCGTCGGCCAAAGAGGTCAGTTCATTCGGGTGAGGCGGCCGTCGGGGGTGACCTTGATGGTGACCTTGGTGGCGCCGACCGTGAGGTCGACGAAGAAGTTCGGGCCGGCGGAACGGGTGGTGTAGGAGACCTGTTCGCCGGTGGCCGCGGGGGCGATGACGGACAGGATGCGGGCGTTCTGACCGGTCTGGGTGAACTTGACGACCGGAGCCGGCTTGGTGTGGAAGATGTCCGGGAGGTACCAGCCCTGGGCCGGGTTCGACTTGCCCTGCTCGACCGTGGTGGTCCCGTTCACGTCACTGAACGGGATCTGGAACAGGTGGGTCTGCACTTTCCCGCCGGTTGCCACCGCTGTGGTGGGCGACTGCACGGTGACGTTCTGACCGGGCGGCAGGTGCCACAAGGTCTCGTAGCGCTGCTCGCTCGACGACACCCCGCGGTCCAGCGCGATGACGACGTCCGGGTCCTTCAGGACGAGTAGGTCGCGAGCCCGGTTGACCCCTTCGGCGGGTTGGTCGGCGAGCTCGTAGTAGTCCGAGTTCGACGTACTGGCCGAGCCCACCAGCCGCGTCGGCACCTTCTTGCTCTGGGCGGTCGGGATGGTCATCACGTTGTGAGCCGCCTGGCTCGGGGCCCAGTCCTGGACGTCGCCCTTCTTGTAGCCGTAGTACCCAGGGTCGATCAGGATGTCCTGGCCGTGCCAGTTGTAGTTGATCGACGTGTGGTCGTCGTGGCCGTGGTACAGCGCCGCCGGCCCGAACCGGATGCTGTACGCCGATTCCGCGCCGAACGCCCGCTGCTCACCCCAGCCGGTCCGGCCGAAGATGAAGCCGCCCTTGAAGATCCCGGTACGACGGACCGGGTGCGGGCCCGACTTTCCCTGCGTCGCGACGAACTCCCACGGCGTACCGGGCTCGCTGTGGACCTTCTCCTGCGTGGTGTTGCCGATCTGGAACAGCTCGCCGTTCGGCTTCGTGGCGAGTGCCATCCAGTCGGCCAGGAGCTTCCGCCGGGCCTCGATCGCCGGGCCGGGATCGACCCCGCAGCGCCGGACGACTTCGGCCGCGCGGCCCCAGAGCCGGTAGTTGAAGCCGGCGTACCCGACGGACTGCTCGTTGGTCGTTCCCTCGGCGTCGATGGACTGGACGACGGCCGAGTTGAGCCGGTCGCGGGCCTTCGTCATCAGGTCCTGGCGGCCGAAGGTACAGCCGACGCCGAACAGCGCGATGCTCTCGTCGGTGCCGTGGTTCCGGATCCCGCTCCAGTGGTCGATCATGTACTGCGCGTGCGTGAGCAGCGCGTCGTCGAGCCATTTGTACTGCGCCGGCAGTGTGCGCGTATGAAGACCGGTGAGGAGTGCCTGCCGGGTACAGATCAGCACGTTGGTCCGGTGCATCGTCGACTCGGACGCACTCGCGTCATTCTTCCAGGGGAATGGGTTGTCCTTCACCCAGTCCTGGATGATCCCGAGCGTGTGGTTCCTGGCCTTGGCCTTGGCGTTGCCGGCCCGGGTCGAGTCGATTCCATTGCCCAGCCAGCGCAGCGAGTGCAGCCACAGATGCCAGCTCGGGTCGGTGTAAGGGTCCGATTCCCACTTGATGTCGCCGGAACCGTTACCCACCTTGTACGCCGCGTTGTTGCCCCAGGCAAAGGTGTCGTTGAGCATCATCGGGAGCAGGACGGATTTCTGCAGACCGCTGTAGCCCGGGCACGCGTAGCCGCTGGCGACCGGCTTCGCAGGCTTCTTCGCCCCTGGCGACGGCACGGCCGTCGGCGCCTGCCGCAGGGGAGAGGAGGATGGTGCTCCGCTCGCGGTCAGCCGCCGGTTCTCGCCCAGCAGGATGACCGCTCCGGCGAACGCGATCCCGCAGACCAGGACACACGCCGTGATCAAAGCGACCGTGTTCCCGACCTTGCGGCGCAGTTGCTTGTGTTGAGCCACCCCAGCCTCCTCCGAACCCGCCCATGGCAAATACAGGTCTAGACCGGAATAGGCACAGACTGGTCCGGGGGAGGTCGGTGAAGAGAGGTGTCGATGCCCCCGGCCCCGGCCTCGGAACTTCCGGTCAGGACCCTTATGTAGGCAAGAACGCTTGGCTCGGGCCGAACCGTTGCATGAAGCCCCGAAGCGGAGCCGGAATTGCCACTAGTGGCAATTCCGTTGCTGGTAAGGGAGTCAGAGCTCCGGGTACAGCGGGAACTTCTGGGTGAGCAGGCCGACCCGCTCGCGGAGCGCGTCGAGATCGGCCGGGTCGACGAGCGCGGTGGCGATGATGTCCGCGACCTCCGCGAACTCGGCCGGCCCGAAACCACGAGCCGCCAGGGCCGGCGTACCGATCCGGAGTCCGGAGGAGACCACCGGCGGCCGCGGGTCGAACGGCACCGCGTTCCGGTTCACCGTCAGGCCGACCGAGTGCAGCCGGTCCTCGGCCTGCTGCCCGTCCAGCTCGGAGTTCCGCAGGTCGACCAGGACGAGGTGTACCTGCGTCCCGCCGGTGAGCACCGAGATCCCAGCGGCCCGGACGTCGTCGGCCAGCAACCGGGTCGCGATCGCCTGGGCGCCCTCGAGCGTACGGCGCTGCCGGTCGCGGAACTCCTCCGTTGCGGCGAGCTTGAATGCGACCGCCTTGCCGGCGATCACGTGCTCCAGCGGACCACCCTGCTGGCCCGGGAAGACGGCGGAATTGAACTTCTTCGCCAGGTCCGCCCGGTTGGTGAGGATGACGCCACCGCGCGGACCGCCGAGGGTCTTGTGGGTCGTGGTGGTGACCACATCGGCGTGCGCGACCGGGTTCGGGTGCAGTCCGGCCGCGACCAGGCCGGCGAAGTGCGCCATGTCGACCATCAGGTAGGCGCCGACCAGATCGGCGATCCGCCGGAACTCGGCGAAGTCGAGCTGCAGCGGGTACGCCGACCAACCCGCGACGATCAGCTTCGGCCGGTGCTCCAGCGCGAGCCGCTCGACCTCGGCCATGTCGACCACGAAGTCGGTGTCGCGGACGTGATACGCGACCACGTCGTACAGCTTGCCGCTGTAGTTGAGCCGCATCCCGTGGGTGAGGTGACCGCCGTGCGCGAGATCGAGGCCGAGGATTGTGTCACCCGGGTTGAGCAGCGCGAACATCGTGGCGGCGTTCGCCTGTGCACCGGAATGCGGCTGGACATTGGCGAAGTCGGCACCGAACAGTGCCTTGACCCGGTCGATCGCCAGCTGCTCGACGACATCGACGTGCTCGCAGCCGCCGTAGTACCGGCGGCCGGGGTAGCCCTCGGCGTACTTGTTGGTGAGGACGGAACCCTGCGCTTCCATCACCGCGATCGGGGCGAAGTTCTCGCTGGCGATGAGCTCCAGGGTGTCGCGCTGACGGCCGAGCTCGGCCGTCACCGCCGCGTGGATCTCCGGGTCGAACTCGGCCAGGGACTGGTTGAGGGTGCTCATCTCATTCGCCTCCGATCAGTGCCTCGTAGGCACCGGCATCCAGCAGATTGGTGGGTCCGGTGACCTTGATCCGAACCAGCCAGCCGGCCTGGTACGGGTCGGTGTTCAGCAGGCCGGGATCGGCCACGACGGCTTCGTTGAGCTCGACGACCTCGCCGTCGACCGGCGCGAACAGGTCGCTGACCGACTTGGTCGACTCGATCTCACCGCACGCGTCGCCGGTGGCGATCGCGGTGCCGACAGCCGGCAGGTCGACGTACACGACATCTCCCAGGGCCTCGCCCGCGAAGGCGGTGATGCCGACCGTAGCGACGTCGCCATCGACCGCGACCCACTCGTGGTCCGCGGTGTAGTGAAGTTCAGTGGGGACAGACATCAGGACTCCTGGCGGCGGTAGAAGGGGAGGGGGACGACAGTCACGTCGTCGTGCGTGCCACGGATGTCGACCTGCAGCCGGGTTCCCGCTTCCTCGTAGCTCGCGTCGACGTACGCCATCGCGATCGGATGCCCGAGCGTCGGCGACGGCGCGCCACTCGTGACCGTGCCGATATCCCGGCCGGTCGCCGGATCCAGTACGGCGTACCCGCTGCGCGGCGACCGCCGCCCGGCTGAGGTGAGGCCGACGAGCACCCGCTGGGCGCCCTCGTCGCGGCGACGGGCGAGTGCCTCGCGGCCGACGAAGTCAGCTTCCTTGCTGAAGGCGACGACCCGGCCGAGCCCGGCTTCGAACGGTGTCAGCTCGCGGCTGAGTTCGTTGCCGTAGAGCGGCATCCCGGCCTCGAGACGCAGCGTGTCCCGGCAGGCCAGCCCAGCCGGCTTGAGCCCGTACGGCGTTCCGGTCCGGAGCAGGTCGGCCCAGATCCGCGCGGCCTCGTCCGGGCGGCAGTAGATCTCGAAACCGTCTTCACCGGTGTACCCGGTGCGGGCGAGCAGGATGTTGCTCCCGGCAAGCTTCGCTTCGGTGATCGCGTAGTACTTGAGGGCGGGCAGATCGGCCTCGGTCAGCTCGGTCAGGATCTCCGCGGAGACCGGCCCCTGGACCGCGATCAGCGCCCAGCAGTCCGTGGCGTCGCGAACCTCGATCGCGAAGTCGGCCACCCGCGCGGCCAGCTCAGCATGGACAACTGCTGTATTGCTGGCGTTCGCGACGATCAGGAAGTGGTCGTCGGCGAGCCGGTAGACGACCAGGTCGTCGATGATGCCGCCGTCCTCGGCGCACAGCATCGAGTACCGCGCGCGGCCGGGCGCGATCTTCGACGGCTGCCCGACCAGGCTGCGGTCGAGCGCCTGCGCGGCGGTGGCGCCGATCACCTCGAGCTCGCCCATGTGGGACAGGTCGAACAGGCCCGCCGTGGTCCGGACAGCGGAGTGCTCGGCGATGTCGGAGGTGTAGCGCACCGGCATCGTCCAGCCGGCGCTCTGTTCATTTTGAGCGAAGGCAATGAACGAAGCACCGAGCTGTTGATGTTCTGCGTGCAAAGCAGTCGCGCGCGACTCTGCCATAGGTTGGGAGGCTCCCTCGGTCAGGCACCATGCGGTGCCACTGCTGGGTGACCTCCCCGCTCTGTCATCGGTACCTGAGAGCTTCGCCGCCGGATCGGGCGGTTTGCACCGTGGGTGCAGGTCCGAGCGGACCTGTCTTTCCAGAGTTCGCCTCATCGGAACGGTCAGTGGGCCTGAGAGATTCTGGGGAGATTTGCTCCTTCGGCGCCGGGCTGTGCTGCACCCGGACTCTCCCGCCCCGATTCGAACGGCGCGATATGCAGTTAGGCCGCCGACTCTAGCAGCCGACCTGCCGCCGAGGGACCGGCAAATGTGGTTGGATCCAACCGCCCGTCCACGCCGTCGTACTGGGGCAGATCCTGGACCGGCGGATCGGACAACTGAGAGGGACACGATGAGCGGACTGTCGACCTTGCCCCTGGTAGTGAGCGGGCTGTCGCTGATCGGCGTGCTGGCGGTCGTTGTGTGGTTCGTCCGGCGCCAGCGGTATCTCAAGTCACTGCGGGACCGCGGCTGGACCTTCGTCGGCAGCCCGTCGTTCGCCACGGTCGCGCGGCTGAACAACCCGCCGTTCGGGCTGGGCTTCAAGCGCTCGCCGGACGATCAGATCACCGGCCTGACCGGCAGCGGACGGGCATTTCAGGTGATCGAGTACGACAGCGAGTACTGGAAGGGTTGGGTCGGCATGGTGACGTTGTCGCGCCGCCTGCCCGAGCTGTGGATCACCGGCGGGCAGACGCAGCCCCGGGCCGGTGTCTCCGCGACCATGGTGCCCGTTCCGCCGCAACTCGGCACCGGCTGGACGGTCGGCGTACAGGACCCGGCGTTCGCCAACGAGGTGCTGAGCGGCCAGCTCTGCACTGCCTTGCTCACGCTGGCCGGGAGTCAGCCGGGCGTGAATCTCAGCATCGACGGCGACCAGCTGGTCATCCAGGATCCGCCGCGTAAGGACCCCGAGCTGCTCGCGCCGTGGCTGGAGCAGTTGGCCGCCATCGCCACCGCGATCGATGCCACACCGCTCGACCACTGGATGCAGCCCGAGCACGAGGCCCGCCTGGGCTTCTACCAGCACCCGGACTGGTACTGGATCGGCCAGGACGACAGCCTGCTGCAGAGCACACCGACCACGCGCAGCGGCCACGACCACAGCACCAGCGACGTGATCCGCGGTCGCGACGGCGACGGCCCGCCGTTCGTCGCCTTCACCCACCACTGGAAGACCACCCGCACCGAAACCTCCACCGACTCCGAGGGCCGCACCACCACCCGCACCGTCACCGAGAACCACAGCGAGCCGATCCTCGGCTTCGAGCTGCCGGTGCACATGCCCTGGATCCAGGTCAGCAGGCGTGGCCTCGGCGCCGGCATCAGTTTCGAGAGCGAAGCCTTCAACAAGAGGTTCGCGATCCACGCCCGCGACCAGAAGTTCGCGTACGACGTCATCCACCCGCGCCAGATGGAGTTCCTGATGGCCACCGAGCCGGCCTCGTTCCAGGTCGTCGGCAACTGGGTCTGGTTCGACGCCGGCCGCCACGACCACCAGACGATCGCCCGCAACTCCCTGATCCTCCGCGACTTCCTCGCCTGGATCCCGCGCTTCGTCTGGAAGAACCTAGGCCTCCAGGACTCCCCGTACCCGCCGCGTTAGTGACCCGAGTTGAGGGGATTAGCCGACGGTTTCGAAGATCCGGTGCGTGCCGTTGGGGTCGACGTGGAAGACGAATCCATGGGGTGTTCTCCATTCGAGGGTGGTGGGGCTGATTCGGCGGAACGTCCATCCGGACGCGTGGGTTTTCACCCGGTGGCCGTAGCGGCTGAGGGGTGCGAGGTTGGTGGTGCTGGTTTGGCCTGGTGGGCCGAGTGGGTTGTAGGGCGTGATGTGGTCGAGGTCGATGCTCCGGCTGGTTTCGCGGGTGCCGTAAGGGAACAGTTCGACCGGGTGAGTGAGTTTGACGCGTTCCCGGATCCGGTCGGTTGCTTCGTAGCAGTTGACCGAGACCGCTTGGTTGAGGTCGATGACCGGCTTGACGATGTAGGGCCCGTACCCGATCAGCTCACCCAGTTGCGAGGCCAGTGAGGGCCCGTGCCCTTCGACCCGGATCACGCCGTCGCCGGCTGCGAGGGTCTGGTCGGTGAGGTGGACATAGATCTCGGTCTTACCTGGGCGCGCGGCGGTACTTGGGCGTGAGTGAGCGCTTGGCGTTGTCGCGGATGCGAGCCGGGCATAGGCGTCGCGTTTGATCTGCGCGAGCCGACTGGCAAGTGCGCGTTGTGCTGCGGCGTCCATGGGCTCGCCGGTGTCGCTGTCGGTTTCACGCGCCGAGGCGGGGTCGAATGGTTCCACTGGCCAGCGGTTCGGGTGATCGGGGCGGTCCAAGGGGTCCGGCAGTTTGCTGATGCTCGGGTGCGGAGCGTCCCGGTCGGCCTCATCATCCAGCCCTGGCTCGACCATGCTCGTCGAGCACTCGTCCCAGTCGTCCTCGCCACCGGCGTCGCGCTGCCGCAGCTCCGGGCTGACATCCTTCAGTGCCGTTGCACTGTCCGAGGTGGGCGTGGGGCAGGGAGCACCCGACGCGGTGGAGCTTGGGGCCGCGGAGCCCGGGGTGGGAGTCTGCGGGGTGGCGGGGCTCGGGGCCAGGGCATTGAGAGCGGGAAGGCCTGAGGCGGTGGAGCTCGAAGCCGCGGGAGTCGAGGTGGGAGTCTGTGGGGTTGCGAGGCTCGGGGCTGTGGCGCTTTGGGTAGGAGTGTGCGGGGCCGGGGCGGTGCCAGTGCTGGAACCTGGGGTGGTGGAGCTCGAAGGTTCGGGGTCCGTGGTGGGAGTCTGCGGGGCTGCCGGGTTTGGGGCCGGCGTAGTTGAACCTGTGGTGTCCGGAGTGGCGGTCGCGGCGTGGTGGGTTTGATCCAGGAGCTCTTGGGCGAAGACGGGGTCAGCGAGGATGCCTACCGCCTCGGCTCGGCGGAACTGTAGTGAGCGGGTATCACCCAGGGACTGCTGTGCATCGCCGAGCGCTTCGATGATGGCATCGAACCGGGTGGCCGCACCAACCGACGTACGGATTTAGATGGTCTTGGTTCCGTGCTCATCAGAACGCCCCACGAACACGCCACGTTCACGAACCTTCGCGGCCGCCTCGGCACGAGCGCCGTCGGGGTCGGCGTGCATCTTCGCCGCCTTGACGATCTTGTCCAGCCGGTACGGGGTGATGGTGTCGATCAGATCGGCGACCCGGCCATCGACGTACTGGGCGGCCTCCTCGGACAGACCGGCGCAGTCACGCACGATCTGGCACGCCTTCCACGGCGTCGCCTCACCCGACAACACCTTCACCCACGTCAACGGGAACCGGTGACGCAACGCCAAGGCGTCACCGATGATCCCGCGCCCGACCCCGGGTGAGACACCCATGACGACCGCGAACTCACCGATCGCGAACTCCAGAATCTCCGGGCAGCCCTCACCGCCCAGCACCACGCCACGCTCACGCCCCTCGAACGAACGGCGACCAGCCCGCGCCGCACACGCATCAGGGTGGAAACGGTCGGCGTAAACCAGGGCATGTTCGAGCACCCGGGCATCGGCCCGGTTCGACAACGCACGCTGCTCGGCGGCCGACTCCAGCAGGTCGGGCGTCGTGAGCAGCGTCAGGTCATCGTCGAACATGCGTTCTAGTTTACGCACGCCGAGCGAGGCTGCGCAAATCGCCGACCGTCCCGGATCCCTTATCCACAAGGGGAAACATCACACCGCAACCGACCACGGAACCGTGTAAGGCCGATCAATGCCCGGCCGGTGTGGGGACGTCGATCAGCCGGAGCGAGGCCGACTCGGCTAGTGACTGAACTCTTCAGGACATCGGTTGACGCTGTAGATGTGTGGCTGGAGAGGGTGTGCCGGTGGAGGGTGTTGCGCTGGGTCGGGTGGCGGAGTTCGAACTGGGGCTGCGTTGGCGGGTGATCTTTCCCGATAACGAGCATCTGGCGGCGTCGAGCTTCTTGCGTGACCTAGCAGCTTCGGATCGTCGAGTGGTTGCGCGAGGCACCGGTCCCGCAGCGCCTCAACCGGCGACCGGGTGCACCGCAGCTGGGTTCGGTGAACTCGGTCACGGGCAAAGCGGTGCTGGGCACGAAGTACGCCCCCCGGACGATCAACGGCCAGCTGAGCGTGCTGTTCGGCTTCTACGAGTGCCACCTTCGCGACGACGAGGGCCCGCGTCGGTGAGGGCTACAGGATCCGCCTGCGAACTGGCGCGTGGGGGAGCGCTGCCCTTCTCGGCCGGTCCTGGTGGGTCGCCTCAGACGGTGGCGACGGCGCGTACTCGGTCTGCCATGGCTCGTCGAGCCACGCCGGCGTCGGGGACGAAGCGTTCGAATCCGTGCGGAGCACCCGGATGCACGTGCAGTTCGGTGGGCACGCCGGCCGTGGCCAGCCCAAGGGCGTAGGCAATGCTCTCGTTACGGAAGATATCGAGGTCGCCGACCTCGATGTACGCGGGCGCGAGTCTGGCGAAGTCGGTCAGCCGGGCTGGCGATGCGACGGGCGATACGTCGTCTGTGCCTAGGGCATCGCCAAGCAGGGTCACCCAGCCGGTGTAGTTGTTGTCGTGGTTCCAGGTGAGCAGCTCTGCCGGCAGGGAGTCTGGCGTGGTGTTGCGGTCGTCGAGCATGGGGTAGATGAGGATTTGCTTGGCCACCGGCACACCGCGGTCACGGGCCAGGATCGCGGCACCGGCGGTCGGAGCGCCGCCGCCGCTGTCGCCCATGACGGCGATGCGGGACGGGTCGACTCCCAGGTCCGTGGCGTGGTCTGCGAGCCAGGTGAGCCCGCTGAACACGTCTTCGGCCAGGCTGGTCGGGCTCGTCGCTTCGGGGGCGAGCCGGAGCTCGACGGACAGGAACGGCACGCCGCTTTCGGCGACGTACCAGGAGACGACTTCGTGGTAGAGGTCGATGCTGCCGCCGAGCATGCCGCCGCCGTGGGTGTAGACCACCGCGGGTCGTCCCGGAGCCGTCATGGCGGTGGTGTACCAGCGCAGTTCGATCTCTCCTCGGCCATCGCTGGTCGGAGTGCTGAAGGAGGTTGCGCTCACCCCGGACGAGGGTGGTGTGATGCTCGCCAGGTAGGCCAGACCAGCCGACGCGGCTGCCCGTACCGCGCGCCAGTCGCCGCGTGCAGGGGGCGTGGTCTGGGCTGCCTGCACGGCAAGGGCGGCCATGGCCGGTACAAGCTCCGGGTCGAGTGTGTAGCTCATGCATGTCTCCGATGATGAGTTGAGCTGCCGGTTGACAGCACAGTGTCGGGTCGATCGGGTGAGGCGGCTGCCGCCCGCGACGAGGCCGGGGAGACGTCGCCATCGCGGGCGCTGCCGTCTTCGAGGAGATCCGCTCGGCCGGGAGGCTGGTCGCGGCGCAGGCCAGGCCCTACGCCGTCGTGATCTTGCCGTCCCACTCGCCGCCCGCCGGGAGGGAGGCGTGCTGGTGGATTAGTTCCCAGCCGTGCTCCCGCCGCTGGAAGCAATCGGTCTGCCGCACCATGACATGCTTCTTGGCGCCGGTCTTCAGCACGATGTTCGTGCTCTGCACCGTGCAGACGATGCCCATGTCCCCTGTGATCGTTACGTCCATTTCGAGGACGTCAACCATGCAGGACTCGAAGTTGGCGAAGGTGTCGTCGAACAGCTTCCGTGCCGGCGCGACGCCCCGCGACGCGAACGGGGGAATGTCGAACCACAGCACGTCCGACGCCCAGTGGCGGGTGCTCTGCGCACCGGTCATCGACTCGGCCATCTCGCGAACGATGGAAATGATGGCTTCCTTGTCCTGCTCTGTCGTCGTCATGACATTGCTCCCCTTGGTCTAGCGGTTGTGACTGGCCGCTACGAGAGAGCCTGGAGCGTGCGGTCAGGGGAGGTGCAAGACCTGGCGCGGCGCTGGTATCTCCCCTAAGGGGAGATCTCATACTGAGGTCATGCCCTCAGCACTGGCCATCGGGGACTTCTCTCGGGCGACGCACCTGAACATCAAGGCGCTGCGCCACTACCACCGCATCGGCCTGCTCGAACCGGCTGAGGTTGACCACTTCACGGGGCACCGCCGCTACACCACCGATCAGATCCCGACCGCTCAGGTGATCCGGCGGTTCCGAGCGCTGGACATGCCGTTGGAGGAGATCCATGCCGTCATCACGACGGCAGACACGGCGGCTCGCAACGAGTTGATCGCCGCCCACCTTCAGCGCCTGGAAATGGCCCTGGCCCGCACCCAGCAGGCGGCGGCATCGCTGCGCGACCTGCTCCAGCCGCCTGTCGACGCTGTCCCGGCCGCGTTCAAACACCGCCGGGAGCCGGCAACCCCGGCGGCGGCGGTAACCGATGTCATCGACGTCCAGGACGCGAACGCCTGGTATCAAGGCGCGCTCGGCGAACTGCACGCACTCCTGGCAGCGCAGAAGATCACTCCCAGTGGGCCGGGCGGCGCCATCTATGCCAACGACCTGTTCTCCCATCAGCGAGGCGAGGCAACGGTTTTCCTGCCTTGCGACGGCGCGGTCCGAGCTACCGGACGGGTGACCGCGCTCGTCGTGCCGGAGGTCGAACTCGCCCTCACCGTGCACCCCGGTCCCCACAGCGGCGACATCGACCTGGCCTACGGGTCACTGGCCACCTACGTCACCGATCACGCCCTCGCAGTCGACGGACCGATCCGCGAGTACTACCTTGTCGGCCCGCACGAAACCAATGACGAAGGGCAATGGCGAACCGAGATCGGGTGGCCGATCTTCGACGTGGGCCAGGGCGCCCCTTGGTGAGATACATCTTGGTGGGTGATGGACAAGTAGGGGTATGAGCAAGCAACCGGAGGAGCGGTTCGTGGCCTTGTACGAGGCCACGTATGCGGATCTTGTGCGGTTCGCGCAGCGGCGGGTGCCGGAGGCTCAGGCCGAGGACACGGTCGCGGAGGCGTTCCTGGCCGCTTGGCGGCGGCTGGACGAGGCGCCGGAACAGCTCGTTGATGCGCGGGCGTGATTGTTCGGGATCGTGCGGAACACGATTCTGAACAGTCATCGGGGTGCTCGGCGGCAGCGGGCGGTGGCGGTGCGGCTGGCCGAAGTCTCCAGTACGTCGTTGCCGGACGACAGCGAACTCGTGGCACGGCAGGTCGATCTGGCGCGCGCGTGGGAGCGGCTGTCAGCCGTCCATCAGGAGGCGCTTGCTCTGGCGGTGATCGACGACCTCCCGGGTCGCGAGGCGGCGGCGGTGCTCGGCATCACGGGCGTCGCCTACCGGCTGCGGCTGTCCCGGGCGCGCAATGCCCTGCGCGGTCTCCTCGGTCACCGTCCCACGGCTGCACCTGTCACGGAAAGGCAACCCTCATGAAAGATCTCGACGAGTTCGCCGCCCTGAAAGCCCTCGACCCGGCAACCCGCGATCCCGATCCCCACAGCCCGCGCGCCCAGGCGTCGCTCGGGCGCATCCTCGCCACAGACCTGTCGTACGGCGGTCGTCCGCAGCGCTACCGTCGACCGGTGGTCCGGGCCGTGGTGGCCGTCGCTGCGGTGGGGATCGCGGCCGCAGTGGTCCTACTGCCTCGGGAAGGCGGACCGCTGCCGAATGGCGACGCCTATGCGGGCTGGACGGCGCAACCGTCCGGTATGTCGGCCCAGGAGCACGCCAAGGCCATCGCCGAATGCCGGAAGTCGTTGAAAGGCGCCGGGACGAGCAACAGTCAGCTCGCGCAGACCGACGCGGCGATGGCCGAGCGGCGCGGGGACTGGGCATTGGTCATCCTGACCGGGCCTGACCAGTTCGAGGCCACCTGTATGACGAACGTCAAGTCCGGCCCGCACGGCGGCGGCTTCGGCTCGGTCGGCGGCCCCGGCCGCCCGCCGGTCGGTCCGCGCGAGCTCTCGGTCTCCGGGATGGGCGCCGGTGGTGGTGGCTCGATGGGTTACGTGACGACGGCCATGGGCCGGTCCGGCTCCGACATCGTCGCGATGACCTACACCAGCCCGACCCGTGGGATCGTGAGGGCCACGGTCATGAACGGGTACTTCGCCTTCTGGGTACCTGGGTACGAGTTCGAGGGCACCCAGCCGGTTCCGGTTCGGGTCACCTACCGCGACGGCAAGACGGTGGCGACCACGCTCAAGCTGGGCTGACTTCCAGGCGGAAGACGCGGATCTCGCGGTTCGGGGCGCGGGTGGCGTAGGTGTTGTAGGCCGGCCAGTACGCCGCTACCGCGTCCCACGTGGTCTGGCGCTCGTCGCCGGTGAGGAGGCGGGCGTGGACCGGAAGGGTGCGGCCGCGGACGGTGGCGGTGGCCTCGGGCTGGTCGATCAGGTTGGCTGACCAGGCCGGGTGGTTCTCGCCGCCCCAGTTCGACCCGATCACGATGAAGGCGCCGTCGCGTTCGACGTACAGGAGTGGGACCTGGCGGGGCTGACCACTGCGGCGACCGGTCGAGGTGAGCAGCAACGTCCGCAGGCCGATCGACGAGCCGACGCCGAACCGCCCGTTGGTCCGGCGGAGCAGCCGCTCGTCCACGCGGGTCAGAGCCTGGCCCACTCCGGCGAACGCCTTGGTGGTGCCCAACTTGGCGATCAGCCGCTGGAGTCCGTTCATTGTCCGGAGTCTACGGGGATTCGTGAGACGGAACCCCGGACGGACCGAGTACGTCGAAACCGGCGCTGGACGGTCTTTTGCAGAAGGCCGTCCAGCGTTGCGCAGCCGTGGCGTAGTCTCGCAAGATGCACCTCTCGGCATCCGTTGCCAACCGCATCTTGTCTCTCACGCCCCGGCTCAGCGACCGGCGCGGAGCCGCGGTCTGCCGGTCGTTGATGGAGCGATCGCCGGAGGTGGCTGCCGATGCCGCTGCGCGGTTGGGGTGGCACCTCCGGGCGCTCGGTGACCTCGCCGGGGCGCGGCAGGCATACGAGTCCTCGATCGAGCACGGTACGCCGGACCGCGACTTGTACGACCGGTATGCGCAACTGGGCGAGATCAACGCAGAGCTGGACGACAAGCCGGCGGCGCTGGAGGCGTACCGCGCTCAGCTGCAGGCGTCCCGCGATCACGGCTGGGCTGATCGGGTGGAGGGCAAGCCGCTCGAGCTGATGGAACGGATCGCCGACCTGCTCGAGCAGCTCGACCGGCCGGAGCAGGCTGCGGTGGTGCGCAACCACGGCCGGAACCTGGCCGATCTGTTGACCGGTGCAACCCGCGCGGACGGGGTGAGCAGTGAAGAGCTGGCTGCGCAGCATCTCGACGTGGTCGAGGTCCTCAGTGACACCGAGCTGGTGACCGATCTGGTCTGGGCGATCCAGCGCGACCGCGAGCACGACCACGGCTTCCTGATCCTGACCACCGAGCGGTCCTTCTTCCTGCCCGACCTGCTCAGCAGCCGGCCCGGGGCGCTGCTGGAGGTGGTTCCGGTCGACCTCCGCCACGTGGCGTCCTGTGTCGTCGAGCCCGCCGAGCCGGAGTCAGTCGTCGTACTGGTGCTGGCGTCCGGGGAGCAGTTCGAGCTGCACGCGCATGAGCCGCGGATCGAGTACTGGGCGCGCTACCTGGCTTCCTGAGCTGCGCCGCGGCGCCCGGGGCACATCGCGTTGTGGCGCGAGTCGGACGGCAGTGAGCTCGTCACTCACCGTAGGATCCGCGCAGCTTGCGGGTGTCGATCAGCTCTTGGGCGACGTCGCGCAGCTTGATGTTGTTCTGCTGGGAGTACCGCTTCAGGATCTCGAAGGCGCGGGTGTCGTCGAGATCGAACCGCTCCATCAGGATGCCCATCGCCTGACCGACCAGCTTGCGGGCGTCCACGGCGGCGGCCATCGTCTCGTCGTCCCGGGTCGAGGCGACGGCGACCGACGCGTGCCGGGCCAGGATGTGGGCGACCGCCTCGTCGTCGGCGCTGAACGCGTTCGGCCCCGTGTTGTACAGCGACAGCACGCCGATCAGCTGCGCATTCGCCCACATCGGCGTATGCAGGACCGAGCCGATCGGGTACTGCGCCATCCGGGCTGCCCATCCCGGCCAGCGAGTCTCGGACGCAATATCCCCGACCTGTACGGCGATGCCCTCGCTGAGCGCGGTCAGCATCGGACCCTCACCGAGGTCGAACTGCATCTGGTACACCTCGGCGACCATCGGATCGGTCACGGCCGCGATCTCGCGGCTGCCACGGATCACCAGGGCGACCCCGGCGTACGAACAGGCTTCGGCCTGCAGCGCGAACTGGACGACGGCCTCGACCGTCTCGTCCATCCCGTCGGCGTCGTGCAGCTCGACGGCGAGACGCGCGAAGGCGTCCGCACCGAACGTCCTGTCCTCGTCCGGCGGTGCTGTGCGGGGCTCGTAAGGGCGAGCCAACTGGTCCATGCGCATATCATGCCTCCCCGTGTCACCAGGACCGAAGGGTGGCGCTGATCAGGAAGAGCAACATCAGGTCGCCGCAGGGTGTCTATCAGGTCGATGCTGCGAGGTCCGTGGCGGCGAGGGTCTGGTTGGCGACCTGGTGAGCGACATCGGCGAGGCGCAGGTTGTGGCGGCGGGAGTAGTCGCGCAGCAGAGCGAAGGCAGCGTCGAGGGGGATCTCGGCGCTGGCGACCAGGACACCCTTGGCCTGTTCGATCACGATCCGGCTGTTCAGGGCGCCCTGCAGTTGTTCGGCGAGGATCTCGCCGGAGCGGATCGTGCGCTCCTGGAGGAGGGCGATGGTCGCGATGTCGCAGAGCGCCTGGCCCAGGTCGATGTCGACGTCGGTCAGCGTCGACGGTTGCAGACAGAACAGGTTCAGGGTGCCGATGACCTGTCCGCGCAGCCGCATCGGCAGGGCGTGGGTGGCGTGGTAGCCCGCTGCGATGCCGGCGGCCTGGAACCGTGGCCAGCGGCGCCCGATCGCGTCGAGCTCGACGTTCACGACCTGCTCGCCGGTCGTGTAGCAGTCCAGACAAGGACCTTCTTCGTTCTGCAGGACGAACAGCTCCAGCAGCCGGGCCTCTTCCGTGGTCGAGGCCATCACCTGCAGCCGGCCGTGCTGATCGGCCAGGATCAACCCAGCCGCATCGGCCGCGAGCAGCTCGACGCTGCGATCGCACAGCTGGTGCAGCAGATCGATCATGTCGAAATCGTCGACGAGCGTGTCCGCGAGCTCTACGAAGACCCGCGCCAGTCGTTGCTCCCTGGTCATGGCTGCTTCCTTTCCTGGTCACGCTTGTTCATCATGCGTCCTGTCGGGGGAGAAGGTCAGCAGGCGGCGCACCACATCGGCGGCGACATCGATCAGCGGGCGTTCGGTCGCGTACGCCCGGGCCCGCAAGAGCAGCAGGGCCTCGTTCAGGCCGATGGCTGCCTGGACCGAGATCATCCCGGTCGCCTGGTGGATCTCCCGGTGCCCATTGGCCGCGTCGGCCAACAGCGGGTGCAGTTGCCCGTCAGGAGCGCCGTACTGGAGATCCAGCAGGATCGTGGTGGTCGCGGCGGCGAAGTCGAGCGCCTCCGCGAGTTCGAGGGTGTCCAGCGAACCGGTGCTGCGGCGGTACAGATCCAGTACGCCGAGCTGGATCGCGCCGACCTGGAGCGGGAACGCGAACACGGCCGCGATCCCCGCCTCGGTGGCCGAGGCCACGAAGGCCGGCCAGCGGCCGGGTCCGACCAGATCGGGTAACAGCACTGGCCGCCCACTGCGCGATGCGTCGAGGCACGGACCCTCGCCAAGGGTCTGTTGCAAGTCCTCCATGGTGGCGGCGGCCGCGTCGCTGGCAGCCAGCAGACCCGCGTGACCGGCTGACGTCATCAGCGCGATCGAGGCTCCGTCGATCGGCAGGACGGTGATGAGCGCCGTACAGAGTCGTTGCATCACATCTGCCGCGCTGCTGATCCGGCCCGGGGGGTCGGTGAGCACCTCGAACAGGATCTGACGCACACGCGGTGACGCCACGGTTCAGATCGCCTCGGCTCAGTGGGAAGGTGGCAGGTCGCCGGCCGGGGCGATGCGATCCACGCTAACCCACTCGGTCGTCTCCGGGCCGGAGGCGGCCTCGTACTGCACGAGTCCGTACCACCCGTCGTCCTTGTGATCGGACGCGATCAGCCAGGCCGGGTGCCAGGAACCCTGGGCCCAGACCTCGATATGCGCAGGCAGATCGAGGTGGTCCAGCCGGTCCAGGGCGACCCGCCCGTTCACGAGGTCGGCGCCGCCGCCGGTGCGCGGAGCTGGCGGCCGACTTCGTGCATGTGTCGCAGGCCCTGGGCGTACGACGCGATGATGCTGGTCGAGAGGTACGGCACACCGACACGCTCGCAGTACGCGCGGACGGCGCCCTGGGCACGGCGCAGGTTGGCGCGCGGCATGCTCGGGAAGAGGTGGTGCTCGATCTGGTAGTTCAGGCCGCCCATCATCCAGTCGGTGACGACGTTGCCGTTGACGTTGCGCGACGTGCGGACCTGCTTCTCCAGGTGGCCCCACTTGGTCTCGCAGTCGGGCATCTCCATGCCCTTGTGGTTCGGCGCGAAGACGCTGCCGAGGTGCAGACCGAACAGCACGTGGTGCAGTACGGCGAAAACGAGCGCCTTCTGCGGCGACATGATCAGCAGCAGACCGCCGAAGTAGATGGTCAGGTGCGCGACGATCAGGCCGAGCTCGACGACGGCGCCACGGCGCGGCCGGTGTGTGAGCAGGTAGGTGATGCCGGACACCTTCAGGCTGAAGCCTTCGAGGCTCAACAGCGGGAAGAAGATGCGTGCCTGGTTGCGGCTCAGCCAGCCGTACAGACCCTGGCGGCCTTCGGCCTGCGCAAGGGTCCAGACCAGAACGCCGGCGGCGACGTCCGGGTCCTTGTCCGTGTGGTTCGGGTTGGCGTGGTGCCGGTTGTGCTTGTCGTTCCACCAGCCGTAGCTCATGCCCAGCAGCAGATTCGCGTGCAGCTGACCGATCCAGTCGTGCAGCTTGCGTGAACTGCCGATCTGCTGGTGACCGGCGTCATGGCCGAAGAACGCGGCCCGGGTGCTGAAGATCCCGGCCGGAATCGCCAGCAGCAACACGAGCCACGAGTTACCGAGCAGGATCAGTCCGGCGACGACAGCGCCCAGGCAGAGGAGGTTGGCCGCGATGCCGATCAAGTACTCCCCGGTACGGCGTTCCAGCAACCCGGCGGCCTTGATCTCCCGCAGCAACGGCGCGAAATCACTGCCCTGGGTCTGTTTCTGGGTACGCGTGAGTACATTCCCGCTGGAAACCATGGTGTCCTCGAATCATGAGGGCTGAAGAGCCGGTAGTCAGGGATCAGCTCAGTCCGCGCGGGCAGTTCCGCCGCGGGTCTAGGCGCCGGTCACGACAACGAGAACGTTGAACAGGTCGTTCGAGTACCACCCTACGGCAACCGCGAAACCGGCGCGCCCACCGAAAGGATGAGCTACAGATACTGGCCGGCGTAGAAGATCAGCGGGTCGTCGTCGACCGCTTCCGGCGTCACCGCGGCTTCGAGGACCGCGCCGAACAGCACGAGGTGATCGCCGCGGACGAGCGTCTCGTCGACCCGGCAGTCGACATGCCCGAGGCTGCCCTCGATCACCGGTGCGCCCGCGCGGCCGGGGCGGGTGGGCAGTCCGGCGAACCGGTCCGGCCCGGGCCGGGCGAACGTCTCGCTCAGCCGCCGCTGATCACGCCGCAGGAAGTTGACCACGAACGAGTCGCACCGGGTGATGGCCTGGCCGCTGCGGGAGCAGGCGTCGAGACAGACCAGCACGATCGCCGGGTCGAGCGAGACGCTCGTGAACGAGTTCGCGGTCAGTCCGATCGGGCCGCTGTCGCCGGCCGCCGTCACGATCGTGACGCCGGTGGCGAAGCGGCCGAGCACCATCCGCAGCGGATGCTTGCGCATGTCAGGCCACCTGGACTGCCGTGTTCCGCAGAATGCGGGCGTGGAGTGCGCGGAGCTCCGCGCACGGATCGACCCCGACCTCCTGACGCAGCCGCCGGTCGATCTCGCAGTACGCCTCCAGCGCCTCGGTCTGCCGGTCCGACTTGTACAGGCACGTCATGAGCTGCAGCCAGAACCGTTCGCGGAACGTGTGCCGGCCGACCAGCCCGCGCAGCTCGGACACCAGCTCACGATGCCGGCCGAGCGCGATCTCCAACTCGCAGCGGCGTTCCCGGGCCAGCAGCAGTTCCTCCTCGAGACCGGGAATGATGTCCGCCTCGAGCGCCGGACCCCGGACATCACACAGGATCTGGCCGTGGACGAGCTCGAGCGCCTGGCGGAGTCGCTCGGATTCGTCGAGTGGGCACAGGGCCGGGTGCCGCTCGGCCAACTGCCGGAACCGGATCAGGTCGACCTGATCCGGTTCAATGGCGATCTCGTAGCCGCCGGACTCGCTGCGCACGACCTGACCGAGCCCGGGCCGGCCGCGATCCAGCGCGTGCCGGACCCGCGTGATCCTGGTCTGCAGCGCGGACTTCGGCCGCTGCGGCAGCTCTTCGCCCCAGAGCCGGTCGATCATTTCGTCGGTGGAGACGAGCTCACCGACCCGCACCAGCAGGATCGCGAGCAGGATGCCGTTCTTGCCGGCTGGGACCTTCACTCGCCGGCCGCCGATCATCACCTGGAGTGGACCGAGGACCCGACAGTCCAGGTCTTTCGTTATTGCCGCACGTGACACGAATTCACTCTCCCCAGAGTCAGGCGGCCGCAGCCGCCAGAGTGCTTCACTTCCGCAGCTGCGACGTCACGCTTTGGCCGGCACCACCGACAGTGCCTCGTTGAGCAGCCGGTACGACGCCGTCCGCGCGGCCACGTCCTGAATCAGTGTCAGCGCCAGGATTTCCTGGCACCCGGTCGCTGTGACCAGCTCACTGACCTGGTCGCGAACCGCGCTGACGTCGCCGATCAGATGAGTCCGCAGGTGCTGGCTGACCGCCAGCTTCTCGCGCGGATCGAACCGGTACGACGCGGCTTCGGCGGGCGGCAGATTCGGCCCGTTCCGCCTGCCCCGGAGCAGCTCTGCGACAACCACCCGGGTCGGTCCGGCGAGATGCTCGGCCGCAGCGGAGGTCTCGGCGACGATCGCGGATGCCGACAATGCCGCCCAGGGTTCCGTCGACCACGCGGTCGGACGGAACGACTCCCGATAGGCGGCGATCGACTCCGCCGCGCCGACCGGCCGGACGTGATAGGCGTACGCGAACGGTACGCCGAGCCGCCCCGCCAGTACGCCGCTGCCGGGGCTCGCGCCCAGGACCCACAGGCTGGGCCGGGATCCGGTCGCCGGTACCGCTTGGATCGTCGTACCGCTGATGTCGCCCATCACCGCGCCGCCCGCACCGCGCAGCAGCAGGTCGGACAGCTCCTCGACCAGCGGCTCGAACTCCGCGCCCGGCCGGCGATGCAGCGCCGCTGCGGTCGTGGGGTCGGTGCCGGGTGCCCGGCCGACGCCGAGATCGATGCGGCCCGGATGCAGCGACTCCAGGGTCCCGAACTGTTCGGCGACCACGAGCGGCGCGTGGTTGGGCAGCATCACACCGCCGGAACCGACTCGGATCCGTGACGTCCGGGCGGCGATCGCCGCGACCAGGACAGGTGGAGCGCAGCTCGCGATGAAGGGTGCGTTGTGGTGCTCGGCCACCCAGTACCGGTGCAGGCCGAGCGAGTCGGCCTCGACCGCGAGCCGCACCGAGTCGTGCAGTGCGTCGGCGGGCCGCTGGCCCTGCCAGATGGGCGCCGTATCCAGCACTGACAATTGCACCGGCATCGCTTTCTCCTCAGGCTTGATGACTCGCGATCACCGTTCCACTACAACACGCGAAAGGGGCCGGCAAAAGGGATGCGATCAGGAGTGAAAGCGATGTGAAAGGGCCCCGAAAGATTTCCGAACGGATTCCGCAGCGGCCGCTGCCTAGGGTGGTTCTCGAAGTCGCTGATTGGCAATCCTGTCAATTGGTCTCATCGCGAATCGCGTTCTGGAGGCAATCATGCTTGCTTACGAGCCGCCCATGCTGACTGAGGTCGGCAGCTTCGCCGAGGTGACCCTGGGCCGTCCGAGCTGGGGCTTCGAAGCCGACTGGAGCTGCGTCATGCTGTGCTGATCCAGTTCAGCACAGCAGGTTGCGGAACCTAGGCACAGTGGGGTGCCGGTACCGATTCCCGGGCCGGCACCCCGTCCACCTGAATTTCTCTCGGCGATTGCGGAGTCATTGCTTCGTAAATCGCCCGGTAGACCACTTCCGGGGGCCGGCGATGACTTTTCTGATCTTGCCCGACCATGCGACAGCGTCGCGGCTGGCCGAATCCCTCGACTGGCCGGCCGACGCCCAGGTCCACTCTCACCCCGGCAGCGGCCGGCCGTGGCTGGTGGGGCAGCTTCCTGCCAAGGCACTGACCGTCCACCGCGGCCGGAACCGATGCCTGGTGACCGTCGGCGTCACCGAGGCGCCCGCCGACGTCCAGGGCGAACTCGATCGGCTGTCCACACCGGCCGCCGCCGACGCGCTGGCGCGCCGCTTCCCGGGCGACCGGCACGTCCTGCTCTCGATGGACGGTCTGGTGCGTGCACAGGGAACGCTCTCGTCGACCCGGCAGCTGTTCGTCGTCCGGTACGACGGCATCGACATCGCGGCGGATGACCCCGAACCGCTGATCCAGCTGACCGGCGCGACCGTTGACGACGACGCGATCCCGCTCCGGTTGCTGGCGCCGTGGACGCCCTGGCCGTTCATCGACCAACCGTTGTGGCGGGGGATCGCGACCGTCCCGATGGGCGAGCGGCTCGACTGGGATCGCTCCGGACAGGCACGCCGTACAAGGTGGTGGTCGCCGCCGGAGCCTGAACTCTCACTCGCACAAGCCGCGACCTCGACCGGCGAGGCACTTGCCGAGGCCGTCCGGGTGCGCGCCGCTCACACCGACCTGAGCGCGGACCTGTCTGGTGGGCTCGACTCCACGTCGCTGAGCTTTCTCGCCGGACGGCATCAGCGCGGGATCGCGCTGACGAGCTGGGAGGCTGCGAACCCGGCCGACGAGGACCAGTTGTGGGCCGCACGCGCCGCGCAGCAGTTGTCCGGCGTACATCAGGTAATGAGCCTGCAAGACGCGCCCGCCTGGTTCTCCGATCTCGACGGTCATGGCGAGCTGGAAGGGCCGTTCGCCTGGATCCGCACGCGCGGCAAGCTGCGGTATCAGGCCGAGTTGCTCGCGTCGCGTGGATCGAAGCTGCACCTCACCGGGCACGGCGGTGACGAGCTCTACACAGCGACGCAGCTCTTCCTTCCGGCGTTGAAGGATCAGCCGCTGCGAGCCCTGCCGTATGTGAAGGCGTATCGGGCGGTGCATCGGTGGCCGTGGCGCGAGACCTTCACCGAGCTGAACCGATCCGAGACGTTCGCCGGCGGACTCCGTCGTACGGCGTCCCTGGTCGACACCCCGATCGAGCAGTACCTGCGCAAGCCCGAGTTCGGCTGGGGGATCGGCTACCGGATGCCCGTCTGGGCCACCCCGGACGGCATCGAGGGCGCTCGCCGGCAACTGCATCGAGCTGCGGACGCGCAGCCACAGCCGATGTCCAAGCACCGCTGGGTGCACGCGCTGCTGCAGGACGTGCGGTTGTGCGGCGACACGATCCGGCGGGTGTCGCGGTGGACCGAGCGCAGCGGAGTCGCCTGGCACGCGCCGATGATCGATGACGCCGTGATCGAGGCTGCGTGCTCGGTCAGCGCGTGGGACGTCGCGATGCCGGACCGGTACAAGCCGTTGCTGGCCGAGGCTGTGCGGGGCGCGGTTCCCGACGAGTTCCGGACGCGGCGGACGAAATCGGAGTACAGCGCCGACGTGTACGCCGGGGTCCGGCGGATGCGTCCGCAGCTGCTCGAGTTGTGTGCCGACCTGGAGCTGGCTCGCCGCGGCCTGGTCGACGCGGACCGGCTGCGAGACCTGGTGATCCGGCCGCCGCAGACGTCGTTCGCGTTCATGCCGTTGATCAGCACGCTCGCCGTCGAGTCCTGGTTGCGCACGGTCGGCGGCCGCGCCGTACGGAACAACCAACAGCTGACCCGCCAAGGAGGTCTGGGATGAAGTACACGCTGGCGCCCGGAATGAGTTGGACCGACACCGATGAAGGGATGGTGCTGCTCAACGAGAAGTCCGGCAGCTACCTGACCTTGAACCGCACGGGCGCGACCGTCCTGCACGGGATTCTCGACGGAAAGAGCCCGGACGAACTGATCGCCACGCTGCAGGCGTCGTACCCGGACGCGTCCGAGCGGATCGCCGCCGACGTCGGTCAGCTGATGACGTCGTTCGAGCAGACGGGGGTGCTGCGGCCATGACGATGCAGGTGACGCTCGAACACGGCATCCCGGTCGGTCGCTGGGACCGGATGCTCGGCCGGGTCTGTGTCGCGGTGGCGTTCGCGCTGATCAGGTTGCGGCCGGCCAGGCTGCGCCGGGTGATGTCGATCCTGCGGATCGGCGCGCGGCCCGCGACCGGGACCGACGCGTACGGCGCACGCTCGGCCGTCGTCGCGGTGAGCGTGACGTGCGCGGGTCAAGGCTGCTTGCCGCGCTCGGTCGCGACGGCCTTGCGCTGCCGGCTGTCCGGCACCTGGCCGAACTGGTGCACAGGTGCACTGACCGAGCCGTTCCGCGCTCACGCGTGGGTCGAGGTCGACGGCCAGCCGGTCGGTGAGCTCGCCGACGTGAAGCAGTTCCGCAAGCTCATCGAGGTGCCGCCGCGAGGAGGACAGCATGGCTGACTTCATCGAGGTGGCTGCCCGGGCGTTCCTGGCGCTGGTCTTCGTGACTGCGTTCACCGGAAAAGCCTTGACCAAGAACGGGTTTCGGGGGTTCGCGCAGTCGGTGCAAGGGCTGGCCCGGTTGAAGTCCGCACGGGCGGCCGCGATCCTCGCCGGGATCGTCGTCGGTGGTGAGGGGCTGGCTGCGGCGTTGCTGGTCTCGCCGATCGCACCTCGGCTCGGGTTCGTCGTGGGTGGGCTGATGTTGCTGCTGTTCACGGGCGTCGTGATCCGGTCGGTCCGGGCCGGGATCTTCGCCGAGTGCCGCTGCTTCGGTGGACGCGGCGCGATCATGAGTGCCGCGATGGTCGGCCGGAACCTGGTGTTCCTCGTGGTCGCGGTGGCCGGCGCCGTCGTACCGGCTGTTCCGTTGCTGCAGAACCTGCAGTTGGTGCTGCCCGCGGTCGCGCTCGGCCTGCTGCTCGCCTTCCTTGTCATCCGCTACTACAACGACTTCGTCCGGCTGCTCCTGCGCCGGCACTCGACGGTGTGAGCCGTGATCGAGGTCGAGCAGCTGAGCAAACGGTACGGCGACACGCTCGCGCTGTCGTCGGTCGACCTGACGGTCGCGGCCGGTCAGGTGCTCGGGCTCATCGGTCACAACGGTGCCGGGAAGACGACCCTCGTCGAGATCCTGTCGACCTTGGTCCGGCCGACGGCGGGGACCGCGCGGGTCGCGGGTGCGGATGTCGTCCGGTCGCCTGCCCGGGTACGACGCTCGATCGGGCTGACCGGGCAGTTCGCCACCGTCGATGACACGTTGTCCGGGGTCGGGAACCTGGTTCTGCTGGGCAGACTCAGTGGGATCGGACGACGGGCCGCGCGGGTGCGAGCGGGGGAGCTGCTGGAGCAGTTCGGTCTCACCCAGGCGGCGGATCGGCGGGTCCGGACCTACTCCGGTGGAATGCGGCGCCGGCTCGATCTCGCGGCGAGTCTCGTCACCGCGCCCGCCGTACTGTTCCTCGACGAGCCGACCACCGGACTCGATCCGGCCAGCCGGCGCGCGGTCTGGGACCAGGTCGCGCACCTCGCGCAGCTGGGCACGACGATCCTGCTGACCACGCAGTACCTGGAAGAGGCCGACCAGCTGTCCGACCGGATCGTCGTCCTGGCGGGCGGCCGGGTGGTCGCCGGTGGGACGCCGGCGGATCTGAAACAACAGGTCGGTCGTCGCGCGATCGTGGTGCGGTTGCCACCAGGCGCGCCGGTCGGGCGCGTCCTCGAGCAGCTCGCGGGGCGCGGGCTGGATGTTGCCCAACGCAACGAATCTGCCGAGCTGACGGTCGTGGACGCGTCGTCGGCCACGATCGTTCAGGTCGTGCGCGCGCTCGACGACCTCGGGATCGAGGCCGAACGGCTGGAGGTCGCCGAGCCGAGTCTGGACGACGTGTTCGCCACCCTGGGGGAGGCCCGATGACCGTCACTACCGCGCCGCGTCCCATCGTGAGGACGCCGCTGCGCGTGGATCCGGCCGGGATCGGCGTTCAGATCCTCGCCCTGTCCGGACGCTCGCTGCGCACTGTGGTGTTGGAGCCCCGCACGTTGATCGTGACGTTGCTGGGACCGATCCTGCTCGTGAGTGTGCTCAGTCAGCTGCTCGGCAGCCTGTCTACGACGATCAGCTTCCCGGCCGGAACCCGCTACGTCGATTTCGTCGTACCGGCGATCATGATCACCACGGCGCTGCAATCGGCGCTGGGCCTAATCATCACGTTGCTCCAGGACATGCGGAACGGCCTGATCAACCGGCTCCGGACGATGGCGATCTGGCCGGGATCGGTGCTCGTCGCGCACAGCCTGGCCGGTCTGGTCCGGATGCTCCTCCAGCTGACCGTGCTGTCCGTCTTCGCCGCAGTCGTCCTCGGTTTCGACCCGCCGGGCGGCATCCTCGGTACGGCGGCCGCGGTGCTCGTCTCGACCGCGGTCAGTACGGGACTCGGCTGGATCTTCATCGCGCTGGCCTGTCAGCTCCGTCATACCGAACTGGTCCAAGCGATCTCCGGCACCATCACCTTTCCGCTGATCGTCGCCTCGAACGCCTTCGTCCCCGAGGCAGGGCTGCCTGGCTGGTTGCGTCACGTCGTCACGCTGAACCCGGTCTCGCACACCATCACCGCGGCGCGCGAGCTCGTTCTCGGCTACGCGCCTGTTGGGCAACTGCTGGCTGCCTTTGCCGGCGCCGCCGTGATCACCGTGGTGTGCGCGACCGCTGCGGTCCGCGGCCTCAGCCGGCCTGGCTGAAGCCGCGGACCCTGCCCGGCTACTCGGTTTCGGTGCGGAGCTCGCGGGAGCTTCCGGGTCTGTGATCCACGCCCTAGGAAAGTAGTAGGACGTCCAGCTAATTTGTCGCACGCCAAACTAAATTGTTAGGCGAGCCTAAATCGTGAGGCCGTCCTTCGTGGCGGTCATGAGGCGTGGGAGCGAGACGTTGGTCAACGAGCTGAGTCACTTCGTGGCAGGTCGGCACATCGAGGGGACGTCGGGCCGCTTCGCGGACGTCTTCGATCCCAACCAGGGCACCGTGCAGGCGCGGGTACCGCTGGCGAGCAAGGCCGAGGTTGTCGCGGCGATCGACAACGCCGAGCAGGCACAGCTCGAGTGGGCCGCCTGGAACCCGCAGCGCCGCGCGCGCGTGCTGCTGCGATTCCTCGATCTGGTCAACCGCGACATGGAGTCGCTGGCCCGGACGCTGTCGAGTGAGCACGGTAAGACGGTCGCGGACGCCAAGGGCGACATCCAGCGCGGCCTCGAGGTGATCGAGTTCGCCGCCGGTGGTCCGCATCTGCTCAAGGGGGAGTTCAGCACCGGCGTCGGGACTGGGATCGACGTCTACTCGCTGCGCCAGCCGCTCGGTGTCGTGGCCGGCATCACGCCGTTCAACTTCCCGGCGATGATCCCGCTGTGGAAGGCCGGACCCGCGCTGGCTGCTGGCAACGCCTTCGTTCTGAAGCCGTCCGAGCGCGACCCGTCGGTCCCGCTGCGGCTCGCCGAACTGTTCCTCGAGGCCGGTCTGCCGGCTGGTGTGTTCAACGTCGTGAACGGTGACAAGGAAGCGGTCGACACGCTGCTGGAGGACCCGCGGGTGCGGGCCGTCGGCTTCGTCGGTTCCACGCCGATCGCGCAGTACATCTATGAGAGCGCAGCCGCGAACGGCAAGCGCGCGCAGTGCTTCGGCGGTGCGAAGAACCACATGATCATCATGCCGGACGCGGATCTGGACGATGCGGCAGATGCGCTCGTCGGCGCCGGCTACGGCTCAGCGGGTGAACGGTGCATGGCGATCTCGGTCGCCGTACCGGTCGGGCAGGAGACCGCGGATGCGTTGGTCGCCAAGCTGCAGGAACGGATCGCCAATCTGAACGTCGGCCACAGTCTTGACGAGAAGTCGGACTACGGACCGCTCGTCACGGCCGAGGCGCGGCAGCGGGTACTCGACTACATCGGGATCGGTGTCGAGGAAGGCGCGGAGCTGCTTGCCGACGGTCGCGACTTCAGCCTGGCCGGTCACGAGTCCGGCTTCTTCCTCGGCCCGACGCTGTTCGACCGCGTCACCAAAGGCATGCGGATCTACGATGAGGAGATCTTCGGGCCGGTGCTGGTGGTCGCCCGCGCGGAGAACTACGAGGACGCGCTGCGCCTGCCGACGGAACATGCCTATGGCAACGGAGTCTCGATCTACACGCGGGACGGCGACACCGCGCGTGACTTCACCGCGCGCGTCGATGTCGGCATGGTCGGCGTGAACGTGCCGATCCCGGTACCGATCGCGTACCACACCTTCGGTGGCTGGAAGCGGTCCGGATTCGGCGACCTGAACCAGCACGGGCCGGACTCGTTCCGCTTCTACACCAAGACCAAGACCGTCACGCAGCGCTGGCCCTCGGGTGCCAAAGAGGGCGCCAGCTTCGTCATCCCGACGATGAGCTGACCTCTCATGACTGAAGAGCTAGAGGCGATCGCGGCGGCGGTCCGCAAGTTCGCCGAGAGCGAGCTCGCGCCGCACGCCGTGACGTGGGATCAGGACAAGCATTTCCCGGTCGACGTGCTGCGCCGGGCCGGCGATCTCGGACTCGGTGGCATTTGCGTCGGCGAGGACGTCGGGGGCTCCGGCCTCGGGCGGCTGGAGGCCGTGACGATCTTCGAGGAACTGGCGCGGGGCGACACGGCGATCGCTGCCTATGTGTCGATCCACAACATGGTCGCCTCGATGATCGACAAGGCCGGTACGGCGGAACAGCGTGCGCGCTGGATTCCGGGGATGGCCGCGATGACCGACCTCGGAAGCTACTGCCTGACCGAGCCTGAAGCCGGTTCGGATGCCGGGGCGCTGCGCACCACCGCGCGGCGCGACGGAGACGGGTATGTGCTCGACGGGGTGAAGCAGTTCATCTCCGGGGCCGGATCCTCCAGTGTGTACGTCGTCATGGCGCGAACCGGTGGACCGGGTCCGCGTGGGATCTCGGCGTTCATCGTGCCGGGTGATGCGGCCGGTCTGTCGTTCGGTGCCAACGAGCGGAAGATGGGCTGGAACACGCAGCCGACCCGGCAGGTGATCTTCGAGGGAGTCCGCGTTCCGGTCGCGCAGCGGCTCGGTGAAGAGGGCGACGGGTTCGGGATCGCGATGCGCGGTCTGAACGGTGGGCGGCTGAACATCGCCGCGTGTTCGCTGGGCGGAGCGCAGTGGGCGCTCGAGCAGGCGACCCGGTATTTACAGACGCGGTCGGCCTTCGGCGCACCGCTGATCAGCCAGCAGGCGTTGGTTTTCCAGCTGGCGGACATGGACACAGATCTGAACGCTGCCCGCTGTCTGTTGCAGCATGCTGCCGGTGTGCTGGACAACCAGGGTGCCGATGCTGTGAAGGTCTGCGCCATGGCGAAACGATTCGTCACTGACGCCGCGTTCACGGTTGCGAACTCGGCCCTGCAACTGCACGGCGGTTACGGCTACCTGAGCGAGTACGGCATCGAGAAGGTCGTGCGCGACCTGCGCGTGCACCAGATCCTGGAAGGAACCAACGAGATCATGCGACTGATCATCGGACGTGCCCTCGTCGAGGAGGCCGCATGACCGCCCCCGAGGACACACCCGTCCTGGTGCGCCGCGACGGCCGGGTGGGTCACCTCGTCCTGAACCGGCCGAAGGCCATCAATGCGTTGACCCACGAGATGGTGACGATCATCCGCCGGGTACTCGACGAGTGGGCTGCTGACCCCGACGTCGAGACAGTGGTGCTCACCGGCAGCGGTGAGCGCGGCCTGTGCGCAGGTGGCGACATCGTCTCGATCTACCACGACGGCATCGCCGGCGGTACGGCGTCCACGGAGTTCTGGGCCGACGAGTACCGGCTCGATGCGGAGATCGCGGAGTACCCGAAGCCGTTCGTCGCGGTGATGGACGGGATCGTGCTCGGCGGCGGCATCGGCCTGTCGGCGCACGCGAGCATTCGCGTGGTCACCGAACGGTCGAAGATCGGGATGCCAGAGACCGGAATCGGTTTCTTCCCTGACGTCGGCGGCACCTATCTGTTGTCCCGCGCACCGGGTGAACTGGGGACACACCTGGCGCTGACTGCCGGGTCCGTGCGAGCGGGCGACGCCATCGCCGTCGGCCTCGCCGACTGGTACGTGCCAAGCGACCGGCTGCCGGATCTCCTTGCTGCGTTGGCGGTCAAGGATGCGGCAGCGGCCGTTGCCGAGTTCGCCGCTTCGGCGCCGGAGTCCACGCTGGCCGGTGATCAGGAGTGGATCGACCAGGCCTACGAGGGCGACGATCTCGTGAAGATCCACAGCCGGCTGGCGGATTCCGACGTACCGGCTGCGCGGGAGACTGCCGCCGTACTGCTGACGAAGTCGCCGACCTCGCTAAAGGTGACGTTGCGAGCGTTGCGCTCCGCGGCCGACTTGCCGTCGTTGCCCGCTGCGCTCGAACAGGAGTATCGGCTGTCGGTGCGGTTCCACGGTTCGCACGACTTCATCGAAGGTGTGCGGGCGCAGGTGATCGACAAGGACCGCAACCCGCGGTGGTCCCCGGCGACGTTCGACGGCGTCACCGATGAGTCCGTCACCGCCTACTTCGCCCAGCTCGGCGACGACGAGCTTTGCCTGACTGAGGAGAGTGCCCAGTGACTGTTGTTGCCTTCATCGGCCTCGGAAACATGGGCGGTCCGATGGCCGCGAACCTGGTCAAGGCCGGCTATCGCGTGACCGGATTCGATCCGGTTCCCGCTGCACGTGCTGCCGCCGAAGAGGCCGGCATCGAGGTGGCCGCATCTGCTGCTGCGGCGGTTGTGGAAGCCCAGGTGGTGTTGACGATGCTGCCCAGTGGCCGTCACGTTCTCGATGTGTATCAGGGTGCCGACGGGCTGTTGGCCGCTGCGCCTGCTGGAACGCTTTTCGTGGACTGTTCGACGATCGCGGTGGCGGACGCCCGCGCCGCGGCTGAACTTGTCGTAGCCGCCGGACACCGGGCTCTGGATGCGCCGGTTTCCGGAGGGGTGGTCGGCGCTGCCGCGGGGACGCTGACGCTGATGGTCGGCGCTCGCCCGGAGGACCTGGAGGCCGTCCGCGAGGTCCTCGAGCCGATGGCCGGCCGGATCGTGCACTGTGGCGAACCGGGCGCCGGCCAGGCCGCGAAGATCTGCAACAACCTGATCCTCGGCATCTCGATGATCGGCGTCAGCGAGGCGTTCGTGCTGGGGGAGAAGCTCGGCCTGACCCACCAGGCCCTGTACGACGTGACGTCGACGGCGTCCGGCCAGTGCTGGGCGCTCACTACGAACTGTCCGGTACCAGGACCGGTGCCGACCAGCCCGGCCAACCGCGAGTACCAGCCCGGTTTCGCGGCACCACTGATGGCGAAGGACCTCGGCCTCGCGATCGAGGCCGCCGAAGGAACCGGCACGGCTGCGGCGATGGGCGCTCTCGCGGCCGGGCTCTTCCGGGAATTTGCCGATGGCAACGGTTCGGGGCTGGACTTCTCTGCCATCATCAACGAGATCCGGGCGGCATCATGACCGACTACGAAACCATCCTGGTCACCCGCGATGGGCGGACCGCGACCATCACGCTGAACCGTCCCGAGGCGCTGAACGCGCTGAACGCCGTACTGATGAACGAGGTCGTCGACGCGGCGACCGAGCTCGATCGCGACCAGGGCGTCGGCGCCGTCGTGATCACCGGATCCGAGCGGGCGTTCGCCGCGGGTGCGGACATCAAGGAGATGCAGGCGCAGTCGTACCAGGACATGTTCCTGTCCGACTGGTTCACCGCCTGGGACCGCCTCGCCGCCGTCCGTACGCCGTTGATCGCCGCGGTCAGTGGTTACGCGCTGGGTGGCGGTTGCGAGCTCGCGATGATGTGCGACGTGTTGATCGCCGCCGACAACGCCAAGTTCGGCCAGCCGGAAATCACGCTCGGTGTGATCCCCGGCATCGGCGGTTCCCAGCGACTGACGCGCGCGATCGGCAAGGCCAAGGCGATGGACCTGATCCTCACCGGTCGCACGATCGGCGCCGACGAAGCGGAACGCGCCGGCCTGGTGTCACGCGTCGTACCAGCCGAAAGCCTCCTCGAGGAGGCAGCAGCCGTCGCTGCGAAGATCGCCGAAATGTCACTGCCCGCGGTGTACGTCGCCAAGGAGGCCGTGAACCGGGCCTTCGAGACGACCCTCACCGAAGGTCTGTTGTTCGAACGCCGCACTTTTCACGCCACGTTCGCCTTCGACGACCGCACCGAAGGTATGACGGCGTTCGTCGAGAAGCGCCCCGCCAAGTTCACCCACCGCTAACAACGCGCCACCTCGGCCCGGCAAGCACCGCCGGGCCGGGCCGGTACGGCGGGGTGGCTGCTCGTCGATCCGACTGCGGCCGGGGACGTGGGCTTGTGGTTGCTCGCCGCTGCGGCCGATTTACAGTGGCGGGTGGTTGGCGTGGGCGCGTGGCTGAGGGGGATGGTTCGGCCGGTGACCGCGTGCCCGTTGCTTGGGCCTCCGGGCTGTGGCTTGGGTCCAGGATCTGCGCCGAGTGGAAACTTCTGGTCGCCATCTGCACAAAATGTTCCACCCAGCGGGCGGGGACGACCAGCATCGGGCCTGTTCCACGCTGACGGTGAGTCTTTCGGGCCCATGCGCCGAAAAACTCACCGATAACGAGCAGCCGGCCCCCAAGCACGGGTGGGGCGCGCTAATTGGTGAGTTTTAGGGACTCGGTGACGAAAATCCACCAATTAGCGGGCCAGGCGGGCCGGGGTGCGGGTCGGATCGCGTTAGTTGGCGGGTTTTGGGGACTCGGTGACGAAAATCCACCAATTAGCGAGGAATCCCAGGCGCGGCAGTACCCCCCGGCCCCCAAGCGCCCCCGGGCTCCTGCCATCTGATGGGTTACCCCACGAGCTTGTGGGTTCTGGACTCGCATGCGGGTACAGAGCCCACAACCTGATGGGTGAACCCATCAAATGAAGATGGGGGCGAGGGGCCTGTGCGAGAGCATTCACCACAATGGGTCACTTTCCAGGCCTCGTCGCTACTGACCGCAACCAAAGCCCGGAAGCCCAGGCAACGCCCACCGTGGTCGCCGACCGAACCATCCCCCTTAGCCACGCGCCGGGCGCCAGCCACCCGTCACTGTAAATCGGCCGCGGCGGCGAGCAACCACAAACCCACATCCCCGGCCGCAGACGGAATGGCGAGCAAGCAAACGCCGTACGAATCCGGCCGCATCGCAAGCCACACGAGGTCCAGACACAGGGTCAATCGTTCGCCACACCAGCCGTCCGCAGCAGATATTCGTACGGCGCCACGGTTGTGTCGCCGGCGCCGTTGTGACCGGTGGCGACGGTTTCGACGTCGAGGCCGAGCCGGGTGACGGCGTCGACCAGTTGGACCGGGAGCCGACCGCGATACGAGAAGGGTTCGGGCGGCGTCGGAGTGGCGCTCCAGAGGTCGGAGACGAAGAGCACCTTCGGTCCACTCGCGTAGGCGATCAGGGTGTCGTCGGAGTGGTCGGTGACGATGCGGTGGATCTCGAGGTTGCCGCCGTCGGCCATCGGGAGGACGAGCTTGTCGTCGACGCCCTGGACGTGGACCGGGACCGGTGCCTGCTGCAACCGATCCGGGGTGATCGTGTGATCGGTCTGCAGGATCTGCTCGAAGAAGCCGACGGTACGACGGCCCGCGACGACCGTGACGTTGCCTTCCGCAACGAATTCGCGGATGCCGCCGATGTGGTCGTAGTGGAAGTGTGTGGCGACGGCGTACCGAAGGGGCTTGCCAGGGAAGGCGTTCCGCACGGCGTCGAGGGCGGCGCTGGTGTAGCGCGAGTACATCGGCGCATCGACGGTGACGATGTGGTCGGGCATCTCGACCACGAGGATGTTGTGACTCGGACCGACCACGACCTTCACCCCGGGCGCGACGTCGAGAGTCTTCACCGGCGCGGTCTGCAGATCGAAGTAGAACCGCACACCGGACAGGACATAGGTCATGATCCACTCGGTCGACCGGCGCGCATAGGCGAGCTGCGCAGCGTCGGCCTGCTCACCAGACTCCTTCACCACAAAGGATTCCGCCTCGTCGGAGTCGGAGACCGTCATCCGGAACCGCGTCTCCTCGTGCACGGTGACACCGTCGACCGTGATCTCCATCCGGTACGGCAACCGCAGTTGCCCGACCGCGCCGTACCGGCTGAAGTGGATCTCGACGGTCGAGTCGCCCTTGGGGGAGTGGTCCTCGATCACGCTGACGGTGGCGATGGTGCCGTCGTCGGCGAGGTGGATGGTGAGGTCTTCAAGAACCAGTACGCCGTCCGCGGGCGAGGTCACCGGACCGGCGATCACCTTGCGGGCAAGGCGCAGTACCGAGGTGAGGTCGAGGTGACGTTGCCGGGCCGCGACCCGCCAGGACGGGATCGCCCGATCCACCGGACGCGGGTCGAACATGAAGTCGACCCCGGTCAGCCAGCCGCTCGTGCCGTCGCTCGTCTCGGTGTAGGACAGCTCTACCGGGACCAGGTGGGTCGGGCCGGTCAGCGCGAGTTCATACCGGGGTTCGCTGAGGTCTTCGACCAGGTCGAACTTGAACTCGGCGACGAGCTCCGGCTGGTCGGGCATCGCGCCCCAGCCGGGGTGCAGCCGCTGGCCGGTCGCCTGGGTGCGTTGGGTGCGGGCCGCGAGGACGGCGTCGCGGCCGCCCAGTCCATCGAGGAGTCGTTCCACTGAGGTGTTCACAAATTCAGTGTTCGACCGCCAATGGCATGAGTCCAACGACTGTTTGCTATCGCTACCATGCACAGCATGCATACCAGCGAGCTGGACCTGAACCTGCTGATCCCGCTGGAGGCTCTGCTCGAGGAGCGGCACGTCTCGCGGGCGGCCGCGCGGGTGCAGCTGACCCAGTCGGCGATGAGTCGCGCGCTGGCTAGGCTGCGGCGGGCACTGGGTGACGAGCTGTTGGTGCGCACGGCCAACACCTATGAACTGACGCCGCGGGCGCGAGTGGTGAAGCGCGAACTCGAGTACCTGATGCCGCGGATCCACGCCCTCGGCCGGCCGCCCTTCGATGCCGCCACCGCAACCGACCTCGTCCGCCTGAGCTGCAGCGACTACATCACCCTCCTGTACGGCGAGCCGCTCTTCACCGCGATCTTCCAGCAGGCGCCGAGCTTGTCGCTGACTATCGAGGCGCTGTCCCCGGCAACCGTCGCCGATGTCGAGCATGGCCGGGTGGACCTCGCGTTCGTCCCGTTCCGCCCGGCCTCCAACCTCAGTTGGCTGCGCCTGTTCGACGAGGACTTCGTCTGCCTACTCGCGGCCGATCACCCGGTCGACCGCGTCACGTTGGCGGACCTGGCGTCGTACCCGCAGGCCGGTGCGGTCTTTCTGGCCGAGGAGGCGATGATCCTCGAACGGCGACTCGCCGAGCTGGGCGTGCAGCCCCCGTCGGTCCTCCGCGTCCCTTACTTCAGCGCGGTCGCCGCAGCACTGCCCGGCACCCGCTTCATTGCCACCCTGCCACGCCGCCTCGCAGTCCGGTACGCCGAAGACCCGCGGCTCCGGCTCGTGGAGGCGCCGGCAGAACTCAATTCCTTCAGCTACGGACTGGTCTGGCATCCCCGCCTCGATCAGGACCCACTGCACCGCTGGCTGCGGACTCAAGTCACATTGTTAACTGGTTGACGATCGGTTACCTTTGTTGTCATGGAGCTGACGGAGACTGCGACGGTACGGCGGCCGATCGTGCTGATCGGCATTCTGAGCGGGCTGACGGCGGTCGCGCCGTTCGCCATCGACATGTACGTGCCCGGTTTCCCGGAGCTCGGGCGCGACCTCGGCGCGGAATCGTCCGTCGTTCAGCTGTCGATGAGCCTGTTCCTGATCGGGCTGGTCGTCGGCCAGTTGGTGATCGGGCCGATCAGCGACCGGCTCGGCCGCCGCCGGCTATTGCTTCCCGGTACGGCGCTGTTCGCCGTACTGTCCGTCGTCTGCGCACTCGTGCCGTCGATGCCGTTGCTGCTCGCGGGCCGCTTCTTGCAGGGCTGTGCCGGAGCCGCCGGGACGGTGCTCGCGCGAGCGGTCCTGACCGATCGCTTCGCCGGACCACGGCTTCCGTTCTACTTCTCGATCCAGTCGATGATCCTGGGGATCGCTCCGATCCTCGGCCCGATGGTCGGCGGACTGATCGTGACGGCCGGCGGCTGGCGTGCGGTGTTCTGGGTGCTCGCCGTCCTGGGTGTGGGACTTTTCATAGCGGTACTCCTTCAGGTATCTGAATCCTTGCCACCCGAGCGGCGCGCGACCAGCGGGATGGCGAAGACGTTCACCACCATGGGCGCGTTACTCCGGGACAGATCGTTTACCGGTTATGTGCTGACCCTGGCGTTCGCCGCAGGAGCGATGTTCATTTACATCGGCAGCTCGACCTTCGTCTTCCAGGACACGTTCGGATTGTCGGCCGCGCAGTACGGACTGGTCTTCGCCTCGAACGCCGGCGTGATGCTGATCGCGAACGTCGTCTTCGGCATCACCTCGAAGCGCGTCCCGCCCTCGCGGCTGCTGGCCGGCTACATCACGGTCGGTCTGCTCGGCGCCCTCGCGCTGGCGATCCAGGCGACCACCGCGCCGACCTTTGCCGGTACCTGGATCAGCCTGGCCGTCGTCCTGTTCGGCGTCGGCGGTGCCTTCCCGTCGGTCACCACCATCGCGCAGACCATCGGCCGCTCCCGCGCCGGGACCGCGGCCGCTTTGTCTGGAAGCGGTTCCTATCTCTTCGGAGCAGTGACGAGCCCGCTCGGCGGTGGCACCGTCGGTACCATGTCGGTCTTCATGCTGGCCGCGCTGGCCCTCGCCGCGGTCTCGTTGCTCTTCGCCCGCCCGTGGCAGCCCGTCGTCGAAAGGACGTTGGCATGAATCTCGCCCTGCACGTGATCAAGTTGCTCGCCGCTCTCAGCGGCAACCCGCTCCGGACCTCGAACATCGCCGCACCGGACACCGACCCGGACAGCACCATGATCGATCCCGACCAGGCGAAGCCGATCAAGCCCGGACGTACGAGCCGTTCACACCAAGGGATCGCGTACTCCCCGGAGCACCCGAAACTGCGGATGGACCTCCTCGTCCCGCCCGGCCCCGGACCGCATCCGGTCGTGCTCTACCTGCCGGGTGGCGGCTTCGTGTCAGCCCGTCGGCAGATGGCAGGCAAGGAACGCCGGTACGTCGCTGAGTCCGGATTCGTGGTCGCGAGTATCGACTACCGCACGACCGCTGTCGGCGCCACGTATCGCGACGGCCTGGCGGATGTTGCCGCTGCGTTGGCCTTCTTGCGCAGCCATGCGGCCGAATACAACCTTGACCCGAACCGGATCGCGGTCTGGGGCGAATCGGCCGGCGGGTACATGACCGCGATGGCCGCGACCGAACCAGCGAACGGATTCGCTGCCGCGGTCAGTGAGTTCGGGGCCTCCGATCTCAGCCGGATCGACGAGGGTTTCGACATCTCAGCACCGGCCGCGATCGCGGCGTACGTGCTAGGTCCGGACCGTGCGATGGCAGACCACCCCGACGAGATGCAGCAGGCCAACCCGGCGACGCGCGTCACCGAGCAGACCCCGCCGTTCCTGGTGCTGCACGGCGACGACGACCGGATGATCCCGCCGCTGCAGACCGCGATCCTGCACCAGGCCCTGCTGGCCGCCGGCATCGAAAGCGCCCGGTACGTCCTGAAGGGCGCCGGCCACGGCACTCTCTCCGAGAACCCGGCTGCGTGGTCAAGCAAAGACCTGATGGATCTGATCGTCGACTTCCTGCACGCCCATCTGTCCCAGAAGGTCAGCTGAGCATAGGGTTCTGGGGTGGGTGGGGAGAGACTGTTCGGCCGCGAGGCCGAGATCGCGAGACTTGAGGCGTTCGTGGCGACCGCAGCCGTCGCGGGCGGCGGTCTGCTGCTGACCGGTGACGCCGGTATCGGCAAGTCGGTACTGCTGGATGCGGCCGCGGCCAAGGCGGTGGAGAGCGGGACACGAGTTGTCCGGGCCGCGGGGGTGGAGTTCGAGGCGGACATGAGTTTCGCCGGGCTGCACCAACTCGTCCATCCGTTGCGCGACGAACTCGGCCGGCTGGACGAGCGCTCGCGCCTGGCGCTGGAGATCGCGACCGGCTACCGCGACGGGTCGCCGCCGGAGCAGCTGACGGTGTCCAACGCGATGCTTGCACTGCTCGCCGAAGCCGCGGGCGAGCGGCCGTTGCTGCTCATCGTCGACGACATGCCGTGGCTGGATCGGGTCAGCGCGGTGGTCCTCGGGTTCGTCGCGCGCAGGTTGGCCGGGAGCCGGATCGGCTTCCTCGCCGCGTTCCGGTCCGACGAGACGAGTTTCTTCGAACGGGGCCGCCTGCCCGAGCTCGCGGTCGACGCGCTCAGCGACCAGGCCGCGATCGCTCTGGTCGACGACCGGTTCCCGACGCTGACTCCGCGCGTTCAACAACGTCTGCTCGCCGACGCGCAAGGCAATCCGCTGGCCTTGCTGGAGCTGCCGATAGCACTCAGCACACACCATCCCGCTGGTACGCCGCCATCGCTGAGCCGTCGACTGCAGTCGCTGTTCGCATCGCGGATCAGCAACCTCCCCTCGCAGACGCGGGGCCAACTGCTGCTGGCTGCACTCGAAGGCTCCGGCGATCTGCGGATCGTGCGCGACGCCGCGATCGCGTTGTGGGGCACTTGCTCGATCGAGGAGGCCGAGCGCGCCCGCCTGATCCAGGTCGACAGTTCGGCCGGGCGGATCGCGTTCCGGCACCCGTTGACCCGCGCCGCAGTCGTCGAACTCTCGACCAGCGACGAACGCGGCCGCGCCCATCGTGCGCTGGCCGATCAGCTTCCGACCGACTCCGAACGGCATGCCTGGCACCTCGCCGAAGCAGCCTCCGGCCCGGACGAGGAGGTTGCGGCTCTGCTGGAGGCGGCAGCGACTCGCGTGCAGCGACGAGGTGACCCGGTCGGCGCGATGGCGTTGCTGCTCCGTGCCGCCGACCTCAGCCCTGACCCCGATGACCGACGCCGGCGATCGGTATTGGCGGCGTACATCGGCGTCGACATCACTGGCGACCTGCGGAACGTGATGGCGGTCCTCGAACCAGGCGTGCTGCGCGCACCGCCCTCGGTGGCGGTGGCGGTAGCCGGAGCGGCGTACCTGCTGAATGCCCACGGTGCGGTCGATACCGCGCACCAGATGCTCGTCGGCGCGATCGAGAACTCGCCCGATCCGGGTGACGAGATCTTCACCGAGGCCCTGTGGGTACTGCTCTCGATCGCATGCTTCGGCGCGCGCCCGGAGCTCGTCGAGTCGTACCGGAAGGTGGTCGCGCAGGGGCAGCCGGCGGAGATCATCCAGCTTCTCGGCGGCACCTTCCTGGAGCCCGGTCGGCTGGCGCTGCCGATGCTCGATCGGCTCGACGATGTCATCGCGGGGCTGACCGAGGACTTCGATCCGGCCTCGATCATCCGCGTCGGCGTCGCCGCCCTGTACGTCGATCGGCTGCCGGACTGCCGAGCCGCTTTGTGGCGGGTGGTCGAGCACGGGCGCGTCGGTGGCGCGATCACGTCGGCCATCGAGGCGTTGATCCTGCTCGGCGTCGACGGTCTGCTCAGCGGTGAGTGGGACGAGGTGACGCGGCTGGCCGACGAAGCGCTGGCGCTCTGCGAAACCCACAACTACCAACTGCTGTCGTACGTCGCCCGGTTCCAGCACGCGTTCATCGCCGCGGCGCGTGGTGACGAGTCGCGGCGGAAGGTGCTGACCGACGAGCTCGTTCAGTGGGCGGCGCCGCGTGGTGTGGGGTTCGTCCTCAACTACGCGGCTCATACCGAGGCGTTGGCTGCTTCGGGCCGGGCCGACTACGAGACGGCGTACCAGCAGGTGATGGCGATCGGGACTCAGCCGGCGCATGCGCTGTGGGTGATCTTGGACGGCGTCGAGGCCGCGGTACGGACCGGTCGGCGCGACGAGGCCGCCGTACAGGTTGCAGCGCTCGAGATTGGTGGAATCTCCTCGCGGTTGGCCTTGGTCGTGGCGGCTGCTCGTGCTCTGGTGGCTGTCGAGCCTGATGATCGGCCGCTCTTCGAGGCGGCGTTGGCTGTGCCGGGCGCGGAGCGGTGGCCGTTCGAGCTGGCGCGCGTGCATCTCGCGTACGGCGAGCGTCTGCGTCGCGCGAAGTACCCGAGTCAGGCGCGCGGGCATCTGACGACCGCCCGCGACATCTTCGAGCGGTTGCGTGCCGATCCCTGGACGCAGCGAGCCCGCACCGAACTGCGGGCGACCGGTCTGCCCGCGACCCATGCCGACGCGGCCGGGAAGATCGACCTGCTCACCCCGCAACAGCGCGAGATCGCCTTGCTCGCCGCGGCCGGGTTGACCAACAAGCAGATCGGCGACCGGCTCTTCCTGTCGCCGCGGACGATCGGCACGCACCTCTACCAGGTGTTCCCGAAGCTCGGCGTCACGTCACGCGCCGCGCTGCGGGACGCACTCGCAGCGACTCAGTCATCTGACGTAAGCGACGACTGACCGCGCGCGCCTACGGTCGTGGCACCGAAGATCGCCACGACTGAAGGAGACATCATGGCCGCGCGGAACGTCGTACTGGTGCACGGAGGATTCGTCGACGGATCCGGCTGGAAGGGTGTGTACGACCTGCTCGTCGCCGACGGCTACCGGGTCAGCGTCGTCCAGAACCCGACGAAGTCGCTGGCCGACGACGTCGCCGTCACGCACCGCGTGCTCGACCTGCAGGACGGCCCGGCGATCCTCGTCGGTCATTCGTACGGCGGTGCCGTCATCACGGAAGCGGGCACCCATGAGAACGTCGCCGGGCTGGCGTACATCGCCGCGTTCGCGCCGGACAAGGACGAGTCGGTGAACTCGCTGCTCGCCGACCCGGCCCCGGGCGCGCCGGTGCCGCCGATCCTGCCGCCCGTCGACGGATTCCTGTTCCTGGACCGGGACAAGTTCGCCGCCTCGTTCGCCGGGGACCTTCCGGAACAGGAGGCGACATTCCTGGCCGACTCGCAGGTGCCGTGGAGCGTTGACTCACTGGGCGCCACGGTCACCGAGCCGGCCTGGCGGGTCAAGCCGAGCTGGTACCTCGTCGCCGCCGACGACCACATGATCCCGCCGCCCGTCCAGCGCTCGATGGCCGAGCGCACGGGCGCGACCGTCGCCGAAGCCCCCGGTAGCCACGCGATCTACGTGTCGTCGCCGGATGTGGTCGCCGACCTGATCAAGAAGGCCGCCGAAGGCGTCTAGCTAGCCATGCTCGCCGGCGACTGCCTTGAGGGCGACGGACAGGCGGGCGACCGGTTCCGGGATGGGCCGGGGGAGACGCGCCAGGAGGATGCGGCGTAGCTCCTCCGGTCCGCCTTGGACGGCGATGATCCGGACGCCTGGTGGTAGGGCGGAGGTCAGCGCGGTTGGGGCGGTGGTGATGCCGCAGCCCGCGGCGACCAGGTGAAGTTTGGCCAGCCAGTCGCGGGCGGTGTGAACGATCTGGGGGCGTTCGTCGAGGCCCGGCCAGACGCCCATGTACTGCTCGCCACCCGGGCCGGCGATCCACCGCTGACCGCGGAGATCCGCGATGTCGACGACATCCGCATGGGCGAATGGATGCGTGGTGGGGACAGCGATCCGCAGGCTGCGTTCTGCCAGCGTGTGGAACTCCAACGCAGGTGTCTCGGTGTCCGGCGCACGGAACGGCGGTGCCGACGCGAGGAGGGCGAGGTCGACGGTTCCGGCGCGCAGGGCGCGGACGAGCGCGGGTGTGCTGCCTTCGCGACTGACGACCGTGATGCCGGGGTGCGTTTCGCGGAGTGCAGCGAGTGCGCGCGGTACCAGCCAGACGCCCGCGGTCGCGAACCACCCGAGCCGGACCGTGCCCTGCTCTTCGGGAATCCCGGCCAGCTCACGCGCGGCCGCGTCGACCTGATCGATCGCGGCGGCAGCTCGCCGTACGACGACCCTCCCGGCCGGCGTGAGCCGTACGCCGTCGTGGCGGCGTTCGAGCAGTTCCGTGCCCGCCGCGCGTTCCAGGGAAGCGATCTGGCGCGAGACCGCGGACTGGGTGTAGCCGAGCGCAGTGGCCGCGGCGGTGAGCGTGCCGCGCTCGGCCACCTCGCGGAACACGCGCAGTGCGGTCAGTGAGGCGTCGGTGAAGGTCATGACGTTTACGCATACCACACTTGCCAGACTTTCGCTGGTGACATGGGTCGACGCTGCCTAGCGTGGAGGTATGAACCTCATGAAGACCCAGTTCGGTTTCAGTAGTACGGCGGCGGAAGTTGCCGCCGGCATCGATCTCTCCGGGCACCGCGCAGTGGTGACCGGTGCTTCCTCGGGCATCGGTGTGGAGACGGCGCGGGCGCTCGCCGCGACCGGCGCCGAGGTCACCTTGGCCGTCCGCGATACCGCGGCAGGTGAGCTCACCGCCAAAGACATTGCCGCGACCACCGGCGGTACGGCGTTGCACGTCGTACAGCTCGATCTCACCGACCCGGCGTCGGTGGCCGCGTTCACGGCGGCGTGGGACGGGCCGCTGCACATCCTCGTGAACAATGCCGGGGTGATGGCGTCGCCCGAGACGTACACCCCGCAGGGTTGGGAACTGCAGTTCGCCACCAATCATCTCGGTCACTTCGCCTTGGCCGCCGGCCTGCACGATGCGCTCGCGGCGGACGGCGCGGGCCGGATCGTGGTGGTCAGCTCCAGCGGTCACCAGCTCTCGCCGGTGGTTTTCGACGATGTGAACTTCGCCTTCCGGGCGTACGACCCCTGGCTGGCGTATGGCCAGTCCAAGACTGCGAACGTGTTGTTCGCTGTGGAAGCGAGCCGCCGTTGGGCCGCCGATGGCATCACCGCGAACGCTTTGATGCCTGGGGCAATCTTCACCAATCTGCAGCGACACACCGAAGGACGCGGTAGCGGCCGGACCTCGCCGTCGGACATGAAGACCGTGGAGCAAGGTGCGGCGACCTCCGTGCTGCTGGCGACGTCGCGGCAGCTCGAGGGGATCGGTGGGCGCTACTTCGTGGACTGCAACGAGACGCCGACCATCGACCGCCGGGATGAGGCTCCGTGGCTGCATGGTGTTGCCCGCTATGCGCTGGACCCGGATGGCGCTGCCCGGCTGTGGGACCTGTCGGAATCGCTGCTGCAGGAGGCCCGCTCATGACGAAGGTCGCTCTCGTGACTGGCGCCACCCAGGGTCTCGGCCTTGCGCTGGCCGAAGGTCTCGCTGCTCGGCTCGGACCTGAGGACACCGTCTACCTGACCGGCCGCGACATCGACCGCGTCACTGCCGCTGTCGCAACCATCCCGGCCGGGGGAGCGCGGGTGCGCGCCGAACTGCTGGACATGGGAATCCCTGGCACGGTCGAACGGCTCGCCGCACAACTGAAGGAACGGCACGGCGGCGTCGACATCGTGTTCGGGAACGCCGTGATGCGGGTCGGCCCCGACGACGATCCGCGCAAGATTGTGGACACGTACACGGAGGTGAACAACTTCGGCACCACGCGCCTGTTGCGCTCCTTTGTACCCATGCTGCGGGACGACGGCCGGCTGCTCGTTGTCGCCAGTTCGCTGGGCACGTTGCAGTACCTGGCGCCGGTGCTTCATCACCACTTCGACAACCTCACCGATCTCGACGCGGTGGACCGGGAGGTGGCCGGCTGGCGCGATGCCGTGAAGGACGGGACCGCGCGCGCGACCGCCTGGCCGGGGTTCGCCAACATCCCGTCGAAGATCGCCCAGGTGGCTGCCGTTCGCACTCTTGCCGCCTTGCGCCATGACGAAGACGTTGCGCGGGGCATCCTGCTGGCAGCGGTCTGTCCCGGGATGATGAACACCCCCACCTCAGCCCTCTGGTGGGACGTCAGTACGGCGCCGACCCCGGCCGAGGCCGCCGTACCGCTGCTTGAACTGGCGCTCGGGCCGGCCGACCCGGAGCACTACGGCCAACTCCTCCGGCACGGCAAAGTTCTCCCCTGGGCTTGACTCTTGTTCACTGACCAAGTATTACTGGAATCAGAACTTGGTCAGTGCACAAGTTGGGAACAAGTAAGGGAGACGGCAATGTCCGAGAAGGTTTGGCTCATCACCGGCGCGTCGAAGGGTTTCGGCCGCGAGTGGACCGAGGCCGCGCTCGAGCGGGGTGACCGTGTGGCCGCGCTCAGCCGGTCCGCGGGCGCGTTCGACGAACTGGTCAGCAAGTACGACGACGCGATCCTGCCGGTGCAGGTCGAGGTCACCGATCGCGAGGCCGTGAACGCGGCGGTCGCACAGATCATCGAGCGGTTCGGCCGGATCGACGTCGTGGTGAACAACGCCGGCTACGGGTTGTTCGGCATGGTGGAGGAAGTGTCCGAGCAGGCGGCACGCGACCAGATCGAGGTCAACCTGTTCGGGGCGCTGTGGGTGACCCAGGCGGTCCTGCCGCAGCTGCGGTCCCAGGGCAGCGGCCACATCGTGCAGGTCTCGTCGATCGCCGGTGTGTTCTCGCTGCCCGGTCTCGGCCTCTACAACGCGTCGAAATTCGCGCTCGAGGGCTTCACCGCCAGTCTGGCTGCCGAGGTCAAGGCGTTCGGGATCAAGGTGACGCTGGTCGAGCCGGCCGGCTATGCCACCGACTGGGCCGGTCCCTCCGCGGTCCACGCCGATCAGTCGGCGGCGTACGAAGGAGTCCGGGCCGCGATGCAGCGCCCGGCCGGCAAGCGGGGCGACCCGAGTGCGACCCGCGAGGCGATCCTGAAGGTCGTCGACGCGGAGGAGCCGCCGCTGCGGATCTTCTTCGGTCAGGGGCCGCTGCCGGTGATCAAGAACGAGTACGCCGCGCGCCTCGCCGAGTGGGAGGCCTGGGACGATGTGTCGCAGGCTGCCTTCGGTGCCTGAACCGTACGATCGCGCTGAGAACCTGTGCTGGAACTGAAGGGGAGCCGATGCGTCTGAATCTGGACGACGTGATCACGGCCGCGTTCGCCACGCTGGAGGACGAGGGCCTGGAACGACTCTCCCTCCGCGCGGTCGCGCGGCGGCTGGACGTGCACCTCAACTCCGTCAGCTGGCAGGTCAAGACGAAGCAGGCGCTGATCGACACGATGGCCGACCACATCATCGGCTCGGTCCGGACCGACGACCTGCCCGCCGATCCGACCGAGCGGGTCCGCCTCGTCGCCAACCGGTACCGCGCCGCGATGCTGCAGCATCGCGACGGCGGCCGGCTGGTGGCGGGGACCTTCACCGGGACGGGGAAGACCTTGCGGGTCGCCGAGGTCATCATCGGCGGCCTGCTGGAGGCCGGTTATTCCGGGGCCGACGCGGCCCGGCTCTGCTGGTCGATCGTTTACCTGACACTTGGGCTCACCCAGGAGGAGCAGACACCGACGGAGAACCCGCACGGTAATCTCCCCGAACTGCTGGGGACTGGCGTCTATCCGGCCCTGGCCTTGGTTGGTGTCGAGACCTTGCTCGACGACAGCTTCGACGCTCGCTTTGATTACGGAATAAGTCGCCTGCTGGACCGGTAGGTCAGCGAATCCCCTCCTCACGCAGCTTGACGGTCAGCAGCTGGACCTGCTCCTGGAGGCTTTCCGTGACCAGCCCGATCTCCAGCTCGGTGAAACGCGCCAGCGGGATGGAGCAGCTGATCGCGTCGGTGGCGGGGATGCGATAGGGGACCGGTACGGCGACGCATCCCAGCCCGAGGGTGTTCTGCTCCCGCTCCACCGCGTACCCGCGCTTCCGGGTGGCGTCCAGCTCCCGCATCAGGTCGGCATGCCGGGAGACGGTGTGCGCGGTCATCGGCGGCAGTGGGTCGTCCGGTAGCACGGCGGAGACCTCGACGGCGGTCAGCTCGGCGAGCAGAACCTTGCCGAGCGCTGTCGCGTGGGCAGGCAGTTGACGGCCTACCCTGCTGGTGGCGCGATGCGGTGCTGTGGACTCGCGTGTTGCCAGGTAGATGACGCTCGGTCCTTCGAGCCGAGCATAGTGGGCGGTATAGCCGGTCTTTGTGCGGACTTTTTCAAGAGTGCGAATGGCATGCGGTAGTGCCAGGTCGCGGTCCAGGTACGCCGTTCCGACCAGGAGCGCGCGTGATCCGATCCCCACCATCGCACCGTCGTTGGCGGACTCGATCCAGTTCATCGCGATCATCGTGTGCACCAACTGATGCAGGCTCGACCGCGGGTAGCCGGTGCGCTTGTGCAGCTCGGTCACCGACATCGGCCCGCGGGCCTCGCCCAGGACTTCGAGGATCCGCAAACTTCGTTCGGCCGACTTCACCAGCCGGATTTCTTCAGTGGTCACCAGGTTCCTCCCAGAGGATGCTCGGCATCGACGAAAACCCCGGCCAGGACGGCCGAGGCATCCGACCGTACGTTGCGATTTTCGCCACAACGGCTCTGAGCGCTATCTCGGGGAAAGAATCCGATATTTTTTCCTGCGGTCAGGTCGAACCAGCTCCGGGTCTTGTCCGAAACGGCCCAGACGACGTGGTGCCCGGGCTCCTGCAGGGCACCGACCACCTCGATCAGCCGGACCAGGTCATCGGGCGACAGCCAGGTCGAGAGGGTCCGGGGATCCGCGCCGATGTCCTCGGCGACGGTGCAGATCCGGGCCGAGACCACGCTCAGGCCGTAGCGGTCGGCGTACACGCTGCCGAGTGCTTCGAGGGCGACCTTGCCGACGCCGTAGTAGGTGTCGGGCCGGGGGAGCAGGACCGGTGCGGCCGCTGCGTCGGCGGCCGCGACGTAGCCGGTGGCATGGAGCGAGCTGCCGAGCAGGATGTTGCGGACACCTGCGCGGTGCGCGGCCTCCAGGGCGACGTACCCGCCGTGGATGTTGGTCTCCAGGATCTGTTCCCACGGCCGCTCGGCGGAGTGGCCGGCCAGGTGAACGACGAGATCCACGTCCTTGAACGCATTCGTCATGGTGTCGAGGTCGGTGATCGAGGCCTCGAGGAACTCCTCACCGGGCGCCAGGTCGTCGATCCGGGCGATGTCGGTCAGCCGCAGGGTGTGTCCGGCCCGCCGGAGCCGAGGGCGGATCAGACCGCCGACGAGGCCGGCCGCGCCGGTGATCGCGAGGAGCACGTGCTCTGCCTTTCAGGCCGTTGACAGCTACCGGATCAAGCTAATACGTTTCAATCCGTTCCGCCAGTATGTAAGGCATTCATATATGTGAATGCGATCGCTCCGAGGGGATGGACCCACATGAGGACTTCACAGACACGGAGCTTGCCGGTCAGGGGAGCGGTCGCGGTCGTCTCCGCGCTGGTCGTGGCCGGCACGCTGAACGCCTGCGGGGGCAGCGACAGCAAGAACGCCGACAGCGCCGCGCCGCTGGAGGTCTGGTCGCGCAGTGCGCCGGATCCGGCCAAGACGTACGAAGAGATCATGGCCGCCTTCACGAAGAAGACGGGGATCAAGGTCGACTACAAGGGTGTGATCGAGTTCGACACCCAGCTGCAGGCCCGGGCCTCGTCGAAGGACCTGCCGGACGTGATGATCAACGACGCCGGCCTGCTCGGCGCCTACCAGTCGCAGGGCTACCTGACCAAGATCGACAAGGGCAGCATCTCCGGCGGCGATCAGATCTCCGACGAGACCTGGGCCCAGAACCAGGGTCTCGACGGCGCGACGTACGGGGTGCCGTTCTCCCGGCAGGCCTTCGGCACGCTGGTCCGTTCGGACTGGCGCAAGAAGCTCGGTCTGCCCCAGCCGAAGAACTGGGAGGAGCTCGCGGCCCTGGCGAACGCGTTCGCCACCAAGGATCCGGACGGCAACGGGAAAGCCGACACGTACGGGATGGTCGTTCCCGGATCGAGCAAGAAGGGCTACATCGGCTGGTGGGCGGCGTCGTACATCTGGCAGGCCGGTGGCGACATCGTCGAGAAGGCCGGCGACGCGAAGTACAAGTCGGTGATCAACACACCGCAGACCAAGACCGCGCTGGAGTGGATCCGCACCCAGTTCTGTACGCCGGGCAACGTGGTGCCGGGATCGCTGAACCTGACCACCGCCGAGACGCCGTTCTTCGGTGAGGGCAAGGCAGGCATCTACCTGACCGGTCCGTACACCTTCAACGGCTACGACAAGCAGCTCGGCAAGGACAAGTACGAAGTGATCCCGATGCCGAAGGGCCCGGCCGGTACGACGACGCTCGCCGAAGGGGAGAACATCTACTTCGGTGCCGGCTCGAAGAAGGCCGACCAGCAGAAGGCCCTGGCCGAGTTCCTGATCTCGCCCGAGGCACAGCAGATCGGGATGGCAGCGACCACGACGAATCAGCCCGTGGTCCGGATCCCGGTGAACAAGACGCTGGATGCCGGAACCGTGCGGAAGGATCCGCGCTGGACCCTGGTCCAGGACGAGTACACCAAGGACTCGAAGTCGTTCATCTGGGCGATCAACTTCCAGCCGATCCGGCAGGCGCTCGGTGAGGGCATCAACCAGATGATGTCGAGCTGCACCAGCGATCTGGACGCCGGCCTCAAGTCGCTCGACACGGCGATCACCGCCGAACTCACGTCACAGGATCTCGCCGAGTGACCTCGTCCACGGTCCCGGCTCGGCGTCCGGGGCGGCTGCGCGGATCCGCGTGGCTGCCCTGGATGTTCCTGGCCCCGGCCCTGCTGTTCGCGGTGATGTTCAAGTTCATCCCGATGCTGGAAGGCATCCGGATGAGCCTGTACAAGGTCCAGCCGTTCCTCGGCGACGAGTGGGTCGGCCTTCAGAACTATGTCACCGTTCTCACTGACAAACGCTTTCGCGCTGCGCTCAGCCATACCGTGATCCTGGGCGTCGGGCAGACCGTGGGCGCACTGGTGGTCGGCTTCGGGCTCGCACTCCTGCTCGAGGGACAGGCCCGCTCGCTGTGGATTCTTCGTACGGCGGTCTTCCTGCCGGTGGTCACCGCGGTCGCGGTGATCGGTGAGGTCTGGCGGATCCTGTACTTCCCGACCAGCACCGGCTTCGCGAACGAGGTGCTCGGATTCCTCGGCCTCGGGCCGTTCGGTTTCCTGAGCGATCCGAACTCCGCGCTGGCCTCGGTGATGGCGGTCGGGATCTGGTCCGGAGCGCCGTACGACATGGTGATCATCCTGGCCGGTCTGGCCGGGATCGACCGGACTCTGTACGAGGCTGCGGCCGTGGACGGCGTGAACCGCTGGCAGCGGCTGCGCTATATCGTGCTGCCCGGTCTGCGGCCGGCGCTGACCGTCGTACTGACGCTGGCGACCATCCGTGGTCTGCGGATCTTCACCGAGGTGTATGTGCTGACCGGCGGTGGTCCGGCCGGCTCGACCGAGGTCTGGATGACGCGGGTCTACTCACTCGGCTTCGAACGCAACGATCTCGGGGTGGCGTCCGCGGCCTCGATGGTGCTGCTGCTGGTCACCTTGATCCTCACCGTCGCGGTGCGCGTCGTGACCCGACGGAGGGAGGCGCGATGAGTGAGCAGAGCACGCGATTCGACACCGCGCTGGGCTGGTCGCCGAAATTCGGCGCCCCGATGCTCTTGCGGATCGTTTTGTGTGGAGTGGTGCTGTTCATCTTCGCGGCACCGTTCCTGACGATCATCTCTGGTGCCTTCAACGAGACGACCGACTCCACCCAGGTGAGCCTCTACCCGACACACCCGACCCTCCTCGGCTTCAAGATCGCCACCGAGAAGGGGATCTGGGGATACTTCCTGAACTCGCTGGTGATCGTCGGCGGCGGTCTGCTGCTCCAGGTGACGCTGTCGGTCCTTGCTGCCTACGCGCTGGCGCGACAGCGGTTCCGCGGGCAACTCGTCGTCCTGATGCTGTTCCTGCTGACGATGATGCTGCCGGAAGAGGTGATCGCGATCCCGCTGGCGCAGGTGCTCGGCGATCTGCCACTGCTCGGCATCAGCCTGAAGGGCAGCGTGTTCGGCGTCATCCTGCCGGTGGCGATCTGGGGTTTCTCGATCCTGGTGATGGCCGAGTTCATGAAGGAGATCCCGGCCGAGATCGAGGAGGCGGCCCGGATCGACGGGGTCGGTGAGATCCGGATGCTCTGGACGATCGTGCTGCCGCTGTGCCGGCCGGTGCTCGGCGTGATCACGATCTTCGGGTTCATGATGATCTGGAACCAGTACCTGCTGCCGCTGATCGCCGCGAACGAGCCGGGCGACTACACGCTCACGGTGGCGCTCGCGTTCCTGCGGTCCGACGGCGACGTCGGGCCCGGGGTCCTACTGGCCGGCGCGCTGATCGCGCTGCTGCCCAGCCTGATCGTCTATCTCCTGATGCAGAAGTCGATGATCCGCGGAATCACCTCCGGCGCGACGAAGGGCTGACACAGATGAAGATCACCGACCTGGTGGTGACGCCGCTCGCGTTCGCCGATCCGCCACTGCTCAACTCCAGTGGGGTCCACGAGCCGCTGGCGCTGCGGACTGTCGTCCAGTTGATCGTCGACGGCGACGTCGTCGGGCTGGGGGAAGGTTCCGGCGAGCGTGACGTGCTCGACCGGCTGGCGAAGGTCCGGCAGGCGATCATCGGGCGGACCGTGTTCGAGACCTCGATGATCGAGTCGATCGTGTTCTCGATCCTGGGGCCGAACGTGACGCCGGTGCAGAAACGCAGTGTCTTCTCGATCGTCGAGGTGGCGTGTCTCGATGCCCAGGGCAAGCTTCTCGGCGTACCGGTGACGGATCTGCTGGGTGGTGCGGTGCGGTCCTGGGTGCCGTACAGCGCCTATCTGTTCTACAAGTGGGCAGGGCATCCCGGTGCGGCAGCGGATGAGTGGGGACCAGCGCTCGAGCCGGCCGGGGTGGTGGCTCAGGCGCAGCGGATGGTTCAGCTGCACGGTTTCGGGTCGCTCAAACTCAAGGGTGGGGTGTTTCCTCCTGAGCAGGAGATCGCCGCGATCCGGGCGCTTGCTGATGCGTTCCCGGGGATGCCGTTGCGGATCGATCCGAACGGTGCCTGGTCGGTGGACACCTCGATCGAGGTGGCAGAGCGGCTCAGCGGGGTGCTGGAGTACCTCGAGGATCCTGCGCTGACCACTGTGGCGATGGCTGAGGTCGCTCTGCGCGCCTCGATGCCGTTGGCAACCAACATGTGCGTGATCAGTCCGGAGACGGTACCGGAGGCGGTGTTGCTCGACGCCGTCCAGATCGTGCTGTCCGATCACCACTACTGGGGCGGCCTGCGACATACCCGCGAGCTGGGCGCGATCTGCGACACCTTCGGACTCGGGATGTCGATGCATTCGAATTCACATCTGGGAATCTCGCTCGCTGCCATGACACATGTCGCCGCGGCGACGCCGAACCTGGCGTACGCGTGCGACACGCACTACCCGTGGAACCGGGACGACGATGTGGTGACGAAGCCGTTCGAGTTCGTCGGCGGTGCGTTGCGGGTTCCGTCCGGGCCGGGGCTCGGGGTCGAGCTCGACCAGGACAAGCTCGCCGAGCGGCACCAGCGGTACGTCGAGTCCGGCCGGACGACGCGGGACGACACGGCGTACATGCGTCAGCTCGATCCTGGTTACGACCCGACATTGCCGAGGTTCTGATGGCGGTTCGAACCGCTGCATACGCCTACCCGTGGGACATCAACGGCGATCCGCACGCGGCTGAACGGTTCGCCGAGCTTGGCGTCGACGCTGTGGTGCTGGCGGCTGCGTACCATTCTGTGCGGGCGGCAACACCGCGGCACCCGCGGCACCGGCTGGTGGATGCCAGATCGGCGGCGCTGTACATGCCTGTGCGCGCCGAAGGCTGGGGTGAATTGATTCCAGCTGATGCAAGTCCGTGGGCGGGGGAGCGGTCGTTCACCCGGGCGGCCGGCGAGCTGCGGCTGGTTGGGCTGCCGGTGCGGGCGTGGGTGGTGCTCACCCACAGCACGGCCGTCGGCCAGGCGAATCCATGGACATGTCTGCGAAACGCATTCGGAGATGTGTATCCGTACGCCCTGTGCCCGAACGTTCCGGCGGTGCGGGAGTATGCACGAACGCTCGTGGGTGAGGTCGTCCGCCAGTCCGGTGTCACTGACGTCGTACTCGAGGCTTGTGGACCGATGGGCGTCGGCCACCTCGGTCACCACGAGAAGACCGCCGGAGCCGACTGGTCGGACCAAGAGTCCGCACTGCTGTCGATCTGCTTCTGCGACGCCTGTACGACGTCGCTCGCAGACGCGGGCGTGGATCCGGGCCAACTGGCGGCACGCATTCGCGCTGGTGAAAGCTCGGCCGCGATGGCTCCAGATATCGAGGTGGTGTTGAGGATTCGCGTGGAGGCAACGCGCCTGCTCCGAGAAACAGTCGTCGCCGAAGCCCAGGCAGCAGGCGCAGTCGGGATCGCAATGCACGCGGTCGCCGACCCCTGGGCCACTGGCCCGGCAGCCGCCGTCACCGGTCCGGACCTGAGCTCGCCGAGTGCGGTGAGTTCGTATGTGGTCCCGGCTTGGGAGCTTGGCGCTCAAGGAGTCGAACGGGTGCGGGCGATGCGCACGGTGGTAGACGCGAGCGTGGCGGCGTACGTAACGGTATTGCCGCCGACGCCTGCCGATCCGGACGCTCTAGCCGGCCACTGGCGGGAATTGGTTGCTGCCGGCGCCGACGAACTACACCTGTACCACGTAGGGCTGGCATCGGACCGGCGGTTGGCAGCCATGCAAATGGCCATCGAGGATCTCACGGGGAAGGTGCGGCGATGATGCAGTTGCGCGAGGCAATGAACGGACGCCCGGTGGTGGCGGTGCTACGAGCACCTGACGCCAACCGTTTCGTGGCGGCGTCCACGGTGATGGTCGAGGCGGGAATCCCGGCAGTCGAGTTCACACTCACCTCGGCCGGCGCATTCGACGCCCTGCGGCAGGCTCGCAAAGTACTGCCGCCCGAAGTGCTGATCGGCGCCGGGACCGTGCGCACGGTCGAGCAGGTGCGACAGGCGGTCGACGCCGGCGCGTCGTTCCTCGTCAGCCAGGTGACTGATCCCGACGTGATCGAGGCCGCGCACACCCTCGGCGTACCGTTCATCCCTGGCGCGCTGACGCCGAACGAGATCGTCCGCGCCTGGCAGTACGGCGTCCAGGCGGTGAAGGTGTCACCGATCGGACCGGTCGGCGGAGTCTCCTACCTCGCCGAACTGGTCGGCCCGCTGCCCGAGATCCCGCTGGTGCCGACCGGGCGGGTCCTCATCGAAGAGGCCGGCGCCTACCTCGCCGCCGGCGCCGCGATCGTCGGCGTCAGCCGCGACCTGGTCCGGGACGCGCTGCTCCCGGACGGCGATCTGATCGCGCTGGCGGAACGGGCAGTTCGAACCATCCACTCTCTCGACAGCTACGCACTAACCTCTGGAGCGCAATGATTCGGATCGGATTCGTCGGGCTCGGCATCATGGGTCTGCCGATGGCCACCAACCTGGTCGAGGCCGGGTACGTCGTACGGGGCTACAACCGCAGCCCGGCCAAGACTGCGCAGTTCGCTGCCGCCGGTGGTACTGCGGCGGAGTCGATCGCGGCCGCCGTTGGCGATGCCGACGTGATCATCACCATGCTGCCCGACTCACCGGACGTCGAGAATGTTGTCCTCGGCAACGATGGAGTACTCGCTGCAGCCCGGTCCGGCGCATTGCTGATCGACATGAGCTCGATCGCCCCAGCCACGGCGCGCCAGGTCGCCGCAGCGGCGGCCGAGGCCGGCGTTCGCGCACTGGACGCACCAGTCAGTGGTGGCGAACAAGGCGCCATCGACGGAACGTTGTCGATCATGGTCGGCGGCGCGGCCGAGGACGTCGAGGCCGCCCGCCCGGTGCTGGCAGCACTCGGTACGACGGTAGTGCACGTCGGCCCGGCGGGATCCGGCCAACTCGTCAAGGCCGCGAACCAGCTGATCGTCGCCGGCACGATTGAGCTGGTGGCGGAGGCGCTGACCTTCCTCGACGCGTACGAAGTCGACCTGGAGCGGGCCGTCGAGGTGCTGGCCGGCGGGCTTGCCGGGAACCGGATCCTGGACCGCAAGGCCGCCGGAATGATGCGCCACGAGCTGCAGCCTGGTTTCCGGATCGACTTGCATCACAAGGATCTTGGCATCGTTCTGGACTCGGCCCGCGAGGCCGGCGTGGTGATCCCGCTCGGTGCGGTGGTCGCGCAGTTGATGGCCGCGGTGCGTGCTCAGGGGTACGGCGACCTGGACCACTCGGCCCTGATTCTCGGCGTCGAACAGTTGTCCGGTCGACACCGGTGAGCGTCGATTCCTACCCCCTGCCGACGATCTACCCGATCTCGGCTGACTTCGCCGTGACTGTTGATGGGCAGAACGTGCCGGTCACCGCGTTCGGTCCGGAACCCGGTGGGGGAGTGGAGTATCACTACGCGCACTTCTCGTTCGACGGCTCGGTGACTGTTGAGGTGAGCACCCGCAGCCGGATCGAGGTCGCGACTGTGAGCCCGCTGGCGTTCGCGATACCAGTTGAGGTGTCGGCGAACCGGATGACCTTCACGCTCGAACACAGCCGCTACCTGATCGTGAAGATCGACGATCTGGCTGAGCTGGTCATTGCTGCTGACCCGGCTGAGGTCGATCCGCCGGCTGCTGATGGTCCCGGAATCTTCAACGTGGTCACGGCGTTTGCTGCTGATCCAACCGGCGTGGCGCTGGCCACGGAGGCGGTGCAGGCGGCGATCGACTCGGCGTACAAGGTTGGTGGTGGGGTGGCCTACGTGCCGGCGGGCGTGTTCTCGATCGGGAGTGTTGTGCTGCGGTCGCGGGTGCACCTCTACCTGGCCGGCGGGTCGGTGCTGCGGGCGACCGCGAATCCGGCTGACTATGCGAAGAAGTTTCGGCACGACAGCCTGGAGATGGACGGTACTTGGCTGCTGTCGACCGAACCGGGTTCTGTCGATGTCTCTGTCTCTGGCCGCGGGACAATCGACGGGCAGGGTGCACGGATGCGGAAGGAGAGCCGCTACCTGAATCATCTCTTCGTCCCGGTCGGTACCCGCGGGCTGGTCGTGGACGGGGTGATCGGTCGCGACTCGGGATCCTGGGCGTTTCTGCCCAGCCGGTGTTCCGACGTCACGATCACCAACTACAAGGGCTTTCAGACACAGCGCCAGTATGAGAACGACGTCCTGGATGTGAACGAGTGCCAGGACGTCGTCGTCCGGCACATGATCGCGATCTGCGAGGACGATCCGTACTCGACCAAGGCGTGGGCCGAGGATGCGAACATCGCCCTCAGCTGGCCGCATCCCCGCCAGCCGGTCGAACGCGTTCTGTTCGAGGACGTCGTCGCGTGGACGCATTGCGCGGCGTTCAAGGTGGGAAACGGTCACTATTCGCGGCAGCACGACATCACCTACCGGCAGGGCTACGTCTACAACGCGACCCGCGCGATCGCGATCGACCCCTGCTACGGCAGCGCGCCCTGCACCGACCTCGTCTACGAGGACATCGACATCGAGTCGCTCGACCACGACCGGGGCAACCAGAGCTGGCTCCTCATTCACACTCGTGAACGCGGCCTCGGCATCGGCCCGGTTTCCGGCGTACGAATCGAGCGCATCATCGTGCGCGACGCCGGCCGGATGCCGCCACTCGTTGCCGCAGGCAATGCCGACGGGGCCCTCTCGAACATCATCCTCCGCGACGTCGAAGTCGAAGGTACCCCGCTGAAGACCTTCGCCGACCTCAACATCCCCCTGAGCCGGCACGTCGAAGAGCCAAGAGTCGAGTACGGCGCCGGCTGACGGAACGACGGAGAGCTCCCGCGGACTGCGGGAGCTCTCCACGACCGGCTGCTGCGGGGCTGGGTGCAGCGCGCCGGTGCTACTGGGTGATGGTGATCGGTCCGTTCTCGGACACGTTGGTGATCCGCATCTGGTCGAGCGTGGTTGCGTACGACGACGAGCCCGGCATCAGGATCCGGTTCAGCTCGACGCCAGTAATCTGTGCACCCGGCTGACCGTTGATCCGGGCGGCCGTCGTACCGGCGTCACGGACTCGGACATTTGCGATCCGTACGCCGCTGATCGGGCCGGTCCCGTTCGGCCCGGTGCCGGTCCACAGAGCCAGCCAGGTCCGGTTGCTGTCATTGGTGAACGAGAGCCGTTCGATGTCGATGTTCTCGAACCGGATCGTGCTCGCCGTTCCCGTCCCGTACTTGTGGTGAACGCCGATCCCCACCGCGGCATCGTGCACAACCGCGTTCCGGAACGTCACGTTGGACTGGTTCTGCAGGACGCCCTGGCCAACCTTGACCCCGTAGCAGTACGTCCAGCTGACCAGGTCGTCGAACACCACGTCATCCAGCGGTCGTGGGTCGCCGGGGATGTTCTTGGTCAGGTCGGTCGTGGCAGCCCAGGTCTTGGTACTGAACGGATCGTCCAGACCGATCCCGATCGCGTTCGTGACCCGGACCTGCCGGGACTCCATCACGTCGATGCCGTCGTTCTCACCCATGTCGAACCGGTTGAACATCTTCAGGTTGGTGAATCCGACGTCGACCGAGCGGATCGGCATGATCGCCCAGCTGCTGGATTCGCGGAAGGTGATCCCGTCGACGCGGAAGTTCGTCGTGTAGACCGGCGTCAGCAGGTTGACACCGAGGTTGCTCGGGCCGAGCGAGGCCTGCCCGTTGCCGTCGATCACGCCGCGGCCGTAGATCGAGATGTTCGACGACGAGTAGCGCGTCGAGATGAACCAGGTGATGTCGCGGTTCTGCGAGTCCTTGTGCCAGTGCACGTCGTACTGCGAACGCTCGCCGGTATAGCGCAGGACGGCACCGGGTGCGAGATAGAGCGCCAGATTGCTGCGCAGGTACAGGTTTCCGAGCGTCCAGACACCGGGCGGAACGTAGACAGTCCCTTGGCGGCCGTTCGCTCCGCCCCAGGCCGCCGCATCGTTGAGCGCGTTCTGGAAGGCGGTGGTGCTGTAGGCGCTGCCCGGCTGCGCGTTGTACGGCGCGTTGCGGACGTTGAAGATGCCCGTGCCACTGTCGGCCGGCCGGTTGGTCTCGAGGGGGTCGATCGCGATCACCAGGTTCGGCCGACCATCGAGTTTCACGATCAGGTACTCGTCGCGGGTGACGGTGAACGTCATCGAGGCGCCGCTCACCGATCCGCTGAGGTTCAGTTTCGCGGGACTGATGAAGTACGAGCCGATCGCGGTGTTGTTCACCTTCGTCACCGTGATGGTGGCTTCGCCGCCACCCATGGCGAACTGGGCGATGTCGTACCCGGGGTAGTCGGTGACCGGCACGTTCTGCCCGTTCACCGTCAGGCGGTAGTCGGGGGAGGCCGGGTAGATCGACTGCACGGGGTAGATCTGCAGCGGTGCCGGGGCGGCCTGTGCCGGCAGGGAGGTCAGCACGGTCAGTGGCCCGAGCAGCAGGGCTGCGAGCGCGCAGACCAGGAATCGGGTCAGGGCGGGTGGCGACATGGCGGCTCCTTCGAACGGGAGACTCGAGATGGCGTCTCCCGCCCGAAGGTAGACCAGTCTAATCAGAGGTGTGAATAGATTTCACATATGTGAACGAAGTTGGCCGGAAGCGGCCACTCTCTCACTGGCCTTCGTGGGGTGCCTTGTAGGTCTTGGCCAGCTCGGCCTCGAAGAGCGGCTGCACGTACTTCGTGCCGCCCGGCGCCGAGGCGTCGGGCTGGGCGACGTACACCTGCCGGGTGGCCGGGGCGCCGGGAGTGCCGAAGTTCAGGGCGGCAACCAGGTCGCCGGTGTCGGCGGAGGTCGTCTCCTGCATGGCCTTGTGAATGCCGTCCCGGGTCAGGTCCTTGTTGTCGCAGGCCTTCTTGAGCACGGTTCCCCAGACCTCACCGACCGCATACCCGTACGGCGTTCCTGCGTTCGGCGGCTCCTTGTAACCGGCCGCGGTGTACTTCTGGGCGATCTCCTTGGCCTTCGGGATGTCCGCGGCGAACGGCACCGTGCTCGCCACGATGTAGAGCTTGTCGAGTGCGCTCGCCGCCGGGCTCTTCAGCAGCACCGGATCGAAGGCCGGGTTGTTGCTGAGGATCGGCACGTTCAGGCCGAGCGCCTTGTTCGCGGCCGCCGCCGAACCGGTCTGCTTCGGAGTCGTGGTCAGCAGAATGACCTTCACACCTTGGCCCTTGAGCCCGGTGACGACGTTGGTCAGATCGGTGTCGGTCGACGTGATCTTGACGTCGTGCAGTTGCAGCTTGTGCTTCTCGGCGTAGTACTTCGAGCCGCGCAGCCCGTTCGCGCCGTACTCGCCGTCGACGTAGATGTGCCCGACCGAGTCACCGTCGGCGAGCATCCCCTTCTCCTGCAGGTAGCTCAGCCCGTCGATCATCTCGACGTCGTACGTCGTCCCGACGATCATCGCGTAGGGATTGCCGAGCAGCTCCGACGACCACGATGCCGGGGTCGTTGTGACCTTGTCGGTCTCGATGTTCTTGCCGAGCGCGGCCATCACCGGCGAACCGGTCAGCTGGACGAAGCCGAGCACCTTCGGCTCGATCTGCGGGTACAGCGTCTTGGCCGTGTCCGCCTTGTAGCCGTGGTCGACGGTCTCCAGTTTGATCTGGCGCCCGCACACCCCACCGGCAGCATTCACATCCTCGGCCCACAGTTCGTTGCCCTGGGTGATGGCCGTCGACAGGCTCTTGAACGGGCCGCTCAGGTCGGCCATCACGCCGAGCGTGATGTCCTTGTCGGTGACCCCGGTGCCGGACTGGATGCCGCCGGCCGAGGTCGAGTTCGTCTCGGTGCCGCCCTTGGTACTGCAGCCGGCCAGGGCCAGTGGCAGCACCAGTGCCACGGCAGTGGCTACGATCAGCCGATCTTTCATGATCTCAACTCCTTGATTCTGCGGCCGATTGCGGCCAGACCGCCGGGTTCGAAGAGCACGACGAGCACGATCGCCGCGCCGTACACGAAGGAACTGACCAGCACCGGTGTCACCGATCCGGTGAACCAGCCGAGGTCGGTGGAGTACAACGTGAGGAGCTGGGGCAGCCCGTACACGACCAGCGCGCCCACCACCGCGCCGGGGATCGATCCGAGGCCACCGATGATGGCCATGGCCAGGAATGCGATCGAAGTGTTGATGCCGTAGGTACCGAACTCGTTCTCGTCCGGTTTCAGAATGTCGAACCACAACACAGTCATGACGCCTGCCAGCCCTGCGTACGCCGACGAGACTGCGAACACGCTGGCTTTGGTACGGCGGACGTCCACACCCATGGCAGTCGCCGCAGCCTCGTTGTCGCGGACTGCGCGCCACGACCGGCCGACGCGGGTGCCGACCGCACCCTTGGCCAGCCAGTACGCCAATGCCAGCAGGACGAGGAAGAGGTACCAGATCCGCTCGGTCCCGCGCAGCGGCACACCGGCGATCACCAGCGTGCCCTCGTTGGAGAACGAGAACCCGAACAGCTCGAACGTCGCGGGTGCGCGGCCGGTCGACGTACCGCCTGTCAGTGATTCAGCTGCCTGACCGAGATACAGCCCGAGGAATACCAACGCGAGGGAGGCGACGCCCAGGTAGATGCCGCGGACGCGGCCGGCGACCGGTGCGAACGCGACTCCGGCCAGCGCGCTGATCGCGACAGCTCCGATCAGTGCCAGCAACGGGTTGAGCCCGAGGCCGACGAGATCCTCGTCCGTTCCGGAAAGCACCGTGTACGACGTGGCGCCGACCAGCAGGAAGAATCCGTGCGCGAGCGAGAGCTGACCGGCTTGACCGCTGAGCAGCGTGAGCCCGATGGCCCCGACCGCGCCGATCATCATGTACTGACCGGCTTTGAGCCAGGAAGCGTCGAGATAAAGCGGCAGCGCCAGCAGCACCACGGCCAGTGGGATCCACAGGAATTTGGACACGAGTCTAGACACGAGTTGTCTCCCGGGTTCCGAACAGCCCGGCGGGACGCACGACCAGAACCACGAGCATCACCAGGAAGACGGCGCTCTTCGCGAAGGCGAACGAGATGTACTCCGTCGACAGCGCGTCGACCAGACCGACCGCGAGCCCGCCGACGATAGCGCCGGCTGTCGAGTCGAGCCCGCCGATGATTGCGGCCGGGAACGCGGCGAGCGCGATCGAGTGCGTTCCGCGGGACAGCCCGGCGCCGGAGAAGTCCTGGGTGGCGATGAAGAGGACGGCGACTCCGGCGAGCAGGCCGGCCAGCAGCCAGGCCGATGCGGTGACCCGCGAACTGCGGATCCCCACCAGGGCGGCGGCTTCGGGGTTCTCGGCCTGGGCGCGGAGGGCGATTCCCCAGGTGGTGTAGCGGAACGCGAGGAAGAACGCGGTGATGAGGATCGTCGCGACCAGGAGCGCCACCAGGTGCGTCCGGAAGAGGGTGACGCCGCCGAACTGGAGTGGTTTCGCATCCCACGCATCGCCGATGAACGGCAACGAGACGCCAAGTCTGCGAACGACTTCCTCGGTGATGATCACGTCCACACCAATGGTCAGCAACGCGAGGCTGAATGGATCCGCATGCCTGGATCGAGCAAGCAGCAACCGCTCGACGGCCAGCGCCAGCAGCCCTGCGCTGATGATCCCGATCACCGCGGCCGCGGCCCAGCCGACGGTGTCCTTGGTGACCAGGACCAGATAGCCGCCGAACAGAACCAGCGAACCGTGCGCGAAGTTCACCACCTCGGTCGCCTTGAAGATCACCACGAAGCCCAGCGCGAGCAAGGCGAACACCGCACCTTTGCCCAGTCCGTTGAGCATCAGTTGCACAAAGGTCGTCATGTCGTCGCTCCGAGATAGGCCTTGATCACGTCAGGGTCGGTCTGGACATCGCCCGGGGTGCCGTCGGCGATCACCCGGCCGAAGTCGAGCACCGTGACCTGGTCGGCGATCCCCATCACCAGGTCCATGTCGTGCTCCACCAGCAGGATCGCGATGCCGAGGTCGGTCCGGATCTGGCCGATCGTCGCGGCCAGTTCGGCGGTCTCCTCGGTGTTCAACCCGGCGGCGGGTTCGTCGAGCAGCAGCAACTTCGGTTCGACCGCCAGGGCCCGGGCGATGTCGACCTTCTTGGTCACGCCGTACGGCAGCGAGCCGAGCGGCTGGTCGACGGCCGCGCCGATCCCGAGGAAGTCGCAGATCTCCCGGGCGCGGGCCGCGTGCCGCTTCTCCTCACGCCGGGTCCAGCGCAAGGAGCAGGCGACGAATCCGCCACGGGTCAGCGTGTGCCGGCCGAGCAGGACGTTGTCCAGAACAGTGGAATGCGTCGAGAGCGCGGTGTTCTGGAACGCGCGCCCGATACCGAGACCGGCCAACCGATGCGGCCGAAGATCGAGCAGGTTCTGTTCACCCAGCCGTACGGTGCCGGAGGTGGGCCGGTAGAGACCGCTGATCACGTTGAAGCAGCTGGACTTCCCAGCGCCATTCGGGCCGATCAACGCGTGCAGGGATCCCGGCGCCACCGTGAACGAGATTCCGTCCAGTGCAACGAGTCCACCGAACCGAAGGGTGACACGGTCGAGAACGAGTGACGTCATCACGACCACCGGGCCAGGGAACGACGTTCCTGCGCAGGGGAGCCGAGATAGTGCTGGTGAACGCTGTCCGCGATCTCCGCCGCAGGACCAGACAGCACCACCGAGCCGACGCTCAGTACGACGGCCTGATCGGCTACGGCCAATGCCATCGAGGCGTTCTGCTCAACCAGTACGACGGCCGTCCCCTGCGCGTGGATCTCGCGAACGGCTTCGCCGATTCGCTCGACCAGCTTGGGTGCAAGGCCGAGTGACGGCTCGTCGAGCAGCAGCAGTTTCGGGACGGCCATCAGTGCGCGGCCGATCGCGAGCATCTGCTGCTCACCGCCCGAGAGCAGCCCTGCGCGCTGTTCGGCACGCTCGTCGAGCAACGGGAAGAGAGCGCTGACCCGTTTCCTGGCTTCGGTTCTCGCCGCCGGCTTGGTCGCGATCCCGCCGGCCCGCAGGTTCTCGGCCACTGTCATCCGGGCGAAGATCTGCCGCCCTTCCGGTACGCCGACCACTCCGTGCCGGACGATTTTCGCGGCCTCGAGCCGGTCGATCCGTTGGTCGCCGTACTGGATGGTTCCGGCGGTGATCACGCCGCGGTGCAGGCGAAGGGTTCCCGAGATCGCGCGCAGCAGGGTGGATTTCCCCGCGCCGTTGGCGCCGAGCACGGCGAGGACGCCGTCATCGGGAACGTCGAGATCCACACCGTGCAAGGCCGTCATCGACCGGCCGTAACGCACGCGCAGATTTCGGATGCTGAGCACTGGCGGCCCTCCGCTTCTCCGACCGGCTTCTGGACGGGCCGGTGGCGGACAGTCTGCGAACAACCGCGCCCGGCCGCACACCCCCAAGTGGAGAGGTTGCCGATAACAACCCGGCGTCACTTACCGGAATGGGTTGCGGAGAGGCTCGTGAGCTCAGTGAGTCAAGGGGATCTCGTCGAGGACTTCTTCGGCCAGACGGGTGGCCTCCGGACGGATCTCGTCGTCCAGCCGGCGGAAGAGTTGCTCAGCGCGGATCGCGGGCCAGTCGGTGGGCAGGTGTTCAGCAGGGAGATGCGGATCCTGCCGGATGGCCTGCAGCCAGTCGGTGTGCAGGAGTAGTCGACGCGCAAGGTCGTCCGGTGCGGTCGAGAGCGGATGCGGAGTATCCCAGCGGTCGAGAAAAGCCTTGTATTGCTCGCAGATCGATGCTGTGTCGAACGCACGACTGATCAGCTCGGCCACCTCTGTCGGTTTGGCTGCGGCAGCGGTGAAGGCAGTGATGTGCTCCATCAAGCCGAGCGGTTCGATGACAGCGGTGACATCGCGGGTACCGGGTGCGATCCACAAACCGTTCTGCAGTAGGCCGAAGCCGGCCCAGACGAGCTGGCTGCGCAGGTCGTGGCGATCGCTACGTCTGCTGTCGGGCAGTGAGTAGCCGACAAGGGTCCAGGTGCCGTCCCAGTCGCGGTTGACCGCTCCGGTGTCCCAGATGCGGCGAGCGCCGTCCTCCAGCACCTCAGTGGCCCGGTCGGTGAGCCCGAAGTACACCCGGCGGCCCTGGCGCTGCCTGGTCAGCAGACCGCGACCGACCATCCGGGTAAGGGTTGAGCGCACGGCCTCTTCCGAGACGTCCACGCGGGCGAAGACGTCGATCACGCTGCCGGAGTAGACCGCGGTCTTCCGGCCGAGGACGTACAGGCCCAGGAAGTTGAGCATCAGGGACTGCGGCCGGTGTGCGCCGGTGTCGTTGGCATCTGTCACACCGACCACCTTAGAACATTAAGTTGGGCAAGTCATTGACGGCCGTCAGAAAAGTGACGTACTTTGACGGTCCGACGAGCTGAGGAGAGGACGTCGCCATGGATGTGGACGGCAAGGTCGCGGTGGTCACCGGAAGCGGTCGTGGACTGGGGAGGGCGTACGCGGAGGCACTTGCCGCGGCCGGCGCCGCCGTCGTTGTCAACGATGTGGACGGTCAGGCGGCGCAGGAAGTGGTCGACGCCATCGCGAAGGAGGGTGGCCGGGCGGTCCCGGTCGTTGCTCCGGTCGGCGACAGCGAGGTCGCGGACCGGCTGGTCGCCACAGCTGTGAAGGAGTTCGGCCGGCTGGACGCGATGGTCACCAATGCGGGGATCCTGCGGGACCGCGTGCTGTGGAAGATGTCGGACGACGAGTTCGACGATGTCATCCGCGTCCACCTGCGCGGTACGTTCACCTGTGCTCGCGCGGCGGCCCAGCAGTTCCGGGAGCAGGGCGAAGGGGGCCGGCTGATCCTGGTGGCTTCGCCGGCGGGCCAGCGGGGGAACTTCGGCCAGACCAACTACGCGGCTGCCAAGGCCGGGATCGCTGCGATGGCACGGACCTGGGCGATGGAGCTTGCGAAGGCTGACGTCATGGTGAACGCCGTCGTACCGGTGGCGGCGACCGAGATGACCCGGACCATTCCGGCTTTCGCGCCGGCGATCGAAGAGGCTGAGCGGACCGGTGCGCCACTGCCGCGCTGGTTGCGTCGCGACGAAGGTCTCGGCACGGTCGAGGACGTCGCAGCTCTGATCGTTTTCCTGGCCTCGAATGCATCCGCAGGAGTGACCGGACAGGCCATCGGCATCGGTGGTGACCGGCTCGCGTTGTGGTCGCATCCGGCGGAGAAGACCGTCGAGTACAGCCAGGACGGTTGGACCGCGGAGGGGATCGCGGCCTCGTGGTCCGCCGGAATTGGCGCCGAGCCGGAGTCCTACGGAATCCCAGCACCGCAAGGCCGATGACGTGACCATCGACCTCGACGACGTCATCGCGATCGACATCCACACTCATGCGGAGGTTTCCAAGGACGGGCACGGTTCACTCAGTCCGGAGCTGTTCAGCGCGTCGGCGGCGTACTTCAACGCGCATCAGCACCGGCAGCCGACGATCTCCGAGATGGCGGCCTACTACCGGGAACGCCGGATGGCAGCCGTCGTGTTCACCGTCGATGCCGAGCACGCCACCGGCCATCCCCGGATCGCCAACGAGGAAGTCGCCGAGAGTTGCGCTGAGCACGCCGACGTACTGATCCCGTTCGCCAGTGTGGATCCGTGGAAGGGCCGGGCCGGAGCTCGCGAGGCGCGGCGGCTCGTCGAGCAGTACGGCGTCCGCGGGTTCAAGTTCCACCCCAGCCTGCAGGGCTTCGCCCCCGACGACCGGATGGCCTACCCCCTGTACGACGTCATCCAGGAACTCGGCGTCCCCGCGCTCTTCCACACCGGCCAGACCGGCATCGGTGCCGGCGTCCCCGGTGGTGGTGGAATCCGGTTGAAGTACTCGAACCCGATGCTGGTCGACGACGTCGCGGCCGACTTCCCCGAGCTGCGGATCATCCTGGCGCACCCGTCGTTCCCGTGGCAGGACGAGGCGCTCGCGGTCGCCACCCACAAACCTTTCGTCTACATCGACCTGTCGGGCTGGTCGCCGAAGTACTTCCCGCCCCAGCTCGTCCGCTACGCCAACACCCTGCTGAAGGGCAAGGTCCTCTTCGGCTCCGACTACCCGGTGATCACACCGGACCGCTGGCTCGCCGACTTCGCCGAACTGGAGATCAAGCCGGAGGTCCGCTCGAAGATCCTCAAGGACAACGCCGCCGGGCTGCTCGGCCTGGCCACCACCGATCGGGAGGCAACATGAAGACCAGTGCCAACGGCCTGGCCGAGATCACCGCACTGGCCGGCCGCGACCTCGGTCACGGTGACTGGCTCGAGGTGACCCAGGACCGGATCGACCAGTTCGCCGACGCCACCGACGACCACCAGTGGATCCATGTGGATCCCGAACGCGCTGCCAACGGGCCGTTCGGATCCACGATCGCGCACGGATACCTCACCCTGGCACTCGTCATCCCCTTGTTCACCGACCTGCTGGCGATCGAGGGCGTCCGGATGAGCGTCAACTACGGACTCGAAAAAGTACGCTTCCCCACCCCGGTACCGGTCGGCGGCAAGATCCGCCTCACGGCCGCGGTCGCGGAGGTGACCGGCCTCGAAGGCGGCGTCCAGATGCTTCTCGACTTCACCGTCGAACTCCAAGGCGCGGAGAAACCTGCCTGCGTCGCGCGTGCCGTCTACCGGCACTACGCCTAGCTCCACCCAGCCACCTCCGACGACGAGGGGTTCCGCCATGCCATCAGCTCCGCACCAGAAGACTCAGCTCCGGCGAGCAGTCGCCTCGAGCTACCTGGGCAGCCTCATCGAGTACTACGACTTCCTCCTCTACGCCACCGCGTCCGCCGTGGTCTTCAGCAAGGTCTTCTTCTCCGACCTCGACCCGGCCCTCGCGACGGTCGCCAGCTTCGGCACCTTCGCCACCGGCTACCTCGCCCGGCCACTCGGCGGCATCCTGTTCGGGCATTTCGGCGACCGGCTCGGCCGCAAACGCATGCTCGTGCTCACGATGACGATGATGGGCCTGTCCAGCTTCCTGATCGGGGTGCTCCCCGGCTACCAGCAGATCGGCGCCGCCGCGCCCGTCGGGCTGATCCTGCTCCGCGTCCTGCAAGGGATCTCGGTCGGCGGCGAATGGGGCGGCGCGGTGCTGATGTCGGCCGAGCACGCGACCTCCCGCCGTGGGCTGTGGGCGAGTTTCACCAACGCCGGCGCGCCAAGTGGGATGGTCGTGTCGACCATAGCGATGACGACCACGGCCGCACTCACCGGCGACGCTGCCTTTCTCGACTGGGGCTGGCGGATCCCGTTCCTGCTCAGCATCGTCCTGCTCGCGATCGGGCTGTTCGTGCGGTCGCGGGTCGAGGAGACCCCGGCATTCCTCGCCGCCCAGGCCGCGGCCCCGCCGCGGCGCCGGATCCCGCTGGTCACGGTGCTCCGCAACCAGCCCCGGACCCTCGCGCTGAGTGTCGGCGTCGGGTTGGCCGCGTTCGTCGTACAGGCCACGCTGACAACGTTCGTCCTTGCGTACGGCGTTCGCGTGGGTCACACCCGGCAAGAAGTCCTGAACGCCCTCACAGTCTCGTCGGCTTGCGCGATCGTGGGCATCATCGGCTGGTCGGCGGTCTCCGACCGGTTGGGTCGCCGCCCGGTGGTCGTGGCTGGAGCGGTCGCGACTGCGCTCTACGCCTTCGCCTTGTTCCCGCTGGTCGAGAACGGCAGTACGGCGCTACTGGTGGTAGCGCTCGTCATCGGCCAAGGCGTGCTGCACCCGATGATGTACGGGCCGCTCGCCGCGCTCTACACCGAGCTGTTCGCCACCGAATCGCGGTACACCGGTGCATCCTTGGGGTACCAGTTGGCCGGGCTCGGAGCCGGGATCGCGCCGGTCCTGTTCGCCGAGATCCAGCGGGCGTCCGGCGGCCCGGCAACCAGCGCCATCGCGTGGACGATCGCGGCCTTCTGTCTGCTCTCGGCCGGGTGTGTGCTGGCGCTGCAGGAGACCAACCGGCGAAGCTTGGTCGAGAGCCGGACGGCCGAACCGGTGAACGCCGAATAGGAGACGAGCATGCGCAACGAGGGAATCGGCGGCTGGGCCGCCCGCCGCGCGCTGATGTCGCCGGAGCGCACCGCCCTGATCTTCGAGGACCGGCCGACCACCTATGCGCAGCTGGCCGGTCGGATCACCAGGCTGGCGTCCCGGCTGCTCGCGGCCGGGCTGTCCACCGGCGACCGGGTCGCCTACCTGGGGCCCAACCACCCGGCGTTCGTCGAAACGCTCTTCGCCACCTTGACCGCCGGCGGTGTCTTCGTGCCGCTCAACTTCCGGTTGACGGCGCCGGAGATCGCTCAGATCCTCGCCGATTCCAGCGCCACGGTGCTCGTCTACGCGCCGCAGTGTGCCGAGGCCGTGCATGCGTTGCCAGTGCCCCCGAAATTCGTGGTCGCGCTGGACGAACCTCAGCCGGGCGAAGCGTCGTACGAGGAATGGGTTGCCGAGGGCAAGGAGGTGCCGGTCGAGGTGGACGTCGCGGCGGACGACGTCGCACTCATCGTCTACACCTCCGGTACGACGGGGCGGCCCAAGGGTGCTCAGTTGACCCACGCCAACCTGACCTGGAACACGGTCAATCTCCTCGTCGGCGTTGATGTCGCGGCCGATGAGGTCACCTTGATCTCCGCACCGTTGTTCCACATCGCCGCGTTGGCCCAGACGTTGCTGCCGACCCTGATCAAGGGCGGCTGCGCGCTCATCACACCCGGCTGGGACGTCGACGGGGTCTACGACCTGATCGAGCGACATCGCGTCACGTGGATGTTCGGTGTCACAACCATGTACGCCGGCCTGTCCGCGGCACCGCAATGGAAAACGGCCGACCTGTCGTCACTGCGAAGCCTGATGTGTGGGGGAGCGGCCGTTCCCGAGGAGCTCGTCCGTACCTATCAGCGGCGCGGTCTCACCTTCTGTCAGGGCTACGGGATGACGGAGACCGCGCCTGGGGTGACCTTCCTCGAGGCGCGGGAGAGCCTTGACAAGGTGGGTTCGGCGGGGGTGCCGGTGTTCTTCGCCGACGTCCGGATCGACGGTCCTGAGGGCGGCCCGGGCGAGGTGCAGGTACGCGGTCCGAACGTGACGCCCGGCTATTGGGAGGATCCTGATGCCACCGCGGCGTCCTTCACCGCGGACGGCTGGTTCCGGACCGGTGACATCGCCACGGTCGATGCCGACGGCCACTATCGGATCGTCGGCCGGCAGAAGGACATGTACATCTCCGGCGGCGAGAACGTGTACCCGGCCGAGGTGGAGAACGCTCTCTTCGCGCACCCGGCTGTTGCGGAGGTCGCGGTGATCGGCGTACCGGATCCGAAATGGGGTGAGGTCGGCCGCGCGTTCGTCGTACCGGAGGGTGCGGTGACGGCGGAGGAGTTGCGTGCGTACCTGCTCGGGCGGCTGGCCAAGTACAAGGTGCCGGTGCATTTCGACTTCCTTGAGCGGCTTCCGCGGACAGCGTCCGGGAAGGTGCGGAAGGCCGACCTGGCCCGGTGAGACGGTTGCCTAGAGCAACCCGGCTTCGCTGGCCTTCACGATCGCCTCGACGCGGTTGCGAGCGCCGAGTTTGTGCAGTGCTGACTGGAGATATGTCTTCACCGTGTTGCGGGTCAGGCCGGTGGCTTCAGCGATCTCGGGGTTGGTCAGGCCCTGCGCGGCGTACCGGAGCACTTCGTACTCGCGGCGGGTCAGACCACTGCGGGCCAGTGCATCGGAACGTTGCGCGGGGTGCGGCTGGATCCTCGGATCGATGACCTGCTCACCTCGCAGCACCTGGCGCAAAGCGGCCAGCAGGTCGGTTCCGGCGAGGTCCTTGATCAACGCGGCGTCGGCGCCGGCATCCAGCGATTCGCTGATGCAGTGATGGTCGGCGTGGGCGGTGAAGATCGCGATCTTCAGGCTGGGATGGACCTTCCGAAGCTCGCGGATCACCTCGGGCGCCAGCATGTCGGGCAGCCGCAGATCCAGCAGTACGACGTCAGGTAGCAGGTGGGCGATGCATTCGACCGCGGCCCGGCCGGACTCGGCTGACCCGACAACCGTCAGCGCGGGGTCCGAGCGCAGCAGCAGCGTGACCCCGTCCCGAACGACGGGATGGTCGTCGACGACGAACACGGTCGCGGTCATTGGGGAAGCCAGCAGCACAAGGTACAGCCGCCGTCCTCGTCGCGGATCAGACTGACCTGACCACCCAGCCGGACGGCGCGCTCCGACAGCGACTTGACGCCGAGGCCGCTGCTCGGGCTGTCCGGCCCGTCCTCGGTGCTGTCGTCGGCGACGACCAGATGCACGCCGCCACCGTCAGCGGTCCCCAGACTGACGATCACCGAGTGCGGGTTCGCGTGCTTCTCGATGTTCAGCAGGCCTTCGCGGACCACGGCCACCAGCAGGGCGGTTCGTTCCGCATCCAGCGCAGCGACCGTGGCCAGCTCGACGAACCGGGCCGGTACGCCGGTTCGTGCCTCGAAGGAACGCGTGTACTCCGTGATCTCGACCGCGAGAGCGCGTTCCGGTGCGGTGTCCGCCATCACCAGCAGGGATTCACGGAGAGCTGCCGATGCCGCGGAGACGTCGGATTCCAGCCGGCGCAACCGGTCGACCAGGGGCGGATTGTCTTGCACCGACTGATGCAGGTCACGTACCTGAACGCCGATCAGGAAAAGCAGCGCACCGACAGAGTCGTGTAAGGCGCTCTGAACCCGTTGCCGCTCGGCGGCGACCGCGTCGGACTTGGTCGCCTCGACCGCATCGGCGATCCGGAGCGCGGTCGAGGCCTGGTCGGCGATGTCGAGCATCTTGCCGACGGCGACGTCCCCGAACGACGTTGCTTGACGCATGGCGGCGTACGCGATCGCGATGGTCCGGCCGTCGCGCCCGATCACCGGTACGGCGACCATCCCGCCGATGCCCTCGTGCCGGACCTGGACGTCGAAGTGGTGCGTGATCGCCGACGAGCTGATGTAGTCACCGACCCGGACGGCGGACCCGGACGCGAGGACCCGGCCGCCGATGCCTTGGCCGACCGGTACGACGAGGTTCTGGAGCTGGTTGGTCCGCGTCCCGGACATCCAGCGGACGACGGCCTGGTCCGGAGCCTCGAGATCGGCGACGAACCCGGAGTCGGCTCCGGTTTCGCTGCGGATCATCCGGGCGGTGCCGTGCAGGGCGACGATCCGGTCCATCACCGTCAGCAGCCCGTGGCGCTCGCGGAGCAGCTCGTCGAGCGCAGTGAGCCGCTCGGCGACCTCTTCGGCAGCACGCTCGGTACTCACGTCGCGACTCTCGCACAGGGGATCGGCGGCACGCTATCTCCATCTGGAGAGGATTGTGCAAGGGATGGTGTCTGCCTAAGGTACGTGAAAATGAGTTCAAATTCACTACGTGCGGCCCCGCTGCTGAGAACACTGCTGACCGCTGTGCTGGTCGCCACGGTCGCCGCACCCGCGTCAGCGGCCCCGCGGCCGGGCCTGGTCGAACTGACCGTGCTCTCGAACACCAAACCGGAGTACGTCAGCGGTGGCGACGTCCTGGTCAAGGTCAGCCCGGCGGCGAAGGTGAAGCTGAACGGCCGCGACGTGACGCCGGCCTTCACCGTCCAGCCCGACAGATCGCTACTCGGCCTGGTGACGGGTTTGCGGACCGGCGCCAACGTGCTGACGGCGGGTGGTACATCGCTGCGGGTGACGTCGTACCCGCTGTCCGGACCGATCTTCTCGGGACCACAGCAGGTCCCGTTCTACTGCGAGACGACCGCGTTCGGGCTCGCCCCGGCGGCCCAGCCGCTGTGTGAGGCACCGACCAAGGTGACGTACCGCTACCGGACCTCGGCCGGCGCCTTCATCGCGCTGGCGGATCCCGCCACCCGGCCCGCAGATCTCGCGACGACCGTTCTCGACGGCCGGACGGTGCCCTACATCGTGCGGCTCGAGACCGGAACGATCGACAGAGCTGTGTATCAGTTCGCAGCTCTGTACGACGGCACCGATCCGTCGCCGGTGCGGTCGCAGCAGAACTGGAACCAGAAACTCGTCTACACCTTCGGCGGTGGGTGTAATGCCGGGTTCCATCAGGGGAACCAGACCGGCAACGTGCTGAACGACTTGTTCCTGTCCCAGGGGTACGCCGTTGCCTCGTCGACGCTGAACGTGCCGGAGACGAACTGCAGCACGGTGATCTCCGGCGAGGCCGCGATGATGGTCAAGGAGCACTTCATCGAGACCTTCGGGCCGACCCGCTACACGATCGGCTGGGGCGGTTCGGGCGGCAGTGTGAACCAGCACGAGATCGCGGATGCCTACCCGGGGATCCTGGACGGCATCGTGCCGGGTGTTTCCTTCCCGGATATGTTCAGCGCATTCACATCCGCGGCGGATTGCAGCGTGTTGAACAAGTACTTCGCGGGCAGTTCGCTGACAGAAGCGCAGAAGACTGCCATCACTGGGTTCGTCAGCAGCAGCCCGTGCCTGTCCTGGCAGGCCGGCTTCGGACCGAAGATGACCCCGACCGGTAGCTGCAATCGCGCACCGGGTGCCCCGATTCCGCCGACCGCGTTCTGGGATCCCGTCCTGAACCCGACCGGCATCAAGTGCATGTCGGCCGAACAGTGGGTCACACAGCTGGGCCGCGACCCGAAGACCGGACTGGCGCGCTCGGTCCGCGACAACGTCGGCATCCAGTACGGCCTGCACGCCCTGCAGACCGGTGTCATCACCCCGGCCGAGTTCGCGGATCTGAATGCCAACGTCGGTGGCGTCGACGCCGCCGGGCAGCTCGTCGCCCAGCGGGCGGTCGCGGATCCGGGCGCGCTGCGAGCGGCGTACCGGTCCGACCTTCAGCTCAGTGGGGGACAGGGCCTCCGCTCGACGCCGATCATCGACCAGCGCTCGTACGCCGATCGGGCCGGCTTCGGCATCGACATCCACACGGCCGAGGTCTCGTTCGTCACCCGCGCCCGGTTGCTCAAGGCCAACGGTACGGCGGCCAACCAGGTGATCATCATGTCCTCGCTCGACCCGGCCCAGTCGGCCGCGGCGTCGAGGTACGAGCTGAACGCGATGGACCGCTGGCTGGCGGCGATCACCACCGACACCTCGAAGCGCAGTGCGCAGGCGAAGGTGATCGCGAACAAGCCCGCCGACCTGAACGACGGCTGCTACGTGTCAGCCACCCAGCGGGTCGACCAGCCGCTGAACTACCCGCCGGCCGGCACGTGCGGAACGACGTACCCGGTGGCGGCCAACCCGCGGATCGCGGCGGGTTCGGATGCCGGCGTCAGCAAGCTGAAGTGTGCGCTGAAGCCGCTGGACTTCGCCGACTACAAGGTCGCATTCACAGCCGCGGATCGTGCCAAGCTGCGGCAAGCCTTCCCAGCTGGTGTCTGCGACTACAAGAAGCCGGGTCCGGGCGAGCAGCCGGCCGCGGGGACCTGGATCGACTACTCGCGACCGTTCAGTTGGTGATCCCGCTGTACACGAACCCGGCCAGCGTGTTCACACTGCCGCGGGAGGTGCCGACGGATGGATGAAAGGTGGCGTAGCAGTAGCTCTCCAGCAGGCTGACCACCATCTGGGCCAGCGCCGCCGACTCGGCCACGGACAGGCCGAGCTCGGCGCGCAGCTCCTTGATGTGGGTCCGCCAGATCGCCACATCGCCGGCGCGGATCTGCCGATGGACCTCGGCGAACTCGGGGTCCGAGGCGGCCGCGTCGGAGATCGCGACCATCTCGGCCAGATGCTCCCGGTACGAGCGCCAGTACGCCTGCACGTGGTCACGGACGTCCCTCTCGGTCGTCATGGTGTGCCCGCTGCCGGAAGCATGCGCCACCCGCGCATGCCGAGCGGCGAGGAAGTCGTCCGCCAGCGCCTTCAGCACCGCGGCCTTGGAGGGGAAATACCGGTAGATCCCACCGGTCGCCCGCCCCGCCTCCGCGGTGATGTCGGTGATCTTCGTCGCGGCATACCCCTGGCCCGCGAAGACCCGCCGGGCCGCCTCCTTGAACTCCTCGGCGGTGCGGTCCGCCTTGGACATGCCCATCGGGCCTCCAGCTGAAAGTGATGTCACTTTCACCTTAGCCACAGGATGGCAGGATGGGCGGCATGGACTGGCCTGCGATGGTGTGGATCGGTGGCGCACCAGGCGCCGGGAAGTCGACGATTGCGCGCGATCTTGCTCGCCGTGGCGACCTGCCGTTGCATCCGATCGACCTGTGGACGTACGCGCACCTCGATCGAATGCCGGCGCCGGAGCCTTTGGAGGTTCAGCTGGCTCGCGGACCGGCGTCCGCGACCGACTCTTTTGTGCGGATCGCCCGGCTGCGCGTCGAGCTCGTCGTCGCTGACGTGCGAGCGCGTTCGCTCGGCGAGGTTCCCGCGCTGGTCGAGGGGCCGCAACTCTTCCCGTCCATGGCCGGCGCGGTGCCGGCGGCGGTCTGGCTGGCGCCGGACGCCGAGCAGACCCGACGAGCCCGCCAGCAGCGGCTGAACCGGACTCCGGATCCGGCCGGCCGGGCACGGCTCGAAGCGCTGCTCGGCCGCGACGCCGTACTGGCCGAGCGGATCCGGCAGGAGGCGAGGGATCACGGACGGACTGTCGTCGAGGTGCCGGCCGACCCTGTTTGGCCGGATGTCGTCCGCGCGGTCGAGGACGCGCTGGGCGCAGCACCCCGGCTCGCCCCTGGCACCGAGCTCCGGCGACAGCGGCAGTACGAGAACCTGGCTGCTTGCAGACAGGGGCGGCTGTGGCAGGCGGACATAGGGTTGGCCGAGCTGCCGCACTTTCCCTTCGCCTGCGAATGCGGCACCGCGGGGTGCGCAGCGGTCTGGGAAGGGACTCCCGATGAGTACGACCGCGTCGGCACGCTGATCGCGCACTGACCTCAGCGGCAACCGGACAGCCGGTGGATGCCGTGGACGGTCTGCGGGGAGAGGCCGCGGTAGATCCGCGGTGCGCCGTTGTTCACGCTGCCACAAGCGCTGACGCGATTCACAGATGCGTACGACGGCCAGATGTGGAACACCCAGCTCGCCGCCGCGACGATGACCGTCCTGCCGATGCTGGTCGTCTTCGTGCTCGCCCAGCGTCAGTTCGTCGAAGGGCTGGCGCACTCAGGACTGAAGTGATGCGCAACGTCCGAAGAACCGCCGACGGGCGCCGGCGTGTCTTCGGACGTTAGGGTCAGGAGTCCCAGATGGGGCCGAGGGCGGGGATGCCGAGGCGTTCCATACCGTGCACGACCTGCCAGGTGAGTTTGCGGTTGGAGACGCAGATGACGGCTTCGGCGTTGGTGGACTCGTACGCCGAGTAGGCCAGCTTCACCATGTCCGGTTTGCCATTCGCATCCGTGTCCCAGATGATCGCATCCGGCTGCGCTGCCAGGATCTCGTCGACGAGCGCCTGCCCGTACGTTTTCACGGGGTTGCGCGTCACCCAGACCAGCTGCATGGGAACCCGAGCGGCCAGGATGTGCGCCAGGACCGGACCGATCCCGCTCCCGGTGACGACGTACACGACACGGTTGAAGACGCTGCCGTAGTTCGCCATCCCGGCGGTCGCGATGCCGCGGACCCAGATGTGGGACGGCGGGTTGTCGATGAAGTCACTCGTCCAGTCGCCGGCGCGGGAGATCGCCATCCGGAATCCCGGCGCGCCCGGCGTCGGGATCACCGCGAAGCTGTGCCACTGCTTCAGCGGGTGCCGGGCGATCGACCGCGTCGAGCCAGCCATCGGGTGGTAGCGGTTGCTGCTGACCAGGGCGACATGGGACGACGGCCGAATGACGTCGATCGGGATTCGCCGCAGCAGCAGCCAGGGCGACAGCGAGCTGATGGTGGTGATGGTCAGCACGATGATGGTCGACGGGCTGCCGAGCTGGATCGCGCTGATCCAGAACAGCAAGGACAGTGTCCAGCCCCCGAACCGGTGCATGCGCTCGAACAAGTCATGGTGTGCGGCGCGGAACTTCGGCCGTGACGTCATCACGATCGCGAGCAGGAGCAGCGACTGCAGGCAGTACGTCAGCTGCAGCCCGGCACCGACCTGGCCGATCGCGACCACCGTCAACGCCCAGAACCACAACGTCCCGCAGATTGCACCACCGACGTGTAGCCCGCCCAGGTGGTAGCCCTTGGCAACTGCCCAGCGCAGCTTGAGCGGCCACGACTTCGGTACCCGCATGACCAGCTTGCAGAGCGCATTCACGAAGAACTGCTGCCGCACCAGAATTCCGAGTGCGAAATTGAGCTGAGCGATCAGGGCCACGTGGACGACCGAACTCCACCAGTTGTTCCCCAACCCGATCCCGAAGATCACTGCATTGGTCAGCAGGACGAACAACGTCAGCCGATGGCTCTGCATCGCCCGTGGATGCTTGAGCATCCGCCGTGCGGCCGGCAGTTCGGCCGGTAATTGGACATGCGTCAGTACCGCGCTCATCGAAATTCCCCCAGAATTTCACGACACCCCGAAAATCACCGAGCCCTCGTTACTCGGTAATGCCGGGTGAGACGCGGTCCGCGCAGGTTTGGTTCGTTCCGTCAGTGGGCGAAGAAAAGCAGATCGGCGGCTCCGGAAAGGATCAGGCGGCGATCCTCGGCGTCCGGTGCCCAGGTGGGCAAGAGATTGAGGAGTTCGCCGGTGTCGCGCTGCCCGTTCGGGAGGTGCGGCCAGTCCGAGCCCCAGAGCAGGCGGTCGGGGCGGGTGCTGACGAGGGCGGCGCCGAGCTCCTGAACCGAGCTGAGCGGCTTGTCCTTCGCGATGCGGTAGGGGCCGGAGAGTTTGATCCAGCAGTTGCCGTTGTCGCGGAGGACCGTGAGCAGCCGGTCGGCGTCGGCGGGGGTGAGGCCGTCTTCTTCCTTCATGTAGCCCATGTGGTCGATGACGTAGGGCTGGTCGAAGTCGGCGAGGAATGGCAGCAGGTCCCGAACGACCCAGCCCGGTGTGTAGAACTGCAGATGCCAGCCCCGGGGCGCGGTTCGCAAGGCCATCCGGCGGACGTAGGCGATGATCTCGTCGGTCGGCTGCTCGGCCCGCGCGAACAGGTCGAGGCGGATGGCGCGGACGCCGAGAGCGTCGTACCGGTCGAGTTCGGCGTCGCTGATCTCCTCTTCGATGCGGACGACGGCGCGGCACCGGGAGCCGGCGCGGCGCAGGACCTCGAGGGCGAGGCTGTTGTCGGTGGCGTAGAAGGTTGGCTGGACGATCACCATCCGGTCGATGCCGAGGAAGTCGGTCACTTCCAGATACTGCTCCAACGTGGCGTCGGGGAAGGTGTAGAGCGGATCCGGTACATGGGGGTAGCCGGGTTCGAAGACGTGAAAGTGTGCGTCGCAGCTGCCGGCCGGCAGCTCGAAGGTGGGCGCGGTGTTGGACGCGGCCGGACGCATGGGCAGGGTCTGGAGCGGAGCCATCACGCGGGCACCTCGGTGAGCGATCGAAGGACTGACTCGGCGCGGGACTGCACGGCCGAGTAGAGGAGGTCGGTATCCATCCCGGTCACGACGAGCGGGCAGACGCCGAGCTGAGCGAGTGACGCGTACAGGACCGGATCGGCGACTCCGCCGAGCATGAAAAGCTTTCCGTGGTTGGCGCAGGCTTTCGCCACCGTGGCGACCGCCTCGCGGACCAGCGGATGGTCGTACTGCCCGGCGATTCCGAGCTCAGCGGTCAGATCGTTGGCGCCGAGGGAGATCATGTCGACGCCGTCCAGGGATGCGATCGCGTCCGCATTCGTGATCCCCAACGGCGTCTCGACCAGGATCTGTACGACGGTTGCCGCGTCCAGCGTGGGGTTGAGTACCCCGGCCGGGGTCGGACGCATTCCGAGCGCGGGAACGCTTGCAAGCTGGGAACGCTGTCCACGTGGAGGAAAGCGGCACGCCCGGACGACCGTCTTCGCCTCCTCGACAGTCTCGATCCGGGGTGCCACCACCCCGAGGGCTCCGCCGTCGAGCAGTCGGCCGATCGCGCCGTACTCGCGTTCAGGTGTCCGGACGAGGGGCATGACGCCGAGGTCGGCCGCGACAGCACAGATGCCGGCTGCGACGTCCACGGGCATCGTCGAGTGTTCGAGGTCGACCAGGATCGCGTGGTGGCCGGTGGAGTGCGCGATCCGGGCGATATCCGTCGTACGGGCGCCGCGGATGCCCAGCATGAGCGTCGGCCGGCCGTCCCGGAGCCGACCGAGGAAGTCGTTGCCGGCATTGGTCTGCTGGACGAATCTGTTCATCGACCGCCTCCGTTATGGCTGGTCTCCGGAGCCGCGCCGAAGAACAGCGCGGCCATGTCGGGGCGGGCGAGCAGTGTGTCGGCCGGTTCGGCGAGCAGGACCTGACCGCGTTCCATCACCACGCCGTGATGGGCGAGCTTGAGCCCGAACCGGACGTTCTGTTCGACCATCAGGACCGTGACGCCGAGGTCGTTCATGGTCCGGGTGCTCTCGAAGACCACCTCACAGGTCTTCGGATCGAGTCCGAGCGTCGGCTCGTCCAGCAGCACCACGGAAGGGTTCGTGACGAGGGCCCGGGCGAACTCGACGATCCGCCGCTGCCCACCGGACAGGTCGGCGGCCTTGTCGTGTGCTCGGGTAGTGATCACCGGGAAGGCCTCGGCCAGCTCGTCGAGCCGCTTCTTCAGCCGACTGCGATCGCTGCGGATCAGGTAGCCGCCGAGCAGCATGTTGTCGCGCACCGTGAGATTGCCGAACAGGCCGCCCTGCTGTGGAACCTGAGCCACTCCGGCCGCCAGCACCTCGGCAGGTGACAAGGTGTGGACAGGCTTACCGTCCAGCAGAATCGTTCCGGCGCTTGGCCGCAGCAGCCCGCTCAGGACACGCAGCAGGGTCGACTTGCCGGCGCCGTTCGGCCCGACCACACAGGTGATGCCGGCACGCTCGACTGTCAGCGTGACACCCTGCAGAACATCTCCGCCACCGTAGCCGGCGCGCACATTCGCGAATTCGATCATGGTCGCGGTCCTGTCGTCGGTTCGAGGACGAAATCGTCACCCAGATAGGCCTCCAGTACGGCGGGATCGGTGCTGACCGCGGTCGGGTCACCGGAGGCAATCACCTTGCCGTGGGCGAGGACCGTGGTCTGATCCGCCAGCGCGAGGACGAACTGCATGTCGTGCTCGACGATGATGAAGGTGCGGCCGGTCGCGTTCAGCGAACGGATCAGCTCGGCCAGCCGCTGCAGCAGTGTCGGGTTGATCCCGGCCGCGGGTTCGTCGAGCAGGATGACGGCCGGGTCCAGCATCAGCAGCTGAGCGAGTTCGACCAACTTGCGCTGCCCGTAGGAGAGGTCGGTCGCCGCCGCGTCGACGTACTCGCCGAGTCCGACGAACTCGAGCAACTCGGTCGCCCTAGCTGCTTCGGAACCAGAGACCGCTGAGTGCACCAGGCGGCGCGGTTCGAAGCGAGCGTTGACCGCGGCAACATTCTCCAGCACGGTGAGGCTCTCGAAGAGTCGTGGGAGCTGGTAGGTCCGGCCGATTCCGGCAAACGCGCGGCCGGTCCGGTCGAGCTTCGCCAGCGACTTCCCGTTCAGTACGACGTCACCGGCAGCAGGTTCGTAGGTGCCGTCGATGACGTTGAACAGCGTGGTCTTGCCCGAACCGTTGGGTCCGATCAGCGCCGTGATCGACCCCGCCGGTACGACGAGGGAAGCGCCGTCGAGCGCCTTGACACCTCCGAACCGCACGGTCACACCCTCGACCCGTAAGAGGTCGGTGCCGGGGGCAACCGTGCGCTCGCTCACCGGCGCCGCAGGCAACGCCGTACTGGCGAGTCGTGCACCCGTGCGGCTACTGGTACGGCGTTCAAGGTAGCGGCCGACTGACGGGATGATGCCGCGTGGCAGAGCCAGGGTGACGATCAGCAGCAGGCCGCCGAACATGACGAGGCGCAGCGCGCCGGCATTCACTCCACCCATGGACGTATTCGTCACCTCGGCAAGTGGCACGATGATGAATGCGCCCAGAACTGGACCCCAGACGGTCGAACGACCGCCGAGCAGGACGGCGAGCACCACCTGGAGGCTCAGCACGATGTCGAACATGGTGCTGACGGTGAGGAAGCTGACGTAGTAGCCGTAGACCGCTCCGGCGACACCCACCAGAACAGCTGACGCCATGAACGCGAGGCTCTTGTAGATCGGCGTCGGTACCCCGATGCCGGCGGCCTTGTCCTCGTCGTCCCGGATCGCGACCAGGCCGAGCCCGAACTTCGACCGCCGGATCGCGCTCGTCATCGCCACGCTGAGCAGCAGGAGCGCGAGCAACGCGTAGTAGAACGGCCAGTTGTGGAACCGCACATCCCAGTCGGGCAGCGGCATCAGCAGTCCTTGGCTACCGCCGGTCAGCGACGACCAGTTCCGGACGATCAGCCCGAGCAGCTCGAGCATCGCGTACGAGACGATCACGAACGCGACACCCCTGGTACGGCGGGTGACCCAGCTGAGCGCCAACGCGACCAGAGCCGCGGCGACACCGCCGAGCGGCGCGACGAGGAACGGCGAGACGTCCCATTGACCCGCCAGGATGCCGGCCGTGTAGGCGCCGACGCCGATGAAGGCGCTGTGGCCGAGACTCACGTAGCCGGTGAGGCCGGACATCACGTTCCAGCCGGAGCCGAGGACGCCGAGCAGGAAGGTCAGGATCAGCACGTTGTGGATGTAGGAGCTCGGAGTCAGGAACGGGATCGCCACGACGAACAAGATGCCGAGGGCAATCAACCACCGCCGGGGCATCCGGCGCGGGCGCTCCTCCGGAATGACAGCCTCGGCGCTCATGCTTGCGCTCCGTCGGCGCGAAGCCGCCCACCGAGCAGACCCTGGGGCCGGACCAGCAGGATCACGATGATCAGGATGTACGGGACCGCCGTCGCCCAGCGCGTGTCGATGTACGACGAGGTGAGCGCCTCGCCGAGCCCGAGGATCGATGCTCCGAGTGCGGCGCCGAGCAGGCTGCCGAGACCACCGAGGATGACGACGCAGAGGATCCGCCCGATCCAGACGTAGTGCGAATCCGGAACGAACTGGTAGATCACGGACAGCGCCGCGCCACCGAACCCGGTGGTGGCCGCGCCGATCGCGAACATCTGCGCCATCGTCCGCTCGACCTCGATGCCGACGAGCGCGGCGCTGTCGCGGTTCTCCGAGCAGGCCCGGATCGCGCGGCCGAGGAAGGTACCGCGGAGCAGCGCGTAGAGCGCGCCGAGGATGGCGAGCGCTCCGGCGAACGCGTACAGCTGGGCGCGTGGCACCACCACCGAACCGAGCTGGTACGACGTGTTGAAGTATCCGGGCGTAGCGGATCGGACCTCGGTACCCCAGATCAGTGACATCACCCCGCCCGCGAGGACGGCGACTCCGAACGACGCCACCATCGCGAGCTCGTGGTCGATCCGGTGTACCCGGGCGATCACCAGGCGGTAGAGGACCCGGCCGACGACGTACATCACCGGGGTGATGACGACGCCGACCACGAGCGGATCGATCCCCGTGCGGTCCCACACCCACCAGGAGAGGAAGGCCGCCAGCACGATCATCGCGCCGTGGGCGAGGTTGATGATCCGCATCACGCCGAAGACGAGGCTGAAGCCGGAGGACATCAACGCGTATACGCCGCCCACCAGGAGGCCGAGGATGACGGTCTGCAGGAGGAGCGTCATGAGCCGCTCCACGCGGGTTTGGTGAACAGTACGTCGGCGGAGGTGGCGGCCGACTTGGGGCTGACGATCTGGAGCTTGCCGCCCTGGAACTGCCCGAGCAGCATGTCGCCCTGCGGGCGGCCCGTCGCGTCCCAGTTCAGCGGTCCGACGATCGTGTCGACGCTGTTCTTGTGCAGCCAGTCCGCGATCGCGGTCTGATCCAGCTTGCCGACAGCTTTCACAGCTGTGGCAAGGACCTGCCCGGCTGTATAGGAGTTCGCGGCGTCCTCGCTCGGCGCAGCCTTGAACTGTTTCGTGTAGCCGGACACGAACCCGGCGTTGGTCGGGTATTTCGCCTCCGGGCTCCACGCCAGATACGTGAAGATGCCCTCGGTGCTGGCCGCGCCGATCGACTTGGCGAAGGCCGGATCGGTCGGGGTGTTCAGCTGGTAGAACTGCGCGGGGGAGAAGTTGACCTTCTGGAACGAGCGGATCAGCGAGATCCCGTCACCGGCGATGGAGCCGTTGATCACCAGGTCCGGTTTCGCCTGCTTGATCGCATTCGCGATGGTGTCGAAGTTCGACGTATCCGGCGCGTAGGTCTTGTTGTAGACGGTCTTCACACCCAGGGCACCGAGCCGCTCACCGAAAAGCTTCGCCGCCTGCGTGGTGTTCGGGTCGTCGAGCTGGACCAGCGCCAGCGTCTTCGGACGCTGAGCGGCCGGGAGACCGGCGATCAGCTCGACGAACCGGTCGGGAAGCTTCTGGGTGGTGGCAGGCTGGGCGAAGAACAGGTACTTGAAGTCGCGCGCGAAGATCTCGTCAGCGCCACCGGAGGGCTGGACGTACACATACTTGTAGCGTTCCGCGACCGGGGCGACCGCCACGTTGAGGTCGGAGGAGAACGTGCCGAGGAGCAGATCCACCTTCTCCTGGGCGATCAGCCGGGTGTAGTCGGAGATGGCGGTCTGCTGGTCGAAGCTGTCGTCGAGCACCTTGAGTTCGACCTTGCGGCCGAGCAGCCCGCCACCGGCGTTCAGCTCGTCGACCCAGTACTGGTAGCCCTGCATCCCGGGCTTGGCGCGGTCGGCGACCGGGCCGCTGAGCGGGAGGGACATGCCGATCACGATCGGTTCGGTACTGGTCGGCTGATCGGCGGGCTTCTCGGCGGACAGGCCGCAGGCGGTGGTCAGGGCGAGCAGCGCGACGAGCGCGCCGCCGGTACGTAGGCGGTTGACTGGACGTCTCATGATGCCTCTCCTTGGAAACTACGGACCGGGTACGGTTCGCCGTCCAGTCCCGGGACGAAGAGCTGGGCCGGATTGTTGCCGTTGTCAACTAGTTGCCGGGCGGCGAAATCGGTGATCGCACCGGAGAGCAACTGGCGTGGATCCTCGAGGACGAGCCGGAGCCGCGCGGTGAGCGCGAACCAGTCCGTCGGGCCGGCGATGGCCGGCAGTTCACTGATGGTCTCGGTGCCGGGCCGCACCTGCCGGCGTCCGGTCCGGGCCGGTTCAAAGCGTGGGTACCCGGTGAACATCTGCTCGCCGAGTTCGCAGGTCGCGCGGACGCCGGACCACAGTCGCCGGTACTCCGGTTCGAGGACGGAAACGGCGTCCAGGTTGCTGCCGTCGTACGTCGGGAACACCGGAGCATGCGGTGCGATCAGCAGATTCGCCTCCGGCAACCGGCCTCGCGACGCGGCGCTGATCACGCCGGCGACACTGTTGCTGTCCCTGGTCACACCGGCGGTCGGACGTCCTTGGCGGCCGGCGATGATCACCATCGTGTCTTCCCAGGGCAGGCCGAGGCCATCGAACCAGGTGATCAGCCGATGACCGAGGTCCATCCCGAACAGGTAGAAGGTCGCGACCATGATCCGGTTGAGCGGAACCGGCAGGACGTCCGACGGGCCTTCGAGCGCGTCCAGGCGGACAGTCTCGGCGGTCAGGTACGACGGATCGGCCAGCGCCTGCTCGAGGAATCGTTCGGTGACCTGGCAGGCGTAGTCGACCATCGCGGCGATGGAGGGTTCGCGGCCGGCGAAGCTGTCGATGCCGACGAGGTCGCGCCAGAGCTCGGGGGAGTTGGCCAACCGCGTTTCTCGGGTCGCGGCCAGCAGCTCGGCACCGGCTGCCTGCCATGGGCCGCGCGGGTCGAGTTCCTTGACTCTCGCCAGTGAGGCGATCGCGGGGCCGAGGTGCGAGACGGCGGTGAGCTCCTTGAAGCCACGGGTCGAGAGGCGGAAGCCTTCGATCGTCGGCGGCTCGCCGTTGCCTGGGTAGAGCGCGAGGTCGCCGTGGGTCGCGACGATCAGCGGCGCGGCGGCGTACCGGCGTTCGGAAGCGAGCGTCAGTTGGCCGCCGATGCTGCGGGGCGAACCGGTGTAGGCATGGAAGAGCCGGGCGAAGGCCGGAGACTCGTAGCGGTCCATCGGTCAGTCCGTCAGCCGGTAGACGACGGTCTCGTTGGCGAACCTGATCTCGGAGCTGAGCGAGTTCGAGACCGCGAACTCGATTCCGTGGTCGAGGCTGAGAACTTCGGCATCGGTGCCGCCGCTCGTCGGAAACTCGGCCAGGAGGTGAAAGCCGTCCTGCCACTCGTACAGCTGCGAGGTGAGAGACGGTTGCGGGTCGGCCGGCGTACCGAGGATGAAGTTGATCCGGATCAGGTAGACGTGGCCGTTCTCCTCGACGATCCGGACTTCGCGAGCCCCGAGTCCGTCGAGCGTGCTGTCGACGACGAAGCGGTCGCCGTCCCAGCGCAGTACCGATGGTGGTTCGCTCAGGCCCGCGGCGATCAGGTACGTCGAGAAGGTGGCGAAGGCGCGGCCGGTGCGTTCGAGGAGGGGCTGATGCGGCACGTACTGGGAGCCCGTCCAGCGGTAGAGGACGCTTTCGGTGACGTGGTCGGCGTGCGCGACGAAGAACTGATTCTCCAGCTCGAACGGGTGCCAGTTGTAGGCCCACTGCGACGGAATGCCCTGGAACTCCAGGAACTTGGTTCCGTCCCACTCGAAGATCACCGAGTCCCGGTTGCGCCCCTCGAACTGCGGGAGCGCGAGCCCCTGGGCGAGCCCGAGGAAGTGCCGATCCCCGATCGCCCAGTGCTTCCACTGCTTGGCCGCGAACGTAGGGACCGCCTGGAACAGTTCGAACCCGGTCCCGTTCCACTCGTAGATGAAGGACTCGGTGAAGTACTCGTACGGACCGCTTCCGGTACGGATACAGGCGACAGCCAGGAATGACCGATCCGCGATGGTGAAGAACTCCGCGTCCTCGCCACCAGGCGCGGGCAGCGTGGCGAAGGGGACGTACTCGTCGCCCTGCCGCTCCAGCAGGAGTAGTTCGGTGTTGCTGTCACCGGCGTTCATCCCGGCCGGCGTCCCCGGCACGTCGTACGCGAGTTGCGGGATCGCGAGCAACTGCCGGTCGTCGATCGTGAAGGCCTCGACGGCGCGAGCGCCCGAGGTCGGAATACGTTGAGATTCGATCACTGTCCGGGCCATGTCTAAGGGAACAAGCCCTGTCCACCACGCAGCAAGGGGCGTAGGTTGACGCTTGAGGTCATGGAGCGTTAACAGGGGTGACGCATGCTCGATACATCGAAACTGCTGGTACTGCGGGCCGTGGCCGAACATGGCTCGATTGCCGCGGCCGCCCGCGAGCTCGGCTACACCCGCTCGGCGGTGTCGCAGCAGATGTCGGCGCTGGAGCGATCGGCCGGGGTCTCACTGCTCATTCGTGGCGGCAAGACGGTCACGCTGACGCCGCTCGGGCGCCGGTTGATCGAGCACACCGAGCGCATCCTGGTCGAACTTCGCGCGGCCGAGTCGGCGATGCGTCAGCCGGGTGGAGTGGCGGGCCGGCTGAAGATCGGCATCCCGTTCCGTGAAGGACCGCCGATTATGAGTACGGCGCTCACGAAGGTCCGCCAGCGGTATCCCCGGCTGGAGGTGTCGCTGGTGGCGATCACCGACCAGCAGGGTGCCGACGAGGTGAAGCGCGGCCGGCTCGACGTCGTGATCCTGTCGACGTTCGGTGCCGGACCGCCGCTGCCTGAGGCGGGCCTACGGCAATGGATCCTGGGGTGCGACCGGCTGAGTCTGTGCGTGCCGCTGAAGCACGAGCTCGTCGGGCAGGAGAGCTGCCGGATGGAGCAGCTCCGCGAGGAGCAGTGGATTGTCTACCAGCATCATCCGTTGAGCACGGTGCTGCTGGGGCTGTGCTCCGGTTCCGGCTACCGGCCGCGAGTCGCAGCCACCGTTGGCGATGCGGCGACGGCCTTGGGCCTGGCCGGCGTCGGGTGGGGAGTGACGATCGCGCCGGATCTGACACCTGGTGCACCGGAGAGTTCGATCCGGCGGGTTCCGCTCGATGGCGTCGACGCGAAACGGTACAGCGTGCTGGTCTGCCGCGATGGTGAGCAGGAGATCCCGGAGATCGACGCGGTGGTGTCCGCGGTCCACGCGGTCACCGCCCGCACCTTCAATCCTTGATCAATTGCTGACGTGCTCGACATTCATCCGGTCGGTCGCGTCGGTGCTCGGCGTTCCGGCGAACCAGGCATCGAGGATTTCCTCGAGCAGCGGCTCGGAGGTGAGCCGGAGGCTGAGTGCGAGCACATTGGCGTCGTTCCACTGCCGGGCGCCGTCAGCGGTGTATGCGTCGGTGCACAACGCCGCCCGGACGCCCGGAACCTTGTTCGCCGCGATGGAGGCGCCCGTGCCGGTCCAGCAGCACACGACCGCTTGGTCCGCCGTACCGTCGGCAACCTCGCGCGCGGCGGCCTTTGAACAAACCGCCCACTGCGGATCGCTCCCCGGACTGAGTGCCCCGTGGGCGCTCACCTTGTGTCCACGCCTGGTGAGCTCCGCGACGAGTGCGCGAGCGACGGGCAGGTCCATGTCCGACGAAACCGAGATCCGCATGCTCCGAGAGTAATGAGTTGGTTCCGGGACTTCGGTCAGGTCTTGAATTAAGTGTGGGAATCCGCTTTCCTGAGCACACCTCTGCCGCCCCGACCCGAGGAGCTCTCATGTCCGGAGTCGCCCCACTCCGTCCGCCACCGCGTGCCCGGCACCGCCGGTACGCCGTGATCGCGACCGCGCTGGCCGGTGTTGTCGCCGCCGGCCTGACCGTTGTCGACCCACCGTCGGCGACCGCCGCGATCTCGCCGACCGGTTGGAACACCGTGGCCGCCAAGCACAGCGGCAAGTGCCTCGATACGCGCGCCGCTGGTACGGCGAACGGCACCGTGGTCCAGCAGTACACGTGTAACAGCAGTACCGCTCAGCAGTGGCAGTTCGAGCCGACGAGCAGCGGGTACGTGCGGGTGAACGTGCGCACCAGCCCGGCGCAGGTGGTCGACGTCTCCAACGTCTCGACCGCGGACAACGCCCTGGTCCACCTGTGGGCGTACGGCGGCGGCAACAACCAGCAGTGGCTTCCGGTCGAGGAGGCGGATGGCGCCTACCACCTGGTGAACCGGAACAGCGGCAAGTGCCTCGACGTACCCTCTGCCTCCACCGCGGACAGCGTCCAGCTGGTGCAGTTCACCTGCAACGGAAGCGCCGCCCAAGCGTTCAGGATCACCTCTGTGGATGCTCCGCCGAACCCACCCGGTACGCCGGACCTCGGCCCGAACGTCTCCGTCTTCGACCCGTCGATGCCGGCCAGCCAGATCCAGTCCAGGCTCGACCAGGTCTTTCAGCAGCAGGAACAGAATCAGTACGGCGAACAGCGTTACGCCCTGCTGTTCAAGCCGGGCAGCTACAACGTCAGCGCGAATGTCGGCTTCTTCACCCAGGTCGCCGGCCTCGGACTGACGCCCGACAGCGTGAACATCAACGGTGCGGTGCATGTCGAGGCCGACTGGTTCCCGCCGCAGAACGCGACCCAGAACTTCTGGCGTGGTGCCGAGGGTCTGACCGTGACGCCGCCCGGTGGACTCGATCGGTGGGCCGTCAGCCAGGCGTCGGCGTACCGGCGTATGCACCTGAAGGGCAACCTGGCGCTGGACGACGGCGGCTGGTCGAGCGGCGGTTTCATGGCCGACACGGTCGTGGACGGCCAGGTGCGGTCGGGCAGCCAGCAGCAGTGGCTCTCGCGGAACACACGCTGGAGCAGCTGGACCGGGCAGAACTGGAATATGGTCTTCGTCGGTGCCGAGAACGCGCCGGCCGGCAGCTTCCCGGACCCGCCGTACACGAAGATCGCGCAGACCCCGGTCGTGCGGGAGAAGCCGTACCTGTACATCGACGCGGCCGGCGCCTACAAGGTGTTCGTCCCGGCGCTGAAGACCAACTCGAGCGGCCCCGGCTGGACCAACGGCAACCCGGCCGGTACGTCGCTGCCGATCGAGCAGTTCTACATCGCCAAGCCCGGGGTCTCCGCGGCGACGATCAACTCGGAGCTGGCGGCCGGTAAGGACCTGCTGTTCACGCCGGGTGTCTACAAGCTGAGCGACTCGATCCGCGTCACTCGCGCTAACACTGTCGTGCTCGGGCTCGGCCTGGCGACGATCATGCCGACCAACGGTACGACGGCGCTGTCGGTCGCCGATGTGGACGGCGTCAAGATCGCCGGTCTGCTGATCGACGCGGCCCCGACCAACTCACCGCTGCTGATGGAGCTCGGTCCGACGAACTCCGCCGCGGACCACAGCGCGAACCCGACGTCCATCCACGACGTCTACTTCCGCATCGGCGGCGCCGCCGTCGGCAAGGCGACCGAGACCCTGCGGGTGAACAGCGACGACGTCATCCTCGACCACACCTGGCTGTGGCGCGGCGACCACTCCATCGGCGTCGGCTGGGGTACCAACACGGCCGACACGGGTCTCGTCGTGAACGGTGACGACGTCACGGCGTACGGGCTGTTCGTCGAGCACTACCAGAAGTACCAGACCATCTGGAACGGCAACGGCGGGCGGACGTACTTCTACCAGAACGAAATGCCGTACGACCCGCCGAACCAATCCGCATGGATGAACGGGTCCACCCGCGGCTACGCGGCGTACAAGGTGGCGGACTCCGTCAACACCCACGAAGCCTGGGGTCTGGGCAGCTACTGCGTCTTCAACTCTGATCCGTCGATCGTGGCCGAACGCGCCTTCGAGGTGCCGAACAAGACCGGAGTGAAGTTCCACAACATGGTGACGGTCTCGCTGGGTGGCAAGGGCACGATCGCCCACGTCATCAACAACACCGGCGGCCCGTCCAACTCCGCCAACAACAAGGCCCAGTGGGTCAACTATCCCTGAGTAAGCCGTGATCGCCGGGTCGGCGAGGGTTCTACTCGAACTCGTCGGCCCAGCGGTCTGCCCAGCGCTGCAAGGGTTCCAGCGACTGGTAGAGGTCGCGCCCGAGCGGGGTCAGTAGGTAGGCGCGTGCGTCGTCCTGGGTCACGATCCCGGATTCCTTGAGCTCCGTCAGGCGTGTGTTCAGCACGGTCGGCGAGGCCCGGTCGCAGCGCTCACGAAGGTCGCGGAACCCGACCGGCCCGTCGCGCAGCTCCCAGAGCACCCTGAGCATCCAGCGGCGGCCGAGCAGATCCAGCGCAGCCATGATCGGCCGGCCGGTGCTGGAATTTCGCACGGGACGGCCGGGCGTGGGAGGCGTAGGCTTGGTGATACAGAAACTGTATCACCAGGAGGAGCGCCCATGCGACCGATCGATCCGCCGTACGAGCCGAGAGTGGCCGAGCTGCTGGCCAAGCTGATGCCGGCCGGGAGCGGCCATGAACCGTTGGCGCTGTTCCGGCTGTTCGCCGTCCATCTGGAGCTTGCCGACCGGACCCGGCCGCTGGCCTCCGGTCTTCTGAACCACGGGTTGCTGACCGCTCGCGACCGGGAGATCGTCATCGCCCGGACCACGGCGAAGTGTGGTGCGGAGTACGAGTGGGGAGTTCATGCCAGCTTCTTCGCCGGCTCCTCGGGGCTCAGCCGTGACGAGTACGACGTGCTGGCGACGGAGGACGGGCTGCCGGAACCGGACTGCGTTCTCGTGACCGCTGTTGATGAACTGCTCGACGCGGCGACGCTGTCGGATTCGACCCGATCAGCACTGGAACTCCGCTACAGCGACGCGCAGGTGATCGAGTTGGTGCTACTCGCCGGCTGGTACCGGTCGATCGCCACGCTGATCAACGCGGCCCGGCTGCCGTTGGAGTCGTGGGCGGCTCGCTTTCCTCCCGGGTAGTCACGGTTACCCACGCGAAACACCGGCCGCCGGTTTGGAAACGTGAGTTTGTTCCGGCGGCAACGGCGGGGCAATCGGGCGGTCCTTCACTGGATGACATGCAGATCAGGGACGGAATGCACTCTTCCGTCGTGGTGGTCGGTGGCGGTCAGGCCGGTCTCGCGACGAGCTGGCACTTGGTGCGGGGCGGTGTGGACCATGTGGTGCTGGAGGCCGATCGGGTCGGCAGCGAGTGGCGGAACCGGCGCTGGGACTCCTTCTGCCTGGTGACGCCGAACTGGCAGTGCAACCTGCCGGGCTTCCCGTACGGCGGCACGGATCCGAACGGCTTCATGGTCCGCGACGACATCGTCAGGTATCTGGAGGACTACGCCCACTCGTACGACGTTCCGCTGGTTGAAGGCGTTCGCGCGACGCAACTGGATGCAGGGTTCCGGCTGGCCACGTCCGCCGGCACGATTACCGCGGACCAGATCGTCGTCGCGACCGGACCGTACCGGCAGCCGCGGATCCCTGGACTGGCCGAGCGAATCCCTGTCCACCAGTTGCATTCGTCCCAGTACAAGAATCCTGACCAGCTGCCGGAAGGTGCCGTGGTGGTGGTCGGCACCGGCCAGTCCGGATGCCAGATCGCCGAGGATCTTCATCTCGCCGGTCGGCAGGTCCACCTCGTCACCGGTACGGCGCCGCGCGTGGCGCGGGTCTATCGCGGCCTGGACGTGGTCGCGTGGCTGGACCGGATGGGCTACTACCGCCGCGGAATCGACGAGTTCGACGACGTGGACGCGATCCGCTTCCGCGTGAACCACTACGTGACCGGACGCGACGGCGGTCGCGACATCGATCTGCGGAAGTTCGCGCTGGAAGGGATGCGGCTGTACGGGCGACTGCTGGACGCATCACCGACGACGCTGCGGTTCGCCGACGATCTGCGGTCGAACCTGGACCACGCGGACGCGGTCTCGGAAGGGATCAAGGACTCGATCGACGCGTTCATCCTTGCCCAGGGCATCAATGCTCCGCAGGAGCCGCGGTACCGGCCGGTCTGGGAGCCGACGGAAACCCAGGAATCCCTTGACCTGCAAGGGATCGGCGCGATCATCTGGAGCACCGGCTTCCGTCGCGACGACAGCTGGATCCGGCTGCCGGTCTTCGACGGCCGCGGCTATCCGACTCATCACCGTGGTGTGACGAGTGTGCCCGGGCTCTACTTCATCGGGCTACCGTGGCAGCACACCTGGGGCTCGGGGCGGTTCGGCGGGGTCGCGGACGATGCGCAGTACCTGATGGACCGGATCACCGAGCAGCAGGCGGGCATCCACTGGCTCGCGGGGATGCCGCGTCGGCAGCGGACGGTGGCCTGATGCTCGTCGCCGACGCGCACCGGCACCTCGGAGTGCTGCCCGCCTATCCCTTCTACGGCGGTCCGCCGGTCAACCCGGATATCACCGCTCGCGCGACGGTCGACGAGTTGATCGCCGATCTCGATGCCGAGGGCACCGAACGGGCGCTGGTGATCCCGAACTACGGCGTACCGGATGTTTCTGTCTCCTTTGGGTTCAACGAGTTGGTGGTCGAGGCAGCGGCTCGGGACGACCGGATCCGTGCCGGGCTGTGGGTTTCGCCGCGACCGCAGGATGCCGAGCTGACGGCCAAGGCTCTCACGCTCGCGACCGAGCCCGGCGTACGGGCGTTGAAGTTGAGTTTCCTGCTCGGTGGGCATCCGACTGGTGAGGGTGTTCGGCCGGCTCTGGACGAGATCTTCACCGTCGCCCGCGACAACAACCTGGTCGTCCACATACATACGTCCCCGGGCGCAGCCTCCGACATCGACCATGTCGGGCATCTGGTCGACACATATGCGGACGACGTTCGCCTGCATCTCGTCCATTTCGGTGGCGGGATGAGCGGGCACATCAAGCTGATCGGTTCGCGGTTCTTCGACTGGATCGCGGCCGGGAAGCAGCTCTACACCGACCTGTCCTGGGCGATCGGGTTCGCTCCGGGCTGGCTGGCCGCGGAGATCGAGCGGCGCGGCATCGGCCACGACCGGGTGCTGTTCGCCAGCGACCAGCCGTGGGGCGACCACGCCGGCGAACTGGCCCGGATGCGGGCCGCGATGGGGGACGGCGAGCTCGGCGAGCTCGTCTTCCACCGGACTTTTCAGCACCTCTACGACTGACATCCACCCCATGCACACAAGGAGAACGAGATGACCGCCGAACTGACCGACCTCGAGACCAAGAGCCTCGGCGAGATCCCGCACCCGTCGCTGCCGCAGGGCTCCAGCATCTACGGCGGCACCAAGGTGTTCCCCGACTACCAGGCCGAGGACGGCGAAACGTATTTCACCCTGGTGCACGGGATCGCCCATGAGTCCTCGGTGAGCTTCGTGGCGATCCTGCAGGCCACCCGCGCCCAGCGGAAAGGATTCGAGTCCGCGATCTACTTCTACGGACCTGGATCGCTGAACTGCCTGGCCACCCGCGGCTTCCCGACCACCGGCAACTCCGCGTTCCCCGGTGAGCACAACATCAACGAGTCGCTGAAGACGTTCATCGCCGAGGGCGGCAAGGTCTACTGCTGCCGGTTCGGCCTGTCGCTGCACGGTGCGCGCGAGGAGGACCTGATCGAGGGCGTCATCCCGACGCACCCGCTGGACGTCCAGGACGCGCTGATCCACTACGCCCGCAAGGGCGCCATCATCAACTCGACGTACATGTTCTGAGGGGATTCTCCGATGAGCGTTGGCACTGAAGAAAGCTTGGCAGCCCGGGCGGAGATGGCGGTCCTGGGCGTTCAGGTGGACGCACCCGTCCGCCGGAGCAAGGGCGCCGGCCCGAGCGACGACGGGCACCTGGTCGTCGACGGTGCCAACGCCACCCTCCCGATCGTTGCTGACAGCCCCTATCAGGTCCGGGACGGCGCGGTCTTCCGCAACGGACTGAACCTGGGGCTGTCGGTGGAACCGGTCCGCCGCCCGCGGTTCTACGACCTGACCACGGCCGACGGCATCCCGTACCAGCAGATCGCCCTTCTGCACGGCAAGGACGTGCTCGCGACCACCGTCGTCCAGACGTGCATCCGGTACGACGAGGAGACGCGCTGCCGGTTCTGTTCGATCGAGGAGTCACTCCGGGCGGGAGCGACGATCGCGGCCAAGACGCCGGCTCAACTGGCCGAGGTGGCCGAGGCCGCGGTCCGGCTCGACGGCGTGACCCAGATGGTGATGACCACCGGTACGACGACCGGCCCGGATCGCGGCGCGCGGAACCTCGTCCGGTGCGTGCGAGCGGTGCTCGCCGCGGTACCGGGACTGCCGATCCAGGTCCAGATCGAACCGCCGGGCGACCTCTCGGTGCTGTCGGATCTCAAAGCGGCCGGGGCGACATCTATCGGAATCCACGTCGAGTCCCTGGACGACGCCGTACGGCGGAAATGGATGCCGGGAAAGTCGTCCGTGTCCATGGATGAGTACGAGTCCGCATGGGACGAGGCTGTTCGCGTCTTTGGACGGAACCGGGTCTCCACCTATCTGCTGATCGGCATGGGGGAGGATCCCGACGAGCTGGTGGCCGGGGCGGCGCGTCTGATTGACCGTGGCGTCTATCCGTTCGTGGTCCCGCTGCGGCCGATGCTGGGCACACTGGCGCGGGCTGACGGGGTGCTGCCGCCATCCGCAGCTGTGGTTCGTGACGTCACCGCGAAAGTTGCCGACCTGCTGGCAGCGGCCCAGATGCGTGGCGCGGATCAAGGGGCTGGATGCGCGGCCTGTGGCGCATGCAGTCTGCTATCGGCGGCGGGCGCATGATCGCGCCACTCGTCCAGACCAGCGGAGTCCGGCACGCGGCCGATGTCTCGGCCCTCCTCGGCGAGCCACCACCAAAGTTTCTGATCGACATTGCGAACGCGGCTGCCCGCCGTACCTACCTCCGAATGCGGCACGACGCATTCGTGGTGCAGCAAGGCCTGTTCGAGCGAACCGATCTCGATGAGCGTGACGACGACCCGCGGACGGTGATCCTGGTTGCGAGGACCGCAGACGGTGAAGTGATCGGCGGCGTCCGGCTCGGACCCGTCTCGGACGGACCAGACCTCGGCTGGTGGCAGGGCGGGCGGCTCGTAACAGCCGGTCGGCTCAATGGCGTCGGAGCGGCACTCGTGCGGGCCGCATGCGCGTACGCCGAGACCGCCGGGGTGCTGCGATTCGAGGCGACGGTACAGACCTCGACGTACCGGTTCTTCCAACGGCTCGGCTGGGACACGGTCAAGCCGACGGTCGTCGCGGGCGAGCCGCATGTCCTGATGCGCTGGCCGATCGACCGGATCGCCCGGCTGGTAGCGGCGACGAAGAGTCCGTTGGGACCGCTGTTGAGCAAAGTCGGCCCGGCCGGATTCGTGGGCGACGACGGTGCCCCGGTGCCGGACAGTGACCTGGTCGCGGCGTGTGACGCGATTCTGCCGGCGATGGTCGAGCGCGACCCTGAATGGGCCGGGTGGTGCTCGGTCCTGGTGAACGTCAACGACCTGGCGGCGATGGGCGCCGTACCGGTCGGTCTCCTGGACGCGCTCGGGGCCCGAGACGCCGAGTTCGCCCAACGGGTTATCAGCGGGCTGCGACGTGCCGCCGAGGCGTATGGCGTCCCATTGCTAGGCGGTCATACGCAGCTCGGCGTTCCAGCGGCCCTCAGCGTGACAGCGCTGGGCCGGACGGCAACACCGATCCCGGGCGGTGGAGGCCGCCCCGGCCACGCGGTGCGGCTGACGGCGGATCTGGGTGGCTCGTGGCGGACCGGGTACGCCGGACGGCAGTGGGACTCGACCAGCCGACGCCACCCGGATGAGCTGCGCGCGATGGTCGCATCGGTAGGCAAGGCGAAGCCCGCGGCGGCCAAGGACGTGTCGATGGCCGGAGTGGTCGGCACGCTGGGCATGCTGGCGGAGGCGAGCGGATGTGCCGCGGTGCTCGACGTCGCCGACGTACCGAAGCCTGCCGAAGCGTCGATGGGCGATTGGCTGACGTGCTTCCCCGGCTTCGCGATGCTGACCACCGGATCGGCCGAGCTCGACGCCGGGCCCGCGGTGAGTCGGGAGTGTGGCGAGTTGACCAGCGGCCAAGGCGTCGTACTGCGTTGGCCGGACGGCGAGGTGACATCGGCAGTGAGTGCCGGCGTGACCGGATTGGGGGCGGCGTGAAGCTGCGGATGGCGGCGGTCGCCGCGAACTTCGACCGCGATCTCGAGGCGGACTTCGCCAAGATCGCGCTCCTCATTGAAGAGGCGCGCGCGGACGGCGTACAACTGCTGGCTCTGCCGGAAGGTGCGCTGGGTGGGTACTTGCTCAGCCTCGACGGTACGGCGGAGCCGCCGCCGGCGTTTGATGTCGACGGATCCGAGATCCAGCGGCTCGCTCGGCTGGCCGGTGACATGGTCGTCGTGGCGGGATATGCCGAAGGCGTCGACGGGCTGATCTACAACAGCGCGGTGTGCGTGACGGGAGACGGCGTACTGGGCCGGCATCGGAAGGTGCATCAGCCGCTGCGGGAGGACGAGCACTACGCAGCGGGAGACCGGTTCGCAGCGTTCGATACGCCGGTCGGTCGGCTGGGCCTGATGATCTGCTACGACAAGGCGTTCCCGGAGGCAGCGCGGGCGCTGGCGCTGGACGGCGCCGAGATCATCGTGTGTGTCTCGGCCTGGCCGGGCGCGCGGACGAACCCGGATCCGGATCTGGCGAAGGATCGGTGGAAGCGGCGGTTCGACCTGTTCGACCGTGCCCGGGCGCTGGAGAACCAGGTGGTCTGGCTGTCGGCCAACATGTCCGGGACCTTCGGCTCGATGCGGTTCGTGGCCAGTGCGAAGGTGGTGGATCCAGGTGGTGAAGTGCTTGCCGACACTGGTGTCGGTGCGGGGATGGCGATCGCTGAACTGGACGTTGCCGAGGCATTGGAGCTCGCTCGGCGATCAATGGGTCACCTGCGGGACCGGCGGCCGGAGACCTACGGCGTGGCGGTCTGAGGCCCGTGAAGGTTGGCGCGGTGGCGGCTGGTTTCACTCGGGACCTTGAGTTCGACCTGTCCCGGGTGGAGGCGCTGATCCGGCATGGGCGGCGCGAGGCGGTGCAGTTGCTGGTGCTCCCGGATGCAGCGCTGGGCGGGTATCTGGCCGATCTGAGCAACCCGGCCCTCGACGATCTGCCGCCCGCGCTCGCGTTGGACGACCCGCTGATCGCGAAGGTGATCGCGATGGCGGGGGAGATGGTGGTCTGCTTCGGGTTCTGCGAGGCGGACGGTACGTCGCGGTACAACACCGCGTTGTGCGTGACGGGCGACGGCGTACTGGGCAAGCATCGCAAGGTGCATCAGCCGCCGGGGGAGCGGTCGATCTATGCCGCGGGCGACTCGTTCGCGGCCTTCGACACACCGGTCGGGCGGTTGGGGATGATGATCGACTACGACAAGACGTTTCCGGAGGCGGCGCGGACGCTCGCGGTCGACGGCGCCGAGGTGGTCGCGTGTCTGTGCGCCTGGCCGACGAGCATCACGAACCGGGCGCCGCGGATGAACGAGGACCGGCAGTCGCGGTTGTTCGACCTGTACGACCGATCGCGCGCGGCCGAGAACCAGGTGGTGCTGGTGTCGTCGAATCTGACCGGTTCGATCGGTGGCATGCGGTTCCTCGGACAGTCGAAGATTGTCGGTCCGGGCGGGGACATCGTGGCGCGGACGTGGTCGAAGGCCGGGATCGCGATCGCGGAGATCGACGTACGGGCGGAGATCGAGACGGCCCGGCGTGTTCTGCATCATCTGGATGAACGGCGGCCGGAGGTTTACTGATGCGGATCGCGTTGCTCAGCTACTCGACCAAGCCGCGCGGCGGGGTCGTGCACACGTTGGCGCTGGCTGAGGCGTTGGCCGAGCTCGGTCAGGATGTGACGGTATGGTCGCTCGGGCGGGGCGGCGATACGACGTTCTTCCGCCGGGTGGACCCGCGGGTGCGACTCGCCGTCGTCCCGTTCCCCGACGTACCGGGGGAGTCGGTGGGTGCGCGGATCCTGCGGTCGATCGCCGTACTGCGGGAGGCCTTCGACGGGAGCCTGTACGACGTTGTGCACGCGCAGGACTGTATTAGCGCGAACGCGGCCGGGCGGTGTGTGCGGACGGTGCATCACCTCGACAACTTCACCACGCCCGAACTCGCTGCGTGCCACGAGCGCGCGATCGTCGAACCCTATGCCCACATCTGCGTCTCGGCAGCCGTTGCGGGTGAGCTGGCGGACTGTTGGGGGCTCAAGGCAACAGTCATCCCGAACGGCGTCAACGCGGCCCGCTTCGCCGCGGCGGCCGCTTCCTCCTCGCGAACCTCGCGGCTAAGCCCTTACATCCTCACGGTAGGCGGCATCGAACCGCGGAAAGGTTCGATCGATCTCCTCCACGGCTACGCCCAGCTGGCGAGACCCGACGTACGGCTGGTGATCGCGGGCGGGGAGACGCTGTTCGACTACCGCCCGTACCGCGCCACCTGGGAAGCCACCGCCCGGGAGTTGGGGGTGGAGCCGGTCGTCCTGGGACCGGTCGACGACGAGCTGCTCCCGTCGCTGGTAGCGGGTGCCGACGTCTTCGCCTTTCCCTCCGTGAGGGAGGGGTTCGGCCTCGCACCTCTGGAGGCACTCGCCGCCGGAGTACCGCTCGTGGTCTCGGACCTGCCGGTGTTCCGCGAGATCTTCCGCGATACCGCGATCTACGCCGAGGTCGGTGCGACCTCGCTCGCCGAGGCCCTGGGTACGGCGCTCACGGTGCCCGCGCCGGAACGTCGTACCAGGGGCGAGGAGCTTGCCGCGACCTACACCTGGGACGCCGCCGCGCAGGCGCACCTCGCGTTCTATCAATCCCTGACTTGACGTTGACACTGTGACAAGGTCTTCACTGGGTGCAGGAGGTGATCACCGTGAGTGCGGTGGAGACGTTGGCGGCGCGGTTGGGTGCCGGGGACTCGTCGGCGCGGCTGCGGTCGGCCATGACTGTGGGGGACCAGCCTGGGCTCGTGGAGGCGTTGCTGGCGCGGTGCGCGGTCGAGCCGGACTTCTTCGTCCGCGACATGCTGACCTGGGCGCTGATCCGGCAGCCGGCGGAGGTGACGGTACCGATGGTCCTGGCGGAGCTTCAGTCGGACCGGGCGCAGGCGCGCAGTCAGGCGCTGCACACGCTGTCCAAGATCGGTTCTCCGGCGACCTGGGCTGCGATTACGCCGGAACTGCTGCGCGACCCGAACGACGAGGTGGCACGGACCGCGTGGCGGGCGGCCGTCGTACTGGCTCCCGAGGAGAAGCGGGAGTGGTTGGCGGGCGAGTTGGTGACGCAGCTCGGGCGTGGTGACCGGATGGTGCAGGTGAGCCTCAGCCGGGCGCTTGTCGCGCTGGGTGAGCTCATCGAGCCCGTACTACGGCCGGCGCTGGCGAGCGCTGACGAGCGCGTGCAGGCCCATGCTCGGGCAACGAACTTGCTGCTGCGCGACCCGGATGCCGCTTTCGCAGCCGACGTCGAGGCGGCGAAGCGGATCGATGCCCTCGGTCCGGAGAAGCTGGCCCAGGCCGAGGCCCACAAGGAGGCCCAAAACGAGGCGCAGAACGAGGCGCAGGCCGCGTGCTGATCGGTGAGGTGGCGCGCCGCTCGGGGGTGAGTAGCCGGATGCTCCGGCACTACGACTCCCTCGGGCTGGTGCGCCCCACCGGTCGTACCGTCGGCAACTATCGCGAGTACTCCGCCGACGACATCCGCCGGATCTTCCACGTCGAGAGCCTGCGCTCACTCGGTCTGTCGCTGCGCGAGATCGGCCGCGCTCTGGAGGACCCGGCCTTCGCACCGGCCGCGCTGGTCAGCGACCTGATCCAGCGAACCGAGGACCGCCTGCACCGTGAGCAGGAACTGCTCGATCGCCTCCGCACCGTCGACGCGTCGGCGCCGTCCGGGTGGGAGGACGTCTTGCGCATCATCGAACTCTTGCACAGCCTTGACTCGCCCAACGCGGCCCGCCGTCAGCAAGCCGCGCTCACTCCCGACTCCGTCCCCACCGACCTCCTCGCCAAGGCGATCCTGACCGAGTCCGACCCGAACGTCGCCGGAGCCCTCCGCTGGGCTCTTGCCCGAGCCGACAACGCCGTCGCCGGGATCGCGCCCGGCCTGCAGTCCAACGACGTTGCCGTACGCCGCCGCGCCGTCCAGGCACTCGCCGAACTTCCCGACGCGACCGCCGTCCTGGAGACCGCCCTCACCGACGAGGACCCAACCGTTCGCAAGCACGTAGCCCTTGCCTTAGGCAACCGAGGCGTGACGGCTGCCATCCCCGCATTGGTGCGCATGATCGTGGAAGGCGTCAACGACGTGGAAGCCGCCGAGATTCTTGGCACCCTCGCCGCCGACCCGGCGGTCATCACCGCCCTGACCGCTGCTCTCGCGACCACCGATTCGCCCGCCCGCATCCGCCTCACCCAAGCACTCGCCGAACTCCCGCCACCCGTCGCCGAAGAGGCCCTTCGTCAGCTGGCGGACGACCCCGACCGAGTCGTCGCGATGATCGCGGCCTCGCTCATGAAACGCTGAGCTGGTGTCCAAACTCGTTCTTCTCTGCGGTACGTCGTTCTCCGGCAAGAGCACGGTCGCCCGGACCCTCGCTCCGCGTATCGCGGCAACCGTCGTCAGCCTGGACGAGATCAACGCGCGGCGCGGTCTTTGGGGTGGTGACGGTATTCCGGTCGAGGAATGGATTCGCACTCATGGCGAAGCCACCGCGGAAGCGCGTGAGCTGTTAAGCGCCGGTACGTCGGTCATCGTCGACGACACGAGTTCGCCGCGATTCCTCCGCGATGCGTGGCGCTCGTTGGCAACCGAGGCCGAGGCCGAGTTCACCCTGCTCTACGTGGATGTCGACCACGCGGTGATCCACGAGCGCCGAGCGGCCAACCACGCAACGCGTCAGCGCCAGGACGTGAGCGACGAGGTCCTCACCCAGCACCTCGCCGACTTCGACCGACCCCACCCGGACGAGAACGCGATCTATCTCAGCTCAATTGACCTGGCGTCCGGCTGGGCGCCGTAACAACCCGGTTGCGACCGGACTCCTTCGCCGCATAGGTGGCGGTGTCGGCCGCCATCAACAGAATGTCGAGACTCTGCCCCGCGTTCGGGTACGTCGCAGCGCCGATAGAGCAGGTGAAGCCGTCGACGAAGGTGGTTCCGGCCGGCGTGTTGACGGAGACGGCGAGACCGGCGATCCGGCGCCGGATGCGTTCGGCCGTGCGCAGGGTGTCCTCGATGTCGGTGTTGGGGAGCAGGATCGCGAACTCTTCGCCCCCGAGCCGGCCGACCAGGTCTTCGGTGCGGACCTCGTGTTTGAGTTCGGCCGCAATTGCCTTCAGTACCTGATCGCCGGCCAGATGGCCGTAAGTGTCGTTGACCGCCTTGAAGTGATCGAGGTCCAGATAGAGGATGCCGAGCGGCGCGTTGGTGTTCTGGGAACGTTCTAGTTCTTTCGCGGCAATCTCGTGCCAGAACATGGCGTTCGCCAGGCCGGTATTCGGGTCGGTCCGTGCCGCGAACTGGAACTGGCCCACGAGCAGAGCCCGGTGCAAGCCGAGGACCGTGATCAGTAGCGCGGCAGTCAGCCAGGGCTGGTAGAGCAACAGGGCGGCCGTGGAGGTACCGAGACCGAGCGCGCCGGCGACGATGAACTGGTCCGACAGCTGCCCAAGAGCCTTGCGCGCATTGGCATTCGGGTTGGCCAGCAGGACGACTCCGACCACGAGAGCTAGATTGATGAGCCAGTAGGCCATGGCCGCGGCCGCCACGGCGATCAGGCCGACGAGGCCGCCGGCGAAGCCGGGCTGATTGTCGGGATTGATCGTCCGTATGCACATCGTGGCCACGGCGGACCCGAGGATGACGGTCGAGGCGGAGAAGTATCCGCGATGAGGTGGGCTCCGTGGCAACCGGATCCACGCATGGGCGTAGCTGACCGCGATCACGCCGACCGCCAACGGTGGTGGAAGGATCAGGACGCCTGCGAACATCCACATCGACTTCAGATTCACGTAGGTCGAGCCCTCGGAGACGACCTGCCGGAGTCGCTCGATCTCTCGGCCGGCCTCGACGTGGATCGCCGAGCCGAGCGCCAGCGCGCCGAACCGGATCCAGTCGTCGGTACGCACGTCCAGGCCGATGAACGAGGTGCCGACCACCGCGAGTGCGAGGGCGTCGACGGCCAGAACGTAACCCAGCACCGGCGAGGGAACGCTCCAGAGTGCCCAACGCGTCGGCGACCAGCGTGACGTGTCGGTGTCAGTCTCACGGCGGTGCCTGCGCCGTGCGCTCCAATGGCGGATACTCAGCATTAACGTTCCCCCAGCCCCACTTCGTCCTCACTGTCAGAGTAAACGCAGTATCACCGAAAGTCACTGCGGAGTCAGGTAGTGATGGGCCCTCCGGTCCCGGAAGGAGGTGCGTCGCGATGCGCTCCAACGACTGGTCGTGATACGCCTCGGTTCTGCTTTCCTTCTCATCTGTCGGTGCGCCTGTATCCCCGGGCGGCGCCGGCGGCGTAGATGATGCCGAGCACACCTGCGCCGGCTACGACCATGGCCGGCTTCCAACGATCCGCCGCCAGTCCGGCGACCAGGATCCCTATCCCCTGAGCGACGATCAGCGCAGTGCGGGCAAGGCCGATCACCTGACCGCGCTGCGCATCAGGAATCTCCTGTACGAACGTCGCCTGCGCCAGCGGCATGTACGACGCGCACATCCCTGAAAACAGCCACAGAATCACCGTCACCACCAGCCCTGGCTGGAAGACGCAGCCGATCAGGACGGCGCAGGTCCCGATCGCTAGCGTTCCCATCATGGACATACGTCGCGCCGGGGCGATACGTGATGTCAGCAAGATGCCAACAACCTGGCCGGCTGGATTGGCCGCGAACAGGATGCCGGCGGCGACCGCCCCGCCGCCGACGGAAACGGCGTACGGCGTGGCAAGGCCCTCGACGGTGATGTAGAAGCCCGGTACGCAGCAGAGCGCCAGCAGGTACCGGAGCCTGCGGTTGCGCCAGACGAGGCGCGCCCCGGCGACCAGCGAACCCCACCAACTCGGGCGGGCGGCTGGATCGTCGCCCATCGGGACGGGGCGTTCCCGAAGCCCAAGGCGCAGCAATACGGCCGAGACCGCAAAAGAGACTGCGTTGAGGGCAAGTGTCTGACTGGGGCCGATGAAAGCCACGATGGTGCCGCCGAGCACGAAACCGGTGAGCTGCGCCGCTTGTGTAGTGACTGTCGACAGGCCGACGGCGGCGCGGTAGATGTCGCCGGTGAGCATCGTTGCCAGGAAGGCGGACCGCGCAGACTGGAAGGGACCGGCGAACATCTGCACCGCGACGAGCAGGACACACAGGATCCACAACGGCACGCCGGGGATCGCCATCAGGCCGACCAGTACGGCGCGGGCCGCGTCGCAGGTGACCATCAGGCGGCGGCGGGGGAGGCGGTCCGCAAGGCCGCCGAGGAGGGGTCCGCTGACGACGTCCGGCAGCAGGGTCAGTGCATACGTCAACGCGGACAGGCCCGCCGATCCCGTGCGGTCGAACACCAGGATGGAGAGTGCGACCCGGGCGAGCTGGTCGCCGATCACGGAGCCGACCAGCGCGACCCAGGACCACCGGAATTCGGCTACCGCAAAAACCTCTGCGTACGTCGCAGAGCGTTCGGGCTGACCGGGGCGGGACATGAATCACAACGTACTGACAACGGGTACCAGGATGCTCGTCGTACCGGTGAGCCGTTATCGGTTCGAAGCCGGGCTCACAGGTAGGTAGCGTCAAGCGTATGACTGACGTGATCCTTCTGCATGGTTCCTGGCACCAGCCTGCGCATTTCGACGAACTGGCGGGGCTGCTGCGCTCACGCGCGCTCAGAGTGGAAGTTCCAGACCTCTACGAGCTGACTTTGGACGAGAGCACCGCACTGGTCGAGAAGATCATTACCGCCTCGGCGCACCCGCCGTTGGTTGTCGGTCACTCGTTCGGCGGGGTAGTTGCGGGCACCGTTCGGGGTGCGCGCGGGCAGATTCTTCTCGCCGGTTGGTTGCTCGATGTTGGCGAGACACCGGCTCAACTGCTGGCCGCTCTCGCCGAGGAGACCGGCACCCCACCGGCGGGCCTCGCCATGGCCCCTGACGCCAACGGCCGCCTTGGCCTGGATCCGGCCGACGCCCGCCGCAAGCTGTACGGCGACGTCGACGACGCCAAGGCCGCCGAAGCCATCGCCCTGCTTCGCCCCGAACCCCCATCGATCTTCGGAACCACCCCGACCCGGGTCACCTGGCACACCGCCCCCACGACCTACGTCGTCGGCAGCGAAGACCTGGCCACCCCCGCCCTGCTGATCCAGCGCTTCGCCGCACGCTGCACCACTGTCGAAACCTGGCCCACCAGTCATTCGCCCTACCTGAGCCGCCCCACCGAGGTCGCCGACCTGATTCAGCGGCACCTGCCCTAGGTGAGGTCTGTCAGGGATAGGTGGGTGGTGACTCGGTAGCGGTCGCCTCGGTAGGCGGCTCGGGTGTATTCGAAGTAGCGGCCGTGCTGGTCGCGGGTGACGCGATCCAGGATGAGGAGAGGGGCACCTTCGGGCAGGCCTAGAAGGGCGGCCTCGTCAGCGGTTGCGGCGGCCGCTTCGTGGGTCTGTTCAGCGTCAGTCGGCTGTACGTCGTACTGGTGGCGCAGGAGGGCGTAGAAGGAGCCGGTCTCGATCGCGGTGAGGTCGAGAGCGGGGACCAGTTCGTCGAGGACGTGGATGGTTTCGACGGCCAGGGGTTCCCCGTCGACCGAGCGGAGGCGGGTGATCCGCAGGACCGCCGTACCGGGAGTGACGCGGAGGCGACTGCCGATGGTGGTGCCGGCCGGGATGACGGCGTGCTCGAGGACTCGGCTGGTCCAGGTGCCGGGGGCCGGGGGATAGGTCGAGCCGCCGAGGATGGACTGCTCGACCTTGGGGGTGCCGACGAACATGCCGCGGCCGTGTTCGCGGGTCAACCAGCCGTCGCGGATCAGGTCGTCGACGACGGCGCGCAGGGTCGGCCGGGAGATGCCCAGGTCGGCGGACAGTTGCCGCTCCGAGGGGATCGCCTGGCCGACCGCGCGGGCCCGGATCAGTTCGATCACGTGTTCGCGCGCGCGGTCGCGCTTGCGCAGACTGGCTGTCACAGCGACCTAACGTAGCCGAAGGTGAGCGACCGTCAGGAGTAGACGCGGACGTAGTCGACCAGCAGCTTCGCCGGGAACTTGGTGGACGCGTTCGGGGGACCGGGCCAGGTGCCGCCGACGGCCAGGTTCAGCAGCAGGTAGAACTCGTGGTCGAAGACCCACTTCTTGCCGGCCGGGAGGCTGGCCGGGGTGACCCGGAAGTACTCGCGGCCGTCGACCTCCCAGATGATCCGGTTCGGTGTCCAGGCCACGCTGTAGACGTGGAAGGCGTCGGCCCACTTCTGACCGGCGGGCAGCGAGGTCGCCTTGGTGATCCCTTCCTCGGCGGAGTAGCCGGGTCCGTGGATCGTGCCGTAGAGGTTGCCGGGCTCGTTGCCGACGACCTCCATGATGTCGATCTCACCGTTGCCCGGCCAGTCGACGGTGTCGATGTCGTTGCCCATCATCCAGAACGCCGGCCACAGGCCCTGCCCGGCCGGGATCTTGATCCGCGCCTCGAACCGGCCGTACGCCTGCTTGAACTTGTCCTTGGTGGTGATCCGTGCCGAGGTGATGTCACACGTTCCGAACTGGCAGTTCTCCATCCCGGCCAGCTTCTCCTTGCGGGCGCTGATGACCAGGTTGCCCGTGCCGTCGGTAGCCGCGTTCTCCTGACGGTTCGTGTAGTACTGCCACTCCTCGTTGCCCCACGTCGGTTCGCCGCCGAGGTCGAAGTTCCACTTCGACGCACTCGGGCGGGTTCCTGCAGGCTCGTTGAACTCCTGCTGCCAGGTGATGGCGAGCGGGGTATCGACCTTCACGGTGGCGGGTGCCGTCTTCACGTCGGCGCAGGCGGCCAGGGCGGTCGAGGCGAGGGCGGCCGCGATCGCGGCCGCCACGGGGCGATGTCGTCTCATGGCCTCTACAGTGCCACACTGGTCAAGAAGTGGTCAAATAGTGAGAGTCCGGTCAATCACCGGCTGCGGTACGTCGCCGTGCAGCGCCTGGTAGAACGGATGCCCGGGTGTCAGCGAGGCGCGCTCAACCGCCGTACCGGTCAAGGCCGAGGCATAGAGGGCGGTCACGAACTGCATCGTCGGCCGCGTGCTCGCCAAGGTGGTGTCGTGTGAACGCCCGGCCAGCAGGTCGTCGACGAGCCGCCCGAGCTGAGCCTCGTGATTGCTCGGTACGTCGTCGCCCGCTGACCCGATCCACGGGTCGGTGCCCTCGGCAACAACCTCCGAGTCGGTACGACGAACGCCGGGGTCGAGGCCGTTGGCCGCGGCCCGGGCCGCATCGGGCGCCGGCGTGAACGTCCAATCCGAGTCCGAGTAGCCGTACAGGTGATTGACCTCGAGCGAACCACCGGTCGTGTCGATGCGGATCCGGCTCAACTCCCGCGGCGACAACAGGCTGTTGATCACGGTCGCCACCGCGCCGCTCTCGAAGATCACCGAGGCCATCGACACGTCCTCGAACTCAACCGGCCGATCGAGCCGCACGGCAGTTGCCTGCAACGTCCGCCACGGCCCGAGCAGATGCAGCAGCAGATCGATCTGGTGGATCCCGTGCCCAAGCGTCGGCCCGCCACCTTCACCGACCCATGTCCCACGCCACTCCGGATCGAAGTAGCTGACCGGCCGGAACCACAGCGTCTCGCACACGGCAACCTGCGGCTTGCCGAGCGCACCATCTGCGAGCAGTGACGCGGCCCGCAAACCTCCCGACCCGTGCCGATGCTGGAAGACGACGTACACGGAGCCGGCGCTCGCGCGCTCGGCCTCAGCCACAGCGTCCATCTCGGCCAGGCTCAGCACCGGCGGCTTCTCGAGCAGCACAGACTTGCCTGCGGCAAGGATCTCGATGGCGAGCGAAGCGTGACTGCCCGGCGGTGTGGTCACCGACACGAGATCCGGAGAAGTTGCCGCGAGCAACTCGGTGAGGCTGTTGAAGGGTGTTGAACCGTACTTGCCGGCGAGCTCAACCGCCTTGTCAGGAACGATGTCCGCGACACCCACGAACTCCGTGGAGGCGGCGGCGTACGACTCGGCATGGCGACGACTGATGTTGCCGCAGCCAACGATCGCGACCTTGAGGACCGTCACTGCGCGGCCCCACGGAGAACTGCCTGTTGCTGCGCGGTCAACGCCAGTCGCATCGTCTCGAAGGTGTGCTCCTGCGGCGCCGCCGTGGTCGTCCGATCCCGTACGTCGTTCACCAGGTCGGCGTAGTACGTCAGCTGCACGTCCGAGCAGTCGACGTACTGCATGCCCTCGTTGTTGACCAGGAAGACGTGGTCACCGCCCGGGCGCCCGGCGATGTCGACGTACTTGCGAAGCTCGATGTAGCCCTCCGTGCCGAGGATCATCAGCCGCCCGTCGCCCCAGGTCGGCAACCCGTCCGGTGTGTACCAGTCGACCCGGATGTAACCCTGCGCGTTCTCACTGCGGATCAACAGATCGCCGAAGTCCTGCAGGCCCGGCTTGTCCGGGTTGGCGAAGTTGCCGACCGAGCTGGCCACGACCTCCGCGGTGCGCGAGCCCGTGTAGTAGAGGAACTGGTCGATCTGATGCGAGGCGATGTCGACGAGAATGCCGCCGTACCGGCTCTTGTCGTAGAACCAGTCCGGCCGCCCGGCGCCGCCACCGAGGTGACCGCGGTCGCCGATCCGGTGCGGGCCAAGGCCGATCGTCTGCACGACCGTCCCGATCAGGCCCTCGCGGACCAGCTCGCCGGCCTTGACCGCCGAGCGCACCTCGAACCGCTCCGAGAACGTCACCGACCAGAACCGCCCACTCTCGGCAACGGCCTTCTCGATCTCGTCGAGCTGACTGAAGCTGACGCAGCCCGGCTTGTCGGTGACGACGTCCTTGCCTGCTCGCAAGGCCGCGACCGCGATCGGCCCACGCCGATCCGGTACGGCGGCCGTCACGATCAGGTCGATGCCGTCCCGCTCGATCAGCTCGGCCGGATCATCGGCGACGGGTACGTCGGGATACCGCTCCCGCACCTGTACGGCGATCGCTGCCGCCGGATCGTCGGTCGCCATGGCGACGAACTCCGCGCCGGCCTCGATCAGCCCGGCGATCTGACCGTGAATATGGGCGTGATCAAGACCGACGGCCGCGAACCTGACGGTGTTGGTAGTCAAGGAGATTCCCCTTCATTGAGCGTGATGAAGCGAGTAATGATCAGCGTGATGATTCGAGAGCCTGCGCGAACTCTTCGGCGATCTTGTCACCGCCGCCGCTCTTCCACTTCTTGACCGCACCGGCCCAGGCGGAGACCGGTTTGCGGCCCTGGATGATGTCGTTGGTGAGCTGCGTGATGTCGGAGGTCAGCTGCGGACCCTTGCGGACGTTCGTCTCGGAGTACATCCCGGCGACCGGGTCGGCGTACGCGGGCGGGCAGGTCTGCTTCATGGCGTTGAACTCGGCCTCCGCATTGCCGGCCTTCTCCGGCAGGAAGATCGTCCACGGGCCGTCCGCGGTGTACATCAGCCCGAGCTGGACCTCGCTGAAGCCCTTCTCGGTGAGCACCGGGTTGCCGTCGACAACCTTGTGGTGCAGCCCCGGCAGTCCGTACTTGCGGAACAGGTACTCCTGGGTGCCGAACGGCGCCGCGAGGAAGTTGAGGTAGGCAAGCATCGTCTCGACCCGGCCGGCCGCCTTCTTGCTGATCGCGGCGAACCCGATCGCGGGCGAACCCAGCCAGAGCCGGCCCGGGCCGGAACCGTCGTACTTCGGCGGCGGGATGATCGCGATCTGAGCGTTCGGATCGACCGCGGTCTGCAGATAGCTCGGCCAGGCGCTGTAGGTGTCCTGGACCAGCGGGCTCGATCCGTTGCCGAACCGCACCTTCATGTCCTGGTTCTGCCCCGAGAACGCATCCGGATGGATGTACCCCGAGCTCCACAGCTTCCGCAGTACCTCGAAGGCGTCCTCCTGCGCGGGGTGCTCGAGGTTGCTGACCAGGGTCTTGCCGTTCTCACTCCAGTTGTTCGGTACGTCGTACATGTTCCGGATCCACTGTGTGGGCGCTGCCGCCAGTGCGAACCGGTTCTGCCGCTTGTCGGTGACCGCCTTGCACAGCTCGACGAACTCGTCGACGCTCTTGACGTTGCCGTCGACACCTTGTTTCTCGAGGATGTCCGCCCGGCTGTACATGGTCTGCGAGCTGATCGCGCCTCTGGGAATCGGTACGCCGTAGATCCGGCCGCCGAAGATGCACGGGTTCCACGCGGTCTCGGGGAGATTGGCCAGGTACGGGTACTTCTTCACGTTGTCACCGGACAGATGCGGCGTCAGGTCGACGGCCTTTGCCTCCAGCAACTGTGGCACCTGGGGAACGACGCCGACCAGGAAGATGTCGCTCAGCCGGTCGCCCGCCACCACAGTGGCGAACTTCTGGTTGTAGTCCACCGACGGCGTCAGGTTCACCGTGACCGGCGATCCGACGCGCTTGTTGAACTCCTGCCAGAAGCTGTTCTGTTCGACCTTCGGCGGGATCGGCGTGTTCGTATAGGTGAGGACGTCGATCGGCCGGCCGTCACCCGGTGGTTTCCGGATCGCCTGCGCCGGGTTGGCCGGGTAGCGAACGAAGGCATCCGGGATCTTGTACTCCGCGCCCGGCAGGTCCGGCTTCACCCCGGTGTAGCGCATGTACGCCGGCCGGACGCCGGCCGCGTTGCCGCCACCGCCGGGGAGTCCGCCACGGCCCTCGTTGGAGCACGCGACGAGTCCGAGTGCGGCGGCGCCGCCGAGCAGGGTGCGGCGGGTCAGTCGTGCATCGTCAAGACTCATCGTCAGCCCTTCACCGCTCCGGTCAGCACACCCTTGGCGAAGTGCCGCTGGATGAACGGATACACACACAGGATCGGGACGATCGAGATCATCAGGATCGCCATCTGGATGGACGTCTGCGGCGGCAGCGCCTCACCGGCCGCGCCCAGGTCCTGGGCGCCGATCTCGACGCCGTTGACCACGTAGGTTCGCAGTACCAGCTGCAGCGGCCATTTGCTGCTGTCGTTCAGGTAGAGCAACGCGCCGAAGAAGCTGTTCCAGTAGCTGACGCCGTAGAACAGGCCGACCACCGCGACGACAGCCTTGGACAGCGGTAGACCGATGTGCCAGAAGAGCTTCCACTCCGAAGCGCCGTCGATCCGGGCCGAGTCGAGGATCTCGGACGGCAGGCCGACGAAGTACGCGCGGACGACGATCACGTTGAACGCGCTCACCGACGTCGGAAGGATGACCGCCCACAGACTGTCGAGCAGCCCGAACTGCTGGACCACGAGGTAGCTCGGGATCAGTCCGGGATTGAACAGCAGGCTGATCAGCACGAGCAGGAGTAGCGCCTTGTTGCCGACACTGCCGCGGCGACTCAGCGCCCAGCCGAGAGCGCAGGTCAGGAACAGAGCGATCGCCGTACCGACAGCGGTGATGAAGCCACTCACCAGAAGGGCCTGCGTCACCGTCCCGCCGGACAAGATCGATCGGTACGCCGACCAGTCGATCCCGTGGGTCGGCAGCAGCACGAAGCCACCGGCTTTGATCACCTGCTCGGGGGAGGCCAGGCTGGTGGAGACGACCCCGATGAACGGCACGACCACCACCAGGCAGATCGCGGTCAGGAAGATCGCCTTGACGATGCTCTCGAGCCGGGTCGGCGGTGGCATCCCGCCGACCATGGCTTGTTGTCGGCTCATCCGCGGTACACCCCTTCCTCGCCGAGGCGATGGGCCAGCTTGTTGGCGCCGAGCACCAGGATCAGCGCGACCACGCTCTTCACCAGACCGACCGCGGCCGACGTTCCCCAGTCGCCGCCGAGGATGCCGTTGTTGTACACATACGTGTCGAGCACTTCGCTCGCATCAGCTCCGACCGCGGGTTGCTGCAGGATGATCTGTTCGAACCCGACCGTCAGTGAGTCGCCGAGCTTGAGAATCAGCAACAAGATGATGATCGGTTTCAGCCCGGGCAGCGTGACGTGCCAGGTCTGTTTCCAGCGTCCGGCACCGTCGACCGCGGACGCCTCGTAGAGGGCGCGGTCGATCTGCGAGAGCACGGCGAGGAACAGGATCGTCGCCCAGCCGGTGTCCTTCCACATCACCTGTGAGGTGAGCAGCCCCCGGAACGCGTCGGCGTTCCCGATCACATGGATCGGGTCGTACCCGTGCGAGCGCAGCCAGTTGTTGATCATTCCGGTGCCGCCGAGCATCTGCTGGAAGACCGCGACCACGATCACCCAGGACATGAAGTGCGGCAGGTAGATGACGGTCTGCACGAACTGGCGGATCCGGTTCGACAGCAGGCTGTGCAGGACCAGCGCCACCACGATCGGCGCCGGGAACACGATGACGGTCTGGATCGCGGTCAGCACCAGCGTGTTCTTGACCGCGTTCAGGAACTGCGGATCGCCGTCGACGATGATGCGGAAATTGTCCAGGTAGGACCACAGACTCTTACCCACGCCCAGATAGGGCTGGTAATCCTGGAAGGCAATGACATTGCCCCAGAGCGGGAAGTAATGGAAGGCGAAGATGATCAGCAGGCCGGGAATCGCCAGCAGCAGGATCGGATAGTCGCGGCGTAATCGCGTGAAGAGAGACACTTTCCTCCTTTACAGGGGAGGAGTTCACCAGGGCGGGCATTAAAAAGTGATCGATCCACTTCCTGATGCGGTAGCTAACCGCAGCCCGTAGAGGGTGTCAAGAGTTCACCCGATGGGCTAGCCTGCTGACCGTGAGTGAACCGGGGGAGCAGCGGCCGTCGACGATCCACGAGGTGGCACGGCTGGCCGGCGTCTCCCATACGACCGTGTCCCGCTACCTGCAGGACAAGAACAGCCTGAAACCGCAGACCAGGATCAAGGTCGAATATGCGGTGAAGGCGCTCGACTATCGCCCGAATCTGGTCGCGCGTTCCATGCGAACGCGCCGGTCGAACCGGCTGGCGATCGTCTTGGCGACCGGTCCGCATTTCCCCGGCCGGCAACTCACTGCCGCTTCCGAGACCGCCCATCAGGCCGGATACCAGCTCGAGATCGTCAGTGTCGAAGGTGGTCCCAAAGCGCGTTCGGCCCGCATTGAAGATCTGGCGCGATCGGGTCAGGTCGACGGAATTCTTGCGATTTCATCGATCGATCTGAAGACGAAATCTCTGGGGATACCGATCGTCCAGAGCGAGAGCTACGACGAGAAGCTGCACGTGCTCGGCCAGCTGGCCGGTGCCGCCGAGATCGCGGAGATCATCGAGTACCTGAGGTCATTGGGCCATCGCCGCTTCCTGCATGTGGCAGGCGACCAGAGCTTCGCCTCGGGACGCAACCGTAAACGCGTTTACCTGGAGACCATCGAGCGGCTCGGGCTGGAGTCGGTCGGCGTGTACGACGGGGACTGGTCCGGCCAGTCCGGTGTCGACGCGATCGCCGCGCTTCCGGACGACTGTGGGGTCACGGCGGTGGTCGCCGCCTGTGATCTGGCCGCGCTCGGAGTGATCCGCGGCGCGCGGGCACGCGGCTGGAGCGTGCCCGGCGACCTTAGTGTGTTCGGATGGGACGACGACGAGTACGGCAGATTCGCGACCCCGTCGCTGTCGACGGTGGCCGTCGATCGCGAGTCCCAGGGCCGCGACGCGATCCATCGCCTGCTCGCCGAGATCCACGGTAAACCCGCCCCGGAGCCGTCCACCCGGACCGTCAACCGGCTCATCCACCGAGAATCGACCGCGCCACCGCCCCCTTCAACAGATTCCAGGAGGGCGGACGGGCGCTCGGAGGCCCAGTGAAGGACATCGCCAAACTGGTCGTGGCAGCCGCCGCGACCAGTCTTCTGTTCGCCCTGCCCACCACGGCAGAGGCAGCACCCGCCGTACCGGAACCCGCAGCGACAGCGCAGCACCCCGCGCGGTGCTCGGTCGTCTGGTTCGACCTCGGCAACACCCTGGTCGACACCACGGTCGCCGGCACGATGACCTGGATGCCTGGCGCGCTCCGGCACCTGCGCCAGCTCCGCAGCATCGGCGTACCGATCGGGCTGATCACGAACGTCCCGCCGGAGTGGGGCGCCACCGACGCCGAGCGTGCGGCGGCGACCAAGGCGTACGTCGACGGTCAGTGGGCTGAATCGGATCGGTTCCCGTGGACGCTTTTCGGTGACCGGATCCTGACTCCCCGGACGAAGGCCGAGTCCAAGCCGGCCCTGGCGCTGTTCGAGCGGGGCAAGGCGAATGCCGCGCCCTGCCGTTCCTTCTATGAGGGTGAGACCCCGGCTGAGATCACCGCGGCCGAGCAGGCGGGCGTGATCGGCTACCTGACCGGCCAGCCGGATCAGCCCGCCTACCTGCCGTTGTGGCGCGTGCTGTTCCCAGTGAAGGTCTAGCCGAACAGTCGCGACAGTTCGGTGGTCACTGTCTTCTCGGCCTTGGTGATCTCGGCCGCCGGATCCGCGCCCTTGCGGATCACGTTGGTGGTGAGGTCGTTGAAGGCGGTGATCATCTTCGGTGTCCAGGCCGGCAGGTCGACGATGCCGTGGTCCTGGTTGAGCTTGACCACCTCGGCGGCCGCACCCTGCTGCAGCTTGGTCGCCTTCGCGGCCAGCGACTTGCGCGGCGGGATGTGGAAGCCGTAGTTGAGGTTCCAGTCCTCCTGGAACTCCAGGTTGTCCACCCACAACCACTTCACGAACGCTTTGGCTGCCTCGATATTGGCGCTCTTCGCGGACACGAACTGCGTCCAGCCACCTGACGGCAAGGAGGGCCGGCCCTGGGCGTCGAGCTTCGGGTAGGCGAAGACGCCGAAGTCGTCGCCGAGTGCCTTCTGAATCGTCGGCATCGCCCACAGGCCACACCACTGGATCGCGGTCAGTCCTTGGACGAAGGCGCTCGGGTCGGCCCAGTCCGCCGGTGCACCCAGCAGCAAGGATTTGCTGTCGTAAAGCTCGTGCAGCTTGGCGAACGCCTGCGCTGCGCGGTCGCCGGTGAACCCGGGCTTGTTGTCCGCGGTCAGGTACGCGCCACCGGAGGACCAGAGCGCCGGACCGCCGATGATGATGCCGCCGTCGTTGCCGACGAAGATGCCCTTCACCTTGTCGGTGGTGAGGGCCTTCGCCGCCGCGATCAGGTCGTCGACCGTCTCCGGCGGCTTGATCCCTGCCTTGTCGAAGAGGCTCTTGCGGTAGTAGAAGACCTGCGGGTCGTCGATCATCTTGATCCCGTAGACCTTGCCGTCGACCGAGTTGGTCTGCAGGTCGTTCGGATTGAAGTCGGCCTTGGCGTCGCCGAGGATGTCGTCCAGGGCCACCACCTGGTTGCTCTTCACCATGCCGATGTTGAGCTGGCTCTCGAAGATGTCCGGACCGTTGCTCGACAGCAGCCCGGAGGCGAGCTTGCTGGCGTAGTCACCAGGGGTCCATTCCACGGCGACGTTCGCGTCCGTGTAGGCCTTCGCGTACTTGAGCGCCGCTTCCTTCGTACCGTTCTCGCCGTACTGGTGATACCACTGCGCCAGGTTGACCTTCGACCCGCCGCTGCCACCGCCGCCCGACGGTCGTCCGGTGTTCCCGCCACAGGCCGCGGTCAGGGCCGCGAATGCGGCCAGGCCGCCGGTTCGTCTGAGTAGATCCCGCCGGGAAAGGCCAGCCATCCAGCACCTCCGAGAAGTCGCGTCAGTTAATTAACGCAGTTAAGCATGTCTGCGGACCGCCGTCGGGATTGTGTGCGTGACAGATCGGTGTCAAGGTGCTCAATACATCGTTGTAATCGAAGCTGGTCGATCGCGCCGTCGTCCCCGCCCCGACGTCTTGGAGAGGTCTCCGATGAAACGCATCGTGCTGTTGCTGACCACTGCCCTAGTGCTGGTCGCCGGCCAGATCCCTGGCCGCAGCCCAGCCCGCTGTGGCTCCGGCCGCTACCGGCACGTTGTTGCAGCCGGCTGGCGCGAGTCTCTATCCGAGAGCCATTCGCCTACAGAACAGCGGTTCAGCCAACGGGCGGATTCTCGCCAGTGTGGTCTCGTTCCGCGGGTCGGCCAACGGCGTCGGAGTGATCCACGAGAGCACGAACGACGGCGCGAGCTTCGCGGAGGTCGGTGCCGTCGCCGATCCGGAGGCCGCCAACAACCAGGGACTGTGCTGCGCGACGCTGTTCGAGCTGCCGCGACAGATCGGTTCGATGCCGGCCGGCACCTTGTTGTGGGCAGCGTCGGTGGGTTCCAACGACCGCCCGATGGCGATCCGGATCTGGCGGAGCACCGACGTCGGCCGGACCTGGAGCTACCTGTCGAACTGCGCGACCGCGCCGAACGACAAGGGTCTCTGGGAGCCCGAGTTCTCAGTCGCGGCGGACGGCCGGCTGGTCTGTCACTACGCGGACGAGACCGACGGCGTACACAGTCAGAAACTGATGGAGGTCCGCAGCAGCGACGGGGTGAACTGGACCGATCGGGGACCGACCGTGCAGAGCACGACCGGCGGTCACCGCCCGGGCATGCCGGTGGTGCGGCAGCTGAATCCCAGCTTCTACATCATGGTTTACGAGATCTGCGGACTCGGCGGGCAGTACGACTGCGTCGTCCACAAGCGCACGTCGAGCGACGGCTGGAACTGGGGATCGCCGAGCGATCTCGGCAGCAGGCCGCAGACCGTCGACGGCAAGTACTTCGCACACGCACCGACGGTCGCGGTCGTCGGCGGCAAGCTGCTGCTGATCGGCCAGATGCTGCTCAACAGCAACGGTTCGGTTGCCGCGGACAACGGCCGGACGATCTTCGCCAACACCGAGAGCTCCAACGGCTTCTGGTACGAGCTCGACGCACCGGTGCAGGTCCCGAACCCGTACAACCATTACTGCCCGAACTACAGCTCACCGCTGGTCGGATCCGCCGACGGCACCCGCGTTCTGGAGCTCGCGAGCGACTTCAGCAACGGTGACTGCCAGACGTTCTTCGCCACCGGCTCCGCCATCGGGAACGGTACGGACGCCGGGGTGGCGGGAGGAACGACGTACCGGCTGATCAGTGCGCAGAGCAGCCACTGTATGGATGTCGCCGGCGACTCCCGTGAGTACGGCGGCCGGATCGAGCAGTGGTACTGCAACGGCCTCGGTCCGCAGAACTTCCAGTTCACCGCGGAAGGGAGCGGGTACTACCGGCTGAAGGGCCAGAACAGCCAGCTCTGCGTCGAGGTCACCAAGAACTCGTTCGAACCCGGCGCGAAGATCCAGCAGTACGCCTGTCAGGACGGCGGCTGGCAGCGCTGGAAGTTCGTGAACGTCGGCCGCAACGCCTATCAGGTGGTCGGCCAGAACTCCGGTCTCTGCCTCGACGTAGCCGGCGGCTCGACCACCGCGGGCGCCGACCTCCAGATCTGGAACTGCAACAACCTCCAGCCCCAGATCTGGAAGCTCGAACCCCGCTGACTAAACCTTTGGTACGGCGGGCGCGAGGCGCCGGGTGCTGAACTCGACAAGCGCGTCCGGTGTCGGCCCGGAGTCGAGCAAGGCGATGAGCTCGTCGCGCTGATCCGGTGCGACGATCTCGACGCCGCCGAAGACCGCGGGACCGTCACCGGCGTCGCGGTCCACCCCCGCCACCCCATGCCCTCCCGCCGCATCCCTCTGCCCGCCGGGCGAGCACGGTGGGTTCAGTCGGCGTGCAGAACAGCGGTCCGACGTCGAGTGGAGGGAGATTGCCGCTAGAAATCGATGTCCAGCAGCACAGTGCGTTCAGTCGGCGACACGGGGCGGGGAGGGTGGAGTGGGCCTCCAGCCGCAGGTCTGGAAGATCCAGTGCCGCTCAGGGGTTGCGTAGGGTGTGAACATGAACTCGAATACGCAGCTGAAGCTTTTGAACGGTACTGAGATCCCCGCGGTGGGACTGGGTGTGTGGCAGGTGGAGGACGGTGCTCAGACCGAGGGGGCGGTCTCCGCGGCGCTCGAGGCCGGGTACCGGCTGATCGACACCGCGCAGGGGTACGGGAACGAGGCGAGTGTCGGGAAGGCGATCCGGGAGAGCGGGATTCCGCGCGAGGAGATCTTCCTGACGACGAAGTTCCTGCCGGCCAAGGACGACCCGTTCGTCGAGGCGGAGAAGAGCCTCGAGCGGCTCGGCACCGACTACCTGGACCTGTACCTGATCCACTGGCCGCAGGGTGGGCCGACCTGGGCGTGGCCTGGGATGGAGAAGGTCAGTGCGGCGGGCCTGTCGAAGGGCATCGGCGTCTCGAACTTCAGCGCCGCCGAGCTCGCCGAGCTGGCGAAGGTGAGCCAGATCCCGGCCGCCGTCAACCAGGTCTATTTCAGCCCGTTCGCTTACCGTCGCGCCCTGCTCGACGCCAGCAAGGAGGTCGGCCTGGTCACCCAGGCCTACAGCCCGCTCGGCACCGGTGAGCACCTGACCGACCCGGTCGTCGGCCGGATCGCCGAGGAGCTCGGCCGCACCCCGGCCCAGGTCCTGATCCGCTGGGGCGTGCAGAAGGGGCTGTCGGTGATTCCGAAGTCGACCCACCGCGAGCGCATCGTGCAGAACTTCGAGGTCTTCGACTTCGAGCTCGACGACGCGGCGGTGGCGGCTCTCGACGCGCTGGACACGACGAACGGCACCGCCGAGGCCCGCGAGGACAAGTGGTGGTGACGCACTGACCAGCAGCCGGTGGGCATCGGGTCCGCCCCGACCCAGATGCCCACTACCGCAATACCTTGAAGGCGGTGCGGAGTTCTTGGGTGAGCAGCTTGGGCTGCTCCCAGGCGGCGAAGTGGCCGCCGCGGTCGACCTCGTTCCAGTGGATCAGGTTGCCGAAGGTCTTCTCGCCCCAGCTGCGCGGCGCGCGGTAGATCTCGGCGGGGAAGACGGTGACGGCGACCGGAACCCGCGGGATCGGTACGGCGTTGAACGGGCCGCCACCGGCTTGTGCGCCTTCCCAGTACGAACGCGAGGACGACGTACCGGTGTTTGTCAGCCAATAGAGCGAGATCGCGTCCAGGATCTCGTCGTAGGTGAGGACCTTCTCCGGGACGCCGCCGCTGTCGGTCCACTCGGCGATCTTGTCGTAGTAGTAGGCCGCCATCGCGACCGGTGAGTCGGCCAGCGCGTACCCGATCGTCTGCGGGCTCTGGTTCATCATCGCGGCGTAGCCGAAGCCGTCGCGGTAGAAGTGCAGGAGCCGGTCGTAGGCGACCTTCTCGCGGGGCGAGAGCGTAGCCGGGGCCGTGTCGAAGTTGCGCAGGTGTCGCAGTACGTCGTCCGGAACGGTGCCAGGCATGTTGATGTGGATGCCGAGCAGTCCCTGGGGCTCCTGGGTCGCGAGGATCTCGGAGATGATCGCGCCCCAGTCGCCACCCTGCGAAACGTATTCCGCATAGCCGAGCCGTTTCATCAGCTTGTCGAACGCCGTCGCCATCTGGCCCGGGTTCCAGCCGACCTTCGTGGGCTTCCCGGAGAACCCGTACCCCGGCAGGGTCGGCAGCACCAGGTGGAACGCGTCCTCGGCCTTGCCGCCGTGCGCGGTCGGGTTGGTCAGCGGGTCGATGATCTTCAGCAGCTCGATGATCGAGCCTGGCCAGCCGTGCGTCATCAGCATCGGCAACGCGTTCGCATGCTTGGACCGGATATGCGCGAACTGGATGTCCAGGCCGTCGATCGAGGTGATGAACTGCGGCAGCGCGTTGAGCTTGTTCTCGACCTTGCGCCAGTCGTAGTGCGAACCCCAGTACTCGACGAGCGGCTTGATCTTGGCCAGCTGCGCGCCCTGCGTGCGGTCGGCGACGGTCTCCTGGTCGGGCCAGCGGGTGCTCTTGATTCGCCGGCGCAGATCGGTGATCGCTGTCTGCGGCACCTTGATCTTGTACGGACGGATGCGGCCGGCACCGGTTGGGCTAGTGCCCGAAGTAGTTGCGGCCTGCGCCAGGTTCGGTACGCCGAACTGGACGGCGGCCGCACCTGCGGCGGCGAGGCCGAGGAACTGACGGCGGTCGGTCATGAGGAGGGCTCCTTCTGCGGTGCGGACTGGCACTGAACTTGCCTGTCCACCATCGCCAGACCGGGCGCGGGTCGCCCCAGTGTGCCTACTGGCACAGTCCCTAGTCAGCGGGGGAGCGTGTCCCGCAGCTGCCGCCGGGAGGTGATCCCGAGCTTCGCGAAGGTCTTGCGCAGGTGCCACTCGACCGTCCGCGGACTGAGGAACAGCTGCGCGGCGATCTCCGGATTGGTCAGCCCGTCCCGCGCCAGCCCGGCGATCTGCGCCTCCTGCGTGGTGAGCTCGTTCACCGTCTCGACTGACCGCTTCCGGACCGTCTCCCCGGTCGCGAGCAGCTCATGCCGCGCCCGCTCGGCGAACGCTCCAAGACCAAGAGCCGACAAGGCGTCGTACGCCGTCCGAAGCTCGCCCCGCGCGTCTGCGCGACGCCCCGCCCGCCGCAGCCACTCGCCGTACAGGAGACGACTCCGCGCGGCCTCACCCTGCAGACTCGTGCGGTCCAAACACGCGATCGACTGCCGGTACTCGCCCTCGTCGCCGTTCAGGAGCGCCCGCACGCGCGCCTCGATTCCACGACTCCAATTAGTCGGTACGGCGGTCGCTCGCGTGCTCACCCAGGTCAGCGTGGACTCGACCAACTTGCTGTCGCCGGTCCGGGATGCGGCTTCGGCGAGCTCACCCGCAACCAGAGCGCCGTACCCGATCACGTCCTGCTCGAACAGCCACTGCGCAGCGTCCCGGGCCGGCTCGTACCGGCCCAACCCGTTGTTTAAGACAACTTCGGCGTACGCCGTGAGCACGCCCGCCCGGCCTTGGTCCCGGCCAACCGGCCCGGCCGCTTCACCACGGAACGCCTTCAGCAGCCGCCCGCCGTACTCGACCGATGGTTTGCCGGTTGCGGCCGAGAGCCGGCGTTGCTCGTCGACCAGCCGCCCTGCCGCGGCGAGCTGTCCGCCGATGCAGTGCAGCGCGGCGCTGAAGTCGAGCGCGAACTGCAGTCGCAGCAGCGCACCCGTCTGCCGGGCGAGCCGCTCCTGGCGGGCGACGAGTCGGCGCGCAGCCTCCAGGTCCCACAGATCAACGGCGACGATCCCGTTGGCCAGATGGCCGGTCGCTTCGTCGGAGTGGTCCCGCAGTTCGGCCGCGATCGCCTTGGTCAGATCCGGCGCTGCCGCAACGTAGCCGCGCGTGAACCGCGCAGCAAGGGCCTGCAGCAACGACTCTGCCGCACCGTTCGGTGCCGGTACGGCGGCCGCCACCTCCGCGACGATTCCGGCGCTGTCCGGGCCGGCGGCCCAGATCGCGGCGGTCAGCGCGGCGAGGTGCGTGCTCTGGGCGAGGTCAGGCTTCAACGGTTCGAGCTGGCGGGCCGCGTCGAGCAGCGTGGCGGCCGCACCTCGATTGTTGCCCTGGTCGAACTGGATCTGGCCCCGCAGGCGCTGCGCCAGCGCTGACCGCAGCTCGTCCGGAGGACTGTTCTGCAGGCTGTCGAGCAGGCCGAGCGCGGTGTCGAGTGCACCGCCGGCAGACCGCGCGGTCGCCGCGGCCAGCATCCGTTCCGCCCGGCGCTCGGGATCGAGAGTCAGCTCAACCGCGCGCTCGAGGAACGCGCCGGCAGCGAAATGCCCGCCGCGCTCCCGGACGCCTGCCGCGGAGCGTTCGAGATCGGCCGCGACATCCTCGTCGGGTCGCGGCGCCGCCTGTGCGCGGTGCCAGGCGCGGCGGTCCGGGTCGCGATCCGGGTCGGTCACCTCGGCCAGCGCCTGATGGGCAGCCTGCCGGTCCGACGCGGCCGCGGTCCGGTACGCCGTCGATCGGACCAGCGGATGCCGGAATCGGATGTGCGTACCGAAGGTGATCAGCCCGGACTCGAGCGCGGTCGTGGCGGCCTCCGCCCCGAGCTCCAACCGCTCGGCGGCTCGCCAGAGCAGGGTCGGATCGCCGAGCGGTTCGGCGGCGGCCAGCGTCAGGAGCTGCCGGGCATCGGCGGGCAGGACATCAAGTCGCTGTTCGAAGCTCTCCTCGATCAGCGCGGTCTGCCCAGAGGCGCGCCCGGCTCCGGTGTGGGGGAGTTCGATCAGCGCGAGCGGGTTGCCTTGGGCCTCGGCGACGATCCGGTCCTTGACCCGCGGATCGATCAGGCCGGGGAGGGAAGTCTCCAGCAGGGTCTGGGCGTCGGCGCGATCCAGCCCGGTGATCTCCAGCTCACGCAGCCCGGTGAAGCCGTGCTCGACACCGTTGCGAACGGCAATGATCATCACGATCGACTCGGCGTTGAGTCGTCGGGCCACGAACGCGAGGATGAGTTCGGACATCTTGTCGAGCCATTGCGCATCATCGACGATGCAGATCAACGGCTTGTCAGCTGCCGCAGTGGCGAACAGGTTCAGAACCGCGAGGCCGACCAGAAACGCGTTCGGCGTCGGCCCGCTGACCAGCCCGAACGCCGTACCGAGAGCCTCGGCCAGCGGAGCCGGCAGCCGATCGATATCGTCCAGGAACGGCTGGCAGAGGGGATACAGCCCGGCGTACGCGAGCTCCATCTCGGCCTCGACACCGGCCGTCCGGGTGAACAGGCAATCGGTGGTCCGAGCTTCCATTGCCTCGAGCAACGCCGACTTCCCGACGCCCGGCTCGCCGTGCAGAACGAGAACTCCACTGCGGCCACCACGGGCAGCCTCGATCAGGCGATCGAGTTCGGTGCTCTCCGTCCGGCGTCCCACGAGCTCAGCTCTGCCCACCTGGGAATAGTACTGACCGCTTGTGAAGAACGTATGTTCATCGCGCACGCGCGGCTACTTCGGACCCGGCCAGAAGTACGACGCGCTCAGCGCGCTGGGCGCGGATCGCGAGGGCGATCATCACGGCCGGGATCAGCAGGTCGTAGAGCAGGACGCCGCCGGTGTTGCCCGGTGCGTGGTCGCCCTTGAAGAAGAACTGGTACAGGTGACCGAGGTCCGCGCCCCAGAGGAACATGCCGGCTCCAAGACCGACGGTAAGGCGCTCACGGGCCGAGGCCTTCGACGACGCGGCCCGGAAGGCGAGGACTGCCAGACAGAGATTGGCGCAGCCGATCTCGAACTCGAACGGCGTCTGCGCGAAGCCGATCGCCTCGGACATGACGCCGGGGATGGTGAAGAACGAGACGACCATCCACGCGCTGCCCCCACCGAGGGCGGCGCCGGCCCACCAGCGCTGCCAGGTCTCGAGCCTGGCCTCGGAGGAGGTGGTGTTGCGGGTCTTGATGAGGGCTCCGACGACTGCCAGCAGCAGCCAGATCATCGGAACGGAGGTCTGCAGGATGTAGCTCGATGTGCTCATGACGGCAATCTTGCATGGTTAATATTAACAAGTCAAGACTCGTGTATGCTCGGCTCCATGGATGACGGACTGGCTGACCTGTTGCACCGTGTCGTGCTGATGATTGGGGAGGCGGCACGCCGGAACACCGACGACGCCGACGGCCTCACTTACAGCCAATTGCGGCTGCTGGGCACGCTGGAGGACATCGAGCCGGCCACTCAGCACCGGCTGGCGCAGGCGATGGCGGTCTCCGACCCGGCGATCAGCCGCGCCCTCAAACCACTCGAGGCCGCCGGCTACGTCCAGGTCGTCACCGACCCCGACCACGGCCGGCGCCGCCTGGTCACGATCACCGAGACGGGGCGCAAGGCCTTCCATGACAATGGCAAGCCACTCGTCGAGGAACTGCGCGTCTATCTGGTGAAGGCAGGCTTCCCCTACGAGCGCTACCTGCAAGACACCCTGCAGCTGGCCGAGTTGCTCAAGCCGAGGCCCGCAGGATCATGAACGGCGGCGCGTCGACGAGTTCGGTCGGCGCGTCCCCGCCGGGCACAACTCGCCGTACAGACTTGTATCCCGCAGCGTGCAGGCCTTCGACCAGTACGTCGGTCGCCCAGCTGCCGGACTGGAAACTGAAGCTGCCGCCGGCGTAGGAGATCGTGGCCTTGTAGGGCTGCCGGCCGTCGACCGCCGGGCCGTTGGGCTCCTGCAGCACGCCGTACCGCCCACCGTGTGAACCCAGCAGATCCCAGTCGGAGTCGGCGTTGGCGGTCACCAGCAGGAGATCGTCACCCGCGACCGCGAACCCCTTGAGCATGGCCTCCAACTCGGCCCGCGTCAGCGCATGGTTCACCAGCCACATCGCCGTCACGAGGTCGAACCGGCCGTCCTGCGCGCCGAGCGTGGCATCGCCGATCAGGTACTCGATCTCGCCCGGGACCGACTCCGCAATCGCGATCATCTCTTCGGACAGGTCGACACCGACCACCCGGTCGGCGCCTTGCGCGGCCCACAACCGGCTGTAGAAACCAGTCCCACAACCGACATCGAGCACGGTCCGCCCGGCCAGCCCACCGACCTCGGCCAGTACGACGTCCTGCTGGAACCGTCCTGCCACCGACAGATTCCACTGGTCGTAACGGCCGGCCAGAGTCGCGTAAGTCTCCATGGACCGAGTCTCGCAGCGAGTATGCGGAAGCGGCCGAGAGTGGACCGCACGAACACAACGATGGCACCTTCGGGCAGGCGGCCGGGGGCGTTGCCGTCCGCGTGAGGGACCAGGCAGATACTGCTGAAGGCGACCGGATGAGGCCGGTCGCCTTCTGCCCACAGTTGGAGTAAACCCATGTCCGGTTTGACCCGGCGTTCCGTCCTATTCGCCGTACCAGCCGCTGCCGCCGCCATCGCATCTCCCGCGCTGATGAGCCGAGCGACCGCCACGACGCTGCTGCACCAGAGCCCGATCGACATCCACCGCGCGGGTGCTGTCGTCAGTCACGACTTGCCCGCTCTGCACGTGCACTACCCGCATTCGCTCGACCTGGAGATCCGCTACGAACGCAAGGACTCCGGCCAGCCTGAGGGCTGCGAGCACCGCACTGCCGAGGAGACCGTGCTGGCCGAGGTCCCGGCCGGCGCCGCCTGGGTGACGCTCGGCGGTATCCGCTACGACCTCGCCAACTTCCATTTCCACACCCGCTCCGAGCACCGACTCGACGGTCACCAGTTCCCGCTCGAACAGCACTGGGTCCACCTCGGCCCGAACGGCGAGAAGCTCGTCATCGGTCTCTTCATCGCCACTGGCGGCCACGGCGGCACCCTGCAGGACCAGGCGCTCGCCACGGTCCCGGTCGAGTGCTCCGAGAACGTCCAGCTGCGCGGTGCGAACCTGGCCGCCGCTCTCCCCACCGACCTGTCGACATTCCGGTACGACGGTTCGCTGACGACCGATCCCTACACCGAGCCGGTCTCCTGGCTGGTGCTCAACCACATCCGCGAGATCAAGTCGACCTCGCTGGCCCACTTCCAGTCCCGCTTCCCGGACGGCGACAGCCGCCCGCTCCAACCGCTGAACGGGCGCACCGTCAAATTCCGCCCCCAGCACTGACCGCTGGACAGACCGAGGCGGCGCCACCGAGTCGTGTCAGCTCGGCGGCGCCGCGTCAGTGATACCCGTCGACCGGATCGTCAGGCGCGCGACATCGTCACGTTGTGAGACAGGCCCAACTGGGGGCCAATGTCTTCTAAGTTGGTGTACATGAGTGTGAGTGCAGAGGCGTCGTACCGGCTCCGATATGGCGGGCAGGTGGTCGGCGAGCCGCCTGCGCAATGGACCGAGGTGCTGGCGCAGCAGTTGGCGCATCGGTCGGTACGGCGATATCGGGCGGAAGGTGAGGTGTCCGACGAGACGTTGTCCGCGTTGATCGCAGCGGCGCAGTCGGCGCCCACCTCGGGCAACCTGCAGCTGTGGAGTGTGGTGGCGGTCCGCAACGATGCGCGGCGCCGGCGGTTGGCGGAGTTGGCGGGGGAGCAGGAGTTCATCGCGCAGGCGCCGCTGTTCCTGGTCTGGTTGGCGGACCTCGCTCGAGCCCGCCAGGTGACTTCGAGTGCGGGGTCGTCGACGGCTGAGGGCGCGGACTTCGTCGAGGCCGCGCTGCTGTCGTTCATTGATGTCGCGTTGGCCGCGCAGAACGCGTCCCTGGCGGCGGAGTCGCTTGGACTGGGCACGGTGTTCGTCGGTGCTATCCGCAACAAGCCGCTGGAGGTGGCCGCCGAGCTCGGCCTGCCGCCCAACGTGTTCCCGGTCTTCGGGCTGACGGTCGGTCACCCGGATGAGCTTGCGCCGACGGCGGTCAAGCCACGGTTGCCACAGGACGCCGTACTGCATAAGGAGCAGTACACGCTGGATGCCGCTCATCTTGAGAGCTACGAGGATGTGCTCAACGGATTCTATGCGTCCGAGGGGCTTCCCGAGGGCTGGGCGAAGCGGGTGGCGCATCGGTTCGGGAGTGTTTCCGGGTTGAAGGGCCGTGAGCATTTGCGGGCGGCGCTGCTCGATCGGGGGTTCCAGCTCCGATGACCACGCGATACGAGACGATGGACTATCGCCGTACCGGGAATTCGGGACTGAAGCTGCCGGCGTTCTCCTTCGGGCTCTGGCAGAAGTTCGGCACGGACTACTCGTATGCCACGCAGCGCGAGATCCTCTTGCATGCCTTCGATCTGGGCATCACCCACTTCGACAACGCCGACCGCTACGGCCCACCGCACCGCGCTGCGCAACAGACCTTCGGCCGCCTGCTGGCGACGGACCTGGCGCCGTACCGGGATGAGCTGATTCTGGCGACGAAGGCGGGAAACCCGATCGGGCCGGGGCCGTACCAGAGCGGCGGATCACGCAAGTCGTTGCTGACCTCGCTCGACCAGAGCCTGCGCGATCTGGGGACCGACTACGTCGACATCTTCTACCACCACCGTCCCGACCTGGATGCGCCACTTGAGGAGACCGTTGGCGCACTGGTCAGCGCAGTCGAGCGAGGCAAGGCGCTGTATGTCGGCATCAGCAACTATCTGCCCGACCGGGCCGAGGCCGCGGCGACGCTGTTGCGTGCTGCTGGCGTCCCGCTGCTGATCGATCAGAGCCGGTACTCCATCTACGACCGCCGACCTGAGACCGACGGCCTGCTCGAAACGGCCGAGCGCAACGGCTTCGGCGTGATCGTCTACAGTCCGCTCGCCCAAGGGCTGCTCACCGACAAGTATCTGAACGCCATTCCAGAGGGTGCACGGGCCCAGAACAGTGCATTCCTTTCACCCGACGTCATCGATGACACCTATCGGCGCCGTACGGCGGAATTGAACAAGCTGGCCGAATCCCGCGGGCAGTCGCTGGCCCAGCTCGCCCTGCAATGGGTGCTTCGTCGGCCCGAGGTCACGTCAGCGCTGATTGGTGCGAGCTCGACCGCGCAGCTCGACCACAACCTGAAGGCGCTGACCTTCCCACCCTTGACGAGCGCCGAGCTCGCGCTCATCGACACACATGGGATCCACGGCACCGGTCTGAACCTGTGACGCCAGACCGAACGCCATGAGTTCCCCCGTGGTGCATACGCCCACCGGCCGCGACATCGACGTACTGGTCGGTCTCGGGCGCAAGGACCGGGCCGCCTACCGTGACTGGACGGCGAACGACCACGAGGCGCTGGTCGCTCCGAACCTGGCCGAGGCCCACGGCCGGGCACACGTCACCACTCGGCCGCTCTGCTACGCCGTCCAAAGGCAGGGCGCCGAGACGCCGCCATGGGCCAGGTGGATGGTTGCTGCCAGCAACCGACTCCTCCGCTGCCTGCGCTGAAGGGCTGTGGTCGCACCCCAGAACGGCCCGCCTCATAAACACGCCTAGCCCGAAGGCCGCACCCCACAGCCGAGGTCAGCGGGGCTCGGCCGGGGACGTTCGCTGTGGTTGAGCTTGTCTGCGGCCGATTAAAGGCCGGGTGGCTGGGCGTTGCGGTGGCTGAGGTGGATGGTGCTGTCGGCGACCGGCTTGTTCGTTGCTTGGGCTTCCGGGCTGTGGGCAGGTACGGATGCGTGGGGGCCGGTCTGCTCGCTCAGGTGGTGACGGCGAGGTTGAGGATGCCCGGGCTCATGTAGTCCGGTCGGTCGTGCGCTGCAGTTTGGGTATGTCGTGAACCGCGGCCCGGTGGACGGCATGCCGCATGCCCCGGTCCCTTGCGGGTTCCGGGGTCACCTGGTGGGGTCAGGGCATGCAGGCGTGGGCGGGCTCCATGTTGGTGGCGATGTAGAGCCCGGGCGGGTCGCGGGCTTACAGGCCGGATGCTGGTGCGGGGTTGGTCGCCCAGGGATCGCAATCGCTGGGTGCCGGCAACAGCAACCGGGTCTGGAGGGCCTCGCGAGAGGCGGCACGTCCCGGGTCGTGCGGTCTCCTGGTGGAGGGGAGCGCGTCATGTTGCCAGGAAGCCGGGTTGGTGCTGATATCGGGCCAGTCCGCACTGGAACCCGCACTAGTACTGGCTCCGTTCGGGTTGGAACCTGCGCTGCCACTGGCGCCGTTCGCGCTGGCGCTGGGGCTGTCTGCGGTGGCGGTGGCGGTGCCTGCCCAGGGATCAAAGGTTGCGTTGGCGACATTCGTACCGGTGTGGGCGTGGCTTGTGCTGGTGGTGCCTGGGTTGGGCGTGTCGGCTTCGGCGGGGTTGCGGGCAGGGGTGGCCCATGCGAGCAGTGCGGCGAGGTCGGCGGGGTTGGTGGCGGGTGGGTCGGCCCAGTCGGGGCGGGTGACGTGGACTTGGCCGCCGGTGATGGAGATGGCCCATTGGCCGTTGTGGACGGCGCGGTGGTGGGCGGCGCAGAGCAGGGCGAGGTTGTGGAGGCTGGTGGGGCCGCCGTCGGCCCAGTGGATCAGGTGGTGGGCGTGGCACATCCACGGTGGTGCTTTGCATACGACGCAGCCTTTGTCGCGTTTGTTCAAGGCCCGGCGGATGTATCTGTTCACGAAGCGTTGCTCGGTGCCGACGTCTAGCGGCTGGGAGTCGCCGCCGAGAACGATGGGCAGGATCGCGGCGTCACAGGCCAGCAGCCGCACTGCCGAGGCCGACAGGTTGCCTCCGAACACCATTTCACCCACCGCACCCGACGAACGCACCGCACCCACACCATCCGGTGAACCGACCGCGCCCGTCGTACCGGCCATGCCGACCGCGTCCGACGTACCGGCCGCTTTCGTGCTGTCGGTTGTGCTGGGCGTACCAGCCGGACCGGGTGCACTTGTCGACCCGGTCCCGCCGGTCGGGGTGGGGGCGGGGGTGTTGGTGGCGGCGGCTTCGGTGACTGTGCCGAGGTGGGTTTTGAGGTCGTTGAAGTCGATGGTGACGGTGATGTGCGGTACGCCGGGATGGTCCGGGTTGCCTGCGGCGGCATCCAGGACCCCTTTGAAGGCATCGACCTGGCGGACCTCAAGCGGCCGCGGGTCGCGTTCTCCGTCGATCGTCTTGTGCGGCTTGGCGCCGGCGTGGATCTGGGTCAGCAACTGTTCACCGCTGGCACCAGCCACGAACCCCGAGAACTTCACCCCACCGTCGACCTGCCGCACCCGCAGCGACTCCTTCGCCCGCGCCTCGTCCTCAGCCGGCTCAGCACCATCGGTGTCCAGCCGCGCCAGGACCTCCTGACCGAACTTGGTGAGTTCGCGGGGGTTGGAGATCCGGGCGGCGTTGATCATTTGTTCTTCGGCGACCTCGAGTACGTCGACCGGGACCGTGGCGGGTGCCTTCTCCAGGGTGGTGACGATGACCTTGGCCAGCGCGGGATCCAGGACCGCTGGATGTGACGGGTCGGTGGGGTCGGGCAGCGCGTCCACCACTGCCGGGTACTTGCCGAGGGCGGCAGAATACTTGAGGTCTTTGCGGACGTCGCCGGGGTTGAGCCGGTATCGCTGTGACACGAGTTCGACGGTGTCGCGGGCGCCGAGTTCTTGGGCGGTGCCCGTCTCGTCCAGCCGCCCCGTGAGCTGCAGTTCGTAGGTGTTCAGCAGGGCCTTGGCGGCGTGCACGTTGTCGAGGTTGGTCAGCAGTTCGCTGCCACTCTGCATGCACACCGGGCGCATCGCCAAGATCTCCATACCGAAAAGCATAGCCACGCCCACCGACAGTTTTCGAGCCGAGAACCCCTTATTTACAACGGATGTGTGGGCTGTTGGTGTGGGCTGATTGCGCACTCAACTTGCCCACACTGCCCATGACGTTAGCCGGTACTTTTTCGTCACCTGGACCCGAAAAGTTCCCGACTAGCGCAAGATCCCTCGAGCATCACGCACCTCAGCCACAGCCCGGAAGCCCAGGCAACGCCCAGCCAGGTCGCCGACCGCACCATCCCCCTCAGCCAGCTACCTCCCGCACCCGAAGGCTTTAGTGGCCGCCGCCGGCGGCCGAACGCGCGCCCGCAACTGGGGGCTTGAACAAGAAATGGGGGGTGTGGACAGGTCATAGCTTGTTCACGCCCACCACAGGGGGTGCGCACCCCCCGCGATACGTGGTCAGCGATCCACCCGCCCGGGTGATCCACTCGCCGGGGCGTCCATCTGCCGGGCGATGTTGACGGGTGCTCAAGGTGGGTCGGTGACCTTGAGCATGGTTCAACCTTTCGGCGGGCGTTGCGTGGTTGAACGGTGCTCAAGGTGCCTCACGACCGTCGGGTCGGGACGTAGGTTCGCTCAGTTGGCGGGGGTGGGAACGGGGGAGGTTGTCGGACTGCGTTAGTGGGTGAGTTTTTCGGCGCCTGGACCCGAAAAAGTCACCCATCGCGCAAGGTCTCGGCGTCCCGCACCTCAGCCACAGCCCGGAAGCCCAGGCAACGCCCAGCTTGGTCGCCGACCGCACCATCCACCCCAGCCATCTACTGGCGCGCCCGAAGGTTTAAGTCGACCGCCGGAGGCGGTTGAGTGGCAGGGCGGCCAGGGAGCGACTCGGCCGGGAACGGGGCGCCGTGGCTGATCGCCGCTGCGGCCGACTAAAAGACGGGTGGCTGAGCGAGGCGGTGGCTGAGGGGGATGGTGCGGTCGGCGATCGCGTTATCCGTTGCCTGGGGCTGACGGGCTGTGGTGCCGTGCGGGAAAGACATCGCTTGGCAACTGTTGGTGTGCGGGATTGACGGGTTGGTCGGTGAGGCGCGACCTCGCTCCGCGGTGTATCGGGGCTGACGGGATGTGGTTGCCGTGCGGGAGGAGGCCGCTTGGCAGGTGCTTCGGGGCTGGTCAGGTGTGGACGGTTGTGAGGAGAGTTAGTTTGGTGGCGTCTTCGGTGCCTGGTTCGGCGGTGTAGACCATGATGCGGAGGTCGTCGCCGGCTACTTGGAGTACGTCGCAGTCCAGGGTGATGGGGCCGGCTTGGGGGTGGTCGATGGTTTTGCGGGTGGCCTGGTGTTCGGCTACTGCTCCGGATTCCCAGAGGTGGTCGAAGCGATTGGAGCGGCGGCGGAGTTCGTCGATCAGGGCGTGCAGGTTGGGGTCGTTGGGGTAGCGGCCTGCGGTACGGCGGAGGTCGGCGACCTGGAGTTCTTGCAGGAGGCCGAGGGATTCCGGGGTTTGGCGGATGCGGCCGGCGGTGCCGAGAAAGTTGCGCCAGGCGGCGTTGCGTTCGTTGCCGGTACGCTCGCCCATCAGTTCGACGTACAGGGCGTTGGCGTGCAGTTCGGTCAGCATGGCGTCGAAGACGGCGACTGGCGTGTCGTTGAGTCGCTCCAGCATCCGTTGCACGCCTGGGGAAATGGACCTGGGGATGCGATCGGATGCGGGCGTGGCCAGGCCGGCCAGTTGGTAGAGGTGGCTGCGCTCGTCGGTGCTGAGCTGCAGTGTGCGGGCCAAGGCCTCGACCACCTGGGCGGAGGGGTTGGCGGCTCGGCCTTGTTCCAGGCGGGTGAGGTAGTCGGCCGAGATCCCGGCCAGCTGGGCGAGTTCCTCGCGGCGGAGTCCCGGCGTACGGCGGGCTCCGTTGCCGGGCAGGCCGACGTCGCCGGGCGCGACTGCTGCCCGCCAGTTCATGAGTGCCTCGCCGAGGCCTGTTCGCGCCATCGCTCCCAGTATGCACAAGCTGCGGACTGCCTGGCCCTGACAGTCCTAGGACGGAGAGGCGACTACCTGTCCGAGGACCGCGAGCGCACTGTGAAGACATGAACAAAATTGCTCTCGTCACCGGCGCCACCTCTGGTATTGGCGCTGCCTTCGCTGAACGCCTCGCGGCAGACGGCTACAACCTGATCCTGGTCGGCCGCCGGAAGGAGCGGCTCGACGAGTTCGCCGCCGCTCATCCGGAGGTGTCGGTCACTGGCGTCGTCGCCGACCTGGCGACCGACGACGGCATCGCGACCGTGGCCGGCCTTGCTGCCAGCGAGCCGCTGGATCTGCTCGTCAACAATGCCGGTGTCGCGCACTACATGCCGATGGCTGACCTGCCCGCCGACAAAGCGCGCGAACTGCTGAGCGTGAAGGTACTCGCGCCGACCCTGATCACCCGCGCCGCCGTCGGCCCGATGCAGACGCGGCGTGCCGGCGCGATCATCAACGTCGCCGGGATGATCGCGTTCAGTGGTCCGGCGGACAAGTCCGTGATGCCACGACGAGCGACGTACGCCGGTTCGTTGGCGCACCTGGTCGCGATGTCGCAGGCGCTGAGCGCGGAACTCGACGGCACTGGCGTTCAGGTGCAGGTGCTGTGCCCGGGCGTGGTCGCGACCGAGTTCCACACCCGGCAGGGGATGGACCTCAGCGCCATCCCGCGGATGACCGCCGCGGATGTGGTCACGGCCGGCCTCCGCGGACTCGAACTCGGTGAGGTCGTGGCTGCCCCCGGAGTGGAAGACGTTCGCCTCCTCGACGCCGTTTTCCAGGCTGACCTCGCCGCGTTCGGCGGACAGAGCACCGAGCTGGCGACCCGCTACCGCTGAGTCGTCGCCAGCGCGGTCTCCATACCGTCGAGGATTGCGCGGCAGTCGCGGAGCAGGGTGGGGGCGTCGTTCGCGGTGAGGAGGAAGACGCCCAGCCAGTTCCGCGATCCACCGGACGGATCGAATTCAGGGACCTGGGTGCCGTTCGGCAGCATGAACGCCGGCACAGGCTCGACGGTGCTTCCAGGGGAGAGAAGGGTGGACCAGTCCACCCGCTCGGGATCCCAGAACGGCTGGGTCTGCCACGGAACGCCCGCGGCGCTGGCCGGTACCACCGCGACAGAGGCCGCGGCGCGGCCGCCTTCGACGAGCATGGCCGGCGGGTAGCCGACGGCCTCGCCGAGCTGCTCGCGGATCAGCATTCCGATCGGGTCCAGGTCGAACGCGATCTCGACCTGCCGGGTGGTGAGCAGTCCGCCGAACCGTGCGCCGACCTCGATCACCACCAGTTCACCGTCCGCCCGCAGCTTGAGCTCGGTGTGCGTGCCGCAGGTGTCCAGACCGAGCGCGTCGACCGCGCGCCGCGAGACGTCCTCGATCCGTCGCTGCAGCTCCTCCGGGAGGACACACGGCGACGTACTGGCGACCTCGATGTACGGCGGAACTGTCGGCAGCTTGGCGGTGATCGCCAACGGATGGTAGATGCCCTTGGCAACGATACCTTCGACACTCAGGTAGTCGCCGTACCCGTCCTCGTCGTACCAGCCTTCCGTCGTACCGTCCATGATCTCTTCGACCAGCCGGTCGCCGTCGGTGTTCTGCTCGAACAGTTCGTTCATGCCGACCTGGCCACCGCGCTCCAGCGCCTGCTCGATCTCCGCCCACGCATCGGCGACCTGATCCTGCGAGGTCAGCACGAGCTGAGCCACCGAACCCGCACCCCAGGCGGGCTTGAGCAGCAGCGGGGGAGTGAGTGCAGCCAACGCACCGCGGAGGTCGGCGGCCGAATCGACCCGACGGAAGCGGGGGATCGGCACACCGGCAGCCTGCCAGGCCTGCCGCATCAGCCGCTTGTCGCGCGCCACGCGGATCCCGGGACCGGCGCCAGCCAGGCCGAGCCGATCCGCAGCGTTGGCAACTGCCAGTACGGCGAACTCGGACAAGGTGAACAACGCGTCCGCACCGATGGACTCGGCGTGCGCGATGATGGCCTCGACCACGGGCTCGCCCGGCGTCAGCCCACCGGGGTGCACGGTGATCGACGTACAGCAGGGTTCCCAGATGGCCTTGGCCGCCTCGGGCAGCGGCGACAGCGCGAGCACGTGGAGCTCACCGCAGGCCGCGAGCCGCGGGAACGCGGTCTCCAGCGGTGCGCCACCCTTGACGTAGACGTACAGGATCTTCTTCACGCGAGGCTCTCCTTGGTGGCCGCGCGATCGCGGCTGCGAGTGACGAGTACGGCGAGGGCGACCATCGCGACCGTGACCGCAGCGGCGAGCGCGATCAGGAAGCCGGACATCGCCCCGCGGGCGAGGAAGCCGCCCATGATGAACACGACGAGTGCGCAGACGGCCCGGTCGGCGAGGGACTCGACCGACAGCAGGGTCGCGCGGCGGGCCGGTTCGGTGATGGCCTGGTTGACCAGCTTGCGCTGCACCGGGAACGCGAGTCCGGACGCCAGCGAGAACACGGCGAGGCACGCCATCGTCCCGACCAGCCCCAACGGGATGACCGAGGCCAGCGCGAACGCCATCAAGACAGTCAGTGCGAGCACCACTCGGATCTGCCCGAACCGTGCCAGTACGGCGGATCGTGCCGCCCCTGCGACTTCGAACACAGTCGTGGCAGCCATCAGTACGCCGAACCAGTGCAGCGGAAGGTGCTTCGATTCCAGGATCGGCTGGAAGAGATTCGCCTGCCCGATCCGCACGAGTGTGAACACGGCGATGCCCTGAGCCATCAGCAGCATCAACCGCTTCGACTTCGCCAGCGAACGCAATGCACCAGCCAGCGCCGGGAAAACAGGCTCGATCTTCGAGTGCTCACCAGCCCCAGGCAGCGCCGGGAAGCCCAACGCGATCACGGCCGCAATCCCACAGGTCACCGCCGACAACACGTACGCCGACGGTCCCCACCAAGCGGTGAGGAATCCAGCCGCGGGAAGACAGGCGATCCGGCCGATCAGCGTCCACGCCCGAGCCGACCCTTCAGCTCCCTGGTACGACGTCTCGTTCCCGGTCCGCTGGAGGTACTCGTACAGGTAGGCACTCCCTGCCCCGGAGAACAGCGAGTGGGCCAGCGCGATCAGCAGGAACTGCGCAAGGAACCCGGCGAACGTCGGCGCCCACACTGGGATCAGGTTGGCAGCCACGAGAATGATTGCGCCACCTTGTAAGCAGCGCCGGTAGTCGAAGCGATCCGCGATCATGCCGGTCGGGATGTCGAACAGGCAGAACGCCAGATAGAAGATGCTCTGGATGGAGAAGATCTCGGTGTCCGACAGCCCGGCGGATCGCTGGAACACGTAGAAGACCGGCAGCCACCACAGCAGCCCGGAGAACAGCTGGAAGGCGTTGTAGCGACGAATCACCCGCGCCGCGGCGGCGGTCGGCGGCTTCACGGCGCTCACGCGGCGAGCTGGTACGGACGGCACTGCAGCAGCACGATCCGATCGCCGTCGACGAGCCACTCGACGTCCACCGGTGCGTCAACCGGTCCGTCGGCGCCCGCGAAATGGGCCTGCAGCAACCGTCCGATCAGCGCGAGCCGTCCCAGCGTCACCTTCGCCTGGTCGTCCACGTCGACGCCATCGGTGCCCAGGGCAACCGTTCGGCTGCCGCCCTCCATCGTGTTGTAGAGGTGCTGCAACGGATCACCGGCGCCTGAGACGACGTCGTCGACCGAGTTGCGGGCCAGGTTGAGCAGGACGGAACGGAAGTCCCGTCGGTCGAGCGGGTTCGTGGTGACCATGACGCCACCGAGTGCACCGTCGAGCTGCTGTTGAATGACGACACCCATGAAACAGTCGGACAGCCCGATGCCGGCCTCGTCGCGGAGCAGAACGCCGCGCGTGGTGACGAGCGATGCCCAGACCCGCTGGATCGCGTGCACGACGTCCTCGATCGACTCGACCTCGGGGATCGACTCGTAGATGCCCGCGGCGGAGAAGCCGATCAGGTCCTCGGCGTTCGACGAGCTGCGGACGACGACCCGGCCGGCGCCGGTGAGGTGCCGCAGTACGGCGTCCTCGATCAGCGTGCGCAGATCCGCGGGCAGCGGGGTGTCGCGGATCAGGGCCCCGAGTTCACCGCACAACTCGTCGACCTCGCCGCCGAGGGCGAGCGCCATCTTCAGCTTGCCGATGGTCTGCTGGATCGCCGGTGACGACTCCAGGAACTGCTGCTGCAGCGCGAACGGCAGCGCAACCCCGCGCGGCACGACAACATGCTCCTTCATCATCCGCAGCGCGGCCTGCGACAGCTCACTCTGGTCGATGCCGGTGGTCTCCAGGTGCCGAGCCAGGTACTCGAGCAGGTGCGGCCGCGGCGGGCGCGGCGCCGCGTAAAACCCAAGCCAGTATGGCGATCCATCCCGCAGTACGGCGGTCAGCTCGCCGAGGTTCGCCGCCTTCGTACCGAATCGGTGCGCGTCCGTGGATCGCAGCTCGTCCAGCGGAAGGATCTGCGCGGCTGCCAGGTCGGGCTTGCCGATGTCGACCTGCGTGATCGCCCAGGACGGGCCGGCGTCGATCGAGTCCGGCCGGTCGATTCCGCGTACCGCGACCGCCGGAGCCGCAGCGTCCACGATCACCTCGACCCAGGCACCGTCCAGCCCGGCGAGCGAGGCCAGCGCACCGATCTGAATGGCGTTCGGGATTCCCCAGCCGGCCGCGAGCACGTTGGTGTGCGACAGGGGAGTGGTGTGCCGGGAGTTGATCAGCCCCGAGATCCGCGGGATGTCATCCGGCATCCGGTCCATCACCAGGACGTCGTACCAGCGCACGGGCTCGTTCGTCGTGCGGTACGCGTTCTCGGAGGTGAAGACGCGCAGCCGGCCGGACGTCGTACCAGGATTGAGCGGAACGTACGGCGCGGTCGAGTACAGCTCGTGGGCGAGGATCCGCGGCACGTCGTCAGCGGGGAAGCTCTCCTGCAGGTGGTTGGCAGGCTTCAGCAGTACCGGAATGGATTCGTCCACGAGAACGCGGACCGTCCGGTAGAACGCGTGCAGTAGGTCGGCATTCATCGTGTCGACCTCGACGGTCTCCAGGCTGAAGAACTGACCGCCGTACTCCGGCCGGTTGTGCAACGCGAGCGTGCCAAGCAGGAACCGCCGGTCGGCGGCCCGGTAGACCGAGTCGTTGAAGGCGTCGAGGTTCCGGGCCAGCTCGGCGCGCGTCATCCCGAGGATCCGCTCGGCGACGTACTGGACATGCAGCAGCCGGTCGGCGCCGTCGATGAGGTGGACGGTCGAGGTCTCCTGGTCGAGCACGAGCTTCACATACGGATAGCCGGCGACCGTGGTGGCGAGACCTTCGAAGTCGGTCAGCGTCAGGTGGGCATGGGGCAGCGCGGGAATTGTGGGGGCGGTAGACACAACAGATCACAGTAAGGTCAACACCGTGCCTTAGGGTAGTTTTCGTGACGCCCTGTGGCCAGTCTCACCACCTGTAACGTTCAGCGCGCCCCTTCACCGCCGCCGCGAACGGCCACTGATCTCCGCGAAGGCAGCGGTGGCTTCGGCCAGCCGCTGCCACTCGCCGACGTCTTCGAGACCTCGGATCGCCGTCCGGTACGCCGTTGCCGCCTCGCCGAGGCGGCCGAGCCCGGTCAGCGCGCGACCCAGTTCGTAGTGGGTGACCGCCGTACCCCACTGGTCGTCGTGAGCCTCGAACACCGCGAGCGCTCGACCACAACGCCACAGCGCCTCTTCGTGATGGCCCTGATTGTTTCGGAGGGCGCTGAATCGGTACTCCGCCATCGCGACCCCGCGCTCGTCGCCCAACTCCGAGCGCATCTTCAGAGCGAGCTTGAGACAGGCCGCAGCTTCGGTATGCCGGCCGAGCATCTGCAAGGTGTGCGACCGCCGCCCCACCGCGGCTGCCTCACCGAACTTGTCGCCGAGCACCCGGCACTGCTCCGCGTGATCGGCATGCCGCGCCTCGGCTTCGGCGTACTGACCGAGTCCTTCGTAGGCGAGCCCCATCCGCCCGAAGAGCTCAGCCTCCTCCGCGGCGAGCCCAGCGGTCCGCGCGTCGGCCAGGCCGAGCTGGCAGGAGGCAAGGGCGGCGCGGTAGCGATGCTGACCGAGCTGCCCGAGGCCGAGCATGCTGTACGCGAAGGCCCGCGCGGCAAGATCGCCGGAGCGATCTGCGATCACCCGTGCATGGTCGGCGACCTCGACCATGTCCGACCACCGGCACCGCAGGTCGTAGTACCAGGGGATCAACTGGGTGAGATCGCTCAGCAGGGCGTCGTACGAACCATCCGTGCGCGCGCTCGTACGTCGTACCGCGCCAAGAACCGTGCCTGCCTCGGCATCGAGCCAGGCGACCGCGGCCGACCGCCCACCCGGATAGTCCGCGGGCTCGGGAGAGAGCGCCGCTGCAGCCCGGCGGGCTCGGTCGAAAACCCAACCCAGCAAGGCCTTCTCGGCCTTGTCGCGCTGCGCATCCTCCTGCAGGAGCTCGCACGCATACAGCTGCAAGAGATCATGCATGCGATAGCGCCCCGGAGTCGCGGCCAGACCGATCAGGCTGGCCCCGGCCAAGACCTCCAACGCCACCTCGGCGGGCTCACCAAGTAGGGCACTAGCAGCCTGTACGTCGAAGTCCGCGCCCGGCGTGAGCGCGAGCCGCCGGAACAATCGACCGGCGATCGGCGAGAGCTCCCGGTAGGACAAGGCGAACGCACTCCGCACCGCCAAGTCACCCGCGGTGAGACGGCCGAGCCGATTCTGTTCGTCTCGCAGCAGCTCGGCGAGGTGTGCGATCGACCAGTCCGGCCACGACGCCAGCCGGTTCCCGGCGATCCGCACGGCCAGCGGAAGCCGACCGCACGCGGCGACCACCTCGGCCACCGACTCGGGCTCCGCCTCAGCACGACCCGCGCCGACGATGTCGGTGAGCAACGCCTGCGCGTCGTCCATGGTCAGCTCCGCCAGTCCAACACGCCTCGCACCGGACAACCCCGTGAGCCGCTGTCGGCTAGTGACGACGACCAGCACCGGACCGGGCCCCGGCAGCAACGCGCGCACCTGCGCCTCGTCTCGCGCGTTGTCCAGCACGAGCACACACCGACGCCCAGCCATCCGCGACCGGAACATCGCCGCCGCCTCATCCACCTCGGTAGGCAACTGCCCATCCGGTACGCCGAGTGCCCGGAGCAGTCGGCGCAGTACCGCCTCAGGTTCCGCAGCTCCCAGCTCGACGAAGAACTGCGCATCCTGCAGCCCCAGCCGGAACGCCTGTTGCGCGGCGCGCACCGCGAGCGTGGTCTTCCCGGCGCCCGGCTGCCCGGTCACCACGACAGTCACCGGTCCGCGGCCGGCCAGACAATCGGCCGCCGCCGCGAGCACGGTCGCCAACTCGGCATTGCGTCCCTGGAAGTCCGCCGGCACAGCCGGAAGCTCGGCAATGGTTAAAGCGGTCGATTGCTCGACCGGATCAGCCTTCCCGATGGCACGCTCGGCCAGGGCGGCAGTGCGGAGTGCGCCGAGTTCGCCATCGGTGATCTGGAGTTGCTGCTCGTACCGCTCGATCAGGTCTGCAGGCGCGAGCCGCCGGCCCTTCTCGTAGTCCGACAGGCCGCCGTGACCTTGCATCCCCAGCCGCGCGGCGAGCTGTCGCAGCGACAGCCCACGAGCCAGCCGATAACGCAGCATGGCCGCGCCAAGCGCAGCCCGAGCCGACCTGTGCTCCATCGATACCTCCCCCACCCCACCACCCCGGTCTGGCACCTCACCCCACCCCAGTGGACAGTCTCTGGACGGCAACCAGTCCACAAGATAACCGACGCTCCGTAATCAGTGGATAGCGTCTGGCAACCGATCCTGTTCCGCCCCATCAGGAGGTTCGCTATGACGTTCAACTCGAGGCTGCGCGCAGGCGCAGTGCTCATCGCGGGTGCCCTGGTGGTGCCCGCGACAGCCGCCCAAGCCGCTCCCGCTCCCGCTGCCCAACCCGACCTGCAGCAGGCCGTCACGGCCAAGGTCAGTGCCGCCAAGACCAGCAAGGCCAAGGCAGACGTTCAGGTCAGCGTGACCCGAGGTGCCGGGACCGGCGCGGTCTTCGGTACGACGGTCGCGGTCGTACCGCAGGGTCAGGACACGTACCCCGAGGGCTGGTTGTTCGCGGCCCGGCTGGTCGACGGCAAATGGCAGGTCGGCCTCGAAGGGGAGCGTGCCTTCAGCGACCTGACCGCCACCTCGCCGGTGGTCTCCGCGAAGGAGAAGCAGCTGTTCGCGCCCCAAGCTGCCGGTGGCGACTTCCGGACCGGCATGCGGCTACCGTTCGCGCTCGGCGCGTCATGGAGCATGCCGGGAGGGCCACACGGCTGGGCCGGCACAGATACGCCGTACAGCTCGGTGGATCTGTCCGGCGGTAACGGTCAGGTGCTCGCGGCGCGCGCCGGTACGGCGTACACGATGTGCGGCAACGGCAAGGGCTGGATCCGCGTCATCCACGACCGTGGTTACGCGACGGATTACTACCACATGTTCGGCAACATCGCGGCGAACGGACTGGCCGTCAGCGAGGGCACGTTCCTCGGCAACATCGGGACCGACGTCTCCTGCGGTGGCTCTGCCAGCGGCCCGCACGTGCACTTCGCGTTGCGGCAGAACAGCGCGTACGTCGGGATCGCGGGTCACAACGTCGGCGGCTGGGTGTTCCAGAACGCCGCCTCCGCCTACAACGGCACCGCACTGCACGGCAGCACGCTCCGGAGCCCGGGCCAGCAGCTCTACAACTACGGCGCGCTCGGGTTCACGCAGGGGATCATCGACGCGTTCGGCGGCGGCACCGTCAACAAGCGCACCGGACCGGGCACGAACTACGCACTCGCAGGAAGCGTCGCCGACGGCACGACGGTGAACATCTCCTGCTCCAAGAACGGCACCTCGCACAGCGGGCGCTGGGGGACCACCAGCCTCTGGAACCGGCTGAGCGATGGCACCTGGGTCAGTGACGCCTTCATGTGGACCGGAGTCGCAACTCCGGTCAACGGCACCTGTCCCTGACCTGAGGTGGCCGGGGTGCCCCCAGCGCCCCGGCTGTCAGGTCAGGACAGTTTGCGAGCGATGAAGCGTTTGCCGACGTTGATCATCGGCTTCTCCACCCAGAGGTAACAAAGGTGTGCCATCAGGATCGACATCAGTGCGACCGGCAGCCACGGAATCGGGGTCTTCCCCAAGTGTGCGCCGAAGAGCAGATAGATCCCGAGCACCGCCTCGTGCGCGAGCAGCTGCACCAGGTAGATCGAGTACGACCGCTCACCCAGGAAGACGAAGGGCCGCGTCGCCAGCAGCCGCTGCGGGAAGGCATTGGCGAGCAAGGCCGGCAACAGCAGGAACCCGACCAGTACGACGTACGGCGGGGTGATCGCGATGAAGCCGGGGACATTCCCAGCCAGGTGGTGCTTCTCGATGAACGCGCCCCACAAGTGCACGCTGCCGTGGATCGCGACGAATGCTGCCGCCGCCACACAGGCCACCCAGGGCCGGGTCAGCGGCCGGAACAGCTTGTAGGTCTTGGGGTTGTGCATCAGGATCGCGACCAGGCAGCCGACCAGGATCGAGAAGTAGTGCGCCGTCCAGCCGCGCGGGTCGCCGCCCATCGAGAGCGGCACCATCGTGAGCAGGACCGCCATCAGCACCAGGGTCAGACCGACCCGGCCGCCGAACTTGGCCTTGCGCTGCACCAGGATCGCCGAGAACGCCAGCAGCGGCCAGAACAGGTAGAACTTCTGCTCGATCCCCAGTGACCAGGACTGCCCGTACGAGCCGCCGTGGCCGAACTCGTTGAAGAAGAACAGGTACAGCGGCAGCTCGGAGCCGGGCGGGCGACTCGTCACGGTGCCGGCGAAGATCTGCGCGATCAGCGTCACGGCGAGCAGGACGAAGTACACCGGCAGGATGCGGAAGATCCGCCGGGCGTAGAACTTCTTGAAGGAGATCCGCCCGTTGCGGTCCTCCTCGCGCAGCATCAGCGTGGTGATCAGGTAGCCCGAGATCACGAAGAAGATCTGGACGCCGATCCAGCCCTGGACCCAGTCCGGCCCCTGGTTGTGGAAGACCACGACCATCAGCGCGGCGATCGCCCGCAGTCCGTCGAGCGCCGGGAACCGCTTCAGCCCCAGGTACTCGGAGTGACTCATCGGCTGCCGTCCAGATCTCGCCGGCCGCTCGTCGAGCGCGCTCGGGACAACCTCGGCGGTCGGCGGTGAAGACATCGTGCTCCTGTGCGATATGGCGTTCAGGGGTGATCGGTAGGACGCCGGCGCCGGGTGAAAAGTTCGAGCGACTACACCCACGACGGTCTGTCACCTTACCGAAACATCGGATCAGCACCGAAATCGGACGGATCCGTCCGGTGCCCTGTGATGCGTCCGTGAAACGACTGTGAAATGGCCGCGCCGGAGGCTGTGACGCGTGCCACGGGACTCAACCTTCCCGGCTGCCTCCATCGTCTTCGTCCTCGTCGTCTCGTGTCGTCGCTCGGACGGACCACGTCGCACTCCGCCAGATCGCACTTTCGGGGTACGTCGATCGCCGGTGTCAGACCACGGGATGACGTCGGCTGCCGTCTCGGGGCTGATGGCGTGAGGCCACGATCTTTCTACTTTGAGGACATGATGACGGAGCGGAGCCGCGTCGCCTGGGCGGATGTTGCCAAGGGCGTCTGTATCTTGCTGGTCGTGCTGTGGCACGTCCTGATGAAGCACTACCTACAGATCCACTGGCACATCGGTGGCCAGGTGAAAGGGGCCTGGGGCACTTTTGGGGAGCAGTTGCTGCCCTTGCGGATGCCCTTGTTCTTCGCGGTCTCCGGGTACTTCGCCGTCCGCGCGGTGCAGCGGACCTGGCCCGAGGTGCTGCGCACCAAGGTCGCGAAGTTCTACTACCTGTACGTGCTGTGGCTGATCATCCACACCGCGATCCTGGCCTTTGTCCCGGACTTCGGCACCGAGAGTGCGGATGGACCGCTGAAGTTCATCGCGCAGTTGTTCATCACGCCGTCGAACCTTTGGTACCTGTACGCGCTCGCGCTCTACTTCATCGTCGCCCGCGCCACTCGTCGGGTGCCGCCGTGGGTGATGCTGGGACTGGCGTTCCTGCTGTCGGCCACTGCCTCGGCCGGACTGGTCGCCGTACCGGGGGATCGGGCCGGCGTCTATCAGAACCTGGTCTTCTTCCTGGCCGGCCTCTACGGCAAGACCGTCATCGAGAAGCTCGCCGCTGAGGCGAGCTGGCTGCGGCTGGCGATCATCGCCGTCCCGTACGCCGTTCTGCTGGGCGTGGTGGCCTTCTTCGACGCCAAGACCTGGTTCGGGTTGTGGCCGGTCGTCAGCGGTGTCGCGATCATCCTGGGGGTGACCGCGGCCGGTCTGGTGACTCGCTGGGCCGGGCTGACCACCGCGCTGGCAAGCGTCGGTCGCCGGACGCTGCCGATCTACGTGATGCACATGCCGTTGCTGGCCCTGCTGCACGCAGCGCTGGTGAAGCCCCTGTCGAGCGCGGGCCCGACGATCCAGCTGGTCGCTCAGATCGTCGAGCCCGTCGTACTGACCGCATTTCTGGCCTGGCTGTGCCTGTTGCTCTACAAGTACTTGCCCAAGGCCCTCTTCGAGCTGCCGTTCGGGCTTGGCGTCAGCCGCAGGGCTGCGCACAGGCGAACGAATGGCAGTGCGGTGGGAGTTAGCTGAGCGCCTTGATCGCCGCGGCTGCGGCTGCGGCGATCAGCGCGTCGTCGGTCGGGGCGTCCTTGACGTCCTTGGTGGACATGATCGCGAGCATGATCGGCGCGCGGTTCGGCGGCCAGATCACGGCGACGTCGTTGCGGCCGCCGTAGTTCGCCGTACCGGTCTTGTCGCCGACCTTCCAGTTCTTCGGGACACCCGCGCGGATCGTCTTGTCGCCGGTGGTGTTGCCCACCAGCCAGGCGTTCAGGATCGCCTGCTTGGCCGGCGGCAGGGCGCGGCCCAGCGTGAACTTCTGCAGGCTCGTCGCGAGCTGCCGTGGGGTGGTGGTGTCGCGGGTGTCGCCGGGCGTGTTCTCGTTGAGCGTCGGCTCGTTGCGGTTGACGCGGGAGACGCCGTCACCGAGCTTGCGCAATGCGGTCTGCAGCGCGGCCGGACCGCCGAGTTCGGCGAGGATGAGGTTCGCTGCGGTGTTGTCGCTGAAGCGGATCGCCGCGTCGCACAGTTCGCGCAGCGTCATCCCGGTGCCGACGTGCTTCTCGGTGATCGGCGAGTAGGAGACGAGGTCGGCGGCCGTGTAGTGGATCAGCTTGTCGAGATCCTTGGCCTGGCTCAGCAGTACGCCGCAGGCCAGTGACTTGAACGTCGACGCGAACGCGAACCGCTCGTTGGCCCGGTAGCTGACCGTACGGCGGCTGCCGGTGTCGAGCGCGTAGACCCCGAGCCGCGCGGAGTACTGCTGTTCCAGTGCGCGGAACGTACTCGCCTGGGTCACCGAGGCGGTGGTTGCCGTCGGCATCGATGCCGGGGCGGCCACCGCGCCCGAGGAGCACGCGGAACTGATCAGCAGGACAGCGGACACACCAGCCACCAGAAGTCGTCGCATGCCACCAACATAATCAATCGTTGGAAAGACCCCGCGCCGGACCCCGGTAGCCGCGGAAGGCAGCGCGGACCTCGTCGGTGAACAATGCCGGCTCTTCCCAGGCGGCGAAGTGACCGCCGCGGGCGGGCTTGTTGTAGTAGTTAAGGGTGGGGTAGGTCTTCTCGACCCAGCTGCGCGGGGCTTGCATGATCTCGCCGGGGAAGGCGCTGAAGCCGACCGGTACGTCGACCGGGGGCGGGACCGGGCCGGTGGCTCGGGCCCGGGCGCTTTCCCAGTAGACACGGGCGGCGGAGGCGCCGGTCCCGGTCAGCCAGTAGAGCGTGATGTTGTCAAGGATGTGGTCGCGGGTGAGGTTGCCCACGGGCCGGCCCTCGACGAAGGCCTGGGAGATCTTGTAGTAGCTGTCGGTGTCGTGGTCGAGCATCCAGGCGGCAAGCGCGACCGGTGAGTCGAGCAGCGCGTAGCCGATCGTCTGCGGGCGGGTGGTCTGCTCGATCCGGTAACCGTTGCCGGTGGCATTGAACTCGGCGACGGCGGCCGCTGCGGCCTGCTCCTCAGCGGTGGTGGTCGGCCAGCCGACTCCGCTCAGCGCTGCACCGAGCAGGTTGACGTGGATGCCGAGCAGCCCGGCCGGCGCCTGACGACCCAGGTTGTCGGTCACCGCGGAACCGACGTCACCACCCTGAGCGACGTACTGGGTGTAGCCGAGTCGGTGCATGAGCTCGTTCCACGCCTTCGCGGTGTGGCCCGGGTCCCAGCCGATCTCGGTTGGCTGGCTGGAGAATCCGTACCCCGGGATCGACGGGAGCACTAGGTGGAAGGCATCGGAGGCGCGGCCGCCGTGCGCGGTCGGGTTCGTCAGCGGGCCGACGGTCTCCAGCAGCTCCACGAACGAGCCCGGCCAGCCGTGCGTCATGATCAGCGGCAGCGCGTCCTTGTGCGGCGACCGTACATGGACGAAGTGCACGTCCACGCCGTCGATCTCGGTGGTGAACTGCGGCAGCTTGTTGATCTTCGCCTCGAATCGGCGCCAGTCGTACCGGCTCACCCAGTACTTCGCCAGCGCCTTCGTCGTCGCCAGTTGCACGCCCTGAGAACGGTCCTTGACCAGCTCCGCCGTCGGCCAGCTCACCGCAGCAACGCGTCGCCGCAGATCCAGCAGCTTCTGCTGCGGAACAGAGACCCGAAATGGATGGATCGCCGCTGACGTGGCTGGTGGTGCGGCGCTGGCCACCCCGTTGCTCAGTGCGGCCAAGCCGACTCCGGCCACCAGTCCGCCCTGCAACACGCTCCGCCGCGAAGGCCCGACCCCATCCGTGAACTGCATCCGCTTCTCCCATCCGGCAACCATCTGCTGTTACCAGTCACTCTCGCCGGACCGTCCACTGGTCGCCCCAGTGAAACCCACTGGTCTGAGCTAGTTGCGGAAGGTTCGGCGGTAGGCGATGGGGGAGACGCCGCTGGTCTCGCGGAGCTGCTGGCGGAGGTTCGTCCCAGTGCCCAGGCCAGTGCGGTCGGCGATCTGGTCGACGGTGAGGTCGGTGTCCTCGAGCAGTTGGCGGGCGTAGTCGAGGCGCTGCATGGTGAGCCAGCTGCCCGGACTCACGCCGGTCTCGGCGCGGAAGCGACGGGTGAAGGTGCGCACGCTCATTCGGGCGTGCTCCGCGAGTTCGACCAGGCTCAGCGGTCGACCGAGCTGCTCGCCGGCGAGACCGGTCTGCGCTCGCTGAACGTGCTGAAGGACAGCGGCTCGTACGTCTCCATTCTTCCTCCTGCGCCCGAGACGGTCGCCGAAGCGAACCGTCGCGGCCTCCGCGCCGAGTTCACCCTCGTCGAACCGGACGGCCTCGCCCTGACCGCGATCACCGACCTGGTCGACCAAGGCAAGCTGCGGGTCGAGATCGACTCGGTCTTCCCGCTGGCCGAGGCCGCCGACGCGCACCGGCGCGGCGAGACCAACAAGGCCAGCGGCAAGATCGTCCTCCGCGTGCGCCCCTAAGGAGCGCAGGTCGGCTCCGGGCCCTGGTAGCCGGGCTTGGAGGACTTGTCGATACCGACGTAGCACTCGATGCCGGCGCTGACGGTGTTCTCGCCGATGGTCGCGTCGGTGGACTTGATGGCCAGGCCGATCGCCTTGTCCGGGCTCGCGGCGAAGGTGTTGCCTTCGACAACCAAGTGCTGGATGTCCTCGATCATCAACGCCTGCGAGGCATCCAGGGTCTCGCAGTAGTTGTTGCGCAGGGTGAAGTAGTTGCTGTGGCCCTTGCCGTCACCCTCGCCGTCGTTCGGGCCTTCGGCCATCAGGCACATGTTGTCGATCTTCTCGCAGCGGTTGCCCTCGATCAGGACCCGCTGGCTCGGCGGCGTGTCGTCGGCGAAGGTCTGCAGGCAGTCGGCGTGCCGGCCGCCGGTGTTGCGGGTACCGCTGATCGTGTTGTTGAGGATCTTCAGGTCGTTGCCGAAGAACCGGATGCCGTCACCGTCGCCGCCCTGGGGATCGGTGACGGTGTTGTTCTGCACGGTGACGTTGTTGCCCTCGAGGTCGATCCCCGGCGCCTTCGGCTTGATCAGCGTGTAGTTCTGGACGACCACGTAGTCGGCGTCGATGGTGATCCCGGCCACCGACTGCCCGTTGCCGTCGTACACCTTGGGGTTGCCGGCGGTGCCACCTTGGGTGATCTTCAGCCGACTGGCCTGCGGTACGGCGGCCGACTCGGGCGCCGGATGAAGGACACCGGCGGTCAGGGCTGCGATGAGGGCGATGACGGGGGCGGTTCGCATGATGTGCTCCTGCTCGAACGGGGCTGGTTCGCGCCGAACGTAAACCCGTGCGCCCGGGAGTGGTCCCGGGTCAGTCGAGCAGCCGCAGGTCTGCCGAGGTGAGGGTGGTCGAGAGCATCAGGGCGGTGAACAGGTTGTCGTTCAGCGTGTTGCCCACAGGTTCACCGACCTCCTCGCGGGTCAGCCCGGCCTGGCCGTCCCGCGAGAGCCGACCCCGGATCCCGGCGACCAGATGCTCCACCCGTTTGGAACTCCAGCCGTCCTCGGGCGCGAGCTCGGCGAGCTGATCAGCCGCCTGCCGCCAGGACAAGGGGAGCGGATGCAGGTCGTTGAGCAGGTACCGCTGGCCGACCACCGTCAGCACGAGCCGTTCATCGGGAGTCAGCGTCCAGGACCGCGGCGGCTGAGTCGGATCCTGCGGACGAACGACGGGCTTGGTCTCCTCCGCGACGTACACCTCCAGCAGGTGCTCGCGACCCTGCGAGCCCTGGATGAACAGCGGCGTGTACCCGGCTGTCAGGGGGATCGCCGTGTCGCCGGGCAGCAACCACTGGGATTTGGGGAACCGGATCGGCAGCTGCCCGGTCGCCGTCACCCACCACTGGCCGTTGGTGAACTCCAGTTGGCCGTGCCGGCGGCTGACCCGCGGGTCGTCCTCTCCGACACAGACATGGACGTCGGGCCGGTTCCGCCCGAAGTAGATGGTGTGCCCCTCGCCCGGGGGCACGGACAGCTCACCGGCCACGCTGCGGACGTAGATGGTCCTGGGCAAGGCTTTTCGTCCGACCTCGGCGAGACTCGTCCGCTTCTCCATCTCACGCCCTCGGCAGCTTGGACGCGGCGGCCGTGCCGAGTTCTCTTGCCAGGCGGCACAGCTCGGCGCTCGAGCCGTCACCCCGGACGATGAGCTGGATCAGCTCGACGGCCGGCTTGCCGTGCGGATCCGCGTAGCTGCGGTGCACGATCCGCGCCACACACGTGTCCGGACCGTCGTCGCCCGCCTGCACGAAGGCCTGACGACCACCGAACTTCGCCGGTACGCCGTCGGTCGCGGACAGCGGTTGATCCCGATCGAACACCAGGTCCACACCGAGGTCGTTCGTGGTGCTGTCCCACCCGCAGGTCCAGTTGCCGAACCCGGCGTCGGGGTGGTTCGCGTCGACCCCCGGGATCAGCGCGAGCGCCGAGGTGTCGAGCAGCGAGCACGCGTCCAGCTGGATCAGCGACTCGGCCGGCAACGACGTCGTACGGCGAGGGATCGGCCCGCGGTCCAGAACCGACAGTGCGTACTGAGTGGCGGCGTCGGCGACCTGACAGACGTTGGGGCCGGTCTCGTCCAGGCGCTGGGCCGAGATGTAGACCTGGTGCTGGTCGGACAGCAGGAGCATCCGCTCGCAGGTGTCGTCCTCGGCCCTCGACCGGACGATGCCCGTGACATTGCCGGTATGGGACTGAAGGCCGGACGGCGTCTCACCCGGGGTGTCCAGCTGAACCTTGACGTCGGTCTCCTGGCCGTCCTTGGTGGTGACGATGACATCGCAACGATCGAAGTTGCCGTAGTCGGTCTCGAGATCGGTCTCGCCGAACCGGCTGAGGGTGCTCGCTTCGATCAGCCCGCACGGATCAGCAGTCCGCACGTCGCCGACCGGACCGGCCTGCGCAGGCGGCTCGGCTTGCGGTGTTTCCTTGTGCCGCACGGACTGAGCCAGCAGCACCCCAACCACCAGTACGGCGACGATCGCGGCTGCGGCAGGCCATCGCCACCTGCGGCGCGTGGGCGCGAGTTGCGTCGTACCGCCGAGCTCGGCGACGGCTTGGGCCGCGGTCGGGCGTACCGCCGGATCGACCGCGAGCATCCGGGCGAGCAGCGCGGTGAGTTCGCCGGCTCGCCGGCTCGGCTGGATCTCGCCGCGTGCCGACTTACGCAGCAGGGCCAGCGGGTTGGACTCGGTACCGAACGGCGAGTGGCCTTCGACAGCGGTGTAGATGACCGCGCCGAGCGAGAAGATGTCGGAGGCCGCGGTCGGCTCTGCGCCGTTCGCCACCTCGGGAGCCAGCTGCGCGGGTGTCCCCATCGTCGAGCTGTCGGTCAGGGTCGCATCGGCCCAGATCCGTTGGGCGATCCCGAAGTCGGCGAGCTTCGCCACGCCGTCCTCGGTGACCAGCACGTTGGCTGGCTTGAGATCGCGATGGATGACGCCGGTAGCGTGGACTGCCTGCACGGCCTGAGCAATCTGCAGACCGATGGCCGCGGCCTCGTGCGGCGGCAGCGGTCCCCGGCGCTCGATCAGCTCCGCCAGGCTCTGCGCCGGCACATACTCGAGCACCAGCCAGTAGTCGAGACCGTCCTCGATCACATCGAAGGTCGTCACCACGTTGGGGTGGTGCAGCTGCGCGCTCAGCTTGGCCTCCCGGCGCAACCGGCGGCCATCGGGGTCGTCGGCCCCGGGGTGGGCCCGCTTGAGTGCAACCACACGTCCGAGCTGCAGGTCCATCGCCCGCCAGACCGAGCCCATTCCGCCGGTCCCGAGCGGTTCCTGCAGCAAGTACCGGCTGGCGATGAGTCGCTGCTCCGCTGCAGCCTCGTCGCGCTCGCTCATCACACTCCTCACTCGCGGACCGGAAGCCGGCCGTTGTCACGGCTGGCAACCATCGTTGAGCAAACAGTAGCGTCACGCGCGGGGAGGCGCTGCTGAGGTCAGTGCGCACCTCCGGAGTTGTCACCGGAGAGCAGGCGGAGGCCGAGTGGGGTAGCGAGGTGCAGGACCGAGCCGCCGACCCGGCGACGGGTGATCAGGCCCGCCTCGCGGAGGGCGGCGGCCTGCTGGCTGGCCGAGGCGGGTGAGACTCCGCAGCGGCGGGCCAGCTCCGTCGTCGTACAGGCGGTGATGGCCGCGGCCAGCGCGGCTGCGCGGGTCGCGCCGAGGACGCCCGGCAGATGGTTGCCGTCCAGATGCAGTCCTTGCTCCGCATGGCGCAGGAGGCCGGCTTGATGCTGGATCGGGTAGACCAGCACCGGCCTGAGCTCGGGGTCGAACAGCTTCGTCGGCACCCGCCAGCAGAACGCGGAGGCTTGCAGATGCAACCCACGACCGTCGAGGTGGTAGTCATTGTCCTTGAGCCCGGCGATGTGCAGCACCGGCGCTTCCCAGTGCATCTGCGTGTTCAGCGTGCTGAGCAACCCTTCGAGCCCTTGGCGCGCGAGCTTGTCCGCCTGCCGACGGCTCTCGGCCGCGACGTGAGTGCGAAGCGACTGCCAGTACGGCGCGATGGCCGTGTCGTGGTAGACCCGCAGCGCTCGGCCGAGCCGCCGGTGAGCGTCCTGTCGCCCGGTCGCGAGCGCCCGGCGCCACGTCGTACCGGGTGATCCCTTGCGGAGCAGAGTGAGCTGGCTGTCGATGTCGCGCCAGGGCGTGGCGAGCACCTGGCTGAGGCCGGTGCTGAAGTCGACGGAGGTGTCGGGCGGAGTCAGGAAGTCAGGCGAATACCCCCGCGAGGGAGCGACGTCGAGCAGCAGGCGGGTGTGCTCCGGCGAAACGTCGGCCAGCACCCGGCGCCGCCAGTCCGTGAAGTACTGCCTGCCGTCCTGGTGTTGGAGGATGTGCAGGCTGAGCAGCACCTCCCACATCGGAGTGGGCTCGGTCGCGATCGTGGTGCGGGCCAGATCTTGTGGAGTGAAGTGAATGCGAAGCATGGGGCGGCTCCAAAGCGTGCTGATCACTGCACAGCGATGCTAGCGATCGTGCTCGGGAGGGGTCCCGGTGGTCAACCGTCGTACTTGTCGAGTTTCCAGCGCTGACACGGGCCGTTCCAGTACGGCCAGATGATCAGGTCGGCCCCCGCATCCTCGCGGCAGCCGCCGACATCCATCGATTTCCCGGTGGTCGTCTGCCGGATCGACCAGCTGCCGCCGCTGGCCGGTTCGATCCGCCAGCGTTGGCAGGGGGAGTCGCCGGCGGTCCACAGGTGCACGATGGCGACGTTCTCCTCCGAACACCCCAGTACGTCGGCGGCCTTGCCCGAACTCGGGTCGATCAGTTGATAGACGTCGTCGCCGACCGGCTTCAGCCGCCAGCGCTGGCACGGGCTGCCCGAGTTCCAGGTCCAGGTCCGCATGTCGGCGCCGTCGGCGTTCACGCAGTCGGTGACGTCGACGACCTTTCCGCCGCGGACCGAGCTGATCCGGTACCGCGCGTCCAGCTGCTTCGCGGTGGCAGCCGGGCGCAGGATCCACTGCTGGCTCGCGGCCGCGCCGCAGGTCTGCTGAGCGATCACAGCGCCGTCGGTGGTGGATGCGCCACGGACGCCGACGCACTTGCCGCTGTTGGCCATCCGCAGGCGCACGAGATTGTCACCGGTCGCGCCGTCGACCGGTTCGAGGGCGAACTGCTGATAGGCGTTGCCGAAGCAGGCATATTGGACGAGCGGCGCGTCCTCGGCCGTGCTCTCGTCGCTGACGTCGAGACATCTGCTCCGGCCGTCGAGGCCGGCGCCGTCGACGTGATTGGGATGCAGCATGAACTGCTCGGTGCCGGCGACCTGAGCGAGCCGGAATCGCTGCTCCAGCGCGCCCGCACAGGTGGATTGCTCGAACGGCGTCTCGTCGGCCTGGCCGGCGCCCTTGACCTGGAGACAGCGCCGGCTGTGCCGGGCGACCAACTCGTACGCGCGATTCTCCAGCTCGAACTTCGGTCCGCTGACCGCGCCGACCGCGGTTCCCGACCACGCGAGTCGTCGCGGGCCGAACGCCGTACCGGTCGAGTTCAGCAGGTACGCCGTGCGACCGCCGTTCGCGGTCGCGGCGACGACCGCCAGATCATCCTTGCCATCGGCACCGAAATCACCGGCGCTGATGGTGACCTTGGCCGGGTCGAACTCACCCGGGGTCCGCCACCAGACCGCCGAGGTGAAGGCGGTCCCGGTCGACCTGAAGACAACCACGCCGAGATCGGTGTCGCTGTAGTCGTAGGCGGCGATCAGGTCGTCACGACCGTCACCGTCCACATCGCCGACCGTGGTCCGGCTGCGGTCCAGGCAATACGCGTTCGCGCCGCTGTCGTGCAGAGTGACCGCAGTGGCGGTGAAGGCGGTGCCTGTCGACCGGTAGAGCTCGCTGACGGTCCGGCACACAGTCGTGGTCTTCTGCGTGACCAGGTCATCGGAGCCGTCGCCGTTGATGTCGGCCAGTTGCAGGCTGCTCAGCGCCCAGTCGCCAGTCGCGCGCACCCACTCGGTCGGCGTACCAAGTGCGCCACCACGGAAGACCAGGACCTTCCAGGTGCCGTCGCCGTTGTTGACCTGCACTGCGATGTCGGCCCGGTTGTCCCCGTCGACGTCACCGGACGCGATCCGAGCCATGCTGTGCGTCCAGCTGTCCGGACTGCTCACCCAGCTGGGCGAATCGGCAGCGACATACCCGTTGCCGTCGGACTCCAGCAACCGCAGCGACATCCGCCGACCGTCCTCCTGCCGGAACAGGGCGACGTCGGAACGCCCGTCACCGGTGAAATCACCAGCCACCGTTCGCGTTCGATCAAGGGGATACCCACCGCTGTCGCCGGAGTCCCACCCGATCTGGCCACCGGCCAGACCGTCACCGCCGGCAGGTAGGTTCCAGACCGCTGTCCGTCCGTTGCCATGATCAATCACAGCCTGTACGTCGGCCCGCCCGTCACCGTTGACATCGCCGCGGACATGCGAGACCGGGGCGGGGTTGGGTTTCGCGCGCAGACTCCACCCGGGCGTGACCGCGCTGAACTGGCCGGCCCGGTCGGCCGCTCGGACGAACAGCCGCGCGTCCGCAGGGCCGTTGGGCGTGTCGGGAGTGAGCGTGACCGGCAGCTTCGCCGTACCGTCCGGGCCGATCGGGATCCGCTGCGTCACCCGGTCCTGGGAGAAGCCGTAGTAGAACTCGGTGGTGTCGGTGTCCCCGGCTGCCCGCCGGAGCGTGACCACACCGGCGGTTCGGGCGGGGACGACCGCGGTGCTCTCCGGGTAGTCGGTGGACTCGATCGTCGGCTGGGGCGGCGGTGTCTGGTCGACGGTGAAGTAGCAGGGCGGGCTGGCCGGACCGAAGGGGATGTTGTCCTCGGCGACGGCGTCATCGCTGCGCGCTTGGTAGGAATAGGTGACGCCCTCGGTGAGTGCGCCGGCCGGGACCTGAGGCCAGGCGAAGGCTGCGCCCGAGGTGGTCAGGGCCGAGTCGACCTCATGGACGACCGCATTGGTGTCGGTACGGCGAATTGTCAGCCGCGTGGTCACGTTGTCGTTGTCGAGATCGCTGGCGACGGCGCCGAGCGTCGGCTGGGTGGTGCTGATCGGCGCCGGGCCGGTTGCGGTGCCACAGGGCTGCGGCCGGTTGAAGTTCACCTTGATCGGCACCCGCGGCGCATTGTTGTAGGTGACAACGATCTTGGCCGTGTCCCAGTAGAAGACCTTCCACTGGTCGCCCTCGTCCTCGTCCGGCGCCCGCAGACCCACCGTCACGAAGGACTTCCGGTCGGCGGCGGCGTTGCGGACGAGATCCAGGATCGACTGCCCGGTGAACTCCATCGCCATGTCCGGCTGGCTGGCCGGGTCCGCGCTGCCCTTGGCGGTGGCGAGCTTCTTGACCCACTTGTTCTTCGAGTTGTTCCAGGTCAGCGACTTGGCCGGATCGATCGAGTCGGTCTGCCACAGGTCGACGGGCTTCTTGTCCGGGACGCCAGTCTCGTCCAGAACGATCTGGAACTTCGCACCGATGATCGTGCTGCCGATGAGCGGCCCGGTGTCCAGCTGGAAGAACGACCGGAACATCGCTCCCTTCATGTCCCCGAATTCGGCGTACCCGACGAAGGCGCGGCCGCGCAGGGTGTTCCAGTACGACTTGTCATCCTCGTCGCGGTTGACCTGCGACCAGCGGTACGGCATGGCCGCGTACGACCTGGCCGTCATCTCGAGGGTGTGAGTGGGCGGAGCCGCCGGCGGGCTCGAGTTCGCGGCCAGAGCAGTGGGTGCCAGGGGAACCAGGGGACTGAGACACAGCGTGAGCGCGGCCAGAAGGCCGACCAGCGTGCGCTGCCTGCGGTGACGTGCCATGACGAACCTCCCCCGTGACCACAACTGCGGTCATCGTGCCAGGGCCCGCCGACAGTTCGGAAGCCCCGCGGACGAACTGGGTTTTGGCCCCATCCGAATGCGTTGCGCACGCAGAGTCGCCACGCCAATACTGACGCCGAGTTGCTCCCCGACCACTCTGGGTCGATTTGTCCCGCCCCTGGAGGAAGCCATGTCTGCTGTTCCCGAGCCCGCCGGCCTGACGCGATGGTGGCGACGGCACGCGACCGTCCCGGTCGCGATCCTGACCGCCTGCGCCCTGATCGCGACCCTGGACGGCGGTGCGACCGCGGAGGCGGCCGCGCGGGCGCCGAAGGACAAGATCTTCCAGCCCCGCAAGGAGGAATCGGTCGGCGGGGCCGATGCGAAGGCGATTCCCCGGCGAACGGATCAGGCCGAGGCCAAGGCGTTGACCGCGGCACCGGCCGTGGCGTGGCCGAAGGCGGGTAGCGCGGAGGTCGCCGTACCGAGTCCTGCTGCGCCGGCCGTGGCGTGGAACGGGGTGCTGAGTGGCTCGGCCAAGGTTCGGCCTGGTCCGGCAGCTCGCGCGGGGGAGCTGCCGGTGTGGGTCGGCCCGACGGCAGCCGCCAACCGCGCGGCAGCAGCTGCTGTGACGCCGGCGCGAGTCAAGGTGGACCTGCTGGGTCGTGACGGCGACCGGTTGTTGCTGCGCCTGGCGAGTGCCAACAAGGCGGGTCAGGTCGAGCTGCGGGTGGACTACTCGGGGTTCGCGCAGGCGTACGGCGCGGACTGGAACAGCAGGCTTCGACTGGTTCAGCTCCCGGAGTGCGCGCTGAAGACGCCGGACGCGGCGGCCTGCGCCGGTACGCCGATTGCCACCCGCAACGATGGATCCGGGCTGCTGGCTGCCGACGTACCCGCCGCCGGTGTGTTTGCGATGGAGGCCGCAGCCGCTGGTGGCGCCGGTGACTTCGGTGCGTCGTCGTTGTCCCCGGCAACGAGTTGGCAGGTTGGCGGTTCGTCGGGTGACTTCAACTGGCGCTACCCGATGGAGACGCCGCCAGGTCTCGGCGGTCCGGCGTCGGCGCTCTCGCTGGAGTACTCCTCCGGTGGTGTCGACGGCCGCACCTCGGCTACGAACAACCAGCCCTCGTGGGCCGGTGAGGGCTTCGAGCTCGAGCCGGGCGGGTCGATCGAGCGCCGGTACGCCGCCTGTGCGTCGAAGACGGAGAAGACGGGCAACAACGGCAGCAAGAAGGTCGGCGACCTGTGCTGGGCCACGGACAACGCGTACTTCTCGCTGAATGGCAGAGGCGGTGAGCTGGTCCGCGACGACGCCACCGGTGCCTGGAAGCCGCGCTCCGACGACGGCACCGTCGTCCAGCGGCTCACGGGTGGGTCGAACGGTGACAACAACGGCGAGTACTGGCTGATGACGACCGAGGACGGGACGAAGTACTACTTCGGCCTGAACCGGTTGGCCGGGTGGACGTCGGGCAAGCCGGAGACCAAGTCGACCTGGACCGTGCCGGTGTTCGGCAACCACAGTGGCGAGCCGTGTCACGACGACGACTTCGGCGATTCGTACTGCCAGCAGGGCTATCGCTGGAACCTCGACTACGTGGTCGACCGGCACGGCAACACCATGAGCCTGTTCTACGACACCGAGACCAACAACTACGGCCGCAACGCCAGTGCGAGCTCGGTCAGCACCTACACCCGGGCCGGCAACATCAATCGGATCGAGTACGGCCAGCGCGACGGCTCGGTCTACACCACGCCAGCGGTTGCCCGCGTCCTGTTCACCACAGGGGAGCGGTGCATCGGCGCCTGTACGTCGTCGCAGCCCGCCACCTACCCGGACACTCCGTGGGACCAGTCGTGTACGTCGTCGAGCAGCTGCAAGAACAAGCTCACGCCGACGTTCTGGACGCAGAAGCGAATCGCGAAGGTGACGACCGAGGTCTGGCGCGGTACGGCGTTCACTCCGGTGAACTCGTGGACGTTCCGGCACTCGTTCCCCGCACCTGGTGACGGCACTCGAGCGGGGTTGTGGCTGGAGGCAATCAGCAACGCAGGGCTCGTCGGCGGGCAGGCGGAGACGCCCGAGACCAGTTTCGACGGCGTCCAGCTACCCAACCGGGTTGTCGGCACCGAAGGCATCCCGGCGATGAACTGGTGGCGGATCAGCGGGGTGCACACCGGTACGGGTGGCGAGCTCACGGTCGGCTACTCGGCACAGGACTGCAGCCTGCCGGGCAACGTGCCGGCCCCGGACACCAACGGCAAGCGCTGCCATCCGGCCAAGTGGACGCCGGACGGGCTGAAGGAACGGCAGGACTGGTTCAACAAGTTCGTGGTGACCGACGTGACCGAGTCCGACCGCGTCAGCGGACTCGAACCGATCGTGACCAAGGTGGAGTATCTGTCGCCACCGGCGTGGCATCACGACGAGGAGGACGGGCTGGTCGACATCGACCGCAAGACCTGGGCCCAGTGGCGCGGCTACGAGCGGGTCCGAGTTACCAAGGGCCACCCGTCCGGGACGCAGTCGGTCACCGAGAACCGGTTCTTCCGCGGGATGGACGGCGACAAACTCGCCAACGGTGGTGTCAAGGATGTGCAGGTGACCGACTCGACCGGCGTGAAGGTCGAGGACGTGGACCCGCTGGCCGGACAGGCGCGTGAGGAGATCAAGTACAACGGCACCGCGATCGAGCAGCGGTCGATCACTGACCAGTTCATCTCGGCGCCGACCGCGACCAGGGTCCGGTCGTGGGGCACGACGAAGGCCTACGAGGTCGAGGAGGCCGCCGTCCGTCAGTATGAGGCAGTGGACGGTACCTGGCGGCAGTCCTCGTCGAAGAACACCTACAACGCAGCCGGTGCGCTGACGCAGCAGGACGACTTCAACAACCTCGCTGACGCGACCGACGACACCTGCACGCGCTTTAGCTACACAGAGAATCCGGCCAAGGGTCTGCGCGAAATACCAGTACGGCGGCAGACGGTCGCGCAGGCATGTGACAAGCCGTGGACGAACGCGGACGTGACTGCGGACCAGCGGCTGTACTACGACGGTTCGACGACACCAGGCGGCGTACCGACCACGGGTGACCTGACCCGGAGTGAGGAGCTGAGCGGGTTCGCAGCAGACGGCACACCGACGTACAAGGTTGAATACACCACTGTGTACGACGCGATCGGTCGCGCGGTCGAGTCCACGGACGCGCTGAACCGAACCCGCAAGGCCAGCTACACGCCGACCGGTGCCAGTCCGGTGACCCAGGTGGTCGAGACCGCGCCGAACGGTCATGTGACCACGACCGCGCTCGAACCGGCCTGGGGTGAGGAGCTGACGGTTACTGAGCCGGACGGTCGCAAGACCGAGCTCGCTTACGACCCGCTGGGACGTACCTCGAGGGTGTGGACGGCGGGCAGGTCGCGCAGCGACGCACCGAACTACGCCTACGGCTACACGCTGCGCGGTGACGGTCCTGGTGTGGTCAGCACGACGACACTGCAGGCTGACAACAGCTTCGAGACCACGCTGGAGCTGACCGACGGACTGCTGCGGCCGCGGCAGATGCAGGAGCCCGCGCCCGGTGGCGGCCGGGTCATCACCGACTACGTGTACGACTCACGCGGCCTGCAGGTGAAGGAGAACGGCCCCTACTACAATTCGGCCCCGCCGACCGACCAGGTGCTGATTCCGAACGAAGCACAGGTGCCGACGCAGCAGGTCACCACGTACGACCAGCTGGATCGCCCGCTGGCTCAGGTGCTGAAGTCGCGGAACACCGAGAAGTGGCGGACGACGTACAGCCAGACGGCGGGCCGGTTCACCACTGTGCCGCCGGCCGGCGAGCACCCGGTCACTCGCATCACCGATGTCGAAGGCCGCCTCACCGAACTGCGGACCTACACCGGCGACGACGCCAGCGGCAGCTATGACTCGACGCTGTACACCTACCACCCGGCGGGACAGCTCGCGACGGTCAAGGACCCGGCCGGGAACCTGTGGAAGTTCGACTACGACATTCGTGGCCGGCAGATCAGCGCGGCGGACCCGGACAAGGGCACGACTCGCTTCACGTACGACGACGAAGACAGGATGCTGACGTCGACCGATGCGCGCGGCGGGACCGTGGCGTTCGCGTACGACGAGCTGGACCGGCCGACCGCCGTACATGACGGGTCGTTGGCCGGGCCGAAGCGAGCGGAGTGGACGTACGACACGCTCGCCAAGGGCGCACCGACCTCGGCCACGCGTTACGTGAACGGGCAGGCGTACACCGTGCGGGTCACCGGCTACAACGAGGCCGGTAAACCACTCGGCGCTGAGGTGACACTGCCGGCTGCGGAAGGGCAGCTCGCGGGCACGTACCAGGTAAAGAGCACCTACAACGCCGACGGTGAGATCGCCAGCACTGACCTACCGGGCGTCGGCGGTCTCCCTGCGGAGACGCTGCGCTATGGCTACAACGCGCAGGACATGCCGACCACGCTGACCGGTGCGAGCTCGTACGTGACCGGGACGACCTATACGCCGTACGGCGAGACCGAGAGCGTGACGCTCGCCCAGAGCGCCAACGGGCCGACGGTGAAGCGGAAGTACGAGTACGAGGAAGGCACGCGCCGGCTGTCCCGGGTGGTCACCGAACGAGACATCCAGCCTGAGCTGGTCTCCGACACCACCTATGGCTTCGACCCGGCAGGCAACGTCAAGTCGATCACGGACAAGACGTCGGCCAGCAGTGGTGAGGCTGCTGACACGCAGTGTTTCGACTATGACCACCTCCGCCGGCTGGCGGGTGCCTGGACTCCAGCCAGTGGTGACTGCGCGGCTGCACCGACTGCAGGTGCGCTGGGCGGACCAGCGCCGTACTGGCAGTCATGGACCTTCGACAAAGTGGGCAACCGGCAGAGCGAAACCCGGCATGCGGCCGGTGGCGACACCACCTCCACCTACCGCTACCCGGACGCCGGGCAGGCGCGGCCGCACGCCGTACAGGGCATCACCACCACGACACCGGCCGGCAGCACGACCAAGAACTATGGGTACGACGCCACCGGCAACCTGACTGACCGGACCGTCGCCGGCGTGGGGGAGACCTTCGCCTGGGATGTGGAAGGCCATCTGGAGAAGGTCACCAAGAACGGGAAGACGACCTCGTTCGTGTACGACGCCGACGGCAACCGGCTCCTGCGTCGCGACACCGCCGGCACCACGTTCTACTTCGGCGAGGCCGAGCTGCTGCTCGAGCCCGACGGAAAGGTCACCGGGACCCGGTACTACCGGCACTCGGGGCAGACCGTAGCTGTCCGGACGCCAGGAAAGCTGCACTGGCTCGGCACCGATCACCACGGCACACCGAACCTGGCCATCGACGCCGACAACCAATCCTTCGAGCGGCGGCGCACTACGCCGTACGGCGAGGCTCGTGGTGCCGCACCGGCCAGCTGGCCCGGTCAGAAGGGGTTCGTCGGGGGCGGGGACGATCCGAGCACCGGACTCGTGCACCTGGAGGCACGCGAGTACGACTCGACGACCGGGCGATTCATCTCGGTCGATCCGATCGCCGACTACCAGGATGCCCAGCAGCTCAACGGGTATGCCTACGCCAACAACAGCCCGACCACCTATACCGACCCCGACGGCCAATGGGGGTTCATCATCGGGATCATCGTCAGGATCATCCCGATAGTTGTCCGTGTCGCCCAGTTGGTCGTCCAGGCGATCAAGGTGGTCGTCCCGGTCGTCCGGGACGTCGTGATAGCGATGAATGTCGGCGGGAAGATCGTCCAAGTGGTGCGGCAGGTGACCCAGATGGTCGCCAAGATCAAGAATGTCGTGAAGCAGCTCATCCGCACCGTCCAGTCCCTCAAACGGATCCTGACCAGGACGGCCAAGCGAGTGGGGGGTTCGAAGAGCCCGACCGTTCGCAACATCCCCAAGAAGCCCAACTCAGCAGGCAAACCGCAGGCCAGGAGCGGACCGCGCAACACCCAGAACGCGAAGGAGAAGGCGCCTCTCGCCGCAAGGGTCAAGCCGCCGAAGCAGACTCCGAAGGAGCGCAGGGCGGTCCGGAAGGCGGCCAAGAAGCAGTTCAAGGACGAGGGCTACTGGCCGAGTGGTCAAGCGGCCACGCGCAAGGTCGGCCTGGAGCCGAAGGGCCCCAGCCAACCGCCGCCCCCGCGCGACTTCAACGGTCAGTTCCGCTTCGGCGAGCGCCCGGATCCCTGGTCGTACCAGGCGTCCAAGGGTGATCCGCTCGACAGTGCGGACCTGGCCCGGGACGGTATGAAGCGGTACGCGGACCAGTTCCACAAGTACGGTTACGAGAACAGCACGCCGACAACCGGCAGCAAGGTCTTCTACGGCCTCGGCCGAGTGGGTCAGCTGGCGGCCAAGATCGCGGAGATCCTGGGCGGCATGGGCGGCTGACCACCGAGTCTGTGTAGAGAATTTGCAGGGATGCGTCGAGCTATTGCATTGAGATGGTGCCTTCCTTAAGGTGTGCGCACCCCCGCCCCCCGAGGAAGGCACCGCCCCATGCCACGAAGGATTCACGCACGCCCGAAAGCAGCCCGCTGGGCAGCGATCGCGACCATCGCCGCCGGTCTTTCGGTACCGGCGGCGCACGCCGTACCGGCCGCCATTCAGGCCGTCGGCGCCACGCTGCCGTTCACGATCGTGGAGGCCGAGAGTGCGGCCACGAACGGGAGCAAGATCGGCCCGAGCTACGCCCAGGGAACGCTGCCGGCTGAGGCTTCGGGCCGCCAGGCCGTGACGCTGAACGGCGGCCAGTACGTCGAGTTCACCGCACCCGGTACGACGAACGCGATCAATGTCGCCTACTCGATTCCGGACGGCCGGACCGGGACATTGGCGGTCTACGTCAACGGGCAGAAGCTGTCGCAGTCTCTCGCGGTGACGTCGAAGTACAGCTACGTGGACACCGGCTGGATCGTCGGCTCGCGGACGCACAAGCTGTACGACCACACGAGGTTGCAGCTCGGGCAGACCGTCAACGCAGGTGCGAAGATCAAGCTGCAGGTGGACGGCGAGAACACGGCCGGCCCGTACACGATCGACGATGTCGAGTTCGAGAATGTCGCCGGCGCCGCCGGCCAGCCTGGTGGCTCGATCTCGATCGTCGATCGCGGCGCGGACCCGAACGGGAACAACGACTCGACCGGTGCGATCCAGAGTGCGATCGACAGCGCCCGCGGTTCTGGTGGCACCGTGTGGATCCCGGCCGGCCGGTTCAAGGTCGGCGGCACGATCAACCCCGACGGCGTCACGCTGCGCGGCGCGGGCCGCTGGTACTCGACGCTGCTCAGCAGCCACCTGATCGACCGGCCGAACGGCGGCGGCAACGCCAAACTGTACGACTTCGCCGTGATCGGTGAGGTGACCGAGCGCAACGACCAGTCGCCGGACAACTTCGTGAACGGCAGCCTCGGCCCGAACTCGATCGTGTCGGGTCTGTGGCTGCAGCACCTCAAGGTCGGGATGTGGCTCACCGGCAACAACGACAACCTGATCGTCGAGAACAACCGGTTCTACGACATGACCGCCGACGGGCTGAACCTGAACGGCACCGCGTACAACGTCCAGGTACGCAACAACTTCCTGCGCAACCAGGGTGACGACGCGCTCGCGATGTGGTCACTGAACGCGGCGAACCGGAACAGCACGTTCGCCAACAACACGATCGTCCAGCCGACCCTGGCCAACGGCATCGCGATCTACGGCGGGACCGATCTGACCGTGCGGGACAACCTGGTCTCCGACACCAACGCGCTCGGCGGCGGGATCGCGATCTCGAACCAGTCGTTCGGCTCGCCGTTCTTCCCGCTGGCCGGGACCATCACCGTGTCCGGCAACACCCTGATCCGGACCGGCGCGATGAACCCGAACTGGGGCCAGAACCACCCGCACGGAGCGATCCGGGTGGATGCGTACGACAGTCAGATCAACGCCCAGGTCCGGTTGCTGAACAACCGCCTGGTGGCGAGCCCGTGGTCGGCGTACCAGTTCGTCGACGGCGGTGGTGCCGGGCGTGCGGTGCAGAACGTCACCGTGGACGGCGGCTCGATCGAAGGCGCCGGGACGTTCGCCTTCCAGGCCGAGACCACCGGATCGGCGACGGTCAGCAATGTCGTTGCCAGCGGCATCGGTCGGGCCGGCGTCTACAACTGCGCCTACCCGAGCGGTTCGTTCGGCCTCAACCGCGGTTCCGGCAACAGCGGCTGGGACTCGACCTGGAGCGGCTGCAACTGGGTCGAGCCGGGGAGCGGTGGCGGCGATCCGACCCCGCCGACCGGCAACCTTGCGGC
>NZ_JBHVWY010000022.1:0-111094 GCF_042882005.1 Kribbella sp. NPDC058245
CCACCGAGCGGCCCCAGCGGGTCCGGCGGACGGCGAAGTCGGTGACGACGACCAGGACCAGGAACAGCAGGAACATCGACGAGACACCGCGGTCGCCGTTCAGGACGATCGCCGGGATGGCCAGGATCGCCGCGAGAGCGACGGCCTTGACGGCGATCATCGAGTGCGGCGCGGCCGACAGGCCTGCGGCGAGGCGGGCGCCCCGGGCACGCAGGCGGGTCAGCACGTAGGCCGCGACGACGACGGCGACCAGGGCGTAGGACAGCGCGGGCGACAGGAAGCTGCGGGCCGCGAAGCCGACCAGGGCCGAGTCGAACGGGAAGTTCAGCGTGCCTTCCTTGCCGAGCACCAGCAACTGCAGACCGAGGAAGCCGAGCAGACCGGCCAGCGTGATCACGAAGCTCGGCACACCGAATCTGGTGAAGAGCGCACCGTAGAACAACCCGATCACCAGGCCGAGGACGATGCTGACGATCAGCGAGATGATCAACGGCCAGCCCTGGTTGACGAAAGTGACCCCCAGTACGGCGCCGGCCAGGCCGCTGACCGAGCCGACGGACAGGTCGATCTCACCCAGCAGCAGGACCAGAACGATGCCGAGGGCAATGACCCCGATCGAGCTGGTCTGCAGGGTCAGGTTGACCAGGTTGCGGCTGGACAGGAACGAGCCGTTGGCGATCTGGAAGACCGCCCAGATGATGATCAGACCGATCACCACCGGGACCGAGCCCAGATCGCCCGAGCGCAGCCGGCTGGTGAAGGCGGCGACGGCGCCGCTGACGCCACGGCTGGCGATCAGGCGCTCGTCCTGCAGATCGGCGGGCAGGTTCTCGGCGCTGGTCACAGCGCCGTCGCCGTTGCCGTTACCCGTGGAGTCCTGCGGGCGGGCCTCAGATCCGTGCACGGTCATGATGCCGAGCCCTCCTCCCGCGTCCGGCGCGCCGCGCGCTCGGAGACGGCATTGTCGGTCGCGCCGGTGATGGCGGCGATGATGTCCTGGGTCTTGGTCTCACTGACCTGGAAGACGCCGTTGTTGCGGCCCAGACGCAGTACGGCGACCCGGTCGGCCACCGCCATCACGTCGGCCATGTTGTGGCTGATCAGAATGACCGCGAGGCCACGTTCGCGCAGCCGCTCGACGAGGTTCAGCACCTCGGCGGTCTGGGCCACGCCCAGGGCCGCGGTCGGCTCGTCGAGCATCACGACCTTCGGCTGACCGAGCAGGCTGCGGGCGATCGCGACGGTCTGCCGCTGACCACCGGACAGGCTGGCCACCGGGATCCGGACCGAGGGGATCTTGGCCGACAGCTGGCGGAGCAGCTCCCAGGAGGAACGCTCCATCTCGACCTCGTCCAGGACCCGGCCCTTGCGCAGTTCACGGCCGAGGTAGAGGTTCGCGACGACGTCGAGGTTGTCGCAGAGCGCGAGGTCCTGGAACACGGTGGCGATCCCGAGCTGCTGTGCCTCCGCCGGGCTCCCGACCCGCACCTCCTTGCCGTCGAACACCATGGTGCCGTCGTCGGCGGTGTAGACCCCGGCGATCGTCTTCACCAGCGTCGACTTGCCGGCGCCGTTGTCACCGACCAGGGCGAGTACCTCGCCGGCCCGGACGTCGAGCTCGATGTTCTTCAGCGCCTGGACGGCGCCGAACCGCTTGGAGATGCCCCGCAGCGTCAGCACCGTGCCGGTGAGCGGTGGGGAAGGGGTGGGAATGACAGTCACTCGATCAGCCTCCTGAGGCTTCGTCCTGCCCATGATCCCGGTGTGAGCACCGTCGGGACAGGGGCGGCAGGGCACGCATCCGTTGCCGGTACCGTCCCGACCTCACTCGGGGCGGTACCGGCAACGGGGGTCAGCTCAGGCCGGCAGCGGTGCAGGCGGCCTGGAACGACGCGGTGCAGATGTCGGTCACCTTGTAGATGCCGTCCTTGACGACGGTGTCCTTGATGTTCGCCTTGGTCACGGCGACCGGGTCGAGGATCGTCGCCGGGACGCCCTTGAAGTCGCCGGTCGACTCGGCCTTGCCACCGCCGGCCAGCGCGACGGCTGCCTTCGCGGCGGCCTCGGCCTGCGGCTTGACGGCCTTGTAGATGGTCATGGCCTGGTCACCGGAGACGATCCGCTGGATCGCGGCGAGCTCGGAGTCCTGACCGGTGACCGGCGGCAGCGGGGTCACGCCACCACCCTTGAGGGCTGCGATCGCGCCACCCGCCGTACCGTCGTTGGCCGCGTAGACGCCGACCAGGCCGTTCTTGATGGCGCTCAGTTGGCCTTCCATCCAGGCCTGGGCCTTGTCCGGGCTCCAGTCCGGGGTGTCGAACTCGGCGGCGATCTTGTAGCCGCTGGTGTCGAGCACGCTGTGCGCGCCCTTCTTGAAGTCGGCCGCGTTCGGGTCGGTCGGCGAGCCGTTGATCATCGCCAGGTTGCCGGACGTCTTGCCGGCCGCCTTCAGGGTGTCGACCAGGGTCTGCGCCTGGAGCTTGCCGACGGCCTCGTTCTCGAACGAGACGTAGTAGTTGGCGCCCTCGATGAACCGGTCGTAGGCGATCACCGGCACGTTCTGGCCCTTGGCCGAGGCGACGACCGCGGCGGCGGCCTTGCCGTCGACCGGGTCGAGGACGAGCACGTTCGCGCCCTGGGTCAGCGCGGCCTCGGCCTGCTGCTGTTGCTTGGCTGGGTCCTGGTCGGCGTTGCTGTAGATCAGCTCGCAGTCCGCGCAGGCCGCCTTCAGGGCCTCGGTGAACAGCGGCCGGTCCAGGGCCTCGTACCGAGTGGTCTTGGACTCGGGCAGCAGCAGTGCGATCTTCTTGCCGCCGCTGCCCGAACCGCTACCGGAGCCGCCGTCGTCGGAACCACAGGCGACCAGCGAGACGGCGAGGGCCGAGACGGCGATGCCGAGGCCGACGAGACGAGGTACTGACACGGACATATGCGGCTCCTTGACGTGAAGGCCCGAGTAGGCCTGACCGAAGTCAAGACCCACTCGGCGTTGACGTCAAGACTTGAATTCAACAAATAGACATATCGTTGTTACACGGCTGTCTGATTCGCGATTGACTGCGTGGCGTGACGATGGCTCAGCAGTGAGGCGAGATTGATCGCTCCCAGGACGTCGGCATCGTCACCGAGCGCAGCCGGCCGGAGCTCCACGGTGGCCGCCGCGCTGGGGATCGCACACCGATCCAGGGCCTCGCGGAGGGGGAGCAGGACCAGATCGCCGGCCTCGGCGATCAGCCCGCCGACCACGATCACCTCAGGATTCAGCAGGTTGACCAGGCCGGCCACGGCCACGCCGACCCGACGGCCCGCGTCCTCGATCACCCGGCGGCAGCCGAGGTCGTCGTCCAGCGCCCGATGCACGATGTCCTTGAGCCGCAGCGGGCCGTGCGAGGCGGCCAGGCTGTTGATCAGTGCGCGGGACCCGACGAACGTGTCCAGGCAACCGCGGTTCCCGCACCGGCAGATCGGTCCGTTCTCGTCAATCGTGACGTGCCCGATCTCGCCCGCCGTACCGGCTGAGCCGCGGAACACCTCGCCGTTCAGCACGATCCCGGCGCCGACGCCGTACGAGAACTTCAGGTAGCAACCGTTCTGGACGCCTTGCAGGGCGCCGCTGCGCAGTTCGCCGAGGGCGGCCAGGTTCGCGGTGTTGTCGAGGGCAACGGGTGCCCGGAGGTATCCGGTCATCGCCTCGGCGACGTTCACCCCACGCCAGCCCGGCAGTACGGCGTCCGAACCGGCCTGGTGGCTGACCGAATCGACCGGCGTGGGCAGACCGAACCCGATGGCCGCGATCTCCTCGACACCGGAACTGACGGTCTCGGCCAGGTCGGCGAGCAGCCTGGCGACCCGTTCCATCCCGTCGTCGGCGGCGTGATCGGCCTGCAGCGGCATCATCTGCTGGGCGAGGATCTCGCGCGACGCGTCCGCGATCGCGACCCGCACGTCCCGCTCACCGAACGCGACCCCGGCCAGCAGCCCACCGCCGGACGACAGCGAAACCAGTACGGCGCGACGCCCGTTCCGGATGCTCCGCGACAACCCGACCATGCCGGCCTGATCCAGCTCGCGAACCATGTTCGACACGGTCGCGGCCGACAACCCGGACGCAGCGGCGATCTCCACCTGCGTCAACGGCCCGTGCTGCCGGACAACTCCCAGAACGCGCGCGCGGTTGGCTTCGCGCAGCGAAGTCTGCGAGCCAGGCGCGGGACGGCTTGCGTTCATTACATAAACATAACGGATCGAGGGGTGGATGTATCCACGCACCCACCGCCAACCACGAACATCGTCCTCCGCCTCACCCTCACCAACCCACCCCCGCCCCGGCGACCCTAATGCACCGCCCCACCTTGAGCACGGTTCAACCACCCGCGCCCCCGCCCCACGGTTGAACGGTGCTCAAAGTGCGAGTCACCGCCGACCTTGTGCACGGCTCGACCATCTGGGGCCATGCAGCGTGGTTGAACGGTGCTCAAAGTGCGGGGCGCGCGGACTTTGTGCACGGCTCAGTCGTTCAGGGGGTCGCGCGATGGTTGAGCGGTGCTCAAGGTGCAGGGTGGTGTGGACTTTGGGCACGGCTCAGTCGTTTCGGAGGGCGCGGGGTGGTTGAGCGGTGCTCAAGGTGCAGGGTGGTGTGGACTTTGGGCACGGCTCAGTCGTTTCGGAGGGCGCGGGGTGGTTGAGCGGTGCTCAAGGTGCGGGGGCGTATTAGGCGGTTGCGGTGGTGGGGCGGGTGGAGGTTGGTCGCCAGATCGGAGTGTCGCCGGGGCGGGCTTGGCCGCGGCGGGCTGCGGCGCGAAGGCGCGCTACGAGGTCGGACGGTTGTACGACGTCCTCCCAGCCGAAGTGGATCAGTTCGACACCGCGATCGCTGATGCGCTGGTCTCGGCGGTAGCTGTCGCGGATCCGGCGACGGCGTTCCTCCTGCGTGTTGCCGTCGTACTTGAACAGGCCGTCGGCCTCCGCGACCAGCCGGAATTCCGGCCACCAGAAGTCGACCCGCTCGAGCATCCATTGGTATCCGTCGAAGAACTGAGCCTGCAGGATCGGAGCCGGGAGACCGGCCGTGGAGAAGAACACCCGGGCCACCGACTCCAGCGCGGACTCCGACAACGGATCACCGAAGTCGATCGCAGTCCTGGCCCCGCGGGCACCGGGCCAGCGCTCCTGTCGATCGAGAACCGTCAGCAACTCTGCCCGGGAGACGCCGGATCGCAGCGCGTCGTCAAGGGTGACGATCGATTCGCGCAGCGGCAGTTCACGGGCGAGGTCGACCGCGGTCCTCGCCGCAGAGGTCGCCAGCAGCAGCCCACTCGGTGACAGATCGGCGGCCGGCAGACCTGCACGCCGTACGACGATGTCCCGCCGCCGCTGGTTGCGCCGCGCTGACGGCGGTCGGGTCAGCCAGGTGGCGTCGTACCGCAGCGCTGGTTGGCGCGCTCCGTCGACCCAGGTATTGAGTCCGGCGAGATGCGCCGCGCTGAAATGGCTCACGACGGACCCCGGGTAGGCGGCTTGCGCACACGCGACGATCGCTTGATCACGTGGGACGCGTCCATCGAGGTAGTGACGATGGTGGAGTTGTAATTGGCCTTGCCGAACGAGTCGTCGCAGGGCGGGGTCGCTCAGACCCAGCCGAATCAGTACGGCGCGCGGCCGCGGCCGCCGTACCAGGTCAAGGGAAACCATCCCACCACGATCGGCCATTCGACCCGCTCGCCGCCACTGCGCTTCGCCGACCTGTGGATAACCACCTTGAGCACGGTTCAACCACCTGCGCGCCCGCGGAATGGTTGAGGGGTGCTCAAGGTGCGTCTCGGCCTCGACCTTGAGCACGGTTCAACCACTTGCGCGCCCCCTCAATGGTTGAGGGGTGCTCAAAGTGCGGCGGTGAGGGCGAGGGTGGTTAGGGCGATCGGGAGGGTTAGTTCGATGGCGGCGCCTAGGACGTCGCCGGTGGTGCCGCCGAGGGTGGTGCGGGCTCGGCGGGTGGTGGCTAGGGCGGCTGGGACGGTGAGGAGGACGGCGGCTGCGGTGGCGATGGCGGATGTGGGTGAGCGGGTTAGGCAGGTGAGGGCTGTGGCGGCGGCCAGTACGGCGAGGGTGGTTAGCGCAGCGGTGAGGGGGCGGACTGTGGCGGCGACGATGGCGCCTAGGCCGTCGGGGCGGGCCGAGGGGATGGTGGTGCGGCAGGTCCAGGGGAGGGTGAGGCGGCTGGCGGTGGTGGCGATGAGGATGGCTTGCCAGCCGAAGTGGGACTGGATGCAGGCGGTGAGGGCGGCAACGTCGATGAGGAGGACGGCGATGATGCTGAGGACGCCGAAGGGGCCGATGTCGCTCTGCTTCATGATGCGCAGCATGGTTTCGCGGTCGCGGCGGCTGCCGAGGGCGTCGGCGAAGTCGGCCAGGCCGTCGAGGTGCAGTCCGCCGGACAGGGCCGCCACAGCCAGTACGCCGAGGACTGCGGCGAGCAAGTCGGCGTCGGGGCGTACCAGTTGCACCAGCGCGACTACGCCCGCCGCGACACCGCCGAGTACGGCGCCGACCAGGGGCGCCAGCAGCATGGCGCGGCGGCCTACGACGCGGTCGACGTGGGATGGCATGCCGGCGGGCAGGACGCTCAGCAGGCCGAAGGTGAGCCGGATCGCATCGATCATGTGAGCGGGAGGGTTCGGCCGGCGATCGTGTAGAGGGCCTGGTCGGAGGCCAGGGAGATGGTGGTGTTCAGGCGGCCCATCAGGTCGCGGAACAGTCGGGTGCCAGGGTCGGCGGGGACGACGCCGGCGCCGATGTCGTTGCTGACGGCAACCACGTGGCGAGTGGTCGCGGACCAGGCGGCGCCCAGGGCGGCGATCTGGTTCTCGACGACGTCCGCGCGGCTCAGGTCGGACCAGATCTGGAGCGCGTCCATGGTTCGGGAGAGCCAGAGCGTCAGGCAGTCGATCAGCAACGGCGGACCGGGGGACGCGAGCAGCGGGACGAGGTCGACGGTTTCGATCAGTCCCCAGGTGGCCGGCCGCCGGGCCTGGTGCTTCGCGACGCGGGCTGCCCACTCGTCGCTACCTGAGTCGTCTCCGCCGGTGGCGACGTACAGGACGTCGGGGAAGTCGGCCAGCAGGCGCTCGGCGGCGACAGACTTGCCGGAGCGGGCGCCGCCGAGGATGAGGGTGCGGTCAGGCATGCGGACTCCTTGGTTCGAACAGCACCGGGGTGTCGAAGGCTGCCTTGCGGGCGGTACGGCGGAACGCGTTCAGCACCGGCCGACCGAGCACCAGCACCAGTACGGCGCACAGCAGCCCGCGCGGGATGTCCCAACCGAGTGAGGTCGCCACGACGAACAGCAGGTACCGGTGCAGGTTCTCGACCAGCCCGTCACCCGGGATGAAGGAGAAGTCGCTGCCGAAGGTCGCGTACGGCCAGAACCACAGGTTCATCACCACGCCGTACAACAGCCCAGCAACGAGCGAGTACGCCGCCAGCAGCAGCAACTCGAGTCGACCGCCCACCCGCGGTAGCAGGCCGGCGAAGCAGCCCACCCACGCGCAGGCGAACATCTGGAACGGCATCCACGGTCCGACCCCACCACTGATCAGTGCGCCGCCCAGCAACGACACCGACCCCAGCACGAACCCGAAGCCGGCCCCGAATGCCCGCCCGGCCAGCACCAGCAGAAAGAACCCAGGCTCCAGCCCAGCAGTGCCAGGACCCAGTGCACGCAGCGCGGCCCCGACCGCCGCCAGCATCCCGAGCAGGGACACCACCTTCGCGTCGATGCCGGACTCGGACAGCTCAGCCAGTACGACGGCCACCAGCAGCGGCAGCAGCAACACGAACAGCCAAGGCGCATCGGTCGTATGACCGATCGCCGAAGCGCCTGCCTGATCAGTCCGGTAGAACAGCGGCCACGCGAACGCCACCACGCCAACCAGCGATGCCAGCAACAGCGTGCCGGTACTGCGCGGCCGGAGCCGGATCAGATTCACGATGCGCGCTCCAGAGCGGTGGCGACCTCGCCAACCGTCAGAAACGGCAGCGGTGCCAGGATCTTCGCCACCTGCGGTGCAAAGGCGGGGGAGTCCGCCACCACGGTCGCAGTCTCGCCCTCACTCACCAGCTCTCCATCCGCGAGAACCATGACTCGAGTGGCGACCTCAGCGACCATCTCGACGTCGTGGGTCGACAGGACGACCGCATGCCCGGCCGTAGCCAGTTCACGCAGGATCTCGACCAGCCGCCGCTTGGCGCCGTAGTCCAACCCCCGCGTGGGCTCGTCAAGCAGCAACAGCGGCGGAGCACCGCACAGTACGACGGCCAGTGCCAGACAGAGCCGTTGTCCCTCAGACAGGTCGCGTGGGTGCAACTGGTCGTCCACCTCTGGCGCCAGTCGCGCCAGCACCGCCCGGCAGGTCCCAGCGGCAACCCGGAAGTCCGCATCCGCACTCGAGCACTCATCCGCGACCGTTGCCGCATACAACAGATCAGCCGGCTCCTGAGGGACTAGTCCGACCGCCTTGACCAGCTTCGCCGGTCGGGTACGCCGTGGGTCCGTCCCAGCAGCAGTCACCGTGCCGGAGCGCGGTGGGACGATGCCCACCAAAGCATTGAGCAGCGTGGACTTCCCTGCGCCGTTCCGTCCCATCAGCGCGACGATCTCACCCGCCCGGATGCTGATCGACACCCCACGCAGCGCAGTCACAGTCCCGTAGCTGACGACCAGATCGTTGCACCGCGCCAATTCGGCGCCCACGACCATAGTCCGCCGCAGCGGCCGAGCGTCGGCCAACTGGGTCCGCAACGCACCAGCGGCTCGCCGAGCGTCTCGCACCGACAGGGGCAGCGGAGACCAGCCAGCCAGCCGTCCCAGCTCCACTACAGGCGGTGCGACCGGTGCGGTCACCATCTGGTCGGCCGGCAGCCCGGTCGAGACCAGTCCGATCCCACCCGGTACTTCGATCACGCGGTCGGCGTACTGGATCACGCGCTCTAGCCGGTGCTCAGCCATCACCACAGTGACGCCCAGGTCGTGCACGAGCCGCTGCAGTGCGGCCAGCACCTCCTCGGCCGCCTGCGGGTCGAGCGCAGACGTGGGCTCGTCCAGCACGAGTACGGCCGGATGCGAGGTGAGCGCGGCACCGATGGCGGTTCGTTGCCGTTGGCCGCCAGACAGTGACGCCAGTGCACGATCCCGTACGTCGGCCAGTCCCAGCAGATCCAGCGTCTCCTCGACCCGGCGTCGCATCACATCCGGCGCCGTACCGAGCGACTCCATGCTGTACGCCAGCTCGTCCTCAACCGTGTCGGTGACGAACCCGGTCAGCGGGTCCTGCCCGACGAACCCGACCACATCGGCCAGGTCGCGCGGCCGGTACTCGCGGGTGTCCCGCCCGTTCACCAGCACCCGCCCGGCCAGCGTTCCACCGGTGAAGTGCGGCACCAGACCGTTGATCGCCCGCAGCAAGGTCGACTTGCCGGAGCCCGTCCGCCCAATCACCAGTGCCAGCTCGCCTTCCGGCACGGTGAAGCTCACATCCCGTACGGCGGGCGCGGAGGCGCCGTCGTACGTGACTGTGACTCGATCGAACTCGATCATGCGGCGGCCCCCTGTCGGACCGGCGGTGCGGCCAGTGCTGGAGCCAGTCCGATCAGTACGCCGACCACCGGCAGCACGGGGACCGGCGGTACGACGAGTGGTCCGTCCAGCAGCAGTCCGCGCACCCCGTGCACCGCGGCAACGATCATCACCGCTCCAGCCAGGGCACCGGCCGCAGTGACCAGCCACTCGGGTAGCGCCCACGGGTCGGGCCGGTACCGCGTGCGGGTCACCCGCTGCCGTCCGACGCCGAGCGCACCGACCGCCAGTAGCAGTCCGATCGCCAGAGCGGTCAGAGCGAACGGAAAGGCGAGTGAGTCGGTCAGCAACGCGTAGACGCCGAGCAAGATGCCCAGCAACCCCAGGAGCACGCACAGCCCGGTGATCTGGCGCTGTCGCCGCGGAACCTGGGCAGTGCGCCCATAGCCGCGCGAGTCCATCGCTGCGGCCAGTTCGACCGAGCGGTCGAGCGCACCTTCCAGCACCGGCATGGCCGTAGACCGGAACGAACCGCGAGTCCGTCCGCGCAGCCGTCGCGCCGCACGGATCCGGCGCGCGTCGGTCACCAGTTGCGGTGCGAACGTCAGAGCGACTACGCAGGCCACACCCATCTCGTAGAGGGCCCCGGGCAACGACTTCAGCAGCCGCCTCGGGCTGGCCAGCGCGTTGGCGGCGCCGATACAGCACAACATCACCGCGAGCTGGCCCCCGTCGTACAGGGCAGTGAGGACGGCCTCCAAGGTGATCTGCCCGCCGAGCTTGACCCCAGCAGCCCAGTCCGGCAACGGGATCTGCGGCAGCGTGAACAGCACGGTGTTGCCCTGGGAGCGCGTCGACAGCACGGCCTGCAGGACGATCCGGATCCCGATCACCACCAGGCCGAGCTTGAGGAACGCCGTGAAGCTGTGCGCCCACGGAGCATCGGTACGGCGGGCCGCCACCACGAATCCGGTCACGACCAGGATCAGTACCAGCAGCACGGGATTCCGGGTCCGGCTGGCGGCGACCGCCATCCCGAGGGCCCAAATCCACCACGCCCCGGGATGCAGTGCCCGCGGGAGTGTCAGGCGGTCAACAGCACGCACTACGTGCGCCGGCGGCGCACGAGCACCACGCCACCCGCGATCAGACCGCCGAGGATCACCACGACCGCGACGTACGGCGTCCAGTTGGTGTCTTCCTTGACCTTGGTGCTGCCCTGGTAGTGGCCCGAGACCGGCGGCGGCGCGGCCGACGAGCCGACCGCGTCCTTGATCACCAGGACCTTCGACGGGTCGCCGCCGTCCGGGAGCTTGATGTCCTTGACCGCGCCACCGCAGCCCGTGGCCGGGTATCCGTTGATCCCGCAGGTCAGGCCCTTCTCGACCCGGGTCGGGCCGATCGCCGCCAGCACCTGCGCGCCGTTCGACTGCGGTTGCGTCACCACACACGTGCCGTAGGGCTCGGCGGGCTGGGCGCCGGCCGGCGCGTCCTCCGGCGTTCCCTGGTCGACCACGATCGCGACCCGCTTCTTGCCGGTCTCGGCCGGGACGTCCCGGCAGATCGCGTCGAAGTCACCCCTGGCCCGCGGCGGTCGCGGCTGCTGGCCGGCCACCGCGTAGCGCCAGCCCTCGACGGACCCGTCCGCCGGTACGACGCCGTCCGGCCCCTTCTGGGCAAAGGCCCACTGCGAGGACGAGGCCGTCCACTGGTAGTAGCCCCAGAACCGGAAGCCGTCCTCGGCATACGCCAGAGTGGTGGCGGTCCCCGCAAGCAGGAGGCCCGCCACCAGGCTGAGAAGCAGTCGCTTAATCACCGCAGCAGCGTAACGCCTGACGCCTGTTACTCCTGCGCTTCCAGGCTCATCGGGCCGTAGACCTCACGCCCGTCCTCGAGCAGGAAGACCTGCCCGACGCCCTTGTCGACGAGCTCGCGCCAGATCTCGCCCAGCCAGCTCTCCGCGTCACCTTGGGCCGAGAACTCGGTGCCGCCGACCTCGCTCGGGTCGACGACGGCGCCGGTCGGGGTCTCGAACCGCCACACCCAGCTCATGCGCCCGGCCGGGTCTGCGGGGAGTTCTGCGCGGTCTTGGCCGGGTCGCGCTCGACGATCCCGCCGAGGGTCTCGTCGATCCGCTTCAGCAGCGAGTCCTCGAGCTTCACACCGGAGGCCTTCACGTTCTCGACGACCTGCTCGGGCCGGGAGGCGCCGACGATCGCGGACGAGACGTTCGGGTTCTGCAGCACCCAGGCGACGGCCAGCTGGCCGAGCGAGAGGCCGGCCTCGTCGGCGAGGGGCTTGAGCTCCTGCACCCGCGTCAGGACGTCGTCGTTCAGGAACCGCTTGATCATGTTGGCGCCGCCGTTCGCGTCGGTCGCCCGCGAACCCTCCGGCAGCGGCTGCCCCGGCAGGTACTTGCCGGTGAGCACGCCCTGGGCGATCGGGGAGAACACGATCTGGCCGATGCCGAGCTCCTCCGACGCCGGGACCACCTCGGCCTCGATGGTGCGCCAGAGCATGCTGTACTGCGGCTGGTTCGAGACGAACGGGATGCGCAGCTCGCGGGCCAGCCGGTGGCCCTCCTGCAGCTGCTCGGCGGTCCACTCGGAGACCCCGATGTAGAGCGCCTTGCCCTGCCGGACCACGTCGGCGAAGGCCTCCATGGTCTCCTCGAGCGGCGTCTCGGTGTCGAATCGGTGCGCCTGGTAGAGGTCGAGGTAGTCGGTCTGCAGCCGCTTCAGCGACCCGTTGATCGACTCGTGGATGTGCTTGCGGGACAGGCCGACGTCGTTCGGGCCGCCCGGTCCGGTCGGCCAGTAGACCTTGGTGAAGATCTCCACCGACTCGCGCCGCTCACCCGCCAGCGCCTCGCCGAGGACCACCTCGGCCTTGGTGTTGGCGTAGACGTCGGCCGTGTCGAACGTGGTGATGCCGGCGTCCAGCGCCGCCCGCACACACGCCTTGGCCTGATCGTTCTCCACCTGGGAACCGTGGGTCAGCCAGTTCCCGTACGAGATCTCGCTGACCTTCAAACCACTGTTGCCGAGATAGCGGAAGTCCATGTCCCCGACCCTACCGGCTCAGACCGAGGTCACGCAGGCTTCTCGCCGCGCTTGACCATCGGCTTGGGCAGCCGCCAGCGGCGCATCTGCATGGTCCGCCGGACCGCGTAGAACCCGATCCCCTTGACCGGCTCGTCGGGGAACTTCCTCGAGACCGCCTTCTTCAGCCCGCCCGAGAGCAGGAACCAGTCGCCGAGGACGAGCAGGACGATGATCAGGAAGAAGATGTTCACCAGGCCGGCCAGCCAGGGGTACTGCCGGGAGAACACGACGCCGACCAGGGAGACCACCAGCAGGATCGGCAGCGCGAACTCCATCACCGAGAAGCGCGCGTCCACGTAGTCGCGGGCGAACCGCCGTACCGGGCCCTTGTCGGCGGCCGGCAGGTAGCGGTCGTCGCCGGTCTGCATGGCCGACTGCATCTTGGCCCGCTCGGTCCGCATCTTCTCGCGGCGCAGCGCCGACGCCTCCTTGCGGTTGCGTGGCTTCTTGTACGCCGCTTTCCGGGACGCCTCGGCTTCCTTGCGCGACGGCGTCGGGCGTCCCTTGCCGCCCGGCTTGGCCTGGGGCTCAGCGGGTACGGTGGCTGTAGTTGTATCGGACTTGGTACGACGGAACACGGGGTCTGAACCTCATTCGGCAGGACGCGCGGACTCGGGGTGGTCCCCGGTCGTGAACACCACTTTATCCGGGCCCGTCCTGATGGTGTGGTGACCCGTAGGGACATAGGGTGGTTGACACGCACGCCGGGTCGACGCTCCGGCACAGAAGGGGTACGGATATCGATGAGCATCTTTAGGCGGATGTCGACGATCTTCAAGGCCAAGGCGAACACCGCCCTGGACAAGGCTGAGGATCCTCGCGAAACCCTTGACTACTCGTACCAGAAGCAGCTCGAGCTGCTCCAGAAGGTACGCCGGGGAGTGGCCGATGTGGCCACCAGCCGGAAGCGGGTGGAGCTGCAGGCATCGCAGTTGCAGGCGCAGTCGTCCAAGCTGCAGGACCAGGCGCAGAAGGCGCTCTCGATGGGCCGTGAGGACCTGGCCCGCGAGGCATTGACCCGGAAGTCCGGGCTGCAGGGGCAGATCGACGATCTGACCACCCAGCACGCCCAGTTGCAGGGCGAGGAGGAGAAGCTCACGCTGGCCTCCCAGCGGCTGCAGGCCAAGGTCGAGTCCTTCCGGACCCGCAAGGAGACCATCAAGGCCACCTACACCGCGGCCGAGGCGCAGACCCGGATCAACGAGGCCTTCTCGGGCATCTCCGAAGAGATGAGCGACGTCGGTCTGGCCGTGCAGCGGGCCGAGGACAAGACCCAGCAGATGCAGGCCCGGGCCGGCGCGATCGACGAGCTGCTCGCCTCGGGCGCGCTCGACGACGCCTCCGGCACGCAGAAGGACAGCATCACCCTGGAGCTGGAGCGGATGTCGTCCACCTCCGGTGTCGAGGACGAGCTGGCCGCCATGAAGGCGCAGCTGTCCGGGGGCAGCGCCCCCAAGGAGCTGTCCGGTGAGGCCCCGGGCGCCGCTCAGCCCGCTCAGCCAGTGCAACAGCCGGTAGCGGAGCCGGCGCGACCACAAGACGGAGACGTTCGATGATCGTTCGCATCATGGGTGAGGGCCAGTGGCAGCTCGCCGACGACAAGCTCGACCAGCTGAACGCGGTCGACACCGATCTGGAGAAGGCTGTCGCGGCCGCTGACGAGGCCGGTTTCCGGACCGCGTTCGGCGCCCTGCTGGACTTCGTCCGGTCCGGTGAGAAGGTTCCGGACGGCGACCTGCACGACTCCGACGCGATCCTGCCGCCGAGCGACAGCTCGCTGGCCGAGATGCGTGAGCTGATCAGCGGCGACGGCCTGATCGCCGGCTGAAACACCCCTTCCGTCGCAGTAGCGTCGGCAAGACCCCCGGAGACCTCTATCGGTCCTCGGGGGTCTTCTTTGTCCCCCGCCGCACGCCCACAGGACCAGTTCGCGTGCCCAGAGCCAGCTGCAGCACTTCCCGTCTCCGGCCACAACTGGTGGCCGGAGACACCAACTGGTGGTCGGAGACACCAACTGGTGGTCGGAGACACCAACTGGTGGCCGGTAGGCACCTGGCGAGGCTGCCTGAGTCGTCGGGAGTCGTCGGGAGTCGTCGGGAGTCGTCGGGAGTCGGCTTCGGCCAAGGGCAATTTGAACGGATAACCCCTGAGGTTGTCGGTTCTCCCCTCGATATTTCAGGGGATAACCGGCAACTTGGAGGGATATCCCCTGAGATGTCGGGTGACGAAAGCCGCCGGTTGGTGTCGACCGGGGCTCGGCCGGCGACGTGGGTGGCTGGTCGCCGCGTCGGCCGAATCAAGAGCCACACCGCTTTCAGTAAGCCGGCCGCGGTGGCGAGCAACCACCGCGGCCGCCGCCGGCCGCGGCCAAAGCGAACCTAACGTCCGAAAGACCGGAGTGCCCGTCTCCGGACCTTCGGACGTTAGCGGGGACGCTCACGTAACGTCCGAAAAACCGGAGTCCCGTCTCCGGACCTTCGGACGTTAGCGGGGACGCCCACGTAACGTCCGAAAGACCGGAGGGCCCGTCTCCGGGTTTTCGGACGTTGTGAATGGGGGCGTGCGGGTCGGTGGTGCGGCGGGTGCCACGCGTTAATCGGCGTACGGCGAACCCTCGGGGGCGGGGGTTGATCGGCGGGCAGGGTGGAGACACCAAAGGGGACTCTTCTGACCCATTCGTGGGTGGTGCGGCGTACGGTCTTTCTCCGTGTGGTGGGGCGGTTGACCGGTGTGCTGGCAGGGCGTTGTTCCAGCGTTGGCAGTGACCTGGTTGCGGTTGTTGGGGGTGTGGACAGGAAACGGGGGCTGTGAACAGGGCATAGCTTGTTCAAGGCCTCCGTGGGGGGTGCGCACCCCCGGGTTGTATCCGGCGCGCCCCGGGTAGCGGACCTGGGTCACCGTCTAACCTCGCGCGCGGCTGCTCGTGCGGGTGATGTTGAGCGTGAAGGGTCCGAGCCGCGCAGAGTTAGACGGTGGTGGCGGGTCCACCCCGCCCCGCCACCCCACGCCCTCCAGCCGCGTCCTCTGCCCCCTGGCGAGCACGGTGGGTTCAGTCGGCGTGCAGAGACAGCGGTCCGATGTCGAGTGGTAGGAGATTGCCGCCAGGAATCGATGTCCGGCAGCACAGTGGGTTCAGTCGGCGACATGCTCCCTACGCTTGGCCGATCAGATCGTCCGAGATCCTGCGATCGGACGGCGACCCGCCGGTCCGGCAACGCGCGAACCACACCTACGTCACAAGAGCCCCAAGTGGTGGCGGGAGACGTGTTGCGGTGGGTGTCTGGTGATCACATCGTGTCTCTGGCCAACGCAGAGTTGTCCTTGACTCGGATCGCGATGTGCCAAAGCGTTGGGCGGAGAGATAACGGTCCTCGGCGGTCTGCAATTCGCCGGGGTTCTGTCCGAAGCATGGCTGCTGATCCACGGTGCGTTGCGCAGGGGTAAACACTCGCGGTCAATACTGTTCGGCGTCGGTCTGACGTAGTACTGTCTGGCTCACGCCGTTGTGGGGGCGGCGTTGGACGACTGTCCGTGACGGGGTGTGGGTTGGTCACGGGGGTCGCTGTTCACCTGTGGGGGGTGACTGTGCGTGACTGAGTTTGTCATGTCTGAAGGGTTGGCCGAGCCGGCTGATCTTCGGCCGGCGGCTTCGGGGGAACGTCGTCGGCCGGTCTGGGTAGTACCGGACGAGGTTCAGGCGACCGTGCCGCGATCGGCACGTTTCACCGAGGCACGCTGGGTGGCCCGGTACCGGCGGGCTGCGCTCGCCGGGGATCTGTCGGCGGCGCTGGTCGGGGTCTCGGTGGCGCTGGTCGGCCGGTTCGGGGCCCAGATCAATGCCGGGTATCTGGTGATCGGGGCGGTGATCCCGGTCGCCTGGCTGATCTGTGTGGCGCTGGCGCGTGGCTACGAGAGCCGGTACTTCGGGACCGGGCCGGAAGAGTTCCGGTCCATCATCCGGGCCGCGGTGGCGTTGACCGCCGCGGTCGCCATCACGTCGTACGCGACCAAGAGCGAGGTTGCTCGAGGGTTCGTACTGCTCGCGGTGCCGATGACGTGTCTGGCGGCCATGACCGGCCGCTGGGTGCTGCACCGGCAGATCTCCTGGCGCCGGTTCGCCGGCCGGTGCATGCGCCGGGTGCTGGTGGTCGGCCGCAATGACCAGGTGGTCACGCTGCACCGGCACCTGGAAGAACGGCCCGCCGACGGATATGTCGTCGTGGCCAGCTGCCTGCCGCGCGGTGATGTGTTCGAGGAACCGGTGTCGGACCGCCTCGGCCGCACGGAGATGGACATCCTGGCGGCCGTCGACCAGTACGACGTCGATGTGGTCGCGGTCGCCTCGGATCCGGAGCTGGCCGGGCACTCGCTGCGCAAGCTGTCGTGGGCGCTCGAGCAGCGCGGGGTCGATCTGATCGTCTCGCCGGGCATCGTCGAGGTGGCCGGTCCGCGGATCTCGATCCGGCCGGTGGCCGGGTTGTCGCTGCTGCACCTGGAGCGGCCGTCGGTCAGCGGCGGTCCGCACCTGATGAAGGCCGTCTTCGACCGCGTCCTCGGGGTGCTGATGCTGCTCGCGGTGTCACCGGTCCTGCTGGCCGCCGCGACGCTGGTGAAGCTGACCAGCAAGGGTCCGGTGCTGTTCAAGCAGACCCGGGTCGGCCGCGGCGGGGAGCAGTTCCCGATGTTCAAGTTCCGCACGATGGTCGTCGACGCGGAGGAGCGCAAGGCCGAGCTGGTCGCCCTGAACGAGGGCAACGGCATCCTGTTCAAGATGCGCGACGACCCGCGCATCACCAAGGTCGGCAAGTACCTGCGCCGGTTCTCGATCGACGAGCTGCCGCAGCTGGTGAACGTTCTCCGGGGGGAGATGTCACTGGTCGGCCCGCGGCCGCCGTTGCAGTCCGAGGTCGCGCTGTACGCGATCGACGACTCGCGCCGGATGCTCGTCAAGCCCGGGCTCACCGGGTTGTGGCAAGTCAGTGGACGCAGCGATCTGACCTGGGAAGAGTCCATGCGGCTCGACCTGCGGTATGCCGACAACTGGTCGATCGCGCTCGATCTGCTGATTCTCTGGAAGACCGCCCGCGCCGTACTGGGGAGTGACGGCGCCTACTGACCACACGCGCCCGCCCACGACATGACGTGGGCGGGCGAGACACAAGAGCGGTGCATTCCCGAGGGGGGAATTCATGGTGCAACACCTCAGTGCCGATTCCGGTACTGATTCCACGTGCACGACCGAGGTTGCAGTCCGGTCCGAGGCAGCGACCCTGGTGATCCAGGCCGCGTCCGGGGACCAGGGGTCCTGGAGCCGGCTGGTCGACCATTACGCACGGCTCGTCTGGGCCGTGACGCGCAGTTTCCGGCTCAGTGACAGCGATGCCGCAGATGTTTCTCAGATGGTGTGGCTGCGGTTGCTCGAGCACATTCACCGCGTCGACCCCGAGCGGGTCGGCGCCTGGCTGGTCGTCACCACCCGCCGCGAATGTCTGCGGGTGCTGGCGTTTCGCAAGCGTGTTCTGCTGACCTACGAATCGACGGCGTTCGAGGAGCAGCCGGGGGACCAGCCCGAGCTCGACGCCGGCATGCTCGCTCTCGAGCGGGCGGCCGATGTCCGGGAAGCACTGGAGACGCTGCCGGATCGCTGGCAGCAGCTGCTCGGCATGTTGATGGCCGACCCGCCCGCGCCGTACGCGGAGATCTCGCAGAAGATCGGGATCCCGATCGGGAGTATCGGCCCGATCCGGGGCCGTTGCCTGGACAAACTCAGACTGCTGCTTGCCTCCTGAAGCAGTAAAGCGTCTGGCCCGCGACCGCCTTGATCAGAGCATGATCCAGGCGGTCCGGACCGGGCGCTGAGTGCTGTTCGGCCACTGCAGCAGGAAGCTCACCAGCCGGGTGTCGCCCGGGCCTTCGGTCCCGCGGGACTCGACCTGCACCGGTCCGGCCGGGGTCACCCGCAGCTCGATGCTCAGCTCGGCCTGCCCTTGTACGTCGACGTCCAGGCTGATGCCGTGCCCGGCGAACCGCAGGTGCCGGCAGTCATCTGCATGCTCAAAACAGCCGGGGGCATCGACCAGGCTGTCGAACACTACGTCCAGGACGTCGAGGTCACGCTCGTGCCGCCCGAACGCGGCATAGCCCACAGACCGCAGCAGTGCGATCTGTGCGCCGGCGCGCTCGGGGGGCGGGAGGGTCATGACGGGTCAGCGCTCCCCGGTGACCTTGATCACGGAGTCGTTGTCCTGGCCGTACGGCGCACCCTGCCAGGCCGCCCAGTTCACCGAGCTGCCCTGCTCGTGCACGATGAAGTTCCACGGGCCGCTGTAGGTGTTGGCGTAGAACTTGTTGCCCTGCTTGAAGGTGATCGCATCCTCGATCGTCCGGGCCTGGTACGGCGACCAGTCCGGGAACGTGCCCCAGTTCGAGAAGACGCCGTTGTACCCGCAGCCCGCGTTCGACGCGCACTTGATGCCGAGCTTGTCCGGGTTGAGGTTGAACGTGTTGCCGTGCACGCGGACGTTCTGGGTCTTCCAGCGGCAGTCGCTCAGGTAGGGCTGCTTGGTGATGTTCTGGGCGTTGCAGGTCGTGATCGTGGCGACCTTCGGGTTCACCAGGGTGCCGGAACCGGTGCTGGTGTTGGCGGGCGAGCCGGCGAACCGGTCGGCGTTCTCCCAGAGGATGACGCCGGACCAGTTGTCGGTGAAGACGTTGTCGGTCACCTCGAAGGTCTCGCCGAACTGCCCGGGTACGCGCTTGTCCGCGCCGGACTCGGAGATGTACAGCGCCGGCGCCGGGAAGCCCTCGTTCTCCGGCCCCTTGCCCAGCCCGTTGCGGATGAAGCTGTTCCGCCGGATCAGTGCGTTGTAGCTGGTCTCGTAGATCAGGCCCTCGGCGTAGTTGCCGGAGATGTAGTTGTCCTCGATCGTGAACGCCACGTTGTTCGTGTCGGCCCACAGCCCGGGGCCGTGGTTGTCGTGGATCCAGTTGCCGCGGACCGAGGCGCCGGTGACCGTCCAGAACTTGCCGCCGCCGGTACAGCCGCAGGCCGGCCGCAGGTTCTCCCAGTCGTCGGTGTTGTTCCCGGTGATCTCGTTGCGTTCGACGGTGATGCCCACGACCATCTGCGGGTTGTACGCGTTGAAGCCGTACTGGCCGTTGTCGCGCAGGCAGTTGCCGCGGACAACGTTCTTGCTGCCGATCATCAGGCCGGCGCCCGCGTTGCCCTTGATCGTGGTGCCCTCGACGGTCCACCCGGTGGCGGAGTTGTGGTTCACGACGCCTTCGTCGTTGTTGCTCTTCGGCGCGCCGAAGTTCTGGATGGTCAGATGGCTGATCGTCACGTTCGCGGCGTAGCCGGTGAAGGCGTACCGGTTCGTCCGGCCGCCGTCCAGGATCGCTCCGGGAGCACCGATGTAGCGGTTGCCTTCCTTCGGGATCACTTGCAGGAATTCACCGCCGGCCAGCCGGTGAACGCCCGCCGACAGGTAGAACGTCGTACCGGCCGCGTGCTGGGCGGTGAGGTCCTGCAGGTTCTGGCTGACGCTGACCGGTACGGCGCCCGCCGGCGCGGTGGCCGGGCCGTTGAGGGCCTGGGCGTTCCCGCAGATGGCGGCCGGCGGCTTGCCCGGCGCGGTCAGGGACTTGGCCGGTGTGGCCGCGGTCCCGTCGCTGCGGCCGATGGCGCCGTTGCCGACCAGCAGGACAGCCGCGGAGACCAGCCCGACCAGCGCGACAGCACTCCCGGCGACGACAAGGCGTCGCGAGCTGTACCACTTGGGTGTGCGCTGTTCCATGATCTTCCTTCGGGGGCCTGGCGGGCTGCTGAGGGACTAGCGGCTCGGCACCGGGTTCGCGACGGCGAACCGGTACACATCGAGCAGTTGCTGGAGATTGGACTGCGGATCGTGCGTGGTCTCGTACGTCGTCCGGGCGTTGCGGCCGAGGTCGACGTACTTGTCGGGACAGGCGTCCACGTCGAGCAGGAGCTTGGCCAGCTCGTCCGGACGACCCGGATCGAACAACGCTCCGTCGACACCGTCGGTTACGAGTTCACGGAAGGAACCGTGTGCGGACGCCAGCAGCGGGACGCCGACGGCCATCGCCTCGACCACCACCAGACCGAAGGTCTCCTCCCATTCCGAGGGCAGCACGACCGCGCGCGACTCGCCGATCAGGCTGAAGATGTCGGGCTTGCCGAGCATCCCGCGCAGTTGCACCGAAGGCCGGTCCGCGGCCCACGCGGTCACCTCGTCGAGCATCGGACCGCCACCCGCGATCGCCAGCTGCAACGCGTCGTCACCCGCGATCGCGCGGTACGCGTCCCAGCCCTTCATCAGCAGCGGCGCACCCTTGGCCGCGTCGAGCCGGCCGACGTACGTGACCTGACGACGCGGGTCCTTCGCGGCCGGATCGATCACAGGTCCGTCGTACGGGACGTAGTTGTAGCGGACGAAGCTGCGGTCGGCGTCGAAGTCCATCCCGGCCAGCAGCGTGCGCTGCGACTCGGAGATGAACAGGTACGCCGAGACGAGGTTCTGCCAGGTACGCCGATGCGATCGCGTGTTGAGCACGGTCGTTGCCGTGGCCAACTTCGAACCGCGATAGCAGCTGTTGCGGACCGCGGGCAGCGGATTGCCGCCGGCGCAGTCGTGGCAGACCGAGCCTTCGCGATAGAAGTCACCACTTGCACAGAGCAACTTGTAGTTGTGCAAGGTGATCACCACGGGCACACCGGCATCGCGGCACGCGTACAGCACCGACGGGCTGAGCACCGGGAACGTGTTGTGCACATGCACCACGTCCGGCTGGAACTCGCGCAGCTCCACGCTCAGGTCGCGCTTAGTGGTCGGGTTCCAAATCACCCGCGCGGGCAGTGTGGCCTTCTTCCAGGCCGGCCATTCCTCGATCTCATCGCTCTGCCGCTCGAAGAGCCGGACGTCGTGGCCGAGCGTCGCGAGGGCCTCGCGCTCCTGGTCGACGACTCTGTTCTCGCCGCTGGGCGCGGTCGACCGGTACCTGTTGTGGACCAGCAGGATCTTCATCAGATGCCTTCCCGGGACGGTCTCGGGTACACCAGCGATGCGGCCAGCGTCAGCTCCAGCAGGTACGGCGATGCCTCGCTCAGCCCGGTCTCGGTGAACGACGCCACGACGCAGTACGCGACGATGAACAAGGCGAGGGCGCGGCGCGGACCCTGCGGGGTGAACCAGGCGCCGACGAAGACGAACAGCAGCATGGCGATGTTGAACGCGGCGCCGAGCAGACCGACGTCGTAGTAGGTGCCGAGCCAGTTGCTGTCGATCGGCAAGCCGGTGAACGACTTGTTGGACAGGCCGAAACCGAACAGCGTCTCGAACGTCGTACGCGGTTGGGCGAGGATCGCGTCCCACACGAGCTTGCGCCCGGTCAGCGCGGCGACCTGCTCGGTGTCCTGGCCACGCGCCAGCCAGGTGGTCACCGCGGAGCCCGCTGTCAGCGCTCCGACGGAGAAGACCCCGATGGCGATTGCGAAGGTGCGACGGGCGCGGGCGCGGGCCGTGAACAGGCTGAGCCCGGCGATGATGCCGCCGACCAGCAAGGCGATCAGGGCGGTGCGGGTGTGGGTGAGCAGCAGCACTGGAATCGCGACCATCACGCTGACCAGAGCGATCTCGCGGCGCAGCAGCCCGGCCATCCACAAGACGGTGGTCAATCCGGTGGCCATGGCGGCGTAGTGACCGACCTGTGTCGCCGGGATCGGCCACAGAATGCCGGTCAGGCGGTCGTCGACCATCGCGCCGCCGGGCGCCACGAGGAAGCCGAGGACGACCGTCCCGATCACCGCCCACAGCACCATCAGGTGTGTGCGGATCAGCAGCAGATCACGTCGCGTCCACCACGGTGACAGCATCCAGAGGACCAGCACGAAGATCAGCAGCCGGCTCGACCGGTACAGCGCGCCGACCAGGAACTCCGCCCGCAGGCTGGAGATGACCGCCTCGGTGACCAGCAGGCTGGCCAGGAAGGCATAGACGCTCGGCCGGACCCGCAGCGGCCGGTTGACGGTCAGGACCAGCAAGAGGGCCAGCGGCAACGAACCCTGCGCGATCAGCCGGCCGAGTGCGCTCGGGATCGGCAGCAGCAACCGTGAGTCGGGGAAGAACGTGAGCACGTTCATCACCAGCAACGCCCAGACAAGCTGGACGCGGCGGCGCCGGCGGCGCTCGGGCGGGACTACGCGGAAACCGGGTCGTATCGGGCGCCGTGCCGCGAGTGCGGCAAGTGGGGTCATCGCGAGAACATCCCGACGTCGGCCGTGACGTCGGCGGTCTCCGCCTCGGTCACTCCGACACCTTCGTCGGTCTTGTCCGCGTGCAGGACGATGGCCGTGTCGATCTCGAGGCCGGCCAGGCGCAGCATGTCGCCGGTTGCCTTGAGCGTGGTCGCCGACGACCGGCCGGCCGTCGCGACGACCGCGGCCCGGGACGCCCAGGAGCCGAGGTGCTCGGCGCCGAGGGCCGGTGACAGAGTCGCCAGGGTGAGGACCAGATCCGCGTCCTCCCAGGCAGCGTCCAGCTGGACGTCACCGGAGCCGGACGGACGGTTCGTGTCGCCGATCCGCAGGTAGCAGCCCTCGGGCAGCAACGCGTCCTTCGCGGGGAGATGCACCGAGATCATCCGGCCTTCGCCGTTGAGGGCCGAGTCGTGCGTGCCGGGTTCGGTGACGCCGAGCTTCGTGGCGAGCGCCCGCTGCCCGGTCAGGTCGGCGACCAGCACGTTCTTGCCCTGATCGGCCAGCGCGACCGCGAGCGAAGCCACAGCCAGCGCGCAGGTCCGGACGTCGTCCACGCTGATCACGGCCATCGACGGTGACGGTCGCTCGGCCCAGACGATCCGGGTGCTGAGGTGCTGGGTCAGCAACTGGATCCCGCGATGCTTGGATTGCGTGGGCCGCAGCAGCCGGCTGAACGGGAGCAGCCGGTGCGGCGGCCTGCCCGTGCTGAGCCGGACCCGGGCGCCGAGCGCGCTCGCGATGTCCTGGCGCTTCCACAGCCGGTCCGAGATCAGCGCCCGGACCACGACGAATCCGAGCCCGAGGAAGAGACCGGCGATCAGGCCGGTACCGGCCTTGAGGACCAGCATCTTCTTGGCCGACGTGAGCACCGGCGCGGGTGCGTCGAGCAGGCGGCTGCTGTTCATCTTCGACGCGATCGTGGTCGAGTCGAGCAGTTGCTGCTGGACGAACTTCACCTTGTCCTGCGCGGCGTTCAGCCGGGTCATCTCCGGGCTGCCCGGACGCTTGGGCTCGACCGGGTCGTCGCCGGCGGCCACCACGCCCTGCCGGGCCAGCGTGGCCTCGTTCTGAGCGGCCGTGAGGTCGCGACGCAGCGGAACATCCTGCAGCGCGATCTGCTCGCGCCGGAACTTCAGGAAGGTCGAGGCGATCGTCGAGGCCAGCGCCGTGGCCTCGACGTCGGACTTCGCGCCGGCCTTGATCTCCAGGATCCGGCTGGTGACCGGTACGACGGTGTACCGCTTCAGCAGGACGTCGGGGGTGTCGGTCAGCTTCAGCGAGTCGATCACCCGGCTCGCCACGGTCCTGGTGGTGGCCAGGCTGACCTCGGTGGCCATCGCCTTCGCCGGGTCCTCACCCTCGCGGGTGGTGACCAGGATCCGGGCGGTCGCGGAGTGCGCCGAGGGCAGGCCGAACTGCGCCGCCACGCCGCCCACCAGGCCGAGAACTGCGAGCAGCAGCCACACCCAGCGGTGCCGGACGAGCGCGTCCCGCAGGAAGCGGAAGGTGACAAGGCTGTCGGGTGGGTACGCCGCCGAGTGCTCGCCGTCGAACAGGCCGTCCTGGTCGTCCCACGTGCTGGCGGGGCTGGTCCGCTCCTGGAACTGCTGGTTCGTCATCGAGTCCGCCTTGCCGTTCCGGTGAGCAGCGTCGGGAACCGGGATCCGGACCGCCGCTGAGACTGTGCAACCCGTCCGATGGTCCGGTCGAGAGGATCGGGATCGGTGACCACGATGCCGTCGATGGTGCGGTCGTCCGCGGTGGTCGCGACGGCCAGCCGGGCCAGTTCCTCGGCCGTCACGGTGCCCGCGGAGAGCGCGATGATCGTGCGGGTGGTTCGTTGGTCGCCGGCCAGCTGCGGATCCTCGCGGTCGACCAGGTTCAGATGGATGTCCAGGGTGGCCGAGCCGTGGATGTCGGAGCGGATCTGGTCGATCACCAGCGAGCTGGCGACACCGAACGTCGACGCGAAGGCCGCGAGTTGCGGGCCGAGCGAGCGCGCCTTGGTGTCGTCGGCGAACGAGATGACGGTCAGCGAGGTCGCCTGGCCGCCCTTCTGGTCCAGCTCGAGGTGATGCAGCGTCTTCCGCAGACTCCACGCGTCGACCGCCGTCGGGTGGTAGTTCTCCAGCAGTTCGGCCCAGTCCGAGGGATCGCGGGCCGGGTACGACGAGACTGACGCGAGCACCGGCAGTCCGACGGCGTCCGCGATCTCGTCGCGCAACCGCAGGCGGCGGTCGCCGCGCGCCCGGGCCAGCACGAAGATCGCTCCGCCGATAGCTCCGAGCAGCGCGCCCAGGCCGCCGTACGTGCCGCTGTGCAGGAGCATGCTCCCGCCGTGTGCCTCGGTGGCGGCCTCGAGCATCCGTGCGCCCGTGCGCTTGCCGAGGTCACCGGGCAGCTGCTTGTCGGTGGTGACGAAGACCAGATAGACCTGTGCGACCGCATTGGCCAGCTGGACCGACTGCTTCGCCGAGGTGCCCTTGGCATCGATCCGGATCACGTCGTCGGTGACCGCGCTGGCCTTCACCCGGTCGCGCACCACCTCGGTGGTCAGGGTCGGCTGCAGGTTCTGGCCGGCGCTGTGCAGGACCGGACCGCTCTCGGCGATGTAGACCTGGGTATCGATGCTCTGTGAGCCGGTCGTCGTTCCGGCCACCACGGGCGGCGGCGGAAGCACGACCAACGCACCGGCCGTGTACATCGGCGGCCGCACGAAGGCGTAGACGACGCCGAGCAGCAGGCCGATGGTGGCGCCGATGATCACAAGTAGCCGGTGCCGCCGAATTGCCTGCCAAGACTTCTTCACGTCGAGCTGCTGCGCGCTCATGCCGTTACGGCCCCCCTCAAGCGAACGACGTACAGGTGTTCGCAGTAATAGAGGCGCTAGGGCGTGACCTGATACACCGGTCGGCGGAAACGGAAGGTGCTGACTGCCGGCGTGTCCGGCCCGATCCGCCCGGCGCCGATCAGTGTGGTGACCGGGACCTTACGGCCGAATCGCGGGGAGTACCACCCCAGTAGCGGATCGTCACTTCCGCGGTGCGCGGTCCACGTCAATCCCGTCGGCAGTTCGGCGATCGCCGTACCGTCAGGCCAGGTCAGGCGGGCGGTCGATGCGTCGAGATCGGCGGTGACGTCCGGGCCGAGATGCCAAGCGATCCGTACGTCGGCCGCCGTGTCGAGGTGGTCCTCGACCTTTAGCGTTCCGGCATCCAGTACGGCGTTCCGCCGGTGCGTGACCGGGGTGTCGCCGACTCGGTAGCCGTCGTGTTCGGCATCCCAGGTACCCGTGGAGGCGTCGTACTGGCGGACCTGTCCGGTGGCGCCACGCAGCCAGAGGAATGCGCCGCCCCAGATGGACTGCTCGGCGCCGTTCACCTCGACGGTGTTGTGGCCGACCGTGGAGCGGAAGTAGTTCCGCCACTCCTCTTCACCGTGGTAGCAGTATGTGCCCGGGTCGGCGAGGACGTCGACGCCACCGACGCGGACCTCGAGCGAGAGCGCGTCGCAGTGAGCGTGCGCGGCGATCGAGAGGAAGCCGTGCGGACCGGCATCGCCGCGGACCCAGATCTCCGGGCCTTCGTCGTGGCTGCGCAGGATCGTCAGGCCGGCGTCGTTGAAGTGGCCGGGGCGTTCGGCTGGGCGATCGCCTTGGCTGCCTTGGAGCAATGCGCTGACCAAGGTTGATGTGGCGGTGCCTGGGACCTCGGGCCACCAGTCCGCTGGGCCGACCGCGGCTGCACTGAGTGCTAGGTACGCGGACCAGCTGTGGATGTTGGGCGGGTCGAGTACCAGGACCATGCCCTCGTCGTCGTCACCTTGCCGGGGTGGTCTGAGGGTGCTGTCCACGATCGCTGCCGAGACGTCGGCGGTTCGGGTCAGCAGGGCCCACGTGGAGGGCGTGAGTGGGTGTCCGGCTAGGTCTGCCTCCAGAGCGGCGTACAGGCCGAGCTCGGAGACGAAGCGGTGGTAGTCCGTCGCTAGCTCGCGGTTCACGCCGGAGGGGAAGGTGTTGGCGTCGAGTTCGCGCTCGAGCAGCGCGGCAGCGTCGGTGCGCCACTTGGTGCTCTCGCGGAACCACGGGAACGCGCTGGCGCCGACGAGTTGTCCGGCTGCCTCGGCGATCACGTGATTGTTGGCTGACGAGCCGCGGCTCTGGAAGGCGGCGAGGTAGCGCTGGTGCCAGTAGAGCTGGTTCAGCGCGAGTTCGTTGTGCTCGAACAGGTCGGTGATGTCCGGCCAGTCGTTGAGCAGCCGGCGGATCCACGTCCAGCTGATCAGCCGGATGCCAACCTCGATCCCGCTGGCCCAGTGCACGCCGGACAGGAACGGGTTCGTCCGCCACCAGTCGGTGAGCTGCTCCGCGACGCGGTCGGCGTACTTGTCGTCGTGCGTCAGATACCAAGCAGCGGCGAGCTGGGTCAGGTGGTGGTGGCGGGACAGCTCCCACACCTGCTTGATGTTGCCGACCAGGTCCTCGTTGCGGTGGTTCAGCTTGAACGTGTACTGCGCCGGGTCGGATCGGCGACCGGTGATCGGGTCGCGGAACCAGTCCGGTGCGGCCAGATCGGTTCGGTCGGTGCCGAGGACCTCGAGGTTGCCGGCCAGGATCGCGTCGGCGGTCTCGATGACTGCCTGGCGGGCTGCCTCCGGTACGGCGCAGGCCGCGTGCGGCGGGAGCGTCGTACCGAAGGTGAGGTCTTTGCGCAGGCTCGACGGCGCTTCAGGGTTCTGCCCGGGCTTCACTTGCTGATAAGCCCAGGCAGTACGTCGTGCGTGGTCGGTGCTGCGCCAGATCAGTTCGGTGGGGGACATCCGGCGGAGCCGCCGGAAGTACCAACCCAGTGGCTGACGGCTCATACCTTTTCCGGCGAACCGGAGGCGAGGCTGCGGTCGACGGCGATGGTGGCGCGGGTGGTGGCGATGATCGAGTCGAAGGAGATCGGCATCTTGGTGCCGTTCTTGACGGCGCTGACGAAGGCCTCGAGCTCGGCGCGCTGCCCCTTGTCGGTGCCGCGAGCCTTCTTGGTGGAAGGCTTGCGGCCGGTCCAGACCGAGGCGCTCGCGAAGTTGTCGAGGCGACCGTTGCGGCCGCCGCCGGTGATGTCGATCGTCTCCTTCGGGAACCGCGTGTTGCCGCCGGCAACATAGTTGATGCTGCCGACCGAACCGTTGGCGAACTTGATCGTGACGATCACGTCGCCGGCGTCCGGTCCCGGTACGGCGTACACATCGGTCGGAAGGCTGTCGAGCCACCAGCTCAGGGTGTCGATGAAGTGCCCACCCTCACCCGCGAACCGGCTGCCCTCCTTGCCCTGGTCCAAGTACCAGCTCGACGGATCGAGCTTGCCCGCGTTCACGAGGTACCGGAGCGACTGGGCTCCCTGCTGCCCGAACCGGGTTCTGAGGTCGGTGAGGAGCGGTGCGAAGCGACGGTTGAACCCAACCATCAACCGGTCGTTGCCGGTGGCCTCCACCGTGGCGACGATCCGGTCGACGTCCTCGTACGTGAGTGCCAACGGCTTCTCGACGAAGACCGCCTTACCGGTCTCGAGCGCGCGGCAGGTGAGATCGGCGTGCGAGCTGTGCCGGGTCACCACGAAGATCGCGTCGAGGGTCTCGTCGGTCAGCACCTCGTTGGCGTCGGTCGAGATCTGCTCGAAGCCGAACTTCTTCTGCGCGTTGGCTGCGGACAGGCTCTTGTTGGTCGCTACTCGGGCCAGCGTCGCCTCGGCATTGGTCTGCAGGTGCGGCAGCAGCATGCTGGAGGCGTAGTTGCCCGCACCGATGAACCCAAGCCGAGCCGCACCACTCGTGCTTGATGCCTGCGATGCGACGTGCGGCGCGACCTGCTTCAACTCTTCAGTGGGTACGTCGGGGTATTCGAAGAGGAAGCCGACGCCGGGCAGTGAACCGCTGCTGAGCTTGGCGTAGGCGTCGGTGGCGTCGGCGATGGGGAAGGTGCCGGCGATCAGGGAGGCGATGTCGATCTGTTCGCGGGCGATCAGGTCGACGAAGCACTCGAGGTTGCGGCGTTCGGTCCAGCGGACGTAGCCCGCGGGGTAGTCGATGCCTTGGAGCTCGTAGCGGTCGTCGTACCGGCCGGGGCCGTAGGAGCGGGAGAAGCGGACGTCGAGTTCTTTGTCGTAGTAGGCGTTCCACGGGAGGTCGAGGCGGGTCTTGCCGATGTCGACGACGCGGGCGCGGTCGCGGGCCAGGCGGGCGGCGGTTTCGACGGGGCCGTTGGAGTGGCCGCCGGCGGCGAGCAGGATGTGGTCGGCGCCGAGGCCGTTGGATGCCTCGAGCAACGAACGCTCCAGCGACGCGACGCCGGCTTCGTCGGGGGAGGAGCAGGCGAGGGCGCCGGCCTTCTCCGCCATCCGGCAGCGGTCGTCGACGGTGTCGATGCCGAAGACGCGGACGCCGGCCGCAACGAGCAGCCGCACGCAGAGCTGACCGACCAGACCGAGGCCGATCACCACGGTGGTCTCGCCGAGCTGGACCTCCGCCTGCCGCACACCCTGCATCGCGATCGCACCGACGGTCGAGAACGCGGCCTGCTCCGGCTGAACCCCATCGGGCACCGGCACGCACAGATTCACCGGCACCCAGTTGTACTCGGCGTGCAGCGCGAACTCGTTGCCTGCGGCAGCGACCAGCTGGCCGACGCTGAACTCCTCAGCCCCGGCGCCAACCTCGACGACGACACCGCACAGCGAGTAGCCGAGCGGCGTGTAGGAGTCGAGCTTGTTCATGACCTTCTGGTAGGTGCTCCGCAGACCCTGCTGGGCGACGGTGTCGAGAACCTTCTTCACCTGGTCCGGCCGGGCCTTCGCCTTGCCGACCAGGGAGAGCTTGGCCTCGCCGACCTTCATCAGCTCGGTACCGGTCGAGATCAGCGAGTACAGCGACCGCACCAGCACCCCACCGGGCTGGCAGCCGGGCGGCGGTACGTCGAGCACCGCCAGCTCACCGGACTTGTAGTTCTGCGCGACCTGCTTCATATTCTCTAAGTCCTTATGAGGTGATCGAGACACCCAGCGACCGCATGTTGCGGGTCCAGGTCTCCAGGGTCAGCAACTGCCAGATCTGCTTCGAGTAGTCCTCGCGCCCGGCCCGCTCGTCGTCCACGAGACGTTGTACGGCGGCCTGCTGCAGGAATCCGCTCCCGACGAGCTCACCGCGGAGCAGCGTGTCGTCGACCAGTTCGCGCAGGTCGTTCCGGATCCACGCCCGCAGGGGAGCGCTGAACGACGCCTTCGGCCGGTAGATGATCTCCTTCGGCAACCAGGCCTCCGCCGCCTTCTTCAGCGCCAGCTTGCTGACCCGGCGATGGATCTTCTGACTACCCGGGATCGAGAACGCCGCCCGCGCGACGATCGGGTCCACGAACGGCGTCCGCACCTCGGTCGACGCGGCCATGCTGGCCCGGTCGGTGTAGGCGAGGTTCAGCCCCGGCAGGAACATCCGCGAGTCGGCCAGGCACATCCGGTTCACGTGATCGTCGAGGGTGGTGTCGTGGTAGATGTCGCTGTGCTCACCGAGCAGCTTGCCGACGTACGGCTCCAGATCAGGACTCAACAATCCCGCCAGCTGGTCCCCGTCGTACATGGTGTAGCTGCGCCGGAACGCCTCTTCCTCGGGCAGGTTCGCGAACGTCTCGAACCGCTTCGCCCACCGCGCGTACCGCAGGCCGCGACCGCGCACGGTCACCGGCAACCGCCGTACCGTCGGGCCGATCAGGCCGTTCCGCACCACGCCGGGAAGGGATTGGTACTGCGCTCCCATCACGCACGCGAGGTGTTTGCGGTAGCCACCGAACAGCTCGTCGGCGCCCATGCCGGAGAGCAGCACCTTGACGCCGGCATCCCGCGCGGTGTCGCACATCAGCAGCGTGTTGATCGCCGCCGGGTCACCGATCGGCTCGTCGAGGATGTCCACGATCCGCGGTAGCAGGTCGACCACGTCCGGAGCGATCTCGATCTCGTGCAGGTCGATGCCGAACTGCTTCGCCACCTTGCGCGCGTAGATCGCGTCGTCCGGCATCGCTTCGAGCTTCTGGTCCTCGGACCGGAAGGTGATCGTGTACGAGTCGACCGCCGAGTCCATCTGCTTGGCCAGCACGGTCACCAGGCTGGAGTCCAGCCCACCGCTCAGGAACGTCGACACCGGTACGTCGGCCACCATGTGCGCGGCGACCGACTCCTCGATCACCTGACGCAGGTCAGCCGGCGGACCCGCGGCGGCCTCGGTCGCGACATCGGTCACCCGCCAGTACGTGTCGTGCCGGCTACTGCCATCTGGCCGGAACTCGGCCCACGACCCCGGCGGCAGCTTCTCCACGCCATCGATCGAGCAACGCTGTTCCGGCAGCCAGTAATAGAGCATCGACGAGATCAACGCGCCCGGCTCGGTCCGCAGCTCAGACCCGAGAGCCGTGACCAGCGCCTTCAGCTCGGACGCGAAGACGACACCACCCTGGCGACGCAGGAAGAACAGCGGCTTGATGCCGAGCGGATCGCGGGCCAGGAACAGGCTGCCGCTCTCCTCGTCGAGCATCGCGAACGCGAACATGCCGCGGAAACGCTGCAGCGCATCCGGACCCCAACGACGCCAGGCCTCCAGCACCACTTCGGTGTCGGAGTTGGTCCGGAACGAGACGCCCGACTTCGCCAGCTCGGACCGCAGTTCCTTGTAGTTGTAGAGCTCGCCGTTGTAGCAAAGCGTCAGGCCACGCTTGCTGAACGGCTGATCCGCGCTGGACGTCAGGTCGATGATGGAGAGCCGTCGATGCGCCAGTACGGCGAAGACGTCGTCCTCCTGGAACCGGTACGTCGCCGTCGCGTCCGGACCGCGATGAGCGATCCGATCGCTCATCGCCTCGGCGAGCGCCGTACCGTCGTGCTGCTGGTAGCAGCCGGCGATCCCGCACACGTCAGGACCCCGTGGCCCGGACGACGCTGATCGGCGTCACATGACCGGTCAGCTGCCCGAACACTCCGAGGTACGCCTTCTGCTGGTGCTTCCAGGCGAGCACCTGCTCGACCCGCTCGCGGCCGAACCGGCCCATCCGGCGCCGCGCGACCTCGTCGTCGAGCAGGTCGACGATCGCCTGCCCGTACTTCGTGACGTCGTTCGGCTCGACGTAGACGGCGGCCTCGGCGGCCGACACCTTGGTCTCGATCAGGTCGAAGGCGACGACCGGCAGCTCGAACGCCATGTACTCCATCGTCTTGTTCATCGTGGAGACGTCGTTCAACGGGTTCTTCGGGTCCGGCGACAGACCGAGGTCGGCGGTCGACATCACCGCGCGCACGGTCTCGTCCGGCACCCGGCCGGTGAACTCGATGTGCTGCTGCAGCCCGAGCTCGTCGCGCAGGGCGACCACCTCGTCGAACGAGTCGCCGCCGCCCATCAAGGTGAACTTGATGTCGGTGCGACCGAGCTGGTTGACGATGTGGTCGGCCGCCCGGACGACGATGTCGACGCCGTCCTGCGGGCCCATCACACCGATGTAGGTGACCAGGTAGCGGTGACCGTCACGGAGCGAGTCATCCGCCTGGACGCGCTGCAGCTTCTCCGGGTCCGGCCCGGTGCGGACCACTGTCACGTCGTGGTTGGCCTTGCCGCTGCGGGTGATCGCGATCCGCCGGTACGAGTCGTTGGTCGACGTCACGTGGTCGGCGGTCCGGTGCGTCATCTTCTCCAGCCAGCGCAGACCCTTGTACGGGAGCGACGTCGTACCGCCGAAGCGGGACTGGAACAGCTCGGGGCACAGGTCGTGGTGGTCGAAGACGAACTTCGTCCGGTCCAGCCGGCGCAACAGGATCGCGATCGGCCAGAAGATGTCCGGCGGGTTGCACGCCTGCATGACCTTGAACCTGCCGGCCTTACGCGCGCGCAGAACGAGCAGCAGCGTCATCAGGAACGAGTACGCGTACTCGACGATGAACCCGAGCTTGCTGCCACCGGGTGCGTACGCCTTGTACTGGTGGACGGCGACACCGTCGATCACCTGGTACGACGGATCGCCCGGTCCCTTGGGGCAGACGACCGTCACGTCGTACCCGGCGCCCTTGAGCGCCTTGCACTCCTCCCAGACCCGGCGGTCGAACGGGACCCACAGGTTCTGGATGATGATCAGAACGCGGGTAGCGCTCACCAGCCGACTCCTTCGTATCCGTGCAACGCCTCGACGGCGTCGCCGAGGCGGCCGCTGAGGTCGATGGTCCTGGCGGGTGGTGCGGCCAGCAGGGCCTCGATCGCCGCGGGGTCCGTGGCACTGACCAGCGCGACATCAGCGCCACGCAGCGCCTGGGCCGGGTCGTCGGTGAGCACGCGCTGCAGGTGCGGCAGCTTGGACTCGACATGCCGCAGGTTCGCGCCGACCAGGCGGCTCGGGTTCACGATCGCGTCGTAGATGCGCAGGTTGTAGCCCTTGCCGATCAGCCGCTCGGCGAGCTCGACGTTCGGGCTCTCGCGCAGGTCGTCGGTCGAGACCTTGAAGCTCAGGCCGAGCAGTGCGACCTCGCGGCCGGGACCGGCGATGACGCGGTCGACCACGTCGGAGACCGACCGCTCGTTGGTGGCCAGCGTGCCGGCCAGCAGCGGCAACTCGGTGTCGTTCATCCGGGCCAGGTGCAGCACGGACCGCAGGTCCTTCGGCAGGCACGAGCCGCCGAAGGCGAACCCGGGCTTCAGGTAGTACGGCGAGATGTTCAGGCTGGTGTCCTGGACGAACAACCGCATCACCTCACGGGAGTCGACCCCGTAGTTGCGGAAGATCCGCCCCATCTCGTTCGCGAACGAGACCTTGGTCGCGTGGAACGCGTTGCAGGCGTACTTGAGCGCCTCCGCGGTCCGCACGTCGACCACCTGAACCTCTTGCCCGAGACTGCTGTTGGTCAGGAAGGCGAAGAGCTCGGCCAACTGCTTGCCGACGGCCGGGAACTGGGTCCCGACGACGACGAACGGCGGGTCGTAGAAGTCGGCCAGTCCGGACCCTTCCCGCAGGAACTCCGGACACATCGCCGTACCGAACGTCAGTCCGGCCGGCGGCGGCACGTCGGCCAGCACCTTCGCGACCACCTCGTCCACCGTCCCCGGCGGCACGGTCGACCGGATCACGATGCTGTGGAACCCGGACTCCGGCGGTACGACGACATGCGCGGCCTCCGCGATGTCGCGGACCGCACGCTTGATGTAGGTCAGATCCGTACTCCCCGCCGGAGTCGACGGCGTCCCCACACAGATCAGCGAGACATCGGCCCGATCCAGCGCGAGCCGAGGATCGGTCGTGGCATGCAGCCGCCCCCCGGTCACCCCTTCCGCAACCAACTCGTCCAGCCCGGGCTCGACCACGGGACTGTGGCCCTCGGTGATCGGCCCGACCTTGGCGGTGTCCACATCGACACCCCACACGTCATGCCCGGCCGCGGCCAGACAAGCCGCAGTCACCGACCCCACATACCCAAGACCGAATACGGCAACCTTCATAACGCCCCCCACAGGCTCAGAACACGGCAGCGCCCAAAAGAGCACCCACCCCCACCCCCTGATACATCCCGCCCACAAATTGGCCGAAAGTATCCTCAGTCACATGGAGTCCCTCTACCCCCTCCCCAACGGCGACCGCCTGCACGTAGCCGACGCCGCGACCGTCGTCGCCGCCCTCCCCGGAATCCTCCAGACCTTCCGCGACGGCGCCACCGAACCGGTCTTCTTCGGTGACGGCCGCCCCGACGGCGTAGTGATCTCCTTCGGCCAATGGACGCAATACGAGGCCTACCGCACCGATGCCGAGGAAGAGGAACGCCGGTTGGAGATCGTCCGCCGGCACCTCGCCGAGACCGGCGAGCGGCTGTCCCCAGAGGAGGCGGCTCGCCTGAGCGATGCCATGCCCCGCCCCACCAGCGAGCGCCTCCAGACCGTCCCCACCACCACCGCCGCCGAGACCATCACCCGCCCGGCTCTGCTCACGGGCCCCCTCTTCTTCGGCGACCACTCCACCCCCGAAGCCGTCCTCCTCCCCTTCGACCAATGGATCGACTTCGACGTGCAGATGGACGAGTTCGAGTTCGAGGAGCGCACCCTGCAGCTCGCCCGGGAGCGCATCGCGAATTCACGGATCGAGGACTCCGTCTCGTTCGAGGACATGATGGCGGAATTCGGCCTCGACCCCGACACCGGCGAACCGGTGGATCCGGACAGCGGCAAAGCGTGAGCTACCACCTGATCGTCGGCGCCGAGCTCAAGCAGGACATGGCTCGGATGCACGCAGCGTGGAAACAGGGCAGCAACAGCCCGGCCGGCCGGGAGTTCCAGGCTGCCATGGACGCGATGCGCGCCTTGCGGGAAGGGCGCGAGAGCGAGTACGAGGGCAAGCAGCTCGGCTCCGGGCCTTCCTCCTACGACCTTCGTGATGCCGCGCAGCTCAAGGTGCCGGTCTTCCGGGAGTACACCGACCGCGGCAGGCCGCTCGGGCCGTCCCATCGGCTCATCTACCGCGAGTTCGAGCCGCTCCCGAAGGTCGAGGACGGCAGAGTCGTGCCAGATCCGAACGCTCAGGCCTACCGCCACGCTGTCGCGTTCGTCCATCGCGGCGACGACCCGGCCGCCGTCGCCGGAAGGCGACTGGGCCGCGAACGAGGAAGGCTGCAACCCGAGCTACATGGCCTGGCCGGTGGTGGCCGCCCGTCGGTTGGCCCGGATCGGCGGGAGGGCATCCAGACGACGCCGCACCGCATCCCCGTGCCGCCGGATCTCATCCGGCAGGCGGCGATCCTGCGCGACAGCCCGCCGCCCACGGCCCGCCCGCCCGCAGGCCCACCGACGGCAAGTGGCCCACGCCCCACCAACCCCGGCCAAGCCCGCGAACGAGACCGCTGACAGATGGGTCAGGCGCAAAGCCAGTTAGTTAGTGGGTCAGGGTTGGTGTCAACCGGCCTGCCGCCGAGCTGACGTCCGAAGCCCTGCACACCTGGTACAGCACACCTGGTACGGCGTGTCTTCGGACGTAACCGGTTCCTGGGGAGGATCCGGGTCGGCATTCAACCAGTGTGGGGAGGATATGGGACCGATTCGGGGGCAAAATCCTCCCCACATCTCGTTTCGGGCCGGGCTAACTCTCCCCAAACCGGTTTGGGGAGCCACCGCGCGCCAGCCACCGCGACAGCAGCACTCCGCAAACCGGACCCAACCGGGCCGCTTGATACCGCCGCCGACCCGCTAACTAACCGGCTTTGGGGTCAGGCGGCGTCGATGGTGTGGGCGACGAACGAGACCTCGGTCTTGTCGTCGTCGAGCGCGATGTTGAGGGTCGCGTCGAGGGCTTGTGCGAGGCGAGCGAGCAGGGGCAGCGTCGGGACGGTGTCGGACCCCTCGATCCTGGAAATCTTCGCCTGCGTCAGCCCGGAGCGCGTGGCGAGTTCGGTCTGCGTCAGGCCGAGCTCTGTACGCCGCTCGTAGACCGCCTGCGCCAGTGCCATCGAGAGCCGGATCTCACGCCGGGCGTCGGCGACATCCGCGGGCTCGGTGAATCCCTCAGCAAGCTTGCGTTCACGCAACGTCTTCCAGCGACTGTGACTCACGATTCCACCTCGCCAGAACGGTATATGTCGTTGGCGACATGGGCAATCTGCGTCAGGGGAGGGGGAGGGGTTTCCTTTGGTAGTCGTCGAGGACTAGGGAGGTGCTGGCGGGGCCTAGGCGGCCTACGGTGTCGACTACGCGTTGGAGGGTCGCGGTGTCGGGGGTGTGGACGTCGATGAGGAAGCAGTCCTCGCCGGTGAGGCGGTAGGCGGCGGTCAGTTCGGGGAGGTCGCGGAAGAGCGCGAGAGCTTCGGGGATTCTGGCGTGGGTCGTGCGGAGCCGGATCACCGCGTGGATGTGCAGGCCGACCTGGGTGGGGTCGACGAGGGCTGTGTAGCCCTTGATCACGCCCTGGCGCTCGAGGCGCTGAATCCTGGCTGAGACGGCCGGCTGGGAGAGGTTCACCTGGCGGCCGATGTCGGCGCCGCTGAGCCGACCGTCCTGCTGGAGGATCGTCAGGATCTTCCGGTCGATGTCGTCCAATGGATCAGTCCTGTCCGGCGCCGGATGCTTCGGAATCATCGGGACGCCGGTGTCGCGATGCGGGAGTCGGTCACGATGTCAGCTCGACCGATCGACGAGGGGAACTCACCCATGCATTACATCATCGTCCCGGGCTGGAACGGCTCGGATTCCGCCCACTGGCAGTCGGTCTGGGAGGCGGACTGGTTGCCTGGCGCAACCCGGATCGCACCGGCGTCGTGGACGCATCCGGAACGCGACGACTGGGTCGACGCCATTGGGCGGGCCGTCCGGGCGAGCGATGGTGACGAGGTGGTGCTCGTCGCGCACAGCCTCGGCTGCTACGCCGTCGCACACTGGCTCGCTTCGGCTGCCGGCGATGATCGTGCCTCGGTTCGTGGCGCCTTCCTGGTCGCGCCACCCGACCAGGACGCCGAGACGTATCCCGCTGAGCTCCTGTCCACCTTCCTGGATTCGGAGCCAGTGGCCGTGAGCGTTCCCGCCGTACTGGTCGCGAGCGACGACGACCCCTACTGCACGCTTGATGCCGCTGCGCGCAAAGCCGATGACTGGCAGCTACCTCTCGTCAGCACCGGCCCGCTCGGGCACATCAACTCCGACAGCAACCTGGCGGACTGGCCCCTCGGCCGGCGCCTCCTGACCACCTTCACCGCCGGCATAGGACGCCCCTGACCCGCCAGCTCAGTTCTTGCGCAGGAGGTAGTAGGCGTAGCGGTGGTCGAGATTGTTCTCGGGGACCAGGTGGACGGCTTCGGGAGTGAGGCCGAGGTCGGTCATCTGGGTCCAGAAGACGTCGATCGGGTACGACGTCATGCTGGCGGCTACTGCCTCGCGGTAGCGGTGCCGGCGGGAGGCCGTACGCCAGTCGGTGGTCTGGTACTTGATCTGGACGAAGGCCAGGCCGCCGTCCTTCAGGACGTCACGGGCGATCCGCATCAGGCGTAGCCCGTAGTCAGGGCTGGGTACCAGTTCGAGGACGTAGAGGCAGAGGAACAGGTCGGCCTCGCCGACCTGGGCCACCGCGTCCTCGGGGTCCACGAGGTCGGCCTCGACGGCGGTGAAGGTGGCTCCGCCGACGGCGTCGACCTGCCGGGCGCACTCGATCAGGCTTTCCTTGTTCACGTCGACGCCGATGAACTCCCGGCAGTGCGGTGCGAAGGCCACCGCGTTGGAACCGCCACCGCATCCCCACTCGACGACGCGGTCCAGTGGCGCGCCCGGGACGGACGTCCGGGCGAGCCGGGAGAACAGCTCCCAGTGATCCGTGCCGACCGAGGACCAGTCGACCTGCTCGAACACCTGCGCGTCGCGGAAGTGTGAGTTGCCCCGCCAGCCGGGCTCGTGCACGGCTCCGGTCCAGTACGACCGCGCATCGTGCGCGAGCCGTTCTTCTGAGTGGCCGAGTCCGAACCGGACCGCGGCGCTGTCGACGGCCTGGCGAACCAGGACCTTGGCATCTCCGAACATCGTCATGATGCCTCTCTTGCGCGGCCCCGCCCGGGTCGCGACGTACAAGAGAGGGGCGGCAGTGGCCGGGTGATACACGGCGCGCCCGAAACCCGATCCCGATCGGCTGTATCAGGAGGGCTTGAGGCTGATCTGTAGAGGCGACAGGGGAGTGTCGGGGCGAGGGAGCGTACGGATGAGAGTGCTGGTCACTGGCGATCGGGGTTACATCGGGGCCGTGATGGTGCCGTTCCTCCGGGGTGCGGGTCATGTGGTGGACGGGCTGGACACCGGGCTGTACGAGGGGTGCGACCTGCTGGGCGGGCCGGAGCCGATCGGGGACCGGAAGCCGCGGGACATGCGCGATGTCACGGCGAAGGAGCTCGAGGGGTACGACGCGGTGGTGTGTCTGGCCGCTTTGTCGAACGACCCGCTGGGCAACCTCGACAAGGAGGCGACGTACTCGGTCAACCTGCGCGGCACGCTGAACGTGGCCCAGGCGGCCAAGGACGCCGGCGTCGAGCGGTTCCTGTTCGCGTCGAGCTGCAGCCTGTACGGCGCGGCCGGGTCCGAGGCGGTCGGTGAGGACGCCGAGATGTTCCCGGTGACGGCGTACGGGGAGACCAAGGCGCTGGCCGAGCAAGAGCTGTCGAAGCTGGCCGACGACAACTTCAGCCCGACGTACCTGCGAAATGCCACCGCGTACGGCGCCTCGACCCGCCTGCGGCTGGACATCGTGGTGAACAACCTGACCGCGATCGCACTGACCACCGGCCAGGTCCGGTTGGAGAGCGACGGCACCCCGTGGCGGCCGCTCGTCCACATCGAGGACATCAGCCGGGCTTTCGGCGAGGTACTGGAGTCGCCGCGGGACGTGATCCACGACGAGGCGTTCAACGTGGGCCGGTCCGAGGACGTCGTCCAGGTGCGCGACATCGCCGAGATGGTTCGTGCGGTCGTGCCGGGCTCGACGCTGTCGATCGCCGACGGCGCCGGCCCGGACCTGCGCAACTACAAGGTCGACTTCAGCAAGCTGAACGACACCTTCCCGAGCCTCAAGCTCGAGTGGACCGTCCGCAAGGGCGTCGAGGAGATGTACGACGCCTACCAGCGGCACGGTCTGACCTACGACGACTTCACGTCGGCCCAGTTCGTCCGGCTGCGCCGGATCCAGCAGCTGCTCGACAAGAACCTCGTCGACAGCCAGCTCGTCCGCCAGACCGATGAGCAGTTCCCCGGCCCGAAGGCCGACTTCTTCCTCAAGGAAGGCAACTGACATGGCCGACGCCATTGCCTGCCGCCTCTGCGGCGAAGATCTGAACCGCACCTTCGTCGACCTCGGCATGTCGCCGCCGTGCGAGAGCTTCCTGCGCGCCGACCAGATCGACGCCGGGGAGACCTTCTACCCGCTGAACGTGCGGATCTGCGACAACTGCCTGCTCGTCCAGCTCCCGGCGTACGTGGCCGCTGACGACGTCTTCTCCGACTACCTGTACTTCTCGTCGTACTCGACCAGCTGGGTGGAGCACGCCCGCCGGTTCGTCGTCGACATGCAGGAGCGGCTGAACCTCGGCGCGGACAGCCTGATCGTCGAGGCCGCCAGCAACGACGGCTACCTGCTGCAGCACGCGGTTGCCCTCGGCATCCCGGTGCTCGGGATCGAGCCGGCCGGCAACATCGCCGAGATCGCGAACGAGAAGGGCATCCGGACCGAGAGCTACTTCCTCGGCGAGGCGACCGGCACCGACGCGGCCGCCCGGCACGGCAAGGCCGACCTGGTTGCCGGGAACAACGTGTTCGCGCACGTCCCGGACATCATCGACTTCGCCAAGGGCCTGCGTGCGCTGGTGAAGGACGACGGCCTGGTGTCGCTGGAGTTCCCGCACCTGCTGCGCCTGATCGAGCGTCGCCAGTACGACACGATCTACCACGAGCACTATTCCTACCTGAGCCTCAAGACCGCTTCGCTCGCGCTGGAGAAGGCCGGCCTCAAGGTCGTCGACGTCCAGGAGCTGGCCAGCCACGGCGGCTCGCTGCGGGTGTTCTCCCAGCCGATCGACGGTGCGCCAAAGGACGGGCCAGGCGAGCCGACCGAGCTCGTCGGCAAGGTCCTGAAGGACGAGGCCGACGCCGGCCTGCACACGGTCGAGGGTCACGCCGGCTTCGCGAACGAGGTCTTCACCATCAAGGCCGAGCTGGTCGAGTTCCTGATCCAGGCCCAGCGCGAGGGCAAGACGGTCGCCGGGTACGGCGCTCCTGGTAAGGGCAACACGCTGCTGAACCATTGCGGCATCCGCGAGGACCTGCTGCCGTACACGGTGGACCGCAGCCCGCACAAGCACGGGCTGTTCCTGCCGGGGACGCACATCCCGATCCACGCTCCGGAGCACCTGGCCGAGACGCGTCCGGACTACATCCTGATCCTGCCGTGGAACCTGCGCGACGAGATCGTCCACCAGCTCGGCTATGCACGGGAGTGGGGCGCGAAGTTCGTCGTCCCCATCCCGCGTCTCGAAGTCATTTAAGAAAAGCAGTGGGGGGAAGGAAACAGAGATGAAGGTCGTGATCTTCTGCGGGGGCTTCGGGCTGCGGATGCGCAGTGGCGTCGACTCCGCACCGAAACCGATGATGACGATCGGCGACCGGCCGGTCCTGTGGCACGTGATGCGGTACTACGCGCACTTCGGCCACACCGAGTTCATCCTCTGCCTGGGCTTCGGCGGCTCGGCGGTCAAGGAGTACTTCCTGCGCTACGAGGAGACGGTCTCCAACGACTTCGTGATGACGAAGGGCGGGCAGCGGATCGAGCTGCTCGACTCCGACATCAGCGAGTGGAAGATCACCTTCGTCGACACGGGCATCGACACGAGCATCGGGGAGCGGCTGCGCCGGGTCCGGCCGTACCTGGAGGACGACGACGTCTTCCTGGCCAACTACGGTGACGTGCTGACCGACGCGCCGATGGACAAGATCGTCGACCACGTCATCAACAGCGACGTGACGGCGAGTCTGCTCGCGGTCCCGCCGCAGGCGTCCTTCCACGTGGTCGAGTTCGGGACCGACTCGCGCGTCACCGGGCTGCGCTCGGCGGCCGATCTGAACGTCTGGATCAACGGCGGCTACTTCGTGATCAAGAAGGAGATCTTCGACGTCCTGAACGAGGGCGAGGATCTGGTCGGCGACGCGTTCCCGCGGCTGTCCGCGGTCGGCAAGCTCGAGGCGATCCCGCACCACGGGTTCTGGGCGCCGATGGACACCCTCAAGGAGCGCAGTCAGCTCGAGGAGCTGTACCGCTCGGGCAAGAAGCCGTGGGCGCTGTGGGCGCACGAGAACCGTGAGCAGCACAAGCAGAACCGCGTCCTCGGTGACGACCCGGTCGTGGTGGCGCTCTGATGCTTCCGTTCCAGCTCGGCCTGATCGACGGGCCGGTTCACATCGTCGCGCTCGGCGCGCACCCGGACGACATCGAGATCGGCTGCGGCGGCACGCTGCTCAAGCTGGCCGAGTCGGTACCGGAGCTGACCGCCGAGTTCGTGATCGCGACCGGTACGCCGCAACGCCTCGAGGAAGCCCGCCGGGGGGCGGAACTGTTCCTGCCCGAGTGCGAGGTGACCGTCACGTCGGCCGAGCTGCCGGACGGCCGGCTGCCCGCGCACTGGAACGAGACCAAGGAGTTGCTCGAGGCAACGGCTCGGGGAGCGGTCCGGACGCCGGACCTGGTCTTTGCCCCCAGCAAGCACGACGCGCACCAGGACCACCGGCTGATCGCCGAGCTGGCTCCGACGGTCTGGCGCAACCACCTGGTGCTGCACTACGAGATCCCGAAGTGGGACGGCGACCTCGGCCGCCCGTCCCTGTACGTCGACCTGTCCGAGGAGCAGATGCGCGAGAAGGTCGCTCGCCTGCACAAGGCTTATCCCTCGCAGGTCCCGCACGACTGGTTCGACGAAGAGACATTCACCGGACTCGCCCGGCTGCGCGGGATGGAATGCCGGGCCCGGTACGCCGAGGCCTTCACGACCGGCAAGGCGATGCTGACATGGTGACTGGGGACAATGCGTCTGTTCATCAAGGGGACATGAGCTTCAGATGTCGCGGCTGCACGGGAGAGAACGTCGTACAGGTGGTTGATGTTGGTGACCAGCCGACCGCCGACCTCTTCCCGACGGTCGACACGCCTGGTCCGGATCCGCGTCACCCGTTGTCGTTGTGGCTGTGCCGCGACTGCACGCTGGTGCAGCTCGGCCCGGTCGAGGCGCAGATCGCCGAGGAGCCGCTCGCGGTCGAGTCGGCGACGAGCCTCGCGCACGCCGAGTCGTCGGTGAAGGAGATCCTCCGCGACTATCCGAACCTCGCCGGTGCGGTGGTGTTCGAGTTCGGCAGCCCGCACGGCGGCTCCTGGCTCGACCACCTGTACGCCGCTGGGTCGCGCCTGGCCGGCGCCGGCGAAAAGGCTGACCTGGTCGTCGACGTCCACGGCATCGTGCACGACGAGCAGTTCGGCGAGTCCTTCAAGCAGCGGGCCGAGCGGCTCGCACCCGGCGGCCTGCTGGTGATGGAGTTCCACCACCTGCTCCCGCTGTTCGTCGGCAACCAGTTCGACACGATCCGGCACGGGCACTGGTCGTACCAGTCGCTGCGCGCGGTCGGGAACATCGCCAAGCTGAACGGCTTGACGGTCGAATCCGTCAAGCAGGTGGACATGTACGGCGGCAGCCTGATGGTGATGCTGCGGCACACCGCGGACGCCAAGCCGGATGCCTCCGTCGACGTTGTCCTGGCCGACGAAGAAGCAGCCGGTATCGCGGACGAGATTCAGCTGGCCAGCCTGCAGGAGGCCGCGTGGCACGCGGCCGGTGCGCTGCACGAGGAGCTGACCCGGCACAAGGCCGCCGGTCGCAAGGTCCTCGGGTACGGCGCTCCGTCGAAGGCGCCGGTCCTGCTCGACCTGAGCAAGGTCGGCACGGATCTGCTGGAGTTCACCGTCGACAAGGCGCCGGGCAAGCACGGCCGCCGCATCCCCGGTGGCTGCATGGTCCCGATCCGCCCGGTCGAGGACCTGAAGGCCGCCCGGCCGGACGTCGTACTGGTGCTCACCTGGGACATCGCCGAAGAGGTGATCGCCCAGCTCGAGGCCGACGGCGGTTGGGGTGCGACGTACCTGGTTCCGCTTCCCGAGCCCCACGAGCTGAGGAGGTGAGCTCATGCAGGTAGAACAAGTCGCCGGTATCGCCGGTGCATTGATCTTCCGGCCGACGCCGCATGTCGACGAGCGCGGGTTCTTCTCGCGCACGTTCGACCGCGACGTCGTGAAGCAGGCCGGTCTCGATCCCGACGCGTTCGTCCAGGACAGCATCTCCCGGTCGCGCCGCGGCGTCGTACGGGGCATGCACATCCGGGCGGGCGCGGGCGAGGCCAAGCTTGTGCGGTGCTCGTACGGCGCGGTGCTCGACGTGGTCGTGGACCTGCGCCCGGACTCACCGACGTACCGGCAGCGCGAGACCTTCGACCTGACCGGCGAGAACCAGGTCACGGTCTACGTACCGGCCGGGTGCGCGCACGGGTTCCAGGCGCTCACCGAGCCGGCTGACGTGTCGTACCGGATCGACCGGGCGCACGACCCGTCCGAGGACGTCTCGATCCGTTGGGACGACCCGGATCTCGACATCCACTGGCCGCTGCCGGTCACGCTCATGTCCGAGCGCGACCTCGCGGCACCTTCCCTGGCCGAGGCCATTGCGAGGCTGACATGACCAAGTCGTTTGAGAAGTCGATCGCGGCCAACGCCCGGCTGCACAAGGCGATCCCCGGCGGCGCGCACACCTACGCCAAGGGTGACGACCAGTATCCCGAGGACATGGCGCCGGTGATCGAGCGCGGCCTCGGCGCCCACGTCTGGGATGTCGACGGGAACGAATACATCGAGTACGGCGCCGGCCTGCGGGCGGTCAGCCTCGGCCACGCCCATCCGCGTGTCATCGAGGCGGTACGGCGTGAGCTCGACCGCGGCAGCAACTTCATCCGGCCGAGCATCATCGAGGCGGACGCGGCCGAGCGGTTCCTCGCGTCAGTTCCCACGGCCGACATGGTCAAGTTCACGAAGAACGGTTCCGACGCCACGACCGCCGCGGTGAAGCTGGCCCGCGCGATCACCGGCCGGACCAAGGTCGCGATCTGCTCCGACCACGCGTTCTTCTCCACCGACGACTGGTTCATCACCCGGACCCCGATGGCCGCCGGTATCCCGGACGCGATCGGCGACCTGACGGTGGCCTTCCCGTACGGCGACCTGGCCGCGACCGAGGAGTTGCTCCGCCGGTACGACGGTGAGATCGCCTGCCTGATCCTGGAGGCCGCGACCCAGCAGGAGCCGCCGGCCGGCTACCTGGAGGGTCTGCGCGACCTCGTGCACTCGTACGGCGCCTTGCTGGTCTTCGACGAGATGATCACCGGCTTCCGCTTCTCCGAGGCCGGCGCTCAGGGCATGTACGGCGTGACGCCGGACCTGTCCACCTTCGGCAAGGCACTCGGCAACGGGTTCGCCGTGTCGGCGCTGGCGGGCAAGCGCGAGTTCATGGAGCGCGGCGGTCTGCGCGACACCAATGAGCGCGTCTTCCTGTTGTCGACCACGCATGGCGCCGAGACGCATTCACTCGCCGCCGCGATGGCCGTCATGGACGTGTACGCCGAAGAGGGCATCGCCGTGCGGTTGCACGAGCGCGGTGAGAAGCTCGCGGCCGGCGTACAGGAGGTCGCGTTGGCGGCTGGTGTCGAGGACCACGTGCTCGTTCGCGGTCGGGCGAGCAACCTGGTCTTCGCGACCCTGGACGAAAGCTTCGCACCTTCGCAGCCGTACCGGACGCTGTTCCTGCGCGAACTGCTCCTCGGTGGGGTGATCGGCCCGTCCTTCGTGGTGAGCAGCGCGCTCACCGACGCCGACATCGACAAGACCGTCGACGTGGTGGCCCAGGCCTGCACCGTCTACCGCAAAGCCCTTGAGGCACAGGACGTCTCAGCCTTCCTGCCGGGCCGACCAGTTCAGCCCGTTTTCCGCAAGTTCGCTTGAAGGAGCAGCGTGAGTTCGAAGTTGTCAGTGGCGCGCCGGTGGGCACTCATCTGCCTGGCGGCGTTCCTGGCGTTGGCGGTGTTCGTCACCCTCGAACCGACCGACAGCTTCGACCGCACGCTGCGCGAAGTGTTCCGACCCGATGACGTCTGGGGGCCGTGGCAGCTGGTCTTCGGCAACGTCGTCGACGGTGCCGGCCCACCGGTCGCCCTCGCCGCGCTCGCGGTGGCCGGTGTGGTCGCATCGGTACGGCGGAAGTCGTGGTGGCCGCTCTTCTACGTCGGCCGGCTCGCCGTGGTGACCGTGCTGATCACGCAGGTCGCCAAAGCCGTGTTCAGCCGGCCGGATCCGCACAACGACGTCGGCATGTTCAACGGTTCGTACCCGTCCGGCCACATGGTCATCCTGCTCAGTTGCCTGGGCGGGATTCTGTTCGTCTGGCGGCAGCGTCCACCGCTCTGGGCCTGGTGGCTCGTGCTGGTGGCCGAGCTGACCATGGGCTTCTCGCTGCTGCTGCTGTCCATGCACTGGTTCACCGACGTGATCGGCGGCGGACTGCTCGCCGTGACGATCGTCGTCGTCGCGGCATCGCCGCGGTTCCTTCGTCCGGTGCACCGGACACAAGCCAACGCCGTCGACTCGGTTGGGAGCCCGACATGACGTACCCCAGACTCAGCATCGGCCTACCGGTCTACAACGGCGAGGAGTACCTCGCGCAGTCGCTGGACGCGGTGCTCGGCCAGACGTACACCGACTTCGAGCTGGTCCTGTCCAGCAACGCGTCCACCGACAGCACGGACGACATCTGCCGGGACTACGCCGCGCGCGACGAGCGGATCACGTTCTACCGCCAGGACCACAACGTCGGGGCCGCACCGCACCATGACTTCGTCTTCCAGAAGAGTCACGGCGAACTGTTCAAGTGGGCCTCCGGTGACGACCTGTGGGGTCGCGACTTGGTTGCCAAGTGCATCGAGTTGCTGGACGCGAACCCGGATGCCGTCCTGACGCACACCTACACCGCGGCGATCGACGGCGAGGACAACGTCATCCAGGCGCTGAAGTACCCGCTGCACACCGATGCGCCGGAGGCGCCTGAGCGGCTGCGGAGCCAGCTGCGCGACGCCGACCTGCCGGGCGCCATCCAGGCGGACGACTTCTACGGCGTGATCCGGTCCGACGTGCTGCGCAAGGTTAAGCCGCACGGCAGCTTCTACCACGCCGACCAGGTGTTCATGGCCGAGCTGGTGCTGCACGGCCGCTTCCTCCAGGTGCCGGAGTGGCTGTACTTCCGCCGGCATCACGACGGCCGTGCCCTCCAGGCGAACCCGACGATCAGCAGTTGGTCGCGCAACCTGGACCCGAAGCGTTCCAACAAGCTCATCCACCCGCCGGTCCGGCTGGTCGCCGAGTACATCCTTGGCTACTACGCCGCCGTACGACGGTCGCCGCTGAGCGCGGCGGACAAGCAGGCGTGCAACCGGCACATCCGCGACTGGCTGACCAGCCGCGTCACCCGTCGCCTGCCGGGTGCAGAGCGGCCGGAGCCGATCCAGCACTTCGGTGCGATCGACACCTTGTCGGTCCAGGCCGTCGTCGCCGGATCCGAGGGACGCTGACGTGCGGATCGGATTGTTCGGCCGCCTCGGCTCGGGGAACATCGGCAACGATGCCACCCTCGAAGCCGTCCTGGCCTATCTCAAAGCCGAGCGGCCGGACGCGGAGCTCGACAGCCTGTGCTCCGGACCGGAGCGAGTCACCGAACGGTACGGCGTACCGGCGGCGCAGTTGGGTTGGCTGGACGGCTCAGGACCGGTCACCGGTCCGACGCCGGTCCGCCTGGCGCTGACGCTGGCGCGACTCGTGCTGGGTTCGGTGATCGACACCTGGCAGATCGCCAACTGGGTACGGCGTCATGACGTCGTGATCGTGCCGGGGATGGGCGTCCTGGAGTCGACGCTGCCGCAGCGGCCGTGGGAGCTGCCCTGGGGGCAGTTCGTGATGTCCCTTGCTGGCAAGGTCTTCCGGGTCAAGGTCGCGTTCGTCAGTGTGGGCGCGAATGTGGTCCGACAGCGCGCCACCGGATGGTTGCTGACCAAGTCCGCCAAGCTGGCGTACTACCGGTCGTTCCGTGATGAGCAGTCGCTCGGCGCCGCGCAGAAGATGCGGATGGCCGGACCGTCCGATCACGTCTTCCCCGACCTCGTCTTCGCCCTGCCGTCGCCACCGGTGCCGACGGGCGACTCCATCGGTGTGGGCGTGATGGCGTACTCCGGAGGCACGGAAGACCGGGCTGATGCCGAGCGCATCCAGGAGTCCTACACGGCCGAGATGACGCGGTTCGTCGAGCGTCTCCTGGCGGACGGTCGGAGCATCCGGCTGCTGATCGGCGATGAGGCCGACGAGGCCGTCGCCCTGGACGTGCTGGCTCGAGTCCAGTCTGCGCGCGTGGTGTACGAATCGTTCACCTCCGCCGACGAGCTGATGAACCAGCTCGGCACGGTCGACACCGTGGTCGGCACCCGCTTCCACACCGTGCTGTTCGGGCTGAAGCTCGGCAAGCCCACCATCGCGATCGGCTACGGCCGCAAGCACCTCGCGCTGATGGAGCAGTTGGGCGTCGAGGAGTGGTTCCAGGACATCCGGGCCCTCGACGCCGACCGTCTGTACACGCAGTTCGTGGCGTTGCAGGGTGAGCGCGATCAGGTGGTCAGCACCATCGACCAACGCCTGCAGGTGATTCGTGATCGGCTGGACGAGCAGTTCGCCGAGCTGAACGCCGTACTGTTCGGAGGACGCTCGTGAGCCGGGTCAACGTCGTACGGCGACAGGTCCTTGGCCGGCTGAGCTGGGGGATCGCCGATCAGGCGGTGTCGAGTCTCGGCAACTTCCTGCTCGGCGTCTTCGTCGCCCGCCTGATGGGCGCCGCGAGCCTCGGCGCGCTCGGCCTGGCGTTCGTCGCCTACGCCATCGCGCTGAACTGCTCGCGCGCCTTGTCCACGGACGCGGTGATGGTTCGCTTCAGTGCCGCGGGCAAGGAGAACTGGCGCGACGCCGTTTCGGCTGCGGGCGGTGTGGCCTTGATGGTCGGCGCGGTGACCGGTGCGATCTGTGTCGTGCTCGGACTCGTGCTCAAGCACGTCACCCCTGGCTCGGAGGCCGGTGCCGCGTTCATTGCCCTGGGCATCGTTTTGCCAGGGTTGATGTTCCAGGACAGCTGGCGCTCGGCGTTCTTCGCCGCCGGTGAAGGTCACAAGACCTTCCTCAACGACACGGTGTGGAGTGTCTTGATGGTCGCCGTCCTGGCGGCCGGCTACGCCGCGAACATGCGCGGCATCACCTTTGCCTTGCTCGTGTTCGGCGGTACGGCGTGGATCGCGGGACTGTTCGGGATCTGGCAAGCACGGATCATGCCGCGGCCGGCGCTCGCGATCGGCTGGCTGCGCAAGCACCGGGACCTGGGTGCACGGTTCCTGGTGGAGAACGTCGTACTGGGTGCCGGTGGTCAGATCCGGGCGCTCGTCGTCGCCGCGACCGGCGGCTTGGCGGCGGCCGGTGCGATCCGTGGTGCGGAGATGGTGATCGGTCCGGTGGCCGCGCTGCTGATGGGGGTCGGCCAGGTAGCGGTTCCGGAGGCGGCCCGGGCGTTGATCCGCGGGCAGCGAGCCTTGCTGCGTCTCGGTGCTGTGCTGAGTGTGGGGTTGGCGACGGTCGCCCTGGCGTGGGGAGTGACCGTGATCCTGACCTTCCCGCTGGGGATCGGACGGTTGGTGCTCGGCGACGTCTGGACCGAGGCACGTGGCCTGGTGCTGGGCGTCGTCATCAGTTGTGCGGCGGGTTGCACCCAAGTGGGTCCGTCCGCCGCCCTGCGTGCACTGGGTCGCGCCGACCTGACGATGCAGTGCCAGATCGTGGTGACCACTTTGTTCGTCGGTATGGCGACCGCCGGTGCCGTGCTGTGGGGCGCCCACGGCGCGGTTTGGGGGACGGCGATCTCGTCGATCCTCGGCGGCGCGATCTGGTGGAGCCGGTTGCTGAAGGCGCAGCACGCACACTTCGCGGCAGCGAACCTGGAGCCTGAAGGAGCGCCGGCATGAGTGAGGTGGTCATCGCGACGCTGATGCGGCTCGAGGGGCCGTCCGGTCTGCAGAGCCACGTCCGCACCTTTGACACCTATCTCCAGGATCAGCACGAGCCGGTGACGGTGGTCAGCCCGTTCTCCGCACGGTCGCCGTTCGTGCTGCCGATCTTCGCGGCCCGCATCGGCGTCCGGCGGATCAGCAAGCCGGCTGCCATCCGCTGGCACGAGTACTGGCACGCGCACTACCTCGAAGCAGCCTTGCGCAGGCACCTGTCCGCGCGGCCGGATGCCGTCATCTACGCCCAGTGCCCGATCAGCGCCGGGGTCGCGCTGCGCGTCCGCACCACCCAGCCGGTGGTGATGGTCGCCCACCTGAACATCTCCCAGGCCGACGAGTGGGCCGACAAGGGCGAGATTCCACGGGACGGCGCGCTGTTCCGGGCGATCCGCGACCATGAGGCCGACGTACTGAGCCGGCTGGACGGGATCGTCTACGTCTCCGGATTCAACAAGTCACAGCTCGAAGAGCGGATCCCGGCGCTGCGGAAGGTGCCGAACGAGGTCATCCCCAATCCCGTGCCGGACAGCACGCAGTCGGCCGCCGCGACCGTCGTCGCGGACCTGGTCACCGTCGGCGGCCTCGAACCGCGGAAGAACCACAGCCACCTGCTCCGGATCCTCGGTGCCGCCGCGGATCGCGGGCACCGGTACACGCTCTCCATCGTGGGCGACGGTCCCGAGCGTGGTGCGTTGCAGAAGCAGGCGGCCGACCTGGGGATCACGGACCTGGTCCGGTTCCTCGGCTACCAGTCCGACCCGCGGCCGATCCTGCGGCAGCACCAGGTCTACTGCCACACCGCCACGATGGAGAGTTTCGGCATCGTGCTCGTCGAGGCGATGGCCGAAGGTCTTCCGGTTCTGACGGCTCCCGTCGGCGGGATCCCGGACGTCGTCCAGCCGGGCGTCGAGGGCCTGTACTGGCCCCTCGACGACGCGGCTGCGGGCGCCGATGTCCTGATCGGGTTGATGTGGGACCCCGCTGCCAGGTCCCGGATGGCCGCCGCGGCCCGCACCCGCTTCGAGAGCGACTTCGCCGCTGAGGTGGTCGGCCGCCGGCTGCACACCTTCTTGCAGCAGACAGAGCTCAGTACGACCGCGCCGGTGCGAAGCGAGCGATCGGGTTCGTGAGGTTCCCGGCGAACTGGAGTGCGCCGGCGGGGTCCTGAAGGTCGAGCATCTGCTGGTTGTTGCGCAGTTGCAGCCGGTTCAGGCAGGAGAGCTCGAACTCCTCAGCGAACAAGTCGTCTGCAGCGAAGCGGTCGGCGAGCTCGGGTGCCGACTCCTGGTAGTCGCGGATGCAGGCGGCGACGGTCGCGAAGAATTCGTCCTGCGACAGCACGCCCTCGGTGTGCAGGGTCGCCGACAGGAAGCGGAAGAAGCAGTCCACGACGTCGGTGAAGATCGACAGCACCCGCATCTCCTGCGGCACCTCGGCCTGGATTCGGTCCACACCCGGCGGCAGCTTGACCGCGGTGTTCAGCACTGCCACCTCTTCGCCGATGTCCTTCATGATCACCCGCTGTACGGCGCCTGCCTCGTCCAGCACCAGAATGACGTTCTCACCGTGCGGCATGAAGACGAGGTCATGCCCGTAGTAGCACTGCAGCAACGGGACCAGGTACGCATCGAGGTACTGACGCAGCCACTCGTTCGCCGGTAGTCCCGACTTGGTGATCAATGCGCCCGCGAACGAGGCACCGTCCTGGTCAACGTGCAGTAGCGACGCCATGGTGGCCAGCCGCTCACCCGTCTGCAGTTGCGGGATCGGGCTCTCTCGCCAGAGCGCAGCGAGCATCTTCAGGTACGGCGACCCCTTGGCGCACGCCTTGAGGTACTGCTCGTGGTGATACCCGATCGCGGCCTGCTCGCGCAGTACCGAAACCTTGGTCCGTCCCAGGACCTCATCACCCGCGACCAGGTCCGCGACCCAGTCGTTGATGGCAGGCGTGTCCCGCATGTACTCCGACGACAGTCCGCGCAGGAAGCCCATGTTCAGCACGGACATAGCGGTCTTCACGTAGCGGCGGTGCGGCGCGGACGTGTTGAAGAACGTGCGGATCGACTGCTGGGCCTGGTAGCCGTCGGCACTCTCGCCGAGCAGGACAAGGTTGCGCTTGGCAAGCTCACCGGCGAACGTCACTGCAAGCCGGTTCGCCCACTGCCACGGGTGCACCGGGATCAGCAGGAAGTCCGCCAGGTCGAGGCCGCGCTCGGCCAGCGTCCCCTTGAACCGGGCCAGGGTCTCCGGCCCGAGCTCTTCGGAGAGCAGCGTGTCGTAGTCGAGGTCGGCGCAGCTGGAGAACGTCGCCAGCTCTCGCCGCGCGGCCAGCCAGATCAGTCGCACCGGCGCACCCGCCTCGGGCGCATAGGCGTGGTACTCGTCGATGCTGAAGCCGATCCGGCCGTTGTTGGCCACGAAACAGGGATGCCCCTCGGTCATCCCGCGCTCGATCGCCTGGAAGTCCGCTGCGGCCAGCTCGGCGGCCGACGTCCGCGGTCCGGCGAGTTTGAACGCCGTACTGGCCAGTGTGCTCGTGATCTCTTCCAGGTACGTCGGCAGGACCTCGGCGCTGAGGCCGAGGGTCTCGCGCAGCTCGATCACGAAGTCGAGCATGTCGAGAGGCAGCGCCTTGCCGTCGCGAGTGCGGTTGATGCTGTCGGCAACGACTGCCCAGTGGTTCAGCTGCAGGAGCTCCGCCGCGAAGCCGTACTCGGTCTGGCCGTCGTCGCTGGACACGACGTACCGGCCCGGGCTGCTCTCCGCCGGGGTCAGCAGCCGCTCGTGGCTGAACTCGGCGAGAGCCTTGCGGACGAGCAGGCGGTTGGCGTGGTCCCAACGCTCGGGGGTGAGGTGGTCTGTGGTGCTCATGCTGCTCCTCGCTTGGTCAGATACTGATCGCGCGTACATACGGACAGCAGGGCTGTCTTGCCGGGCAGTGCTACCTCGCCGAGAACCTCGAAGCCGACCGCCGCATTCAGCGCGTGGACAGCCGTGTTGCGGACATCGGGCTCGACCACAACCCGCCGTACCGACGGATCAGCGAACAGCGACTCCATCACCGTGGTGATCACCGCGCGGGTGAAGCCGTGCACGGGTCGCGTCGTCGGCGCGGTCAGGAAGTGCATGCCGACGTCACCAGGCTTGTGCGCGTAGTGCGCCCCGAGCTCGCCGTGTGGGTCGTACCGCTCGACGAGGAAGTCGGGCGTGCCGTTGCGCAGCCCGAGGAACGCCTGGTGGGTCGGGTGCGCCGCGATCGACTGCGACTCCTTCAGTACGTCGTCCCGGCTCGCGTCCTGCATCATCCAGTACGACGCCTTCGGGTCGGTCACCCAGTGATGGAGCAGCTCGTTGTCGCCGACCGGGTCGACCGGGCGCAGGGCGAACTCACCCAGCACCGGGTCGTCGTACCGGAAGACGATGTCGTCGGTGCGCGCCGTCATGACCGAACCGCCGCCAGCGGCGCTCGGTCGGCGGCCGGGGCACCGAACTCCTGGAAGGCGATCGACCGCTCGATCGGGTAGTACTCGCGCCCCAGCAGATCGCGGATGATCCACGAGTTGCGGTACGCCGCCATCCCGAGGTCCGGCGCGACGAAGCCGTGGGTGTGCAGCTCCGCGTTCTGCACGTAGATCGCGCCGCCTGACCGGTCGATCCGGTAGTCCCGCCGTACGGCGAAGCGACCGGCCTCGTCGAAGTCGAGGTGCTCGCGGATCGCGTCGAGGAAGGCCGGCACATGCTGCGAGTAGCCGGTGGCCAGCACCAATGCGTTGGAACGCAGGCTGAACTCGGTGTCCTGCTCCTCCTGGTGCAGGTCGAGCGTGAACGTGTCGGTGCCGGCGTCGTACTCGGCACCGGTCAACGCGGTGCAGGTGAGCAAACGCGTGCGGCAGGGCCCGGCGAGGTTCTTCTGGTAGAGCAGATCGAAGATGTCGTCGATCAGGTCGGCGTTGATGCCCTTGTAGAGATTCTTCTGCGACTTGTTCAGCCGGTCGCGGGTGCCGGCCGGCAGCGCGTGGAAGTAGTCGGTGTACTCCGGCGACGTCATCTCCAGCGTGAGCTTGGTGTACTCCAGCGGGAAGAACCGCGGCGACCGCGTGATCCAGGTCAGCTCGTAGCCGTAGGTGTCGATGTCGCTCAGCAGGTCGTAGTAGATCTCGGCCGCGCTCTGGCCGCTGCCGAGCACGGTGATCCGCTCCTTGGTCTGCAACGCGGCCTTGCGCGGCAGATATGCGCTGGAGTGCGCGATCTCGCCGGGCAGCTCGCGGCACGCCTCGGGGATGAAAGGGGGAGTGCCGGTCCCGAGCACCAGCCGCCGGCCCCGGTACGTCGTGATCTCGCCACTGCCGATCGCCCGAGCCTGCACGTGGTAGACGTCGTCGACGTACTCGACCGAGACGACCTCCTGGCCGAACCGGATCGTGTCGAGCTTGGAGGCTGCCCATTGGCAGTAGTCGACGTACTCGCTGCGCAGCGGGAAGAACTTCTCCCGGATGTAGAACGAGTACAGCCGGCCGGACTCCTTGAGGTAGGCCAGGAAGGACAGCGGCGAGGTCGGATCGGCCAGGCTGACCAGGTCGGCCAGGAACGGCGTCTGCAGGGTGGCGGACTCCAGCATCATGCCGGGGTGCCAGTCGATCCCGGGTTTGCGTTCGAGGAAGACTCCGGACAGGTCCTCGATCGGCGCCGTGAGGCAGGCCAGACCGAGGTTGAACGGGCCGACGCCGATCCCGACGAAGTCGAGGACCTCGGGGCGCATGACTTCAGCCTCAGGCTCAGCAGGCTGCAGGGACAAGGGTTTCTCCGAGGTAGTCGCGGGCGTGGGCGGCGATCAGGTCGAGGACATCGGCGATGTCGTCGAGCGTGGTCGCCGGATTCAGCAGGGTGAACTTCAGGTAGTGCCGGCCGTCGACGACCGTGCCGGCCACGACGGCCTCGCCGGAGGCGGCCAGCGCCTTGCGGGCGTGCCGGTTGGCCAGGTCGATCTCCGCGTCCGTGTAACCACCGGTGGCCGGCAGATAGCGGAAGACGAGCGTGCTCAGCCGGGGCCGCACCAGCACCTCGTAGCGGCGGTCGGCGTCGAGGAGCGTCCAGGCATCGGCGGCCCGGTCGATCACCTCGTCGAAGAGCTGACCGATCGCGTCGGCGCCCATCGTCCGCAGCGTCAGCCACAGCTTCAGTGCATCGAACCGGCGCGTGGTCTGGATGCTCTTGTCCACCTGGTTCGGGATCTGCTCCGCCCGGGTGTGCGCCGGGTTGAGGTAATCCGCGTGGTAGGTGACATGACGCAGTACGTCGGCCTCGCGGACGATCAACGCACTTGCGGAGACCGGCTGGAAGAACGACTTGTGGTAGTCGACGGTCACCGAGTCGGCGGCCTCGATCCCGGCGAGCAGGTGCCGCCGACGCGAGACCAGCAGGCCGCAGCCGTAGGCCGCATCGACGTGCATCCAGACGCCGGCCTCCGCGCAGATCGCTCCGATCCGCGGGAGTGGATCGATGCTGCCGAAGTCCGTCGTACCGGCGGTGGCGACGACTGCCATCACGACCTCGCCGCGAGCACGGCAGCCGTCGATCGCCTCCTGCAGCGCGACCGTCGACATCCGCTTGTCCGCGTCACAGGCGACCTCGATCACCGCGTCCGTGCCCAGGCCGAGCATCGTCGCGGCCTTGGTCACGCTGAAGTGCCCGCAGGACGAGGCGAGAATCCGCAACCGGGACAGCTCCGCTCCGGTCTCCTCCTGCACGTGTTGCCGGGCGAGCAACATCGCCTGCAGGTTGGACTGGGTGCCGCCGCTGGTGAAGACACCGTCGGCCGACAGGCCGAACCCGATCCGGGCGGCCGTCCAGTCGACGAGCCGGCGCTCGATCAGCGTGCCACCCGCGCTCTGGTCCCAGGTGTCCATCGAGGAGTTGATCGCGGACAGCACGGTCTCCCCGACGAGCGCCGGGATGACGATCGGGCAGTTCAGATGTGCGAGGTAGCGCGGATGGTCGAAGTAGACCGCGTCGCGCAGGTACACCTCGCCCAGCTCGTCCAGGGCGGCCGAGGTATCGCCGAGCGGGGCGTCCAGGTCGATCGCGTCGATCTCCTTGGCCAGCTGCTGCGGCGTCGTACCGGTGAAGGGTCTCTGGTTGGTTCCGATCCGGTCGGCGACGACCTCGACAGCCGCACCGACGAGTTCGCGGTAACGCTGGGCGTTCTGCTCGTTGAGCAGGTGGGTCGTAAGGGAGAGCTGACGGGGATCCGCAGAGGTTGCGGTCATCGCTCTTTTTCCTCCTGAGGGAGAGCAGGGGCCTGAGCGATGATTAGGTTAGGCTTCCCTTACTGCGCGCGTCCATTCAATGTTGGCTGGCTCACGTCCTGGGCGGCCCCGGAGTCTGCCCCAGCTGCTGCCCGATGGGGCTGTGCAAGTTCTCTGCAACGGTTCCGCGTCGATGGTCGCCCTACCTCGCGGCGCGTAGTAACCTGCCGTGACTCGCCGTCAACGAGCGGGTGAATTTTTAGGAGTGAGGAAACCAGGATTTCACCGTCACTTAGTGCGGTGATCACCGTTTGACAGGTATGACGCGCAGACACGAGGAAGCGGAGTGAGCGGAGCTGAGGCGCCGGACGCGGTCGACGGCCGTCGTCCGTTCTGGGTCGTTCCGCACGAGGTCCCCGCGATCGTTCCGCGCTCGTCGCGCTCGACCGAACCCCGCTGGGTCGGGGTGTACCGGTGGGCTGCCGTCGGTGGTGACTTCCTGGCCGCGATGCTCGGTGTCTTCGTCGCCCTGCTGGCCCGGTTCGGTTCCGGGGTCGGCAGTGGGTACCTGATCGTGAGTGCGTTGCTGCCGCTGGCCTGGGTGGCCGCGGTCGCGCTGTCCAAGGGCTACGACCCCCGGTACTTCGGAACCGGGCCGGACGAGTTCCGTTCGCTGCTGCGGTCCGGGGTCGGCCTCACCGCGGCCGTGGCGATGGCGTCGTACGTGACGAAGACCGAGATCGCGCGCGGCTTCGTCGTACTGGCGATTCCGGTGATGTGCGCGTCCGCGCTGTTCCTGCGCTATGCGCTGCGCAAGGACCTGCACCGGCACCGGGTCCGAGGCCGTTGTATGCATCGGGTTCTGGTGGTCGGGCACAGTGGCCCGGCCGCAACCTTGTGTGAGCACCTCGAGAGCCGCCCGACGGACGGTTTCCGGGTCGTGGCGACCTGCCGGCCGCGCGACGAGAAGGACGCCGAAGGGCCGTTGCAGGCTGACGAACTGGATGAGGCGGACATCGTGGCCGCCGCCGACCGGCATGCGGTCGACGTCGTTGCCATCTCCACCGACCCTGAGCTGGTCGGGCACTCGCTGCGCCGGTTGTCCTGGGCGCTGGAGCAGCGCGGCATCGAGCTCATCGTCTCGCCCGGCATCATCGAGGTGGCCGGGCCGCGGATCTCGGTCCGCCCGGTCGCGGGTCTGTCACTGCTGCATCTGGAGCGGCCGTCGGTCAGCGGCGGACCGCACCTGATCAAGGCCGTCTTCGACCGCGTCGTCGCGCTCGGCATGATCGTCCTGCTGGCGCCGCTGCTGATCGGCCTGGCCATTGCCGTGCGGCTGTCCAGCCCGGGGCCGGTGCTGTTCCGGCAGCAGCGCGTCGGGCGGGCCGGTGCCGAGTTCACGATGCTCAAGTTCCGCAGCATGTACTCGGACGCGGAGCAGCGGCTCGGCGACCTCTACGCGCTGAGCGACGGCAACGGCGTGATCTTCAAGATGCGCGACGATCCCCGGATGACCCCGCTGGGCCGCTGGATCCGGCGCTTCTCGCTCGACGAGCTGCCGCAGCTGTTCAACGTCGTCCGCGGTGACATGTCGATGGTCGGCCCGCGCCCGCCGCTGTCGGAGGAGGTCGCGCTGTACGCCGCCGACGACTCCCGCCGGATGCTGGTCAAGCCCGGCATCACCGGCCTGTGGCAGGTCAGCGGCCGCAGCGACCTGTCCTGGGACGAGTCGGTCCGGCTGGACCTGCGCTACGTCGACAACTGGTCGATGACCCTTGATCTGCTGGTTCTCTGGAAGACCGTGCGTGCGGTGATCTACGGCGCGGGAGCGTACTGATGGACCTTAACGCGACCGTTTATGTGGCAGGGCACCGTGGCCTTGTCGGCTCCGCCATCTGGCGGCGGCTGGAGGCGGCCGGGTTCACCCGGCTGATCGGTGCGACTTCATCCGAACTGGACCTGCGGGATCGCGCTGCGACGTTCGCTTTCTTTGCCGAGCACAAGCCTGACGTGGTGATCGATGCGGCGGCTCGGGTGGGCGGGATTCTGGCGAATCGGGATCACCCGACGGAGTTCCTGAGTGACAACTTGCGGATCCAGGTCAATCTGATGGACGCGGCTCTCGAGGTGCGGACGCCGCGGTTGCTGTTTTTGGGGTCGTCGTGCATTTACCCGAAGTACGCCGAGCAGCCGATTCGTGAGTCGAGTCTGCTGACTGGTGTGTTGGAGCCGACCAATGATGCGTATGCGATCGCGAAGATCGCGGGGATTATGCAGGTGCAGGCGGTTCGGCGGCAGTACGGGTTGCGGTGGATCTCGGCGATGCCGACGAATCTGTACGGGCCGAACGACAACTTCGATCTGACGTCGTCGCATGTGTTGCCGGCGTTGATCCGCCGGTTCCACGACGCGAAGGTCGCGGGTGCGTCGGAGGTGGTGTTGTGGGGGACGGGGACTCCGCGCCGGGAGTTCTTGCACGTGGACGATCTGGCGGATGCGTGTCTGCATCTGCTGGAGCATTACGACGAGCCGGAGCCGATCAATGTCGGTGTCGGCGACGATGTCACGATCCAGGAGCTGGCCGCTCTGGTTGCCCGGGTTGTCGGGTATGAAGGGGCCATCAGCAACGACTTGTCCAAGCCGGACGGGACGCCGCGCAAGCTGCTCGATGTGAGCCGGTTGCGGGCGTCGGGGTGGAAGCCGACCATCGACCTCTCTGACGGAGTGGCCGCCACCTACGCCTGGTACTTGGAGCACGCTGCGTGACACAAACACCGAAGAAAGCCTTCATCACCGGGATCACCGGGCAGGACGGGTCGTATCTGGCGGAGTTGTTGCTGGCCAAGGGCTATGAGGTGCATGGTCTGATCCGGCGGGCGTCGACGTTCAACACCAAGCGGATCGACCACCTGTATGAGGATCCGCACCAGAGTGATCAGCGGTTGTTCCTGCATTACGGGGATCTGACCGACGGGTCGCGGCTGGTGACGTTGCTGGCCTCGATCCGGCCGGTCGAGGTGTATCACCTGGCGGCGCAGTCGCATGTGCGGGTGTCGTTCGACGAGCCCGAATACACCGGTGACACGACCGGGATGGGCACGACGCGGCTGCTCGAGGCGATCCGGATGATCGGGCTGGATTGCCGGTTCTATCAGGCGTCGTCGTCGGAGATGTTCGGTGCGACGCCACCGCCGCAGAACGAGTCGACCCCGTTCTACCCGCGCTCGCCGTACGGGGCGGCGAAGCTTTACGGGTACTGGATGACGCGGAACTACCGCGAGGCCTACGAGATGTTCGCGGTGAACGGGATTCTGTTCAATCACGAGTCGCCGCGGCGTGGTGAGACGTTCGTGACGCGCAAGATCACCCGGGCGGTGGCCGCGATCAAGCTCGGCAAACAGGACCGGCTGTATCTGGGCAACCTGTCGGCCTGCCGGGACTGGGGCTATGCCCCGGAGTACGTCGAGGGCATGTGGCGGATGCTGCAGGCCGACACTCCCGACGACTACGTGATCGCGACCGGTACGTCGTACTCGGTGCGAGACTTCGTGTCCTTGGCCTTCGACCATGTCGGGCTGGACTGGGAAGACTACGTCGACCACGACTCCCGCTACGAACGCCCGACCGAGGTCGACTCCCTCATCGGGGACGCGTCCAAGGCCAACACCGAACTGGGCTGGAAGGCCCAGACACATGTACCCGAGATGGTTCGCATCATGGTCGACGCGGATCTGGCCATGCTGACTCCGGAGGACGACCGATGACCGACTTGGAAGCCCCTGCGACCGCAGCGGATCGAGTCGACGTACTCGGCATCCACATCAGCGTGACGAATCTCGACGACACCGTTGCGACGTTCGAGCGCTGGATCGACAACGGCGAACGGCAGTTGGTCTGCGTCACCGACATGAACGCGCTGCTGCACGCGCGGGCGGATGACCGGCTGACGGCGGTCTACAACACGGCCGGGCTCGTCGTACCGGATGGCATGCCGTTGGTCTGGGCCGGCAAGAAGGCCGGCTTCGAGCAGATGGATCGAGTGGCCGGGCCGGACCTGCTGGAGCGGGTGATGGCCGAGGCTGCGGATCGTGGCTGGACGCAGTACTTCTACGGCGGTGCCGAGGATGTTGCCGACGAGCTGCGGATGACGTTCCAGGAACGGCACCCGGCGCTCAAGGTGATGGGGGTCGAGTGCCCGCCGTACCGGGCGCTGACCGAGGCGGAGGACGCCGAGACGATGGACCGGATGAACTCGGCGCGGCCGGACATCATCTGGGTCGGACTCGGTGCTCCGAAGCAGGAGCGCTGGATGGCCGAGCACCGTGAGCAGCTGAACGCGGCGATCCTCGTCGGCGTCGGGGCTGCCTTCGACTTCCACACCGGTCGGTTGGACCGTGCACCGCTGTGGATGCAGCGTGCTGGGCTGGAGTGGAGCTATCGGTTGTACAAGGAGCCGCGGCGGCTCTGGAAGCGCTATCTGATTGGCATCCCGCGTTTCGTGTTCGGCATCCTGCGCCGCCCGCCTCGCGCTGTCTAGAGTGCGGTAGGTGAGGATCCGGCGGCCGAAGCTCAGCCGACTGGCCGGACCGGCCGGTCGTGCCGGTTGGGGGTTGGCCGATCAGGCGCTGTCCAGCCTGAGCAATCTGGCGGTCGGTCTGGTCGTCGCACGCTCGAGCTCGGTCGCCGACTTCGGTGTGTATGCACTGGCGTTCGGTGGCTACACGATCGCGCTCAACGTCTCCCGAGCGGTCGCCACCGAGCCCCTGTCGGTCCGCCACTCCGGTGACCGCACTCCGGCGTGGGAACGCGCGGTGCGAGCCAGTACGGCGACCGCGGTGCTGGTCGGGTTCCTCGGCCTCGTGGTCGCGCTGGCGATCGCGCTGTTCCCGGGCGTGCCGTCCAGGGGTGTTCTGATCGCCTTCGCGGTCACGATGCCCGGCCTGTTGCTGCAGGATGCCTGGCGCTGGGCGTTCTTCGTGATCGGGGAGGGGCAGAAGGCCTTCCTGAACGACCTGATCTGGCTGGTCGCCATGCTCGCGATCTTCGGCGGGCTGTACCTGACCGGCACCGCCTCCGCGTTCTCGCTCACCTTGGCCTGGGGGCTCGGCGCGGTGATCGCCGCGGTGGCCGGCCGTTTCCAGGCCGGCTTCGCCCCGCGCCGGCAGCTGATCCGGGAATGGGTACACCAGAACTGGGACCTGACCCCGAAGTACGTCGGTGAGCTGCTCGCCGTCTCCGGCACGATCCAGGTCTACATGCTCGGGATCACCGCGGCGGCCGGACTGGTCGCGACCGCGGGAATCCGGGGCGCCCAGGTTCTGCTCGGGCCGGTGAACGTGCTCAACCAGGGCATCCGGATGATCTCGGTCCCCGAAGCGACCCGAGCGCTGGCGCACTCCTACCGCCGGCTGTGGCTGGTGGGTCTGGCCATCTCACTCGGTGTGGGAGCCGGCGCCTTCGGGTGGGGCGCGGTCTTCCTGCTGCTGCCACCGGCCGTCGGCCGGGAGCTGCTCGGTCCCGGGGTCTGGGCGCAGGCCCACGTCGTACTGGTCCCGGTCATCCTGCTCCAGGCGCTCGGTGCCTCGAACGCGGGTGCCTTCGCCATTTTGCGAGCCTTGGCGGCCGCCTCGCGTGGTCTGGGCGTCCGGCTGGTCTCGTCGGTCGTCCTGATTGTCTGCGGCGTCGGGGGCGCCTACCTGGGCGGTCCCGAGGGCGCCGCCTGGGGGTTGGCTGGCGCATCCTTCTGCACCTTGCTGCTCTGGTGGTCCCAGGCCCGCAGAGCGATCACCGCCCATCGCCGGGCAGCAGGTCAGCGACCGCATCCGGCGTGATGGCCTTGCCGCGGATCTGCGCGGCCAGGGTGATCGTGATCGACGCGGCGGTCTTCCAGAGCCGCGACTCCGGCTGGTGGTGGCCGATCAGCAACGCGGCCAGGAACGCCGTACCGGCGAGGACCGTTCCGACCAGCTGGAGGGCTCGGCGCGAGCTGCGTGTCATACCAACAGCATCGCCGGACGACGGCCCGCGGAACATCCGCCGTCGGACTCAACTTCGCCGACGAAAGTAGTCCCACGGTATGACACACGACCGAGCCCCCGGTCAGGTCGACCGGGGGCTCGGAGGTGCCGTGCCTACTACTTGACCGTGATGGTGGCGTAGCCGCCGCGAACGGTGTTGTGCCCGTCGTAGACCTCGATGCGGTACATCTGCGAACCGACCGGTGCGGCCGGGTCGGTCAGCGTGACGGTCGGCCGGCTCCAGAAGGTCGAGTTGGCGGTCGTGGTGGCCACGACCGTGTTCGTCGATCCCCGCAGCAGCCGGTAGGTGAGCGTGACGTCGTCGTTGTCGAGTGACGTCTGCACGGTCGCCTTGACCTGCTTGGTCACCGCGTTGGACAGCGTCGGCAGCGCCGGGCCGAGCGGTACGGCGCCGTTCCCGAGGCCGGTGAACCGGGTCAGACCCTGCTGGCCGGCACCGTTCACCGTGGTGAAGTCGCCACCCACCCACAGGTCGCTGCCACCGGTGGTCGAGACGAGCGGGCCCACCTGCGTCGGTGCGGCGGCGTTGGTGTTCGGGAACCAGGACCCGATCTTGCCGTCGGCCGGGTTCTGCAGCAGCAGGTAGTGGTTGCCGTAGCCCTCCGGGAAGGACGGACCGGCCGTGGCGGCGCCACAGTCGTGGGCGTGCGACCCCTTGAACAGCCAGCCCTGCACCATCGTGATCGCCTCGGTGGCACCCAGGCAGGTGTTCCGCCAGACCAAGTTGCCGGTGGCAACGTTGGCGGCCCAGGTGCCGTCGAAGCAGCCGCCGCCGTCACCGGCATTGGCGAAGTACACGGTGGTGCCGACCGTCTCGATGTCCTTGACCCGGCTCTTGCAGGTCGAGGTCGGGGCCGGTACGGCGGAGGCCGCGGAGAACGGCAGGATCGCGCCGGTCGAGTTGTTCACACTGGCCACTGCCCACCGGCTGGTGGTGCCGACCTTCGTGAACGTTCCGCCCAGGTAGACCTTGGAGTTGTCGTCGGCCGCGTCGATCGCGTACACGTCGGAGTCCAGGTTCGGATTCCACGGCTGCAGCGTGCCGTCGACCGTGCTGATCGCTGCCGCGCGGTTGCGGGCGACGCCGTTCACCAGCCCGAACGAACCACCGAGGTACAGGCTGTTGCCGCCGATGGCGAGCGCCTTCACCCGGTAGGACACGCTGGGCTTGATGTTCGCGATCAGGGCGCCGGTGGTGCTGTCGAAGGCGGCCAGCCGGTTCCGGGTGACACCGTCGACCTTGGTGAAGTCACCGCCGACGTAGATCTTGGTGCCGTCGGCCGAGGCGACGATCGACCAGACGATGCCGTTCAGGACGTGGTTGAAGGTGGTGTCGAGCGCGCCGGTGGTCGCGTTGAACGCGGCCAGGTAGGTCCGGCTGGTCTGGCTGGCACCTGGAGCGGCGCCGGGCGGACGGACGTTCAGGAAGCGGCCACCGACGAACGCCTTGTTCTTGGCGACGGCCAGTCCGAGCACACTCGCGTCGGTCTGCCAGGCCGTGGCCGGCAGCGCGGTGAGCGGACCGGCGGTGGTGACGGCGGTTTGGGCGGGCTGCAGGGCGACCAGGAGCCCGGCGACGCCGAGCCCGGCCGCGCTGAGCGCAGCGATAAGTTTCCTCACTTTTATGAACCCCCCTTGGGTTCACTGTAAGTCGGGCCGCCCCGTGCGGCCTATGGGTAGATCGGGCAGAAGAAAGAGAGCGGGGACCGGCGGGCGGCCGGTGGGCGAAGACGAAGGGTCCGCCCGGTTGGGCAGACCCTTAGTTCTAGTGCACCTTCACGGATGCTGTCGAGCTTTTGACGGTGTTCCTGTCGTCGGTGACTTCAATTCGATATCCGACGGTCTGGCCGGACTTCACGCCCGTGTCGGTGACCGTGTAGGACTTCCGTGAATCCCAGTAGTACGAGTTGTACTTGTAGGAGCCGATCCGGGTGTTCCCGCGGAAGACGTTGTACGTCAGCGTGATGTTGTCGAGGTCGTAGACATCGGTGAACTTGATCGTGACCTTGGCCGTGCCGGCCGTCAGAGCGGGCGCCTTCGGTACGGCGGGGAACGCGCCGCCCGGTGCGCTGCTGAACCGGGTGAGCCCCTGCTGGGGTTTGCCGGCGACGTGCAGGAAGTCGCCACCGGCCCACAGGCCGGTGCTGTCGCCGGCGAAGGCCAGCGGACCGACCTTCGTGGTGCTGTTCTGGTCGGCGTCGGTGTTCGGGAACCAGGGGCCGATCTTGCCGTTGGCAACGCTCTGGGTGAGCAGGAAGTGCGTGCCGGTCCCGTCGCCGAACGAGCCGTCCTGGCTGCAGTCGTGGGCGTGCGAGCCCTTGTAGAGCCAGCCGTCGATGACCTTCAGCGCCTCGTTGGCGCCCAGGCACTTGCTCTGCCAGACCAGCTTGCCGGAGGTCGAGTCGGCGGCGATGATCCCGTCGTAGCAGCCCTGCCCGTCACCGCCGTTGCCGACGAAGACCCGGTTGGCGGAAGTGGTGATCACCTTGACCCGGGTGGTGCAGTCCCAGTCCGGCTTCGGGATCAGCGCCGCGGCCGGCATCGAGAGGGCGGCACCAGTGGTGCTGTTCACCATGGCGAGCGAGTAGTGGTCGCGGCTGTTGATCGTCTCGAACGGGCCGCCGACGAACACCCGGGTGCCGTCCGCGGAAGTGGCGACGGCGTACACGTCGTCGTCAGCGTTCGGGTTCCACTTGAGCAGGGCGCCCGTGCTGAGCGTGACCGCACCCAGCCGGTTGCGGACCGTGGTGCCGATCTTGGTGAACGCACCGCCCAGGAAGACACTGTTGCCGTAGATGGCCAGTGCCTTGACCCGGGCCGAGACCACCGGGGCCCAGGAGGCAGCCAGTTGGCCGGTGGCCACGCTGAACTTGGCGATCTTGCTGCGCTTGACGCCGTTCACGGTGGTGAAGTCACCGCCGAGCACCACCCACTTGCCGTCCGGGCTGGTGGCGATGCTGTAGACAGCGCCGTTCAGCTTCGGGGCGAAGGTGGTCGGGGCGCCGGTGGTTTTGTTGAACGCGGCAACGTACGTGCGCACGGACTCCCGCACGCCTTTGGCCGCGCCCGGCGGACGGATCCTGGTGAAGAGGCCACCGGCGTAGACGGTGTTGCCGGCGATCGCCAGCGCGTTCACGCTGCTGTTCGTCTGCCAGGCCGTCTGGCGCACGGCCGAGACCGCGGAGCCGAAGCCCTTCGAAGCGGCCTGAACAGGAGGGCCGGAGGGAATCAGCGCCGCGGCGACGACCGCCGCGGCGGTGACGACGGCCAGAACTAGCTTCTTCATCAAGTTCCTTTGACTGGGCGGGGAGGATCAGTCATAGCGCATGATGACTTTGAGCGACAACTCCCCGACAGAATGCTCACCGTGCACTGTAGTGGCTCTGCACCTGTGAAGCCGTCAGGGCATACGGGTAAACCGCCGCCTCGTCGATCGCCAGTCCGGTCTGGGTGGCGCCGCCTCCGGTCCAGGCGCTGGTGTTGTCGTACCCGATCCGCCACCAGCCGTAGTACAGGGACGCCGTACCGGTGCTGGTGCTGCCGGACAGGACTCCGTCGACGTACAGCTTGAGCAGGCCGTTGTCGAAGGTGCCCACCACGTGGTGCCACTGGTTGTCGTTCTTGCCCGACGGGCTGGTCACGGTTCGCTGGGCACCGTCGTTGACGCCGAACAGGATCGCTCCGGTCGACCGCATGTAGAGCATCCGGTCGCCGCCGCCGGTGCTGTTGCCGGTCTTGGAGTTGCCGAAGCCGAGGATGCGGCCGCCTCGCGTCGAGCTCTGCTTGACCCAGGCCTCGACCGTGAACTGCTGCGGCATGCTGTACGCCTTCTCGCCGACCATCCGGCCGCTGCTCGAGCTGGTTGTCGCCGCGGTGTTCCCGGCGATCGCACCGCTCGCGCCGAGCGTCATGCCGGTGAAGGTGCCGTTGTTGCTCTGGCCGGACGCGTCGACCGAGGTCGTCGTACCGGAGGGCTCACCGAGTCGCCAGTACGCCTGCGGGCCGTCGGAGCTGACGATCTGGTCGTACGCCGTGGACTTCGCCGCGGCCACTGTGACCGGATCGGAGTAGTTGCCGCGCAGCGTCGTACTGCCGTCGGTGACCTCGACGCGGTAGTTCGTCGACTCGCCGGGTGTCACGTCGGTGTCGGTGTAGTGCAGCCACGGCCGGTCCCAGGGCGTCGACTTGGCTGTCCAGGTCGCGATGGTCGTGTTGCTGAAGCCCTTCAGCAGCCGATAGGTCAGCGTGCTGTCGTCGTTGTCGACCACGGTCGGGAAGTGGATCTGCACGGTGCCCGGCTCGACGCTGTACGGCGTCAGTTTCGCCGGCTTGGCGGGTGCCGCACCGGGGCTCGCGTTGGTGAAGCGGGTCAGGCCCTGCTGGGCAACGCCGTTCGTGATGGTGAAGTCGCCACCGGCCCACAGGTCGCTGCCGCCGGACGCGAAGGCCAGCGGGCCGACCTCGGTCGGCGGGCCGGCGTTGGTGTTCGGGAACCACGGGCCGAGCGATCCGTCACTGAGCTTCTCGCTCAGCAGGAAGCGGTAACCGAAGCCCTGCGGGAAGCCGCCGGCGCCCTGGTTCGCGCAGTCGTGGGCGTGCGAGCCCTTGTAGAGCCAGCCGTTGACGACCTTGACCGCCTCGGTCGCGCCGAGACACTGGTTCTTCCACTTCAGCGCGTTGGTGGCGATGTCGACGGCCCAGGTGCCGTCGAAGCAGCCGCCGCCGTCACCGCCGTTCCCGAAGTAGACGGTGTCGCCGCTGGCGTCGATCGTCTTGACGCGGGTCGTGCAGGAGCCGTTCGGCGGCGGTACGGCGGATGCTCCGGGGAACGGCAGGACGGCACCGGTCACCGGGTCGAGGCTGGCCGCGGTGTTCTGGCTGGTGCCGTTGACCTGACTGAACTGGCCTCCGGCGTACACCTTCGAACCGTCGTCGGAGGCGTCGACGGCGTACACGTCGCCGTTGACGTTCGGCGCGAACGGCAGCAGTGCGCCGGTGTCGGCGGTCACCGCGGCGAGGCGCGGCCGGTCCTGGCCGTTCACCAGGCCGAACGAGCCGCCGAAGTACACGGTGTTCCCGGAGACGGCGATCGTCTTGACCCGGTAGGAGACGCTCGGCTTCCAGCTCGCGACCAGGGTGCCGGTCGCGGTGTCGAAGGCGGCGATCCGGTTCCGGGTGACGCCGTCGACCGTCGTGAAGTCACCGCCGACGAAGATCCGCGAGCCGTCGGCGGACGCGGCGACGGCGTACACCTGATCGTTGAGGACCGGCGCGAACGAGCCGGCCAGCTCACCGGTGCTCTGGTCGAAGGCGGCCAGGTAGGCCTGGGCGACCTCGCTGGTCCCGGCGGCGGCTCCCGGCGGGCGGACACTGGTGAACCGGCCTCCGGCATACGCCTTGCCGCCCGCGACGGCCAGGCCCTGCACGCTGCCGTTGGTCTGCCAGACCGGGCTGTCGGTGGCCGCGAGCGATGCCTCGACGCTCTGCGCGCTCGGTGCGAAAATCAGTGATCCGGCGACCAGAGCGGCGGCGGTCGCGGACGTGACGAACCATCTCTTCATGCTGCGATGTCCCCCCTAGGACATTGACGGTCTTCCACTCGCCCCCGAAGACCTTGGGAAGAGAGTAGGGCACACTGCGAGACCGACTCGCCACGCCCTGCCGTCGTGGCTATCCTGAGGCGCTGGTCGACGGAATGAGGTTGGGATGGAACCGGGCACTGTGGTCTGGCGGGAAACCGCTCAGTCACTGCTACGGCAGAAGTGGCTGATTCTGGCCTGTGTCGTGCTGGGTCTGGTCGGCGCGTCGGTCTTCGCGCTGTCCCAGACCCCGCGCTGGACGGCGTCCAGCCAGCTCGTCATCGGTCCGGCGGTGCCACCCGCCCTGGTCGGCAAGCTGCCCAGCAGTACCGACAAGACCGGCCCACTGGGGATGGACCTGCCCGCCGAGACGCAGGCGCGCGTGATGGCCAGTCCGCGGCTCCTGCGCGGGGTCGCGCAGTCGCTCGGGATGTCGACCACCGACGAGACCATCCAGGCGCTCGCCTCGGTGACCCGGGTGAAGGCGGTCACCGACAACGCGTACCTGGTGACGACCGACGGCCCGACCGCGTCCCAGGCTGTGCAGCGGGCGAACGCGATCGCGACCATCTACCTGAAGCAGCGCAACGACGCGGCCAAGATCCTGCTGACCACGCTGGCCAGTCAGGCGCAGGACCGGGCGAAGACCGCGACCACGCAGTCCAAGTCCCTGGTCAGCCAGATCGACGAAGCGGTCGCGCGTGGCGATAGCCAGACCGCGAGCCAGTTGCGCGACCAGCGGGTCGGGCTGGCCACGGAGGCCCGGCAGGCCGCCGACGACGCCTCCGCGATGCGCAAGGCACTGACCGGTGTCGGCGCCGGGAGCGAGCTGGTCACCCCGGCCACGACCGACACTGCGTCCTCGTCGCCGATGGTGGCGCGGGACATCCTGGTCGGCGGCATCCTCGGGCTGGTGCTCGGGCTGGGTCTGGCGCTGCTGCGGACCCACCTGACGCCGTACATCCTGACTCGTGACCAGGCGGCACGGGCGTCGAGCTCGCCGGTGATCGCGGCCTCCGAGGGGAATCGGCGGCGGATCTGGCACCGGTCGGCGCCGGAGCTCCCGCAGTACGAGATCACTGCGCTGGGCGCGGAGGCGAGCGGTGCGCTGGCCCGCCGCGAGCTGAACCCACGGGCCTTCGCCAGCGGCGGACCCGGGGCCCTGCTGGTCGTCTCCGCCTCGCCGAGCCCGAACGCGGCCGGTATCGCCCTGGCCATGGCCGAGGCGAACGCCCGCGACGGCCGCGAGACCCTGCTCGTGCTGGCCGACGTCGAAGGGACGCCGGTCCTGCCGCATGTGACCGGGCACGAGGGCCTGACCGACCTGGTCCTGGAGCCGGCCGCCACCCGAGCGGTCCGGGCCCGCAAGCTCTTCCGGCCCGGTCCGGTCTCCGACCTCTACGTGCTGCCGCCGGGAATGAACCACGAGGAGACCGCGTCGGCCGTCGGGCCGTCCCTGGTCCCCGGTATCGTCGCCGACCTTCCGCCGGGCTACTCGGTCGTCATCCACGGCCCGGCCGCAGTCGGCAGGCACGGCATCTCGCCGTTGGCGGCCGCGGTGGACGCGTCCGTCCTCGTCGTCCAGGTCGGGCACGACAAGGAGATGGACGTCGCCCGGCTCACGGGCGCTCTGCACTACGCCGGCGCTCCGGTCCTCGGCGTCGTCCTGATCGGTGCCTCCGATCACGACGAGACGCTCGGCATCCCGCTCAACTACTCGCCTGCGGAGTCTGCAACCCCGCACGTGCGCTGACCTTGGCCAGACAACCAGCGGCGGAGCTGTTCCGGTCCGGCGCGGAGTACCGGATCGGACGGGGCTGGGGGCCACGCCGGGACCGGCTGGCCCAGGCGGTCCCGGGCACGGTTGAGACGCCGTCGGAGAAGCCGGCCTGGTTCTGGCTGATGCTGTGGTGCCTGTTCGTGCTCGGCGTTCAGCCGTGGTCGTCCCGGGTCGCCGCACCGCAGGGCACGACCGGTTCCACCAACAGCGTGATGAAGGGCCTGCTGCTCGGCGCGCTCTTCCTCATCGCGATGGCCGCGACAAAGCCCGGCTTCCGGACCCGGGTCAACCCGACCGGAAGCCTGTACGTCGGCTATGTGCTGTTCGCGACCGCGACGGCGTTCCTGCTGGCCGAGCCGATGGGACCGCTCACCCGGCTGGCCCGCTTCCTGATCGGCCTGGTGCTGGTCTTCCTGCTCTGGCGCCCGCTCGTGCAGGTGCCGGAGCGCCTGATCCGCGCGCACCTGTGGGCCCATATCCTGCTCGCGATCACGGTGGTCGCCAGCCTCGCGTACGCGCCCGGCCTGGCCTGGCGCCCGCTCAGTTCGCTCGGGACCGGCTCCCGGCTGCAGGGCGTCATCATCCCGATGCTGCCGCCCCGCGTCGGCGAGGTCGGCGCGATCCTGCTCGGCCTGGCCCTGATCGGCTACCTGTGCCGCAAGCTGTCCTTGCTGTCCGCGGCGACCCTGATCGGCCTGGGCGGGATCCTGGTCGCGGCCAGCCGGACGCGCACCTCGGCCGCGGCCGTCGCCTTCGGGTTGGTGCTGGCCTTGCTGCTCACCCGGAAGAGCTGGTTCGGCCGGCTGGCGACCCTCGGCGTACCGGCGTTGTTAGGACTTGCCTTCCTGACCATCGGCTCGCTGCACACTTGGCTCCTGCGTGGCCAGGGGACGCGGCAGATCAGTTCGCTCAGCGGCCGCACCACCAGCTGGCAGGCGGTCCTCGACGAGAAGGTCTCGATCCAGACTGCGCTCATCGGCCATGGGCTCGGCAACAAGCGGATCCTGCTCCGCCGCGGCGAGGGCGACATCGACGTGATGGCGATCGACAACAGCTGGCTCGGCCTGTACTGGGAGACCGGCCTGGTCGCCGTCGTCATCGTCGCCCTGGCTCTGCTGCTGGCCTGGATCTCCGTGTTGCGGGCCCCGACGCCGTACGTGCGTGCCTGTGGTGCTCTGCTCCTCGGCTACGTCACCGCCGCCTCGCTGAACGAGAGCGGCCTGTCCGACCTCTCCTCGATGACCGTCCACCTGCTGGTGGCGGCCGCTATCTGTGACGCCGACCGGATCCGGCGGCGAAGACTCAGTGTGGCTTAGCTGCTGACCGAGTCCTGGTCGAAGCCCGCTTCCTGCCACTGCGGCCAGGTGAGCGACTTCCCGCGATACCCGAAGCGGGTGCTGCTGGGCAGCTGGTAGCTGTTGCGGCGGAACGTGACCGCGCCCGACTGGGTGGGGGAGCCCTTGTTCTCGACCACGCCGGTGCTGGCCTCCGGGCCGCCGAGCACGATCAGGTTCCCTTCGACGACCACATCGCTGAGCACGTAGCGGCCGCGTGGTCCGTCGCCGCGGGTCCGGGACTGGATCGAGATGCCGTTGCGGTTGTCCTTGACCAGGTTGCCGCGGACCTGAACGCCGGCCGACGTGTTCACGTTGATCCCGCCGCCGTCCCAGAGGCTGCCGCCGGAGCCGCGGCCGCTGCCGAAGCCGTTGCCTTCGACAACGTTCTGGTCGATCACGCCGTTGTAGCTGATCTCGTAGCGGATCCCGTCGGCGGCGTTCCGGGTGATCCGGTTCGCGCTGATCCGCCGGTCGTACTCGGCGATGTCGCTCCAGATCCCGACGCCCCGGTTGGCGACCACGTCGTTGCCGGAGATCTCGCCGGACGAGCGCGTCGACTTGATCCCGCCGGACTCCCAGTCGGCGATCCAGAAGCCGTCGGTGTTGTTGCGGGTGACCAGGTTCGCGGTGATCCGGACGCCGGCCGACTTGTACTGGCCGAGGCCGAGCTGCCCGTTGTCGGCGATCGTGTTCCGGCCGACCTGGGCGCCGTCGGCCTCGACCAGCATCACCCCGACCGCGTGGTTCCAGCGCACCTCGTTGCCGGTCACGCGCCAGCCGGGACCGGCCTCCAGCGCACCGCTTTGCGCGCGGGACGCGAAGTGCTCGATCGTCAGCCCGGTCACGGTGACCCGCTCCGCGCCGCGAGCGAACGCCGTCGTCGTCCGCGACAACTCGGCGGCGCGGCCGGCCGGATCAGTGCCGACGTACACGGCGTTGGTGGTGTAGTCGGCGAAGAACGTTCGCGGCTCGAGCTCCGCCAGGCTCATCACCCGGGTCAGATGCTCACCGCCGACGAACAGCTGCTCGCCGAGCTGGCACGGGTTCGCGCGGTTGTCCTCGCACTGACCCTTGAGCGGGTACGCCGCCGGCAGCACCCCGCGCACCACCCAGCTCGAGCCCTCGCGGGCCCATCCGGTCAACGGCACGGACCCGGTCAGCACCGCGCCGGGACCACCGCCGAACGTGTCGCCGTCGCGTGGCTTGATCGGTCGGCTGACCCGGTGCACCCCGGGCGCGAAGCAGTACGTCGTACCGGCCGGGCTGCTGTCGATGACGCGCTGCGGATCCGCGCCGACCGCGATCGCGGTCCCGCGACACGGAGCCGCCGTACCGGGGCCGGTCGGGCCGAGGACCGCTGCCGCTGCGGCCGGCGGTCCGGTCGGCACCGTCACGGTCGGGTCAGCCGGTTTCGGTCCGGCGTCGCCACCATCGGTGCAGCCGGCCAGCAGCAGCCCGACCACGACCGCCGTACCGATCCCAATCCCGCGCCTCATCCATGTCCCTTCCAGGCCCCCGCCGTACAAGATCTGGTGGAGACTACCGCTAGCCCAGGTAGGTGACTCGCGTGAGGGTCTAGCTCAAGTAGGTGTCCCGGGCGAGGTTGTAGGCAAGGTCCTGCGCGACCTGGAAGGCATCCTCCTCGTCGAGGCGGTGCTGCGTGACCAGGTCGGCCAGGTAGCCGGCGTCGATTCGGCGGGCGAGGTCGTGCCGAGCCGGGATCGACAGGTATGCACGGGTGTCGTCGACGAAGCCGGAGGTGTTGTAGAAGCCCGCCGTCTCGGTCACCAGTTCACGGAACCGCCGCATCCCACCGGGGCTGTCGAGGAACCACCACGGCGCCCCGAGCCGCACCGCCGGGTACACGCCGGCCAGCGGCGCGAGCTCTCGCGAGTACGTCGTCTCGTCGACGGTGAAGAGCACGATCCGGAAGCCCTCCGCATGCCCGAACCGCTCGAGCAGCGGTCGCAACGACCGGGTGAACTCGGTCGTCACGGGGATGTCGTGCCCCTGGTCCGGCCCGTACGTCGCATGGATTGCCGGATCGTGGTCCCGCAACACCCCTGGGTGCAGCTGCATGACCAGTCCGTCCTCGGCCGACATCACTGCCGACTGGAACAGCATGTGTCCGGCGAACGCGGCCGCATCCTCTGCCGACGCCTGGCCCTTCAACGCATCGGAGTAGATCCGCCCCGCTTCGGCGTCGGACAGTGGCGTTGTGGATGCGCTGAAGTGCCCGTGGTCGGTCGCCCGCGCCCCGGCTTGCACGAACACCTGCCGCCGCTTCCGGATCGCCTCGAGATAACCGCCGTACGTCGAGGTGTCGACCTCGGCGAGCTGTCCGAGCTGCTCGATCAAGGAGCTCCAGCCGGGGCGATCGACGTGCACAACGGCGTCGGGACGGAAGGTCGGGATCACTCGGCCTGGAAGCTCAGCGTGGACCTGTGCGTGCAGAGCCAGGTCGTCGGTCGCGGCATCGGTGGTCGAGAGCAGCTCGATGTTGAACCGGTCGAGCAGCGCTCGCGGCCGGAAGGCGGGTTCGGCGATCCGCGCGGAGATCTGGTCGTACAGCTCGTCAGCGGTCTCGAGCGACGGGTGCGCGGTCAGGCCGAGCACCTCGGCGAACTCGTGCTCCAGCCAGTACCGGCTCGGGGTCCCACGGAAGAGATGCCAGTGCGCGCAGAACTCGCGCCAGACCTCTCGCGGATCGGCCGTCCGGTCGCCGTTGCGGCGCGCGAGGCCGAGCCGGTCGGGGGAGACGCCCTGCGAGACGAGCATCCGAGTGACGTAGTGGTCCGGGATCACCAGCAGCTCGGCCGGGTTGCCGAACGGTGCGTCGGCCGCGAACAACCCGATGTCGACGTGCCCGTGCAGACAGAGCAGTGGCAGGTCCTGCGTCGACGCGTGGATCCGCCGCGCGAGATCGCGTGCCTCTCCGGCCGGCAGGGCGCGATCGGGATGGGGCTGCAGGGCCTTGGGCACGAGGACCTCCGGGAATGATCGACTGCGGCGGACACTGAAAAGGATTGCAGTCGTTTCGTTGTTAGGCAAATAAGCCATGATGGGGACTCATTTGACACTCTTCTGAAACAAGTTGCAGACTGATTCGCAGCCAGACCGGAGGAGGTGCCGATGCCCGCGACGATCCGTGACGTGGCCCGGCTTGCCGGCGTCTCGCCGTCCACCGTGTCCCGCGCGCTCTCGATGCCGGAGATGGTGAACGAGGTGACCCGCGCCCGGGTGGCCACTGCCGTCGACCAGCTCCGCTACCAGCCGAACCGGGCGGCCCGCGGCCTGATCACCGGCCGCACCGGGAACGTCGGTCTCGTCGTCCCCGATCTCGCCAACCCCTTCTTCGCCAGTGTCGTCAAGGGAGTCCAGGCCCGCGCCCGTCGGGATGACGTCGCGGTCTTCGTAGCCGACACAGATGAGGAGCCCGCCGTCGAGGCCGGGCTGTTCCGGGCCCTGTCCAAGCAGGTCGACGGGCTGATCCTGTGCTCGCCCCGTTCGGGCCCCGACGACCTCAGCGCGATCGCCGCGGACACGAACGTCGTACTGATCAACCGGCGGGTGCGAGGCATCGCCGGTATCACCTTCGACGACGAAGACGCGATGCGTCAGGCGATGGCACACCTGGCCGCGCTCGGGCACCGCCGGATCGCGTGGGTCGGTGGTCCGGAGGCGTCCTGGTCGAACCAGCATCGCGAACTCGGTTTGCGGACCGCAGCCGAAGCCCGCGGGGTCGAGCTGATCGCGGTGGGAAACTTCGCGCCCACCTACGAGGGTGGCGTCGCGGCTGCGGATCAAGTGGTCGCGACCGCTGCGACCGCAGTGGTGACCTACAACGATCTGATCGCGATCGGGCTGCTGGCCCGGCTGCACGCGCGCGGCATCTCGGTGCCGGACGACCTCAGCGTGCTCGGCGTCGACGACATCGAGATGTCCCGGATGGCGATCCCGGCGCTCAGCACGATCCGCCTGCCGAAACAGCGCGCCGGCCAGATCGCCGTCGAGGTCCTGCTCGGGCTGATCAGCATGCCCGTATCAGTGCCACCGATCCTTCGCCAGAACGCACTGACCGGTGAGCTGATCGTCCGCAACTCGACCGGCCCCGCACCGTCCGCCCAAGGTTGAAAGAGGTCGTCCCCGTGAACAGGTTGAGCCTTGCCCACCTGCCCGTTGCGCCAGCCGTCGATCCGCAGTCGCTGTCGGTCGGTGTCGTGCACCTCGGCCTCGGTGCCTTCCACCGCGCGCATCAGGCCGTGATCACCGAACGCGCCGCCGCGCTGACCGGCGACACCCGCTGGGGCATCAGCGGCGTCAGCCAGCGCTCTGCCACTGTCCGCGAGCAACTGCAACCACAGGACGGCCTGTACGCCGTTCTCGAGCGTGGCAACGGGGATCCGACCGTTCAGGTGATCGGGAGCATCCGCGAGGTGCTCACCGCCCCGGAGGACCCGGAGGCAGTCGTCGCGCGGATCGCCGACCCGGCGGTGTCGGTCGTGACGTTGACGGTGACCGAGAAGGGCTACCGCGCCAAGAACGGTGCGCTCGATCTCGACGACCCGGAGATCCAGGCCGACCTCACCGGTCGGCCGCCGCGGACCGTCGTCGGTCAGTTGGCCGCCGCACTGGCTCGCCGCGAGTCGCCGCTCACGATCGTGTCCTGCGACAACCTGGTTGCCAATGGCCCGTTCCTGCGTCGGCTCGTCGCGGAGTACTTCGACGCGCTCGGCAAAGTGCCTGACGTGTTCGAGGCGTCCCGATTCCCGGCCAGCATGGTGGATCGCATCGTCCCCGCGACCACCGACGCCGATCGAGACGAGGCTGCCCGGCTCCTCGGCGTACGGGACGAGGCGGTTGTCGTCGCGGAGCCGTTCCTGCAATGGGTGATCGAGGACGACTTCGCCGGAGAGCGTCCCGCCTGGGAGCAGGGCGGGGCTGTGCTCACGACAGACGTGGCGCCTTGGGAGCAAGCAAAGCTCCGCATCCTGAACGCCACCCACTCGATGCTCGCGTACCTGGGAGCGTTATGTGGCTACGAGACGATCGCCGAGGCGGTACACGACGAGGAGCTGGCGCGGTTGGCCCACGCGCTGATCACCGACGACGTCATCCCGACCCTGACGCCTCCGGACGGTCTCGACCTGGCGTCGTACGGGGACACAGTGCTCGAGCGTTTCGCCAACCCAGCCCTGAAGCACCGCACGGCTCAGGTCGCGATGGACGGCTCAGTGAAACTCCCAGTCCGTCTCCTCGGCACAGTCGAAGACCGCCTAGCCGCCGGTGCCGAGCCCACAACCCTGGCCCTCGCCGTCGCCGCCTGGATGGTCTACGTCGACACCGCCCCCACCCTCGACGATCCCCAAGCCCCCCTCCTCACCGCAGCCTTGGACGGCGCCAAAACCCCAACCGCCATCGTCGACAGCCTGCTCGCCCTCAGCTCCGTCTTCCCCCCAACCCTCCAGAACTCAACCCCCTTCCGCGACCTGCTGATCCACCACGTAACCGCCCTTAGGTAGGTCCACCTAGCCCTCCGCTGGCCGCCCCGCCCTCCACCAATCACCCCATCCTCAGCTGGCCGCCCAGCTCCCCACACCGCTGACCCGTGTCATCCATCCGGCCCGGTTAACGTCCGAAGGACCCGCGGGGGTGGTCGGCGTGTTCTCGGACGCTAAGGGCGCTGACCGCGATCGGGACCGGTTTGCGGCGTACTGCTGCCGCGGGGTGGCTGCCGCGCTATGGCTCCCCAAACCGGTTTGGGGAGAGTTTGCCCGGCCCGCAAATGAGATCCGGGGAGGATTCACCCCCCGAATCGGTCCAATATCCTCCCCAAACCGGCTGGACGCCGACCCGGTTCCTCCCCGAACCGGTCTGGGGAGGAACCGCCCGCTACACGGCAACAGGCACTCCGTGTCAGAAGCACTCCGCTGATCCTCCCGGCCGTGCAGCACCCCGGACCGTTCCCGCCAACGTCCGAAGAACCGGAGGGCGGGTCTCCGATCGTTCGGACGTTAGGGCAGGGCTGCCGTTAACGTCCGAAGCGGCGGAGGGGGTGTGTGCGGTTGTTCGGACGTTAGGCGCCGCGGTGGTGGGGTGACGCCGCGCTGTGACTAGCCGGCCTTGCGGGAGGGGGAGGGGAGGCGGTTTTGGGTGAAGGTGCTGGTGGTGTCTTGGCCGATTTGCTGCCATTGGCGTGCTGTGTACCAGCGGCCGGTTTGCTGGAAGCGGGTGGAGGTGAGGCTGTCCAGGCGGTAGCTGTTCTTGTTGAGGGTGACCTCGCCGGTGGGGATGACGGCGCCGGAGTTCTGCACCATGCCGGTGGCGGTGGTGCCGCCGCGCATGGTGATCCGGTTGCCGGTGACGGTGATGTCGCGCAGCACGTTCACGCCCCAGGGGCCGGAACCGCGGGTGCGGGACTGGATGGCGATGCCGTTGACGTTGTTCTCCACGATGTTGTCGCGGATGTCGACCTTCGACGACGTGTTCACGTTGATGCCGCCGCCGTCCCACAGCGATCGGCCGGAGCCGCGGCCGGTGCCGTAGCCGTTGCCGGTGATGAGGTTCTCCTCGATCACACCGTTACGGCCGATCTCGAAGCGGATCCCGTCGGCCGCGTTGTCCACGATCGTGTTGTCGCTGAACGTGCGGCCGTCGTCGTAGGCGTCGCTCCACAGGCCGACACCGCGGTTCGCCTTGATCAGGTTGCCGCTGACGATGCCGCCGTTCGACCAGGTGGTCTTGATCCCGCCCGCCTCCCAGTCGGCGATCCAGAAACCGTCGGTGTTGTTCGCCTGGACGGAGTTGCCGGTGATCGTTCCGTTGACGGTGCTGTACTGGCCGACGCCGAGTTGGCCGTTGTCGTGAATGCTGTTCTCGTCCAGGGTGGCGCCGTCCGCGTTCACCAGCATGACGCCGACCGCGTGGTTCCAGCGGACCTCGTTGTCCGACGCGCGCCACTTCGGCCCGAGCACCAGTGCGCCGCCTTGTGGTGCGGTGGCGAAGTGCTCGATGGTCAGGTCCCGCACCGTCACGCCGACCGCACTCGAACCGATCGCGGTCGCGGTCTTCGACATCTCGACCGCGTGCTTGCGGGGATCGTCGCCGAGGTAGACGGCGTTCGCGGCGTAGTCGCCGAAGAAGGTGCCGGGGGCAACTTTGTCGCGACTGGCGACGCGGGTCAGGTGCTTGCCGTCCAGGAACACCTGCTCACGAAGGAAGCAGATGTTCGCCACGTTGTCCTCACACTGCCCGGTCTGCGCGTACGCCGCCGGCAGCACACCCGTGGTCACCCAGTCGCCGTTGTTCGCTGTCCATCGGGTGAGGGGGACAGAGCCGGTCAGTACGGCGCCGGGCTCACCGGTCAGCACCTGGTTGGTCTTGGGCTGGATGGTCTCGCCGATCCGGTGCACACCTTTGGCGAAGCAGAAGGTGGTCCCCGCCGGAGCCGCGGCGACGACCGCCGCCGCGTTCTGCTCCGGCGCGATCCGCGTGCCGGAACAGGCGGGCTCGGCCGGCGGAGTCGTCGGGTCCGGATCAGCCGGGGGAGTGGTCGGCGCCGGAGTGGTGGGCCCGGCGGTCGGCGTACTGGTGGGGTCGTCGGCCGGTCCGACGGTCAGCAAACCGTCACCAGGCTGAAGATCTCCCGGCTCCTCGCCGGCCTGGAATTCGCGTGCACCCTGGTCGGGCTCGAGCTCCTGGTCGGACGGGAGGCCGGTCGGCTGGTCGTCCGGTGCGAGAGTCTGCGACCCGTCGGCGGGCTGAGCCTCGCCGTTGACCTGGTCACCCTGCGATCCCACGCCGGGGTGGGCGCTGAGGAGTTCCGCGGACGGGCGGGAGTTCTGCGGGTTGTCACCGGCGGCAGCGACGTCGGGAAGGCGGATGCCGACGGTGCTGTCCGGGGCGGGACCGGGGGCGCCCAGGGCCTGACTGGCCAGGGCGGTGGTGGCGACGATGCCGGTGGCAACGACTGCGAGAACTGCGAGCGGTGGTTTCACTGAGGAGCCTCCGGGGGGCAACGTAGTTCCTCGGCGCACCCCCCAAGGCGCGACTTCAAGTCAGCAGCGTACTACGTCGGGTAGCCATTGCAACCCTCATTCCGTTGCCAAATGCACCAAATGTGTTGACGTTGCATCAGGCATCGATCACACAGCGCGAATTCGATTGCGAACAGTAATTGCCAGGCTCAGTTGGCGAGGAAGGTGCTGACGGCATCGAGTCCGGCGTCCTGCCAGCCGTCGGCGGTCAGCTTGGTGCCGGCCTTGGCGAACCGCTTGGCTCCCAGCGCGTCCAGCACGTACCGGTTGCCCGAGAACACGACCTCGCCCGCCGGCACCGGTGACGCAGTGTTCTGCACGATCCCGGTCGCCTGGGTGCCGCCCGTCATCGTCACGGTGTTCCCGGTGATCGCGATGTCGCGCAGCACGTAAGCGCCCCACGGCCCCGTACCGCGGGTGCGCGACTGGACGGTGATCCCGTTGACGTTGCCGGACACGGAGTTGCCCCGGATCGTCACGCCGGTCGACGTGTTCACGTTGATCCCGCCGCCGTCCCACAGCGACGTACCGGAGCCGCGGCCGGTGCCGAAACCGTTGCCGGTAATCACGTTCTTCTCGATCACGCCGTTCCTGCTGATCTCGAACCGGATCCCGTCGGCCAGGTTCCCGGTGATCTTGTTGCCGCTGATCACCCGGCCGTCGTCGGCGACGTCGGCCCACATCCCGACGCCGCGGTTGGCCTTGATCACGTTGTTGCTGACCGTGCCGGACGACCGGGTCGACTTGATTCCGCCGGATTCCCAGTCGGCGACCCAGAAGCCGTCGGTGTTGTTCTCGCTGACCACATTGCGGGTGATCGTCGCGTCGGCCGAGCTGTACTGGCCGAGCCCGAGCTGGCCGTTGTGGTGGATCAGATTCTTCGCGACCTGAGTCTTGTCCGCCTTGACCAGCATCACGCCGACGGCGTGGTTCCAGCGCACGTCGTTCGCGGTGACCTTCCACCCTGGCCCGGAGACCAACGCACCGGCCTGCGGTGCCGAAGCGAAGTGCTCGATCGTCAACCCACGTACGACGACTCCGGTCGCGCCGGACTCGATCGCGGTAGCGGTCTTCGACATCTCGACCGAATGCCCGGTCGGGTTGCTCCCGACGTACAAGGCATCCCCGGCGTAGTCGGCGTAGAAGGTGCCCGGGGCAACCGAGGCCAGCTTCGACACCCGGGTCAGGTGCGCGCCGTCGACGAAGAGCTGCTCGCGCAGGTGGCAGATGTTCGCCACGTTGTCCTCGCACTGCCCGGTCTTCCCGTACGTCGACGGCAGCGCGCCACGCACGACCCAGCGGTCACCGTCTCGCGTCCACCCGGTCAGCGGTACGGATCCAGTCAGTACGGCGCGATCCGCGCTGGCGAGGACCTGTCCGGCCTTCGGGCGAATCGTCGTACCGATCCGGTGTACGCCGGCCGCGAAGCAGAACGTCGTACCGGCCGCGGCTGCACTGACGATGCCGGCCGCGTCGTCGCCCGGCTTGATCGAGACGCCGTGGCAGGGACCGGCGACTGCAGGACCTGCGTCGCCCTGGTCGATCACGGGCACCGTCGGGACTGCCACCGGCGGGGCGGGCGTCGAGGGCTTGGCCGAAGGCGTCGCGGGGGCTTTCTTGGTGGTGCGCGCGGAGGGGGTGGCCTTCGTCGAAGGGTGGCCGGCGCCGGGCTTGGTGGTGTGGTGCGTGGGCACCTTGCCGCGGGCCAGCGAGGGATCCGAATTGATGCGTGACTTCACGGCAGTTGTGGCGTTGTTCTCGTGTGCGATCACCGGGAGGGCGATCGTAACGACCGCGACGGCAGCAGCGATGAACGCTGCGAACCACGCCGTAGAGCGCTTACTGCTCAAGGAAACCCTCCGGGGATGCGGTTCGACACCGGCCTGGGACACCAGGCGTAGCCACCGCGAGACTTAAGGTAGTGCCATGCGGGTCGCCATGTTGCACAACCGTTACCGGAGTGGTCAACCCAGTGGCGAGAACACCGTTGTCGCACAAACGGTTGATTTGCTGGGTAGGTCAGGACATGAGGTCGACCTGTACGCCCGGAACAGCGACGATATCGCCGAGATGGGGCGAAAAGATCGCGCATTGTTACCGTTCCGCTCCGTATGGTCATTTTCGGCCGAACACGATTTAACGCAGCTATTGCAAGGAAACCGGCCCGATGTGGTGCACGTGCACAACACGTTCCCACTCTTCAGCCCCTCGGTCCTGCGCGCGGCGTACCGGCTGGACCTGCCAGTGGTGGCGACGCTGCACAACTTCCGGCTGATGTGCGCGAACGCCGTACTGCAGCGTGATGGCGGGCCGTGTGACTCCTGTGTCGGCAAGCTTCCGCTGGCCGGCGTGCGGCACGGCTGCTACCGCGAGTCGCGCGTGCAGACGTTGCCGCTGGCGACGAGCATCGGCCTGCACAACACCTTGCACACCTGGCAGCGCTACGTCACCACGCTGATCGCGCCGTCGGAGTTCGTGAAGGAGCGGTACGTCGCTCATGGCTTCGACGCGGACCGCATCACCGTGAAGCCTCACGCGGTCCCGCATGACGGCCAGATCCGGACTGGTCCAGGGGATGCGGTCGTGTTCCTCGGGCGACTGGTCGAGGACAAGGGGTTCGCGGATCTGTTGCGGGCCTGGGATTCCTCGCTCGGCCGGCTGATCGTGATCGGCGACGGACCACTGCGGACCGAGGCCGAGCAGCGGGCCCGGGAAGACCTGTCGATTCAGGTACTTGGGCAACAGTCGTGGGCGGCCTGTATGGAAGTTCTTCGCACCGCGCGCGCCGTCGTCGTACCGGCGCGTTCGTATGAGACCTTCGGACTCGTGGTGGTGGAGGCTTTCGCACACGGCGTTCCGGTGGTCGCGACCCGGCTCGGCGCGCTGGCGGAGCTGGTGGACGACGGGGAGACCGGTGCGCTGGCCGAACCCGGCGATCCCGAGGGCCTCCGGAAGGCGATCGGGCTGGTGACGGATCCGGCCACTTCGGTAGCCTTCGGCCAGCGAGCCCGACAGGTCTACCTCGACCGTTTCACCCCGGAGCGCGACCTCGCGGCCACGGAGAGGATCTACACGGATGCGATCGCCGAGCACGGCCGCACCCGGAGAGGACGCTGGGCACGTCGTGACGCAGGGGTATAGGGTCACCGCTGACGGTCAGGTTCCTCAACGGCCTGCCCGCGCAACAGAACGCTCCGTGGGGGAGCCGCAGGGGGAACACGTTTTGCCGCAGGATGGATTTCTCGCCGGGGTCTTCGACCTCTTTCATGTCGGGCACCTGGACGTGCTCGAGCGGGCCCGCACGGCCTGCGACCGGCTCGTGGTCGGCGTGCTGACCGACGAGTGGGCGATGGACGCCTGGGGCGCGCGGCCGTTCGTGCCGCTGGTCGAGCGGGTGCAGATCCTCGAGCACCTGCGCGCGGTCGACGAAGTGGTCGTCATCGACGACGTCGACGCCGAGGTGCTGACCGGCAGGCTCGTGTTCGCCGCCGACCTCGACGGCATCCTCGGTGCGGACGACCTGACCGACGTACCGGCTGGATTCCTTCAGGTCCTCCCCGATGCCCGCCTGTCGCGCAGCACGATTCTGCGCGCGGCGATCGACCAGCGGCAGTCCCGCAGCTCGGTGGCATGACCGCCGGCTCACTGGGCGAGGTCGTCGCCCGGCTCTCCCGGGCGCAGAAGCCGTCGGCCGGCACCCCGGCGTACTCACGGTTCGTGAACCGGCGGATCGGGCGGGTCTTCGCCGCGACCGCGTTCCTGGCCGGCCGGACCCCGAACCAGGTCAGCATCACCAGCGGCCTGTGCTCGCTGGCCGGGATCGCGCTGATCGCGACCGTGCGGCCGTCGTTCGGGCTGGCGCTCGCGGTGACCGCGCTGCTCGTTCTCGGGTACGGGCTCGACTCGGCCGACGGGCAGCTGGCGCGGCTGCGCGGTGGCGGTTCGCCGCTCGGCGAGTGGCTGGACCACATGATCGACTCGGTCAAGATCGTGCTGCTGCACAGCGCCGTACTGATCTCGTTCTTCCGCTTCGATGCCTTCAGCAACGAGTTGCTCCTGCTCGTCCCGCTCGCCTATGTGTGTCTGTCGTCGGTGCTGTTCTTCGGGCTGATCCTGATCGACCAGCTGCGGCACCGGCACGGCGATGTCCAGAAGCCCAACCAGCGCGGCGATTCGGTGCTGAAGTCGTTGCTGATCGCACCGACCGACTACGGCGTCCTGTGCCTGGTCTTCCTTGCCTTCGGCAACCCGTCGCTGTTCGTCGTCCTGTACGGCGCTCTGCTCGCGATCAACCTGTTGTTCCTGGGCGCGGCCGTCGTCAAGTGGTACCGAGAGATGGCCGCACTGCAGCCGGTGCGCGGCTGATGGGTGTCGTCGGCTACGCGCCGGGTGTCTACGACATGTTCCACATCGGGCACCTGAACATCCTGCGCCGGGCCCGCGAGCACTGCGACCACCTGATCGCCGGCGTCGTCGAGGACGACGTGGTGACCCGGATCAAGGGCCGGCCGCCGGTGGTTCCGCACGACGAGCGGATGGAGGTCGTCCGGGCCCTCGGTCTGGTCGACGAGGTGGTCAGCGACTGGTCCAGCGACAAGTTCGAGATGTGGAAACAGCTCCGGTACGACGTCCTCTTCAAGGGCGACGACTGGAAGGGGACGGAGAAGGGGACCCGGCTCGAGCGACTGCTCGGCGAGGTCGGGGCGCAGGTGCACTACTTCCCCTACACGGCCTCCACCTCGAGTACTGATCTGCGCCGCCTGCTGGAGGGATTGAACTGATGCCGAGCCGGCCCAAGGTCCTGATCAGCGCCTACGCCTGCCGGCCGCAGGGCGGGTCGGAGCCCGGCGCCGGCTGGGCCTGGAGCAAGGCCGCCGCCCGCGATCACGACGTCTGGCTGCTGACCCGCGGGAAGTTCGCGCACGAGATCGCCGAGGAGCTCGCGGCCCGGCCGGTCCCCGGACTGACCGTCGTACCGCTGGAGCTGCCGAAGTGGGTGCTGAAGCTGCGCCGGCGGCCCGCGGACGTGTACTGGTACTACCCGCTGTGGCAGCGGCTGGCCGCGCGGACCGCGCACCGGATGCACGCCGAACACTCCTTCGACGTCATCCACCACCTCACATTCGCCGTCGACTGGATGGCGGCCGGGGTGGTCCAGCCCTCGTCGGCCAAGGTGATCTGGGGACCGGTCGGCGGATCGACGACCGCTCCGCTGTCGATGGCGCACTGGCTCGGCCCGCGCGGCGTGGCCGGTGAGTTGGTCCGCCGCGCCTACACCGGCGTCCGCCGCCGCCTGACCGGTCGCAAGGCGGCCCGGACCGCCGACCTGATGGTTGCCCAGAACAACGATGTCGCCGAGGCCTTCCGCCCGTACGCGCACGAGATCGTCGTCCAGCCGAACGTCGCGATCCGCCGCTTCACCGCCTCCGGCCCGTACGAGCCGTTCGGGTCGCCCGGCACCAAGACGGCGCTGTTCGTCGGCCGGCTGATTCCGTGGAAGGGCGTCCTGCTCGCGATCAGCGCGCTGGCCCGCCCCGAAGCCGCCAACTGGGAGCTCCGCATCATCGGCGACGGCCCCGACTGGGAACGCGCTGAGCGGCTGGCGCTTCAACTGGGCGTCCGCAACCGGGTCGAGTTCACCGGCCAGCTGCCGCGCGAGGCGGTCCTGGCGGCGATGTTCCGCGCCGACGCCGTCCTGGCACCGGCGCTGCGCGAAGCCGCCGGCTGGGCCGTCACCGAAGCCCTGGCCTCCGGCTGCCCGGTCGTGTGCCTGGACCGCGGCGGCCCGTCCGTGATCGTCGGCCCCGGCGAGGGCGTCGCCGTACCGTGGAGCGGCGATGTCGTGGGCGAGCTCGCCAAGGCACTCGCCTCGCTCCAAGGCCGCATCACCCCGGTCGACCGTTGGGGTCCCGACCGGCTGCCGGACCTGCTGGCTGACTGGTACGCCGGAGCACACGTTCGGCGGTGATTGCCCGCGCCCCTGTTCTTCCTGCTTAAGTCTATCCGCGCGGGCTGATCCCCGGCTTGCGTTGTCCACAGGCGATGTTCGGCGGGTGCGGGTGCGGTGCGAGTGCGGTGCGAGCGCGGGTGCGGTGCGAGCGCGGGTGCGGTGCGAGTGGTCGGGGCGGACCTGCGCCACCGTCTAACCCGCTCCCGGGCCGTCCGCGCAGGGCGCGCTGAGCGTGAACCAGGCGAGCCGCGCAGAGTTAGACGGTGGTGGCGGTCCGCGACCTCGCTCACCCATCGGCACAAAGACGTCGTCCACGCGTAACCGGTGGTGTCCGGGAGGTGGGCAGTGACGTGGCACGTGCGGGTGGGGGGTGCGGACGTGGCACGATGATTGACGTGACGACGATCGCCGACGGGCCGAAGTCCCTGCCGCTGTTGTTCCTGGGTCAGAGCACCGATCCGCACTCCGAGCGAGGTGTCGAATGCCCCGGTGCGTTGCCGCCGGCATCCGATCCGGACCTGGTCGAGCGCGCGCTGAAGGCGAAGGCTGCACTGGGTGACCAGGTGTTCGTGCTGGGTCACCACTACCAGCGCGACGAGGTGATTCAGTTCGCGGACGTCACCGGTGACTCGTTCAAGCTCGCGCGGGATGCGGCGAACCGGCCGGACGCGCCGTACATCGTGTTCTGTGGTGTGCACTTCATGGCCGAGTCCGCGGACATCCTGACCAACGACAACCAGACGGTGATCCTGCCGGACCTGGCCGCCGGATGCTCGATGGCCGACATGGCCCGGATCCAGCAGGTCGAGGCGGCCTGGGACGCCCTCGCCGACGCCGGTGTGGCCGACGTGACCGTGCCGGTCACCTACATGAACTCCAGCGCCGACATCAAGGCATTCTGCGGCCGCAACGGTGGCGCGGTCTGTACGTCGAGCAACGCGGACGTGGCGCTCGACTGGGCCTTCGCCCAGGGTGAGAAGGTGCTGTTCCTGCCGGACCAGCACCTCGGGCGGAACACCGCCGTACTGAAGATGGGCATCTCGCTCGACGAGTGCGTCGTCTACGACCCGCACAAGCCGGGTGGTGGGCTGACCCGTGAGCAGCTGGCCGCGGCCAAGATGATCCTGTGGCGCGGGCACTGCTCGGTGCACGGCCGCTTCACGCCGGAGTCGGTCGACGACGTCCGCTCGCGGGTCCCCGGGGTCAACGTGATCGTGCACCCGGAGTGCCGGCACGAGGTCGTCACGAAGGCCGATCTGGTCGGGTCGACGGAGTACATCATCAACGTGCTGGACGAAGCCGAGCCCGGTACGTCGTGGGCCGTCGGGACCGAGCTCAACCTGGTGTCCCGGATGGCCAAGCAGCACACCGACAAGAACATCGTGTTCCTCGACAAGACGGTCTGCTACTGCGCCACGATGAACCGGATCGACCTCCCGCACTTCGTCTGGGCGCTGGAGAACCTGGTCGCCGGCCACGTGGTCAACCCGATCAAGGTCGACGCCGACACCGAGCGCTACGCCAAGATCGCCCTCGACCGCATGCTCGCCCTCCCGGGCAAGACCGCCCGCGACTAGAGCGCGTCCCGACACAGCCTGTCGGCGGCGCGCGTCGTCTCCGGCAGGCGGTAGCGGGGGCTCAGGTGCAGGGTGTGGTCGATCGCTGTCCGCAGGCTGACCCGGTGCCCAACTGACACGTAGAGCGGCTTCACACCGTCCTGTGTCCGTACGACGGCGCCCACCACCTCGTCGTCGAGTACGAGGTCAGCAGTCGAACCGCGCGGTGAGTCCGGTACGGCGTGCGTACCGACGAACGCCGTCTTGGCTACGCCGATGGACGGGATGCCCGTGAGCACGCCCAGATGCGAGGCGAGCCCGAACCGGCGCGGGTGAGCGACCCCCTGCCCGTCACACACCAGCAGGTCCGGTCTGACCGTCAACTGCTCGAGTGCATGCAGCAGCGCAGGTACCTCCCGGAACGCGAACAGCCCAGGCACATACGGGAAGCTCGTGACACCAGGCATCACAGCCCGGTCCGCCTCGGCCAGCGTGTCCCAGTCCAGTACGACGACCGCCGCGGCCAGCCGATCCCCGTCGTACTGGACGTCCAACCCAGCGGCGTACCGCGGACGCCCGCCATGGTCGGTGAGGTCGACCTGCCCACGAAGCTCCTCCTGTACGGCGATCGCCTCGGCGGCGGTGGTCGGCCAATTCACCGGGCCGACTCTAAATGCAGCGACCCCGGACACGTCAGCTGACGTTCTGCCCGAACCTCCGGGGTGGTCCGGGGAGCACGAAGGACTGCACGTGGTGCGCATCCGGTCTGCTCTTCGCCGGCCGCTGTGGCGTGGTGTGCGCCGGCGTCGGGAGTACCTGCAGTCGTTCGTGCTGGCCGCGGCGGGTTCACGTGTTGGGGGTGGGCAGCACGAAGGACTGCAGGTGGTGGGCTCTCGGCGCGCTCGGCGGCGGGTGGTGCAGCGCGGGATGTGTCGGGCGTGGGGACTACCTGCAGTCGTTCGTGCTGGCCGCGGCGGGTTCACGTGTTGGGGGGTGGCTGCACGAAGGACTGCAGGTGGTGCGCTCTCGGCGCGCTCGGCGGTTCTCCGTACGGCGTGCTGTCCGCCCCGGAGCGGAGTACCTGCAGTCGGGCGTGCTGGGTGGGTGAGGTCCTGCCATTTGGTGGGTGGACCCCAAAGCCGGTTAGTTAGTGGGTCAGGAATGGTGTCAACCGGCCTGCCGCCGAGCTGACGTCCGAAGGACCCGCAGGCCTGGTACGGCGTGTCTTCGGACGTAACCGGCGCCGGCTCCGGGGAGGACTCGGGTCGGCGTCCAGCCGGTGTGGGGAGGATATGGGACCGATTCGGGAGGCAAATCCTCCCCAGATCCCGTTCCAGGCCGGGCAAACCCTCCCCAAACCGGTTCGGGGAGCCACAGCGCGACAGCCACCAGCCAAAGCAGCACTCCGCACACCCAACCCAACCGCGCTCACCACACCCAACGTCCGAAGATCCGCAGACCACCCCCGCAGTTCTTTCGGACGTCAACGCGGGGCGGACTGCTTCACACCGCCGCCGACCCGCTAACTAGCCGGCCTTGGGGTGGACCCATCGGGTTGTGGGTGGACCCACTGCATGCGGTGGGGGAACCCGCAAGCTCGTGGGTGGACCCATCAAATGGGGGCGGGGCGCGGCGCGGCGGGGTGGGTGTCCGGGGGATGGGTGGTGGGGAGCGCTTTCCGGTGGGGGTGGGGGAGGATGTCGGCATGCGAGTGCTGATTGCGCCGGACAAGTTTGCTGGGACGTTGACTGCGGTGGAGGCGGCTGCGGCCATCGAGGAGGGGTGGCGGCGGCGGGATCCGGGGGCTGAGGTGCTGGTGGCGCCGATGGCCGATGGCGGCCCGGGGTTCATTGATGTGCTGTCCGCGGTGGTGGACGGGAAGCTGCTGGCAGTGACGGTGCGGGGGCCGCTGGGGGCGGAGACTCCGGCGGCTGTGCTGGTGGCGGGGGAGACGGCGTACATCGAGACCGCGCAGGCGTGTGGGCTGCACCTGGTGGAGCCGGGAGAGCGCCGGCCTGAGGACGGTACGACGTACGGGGTGGGGCAGCTCATCGCGGCGGCCGTGGATGCGGGGGCGAAGCGGGTCATTCTGGGGCTGGGCGGATCCGGCACGAACGACGCCGGCGCGGGACTGCTGGCTGCGCTGGGGGCGACGGCGGTCGATGGTGACCTGGCGGCTGGAGCTGCTGGGCTGGCCGAGCTGACGGCGGTGGACCTGGAGCCCGCGCTGAGTCGGATGGCCGGGATCGAGTTCGTGGCGGCCAGTGACGTGGAGAACCCGATGCTGGGGCTGCGCGGCGCGACGAACATTTTCGGCAGCCAGAAGGGCATTACCGACGACCGCAAGCCGGCGGTGGACGGGTACCTGACGAAGTTCGCGGAGCTGGCCGGGCGGAAGACCGCCGACCAGAAGGGCGCGGGCGCGGCGGGTGGGCTCGGATACGCGCTGTTGCTGCTCGGGGCCGAGCGGGTGTCCGGGATCGACCTGGTGGCGGAGCTGACCGGGCTGAAGGAGAAGGCCGCCCGGGTGGACCTGGTGATCAGCGGTGAGGGTGCGTTCGACTTCCAGTCCCGCGACGGCAAGGTGATCGCGGGCGTGGCCAAGGTCGCGAACGACGCGATGCGGCCGTGCGTCGTCCTGGCCGGCAAGGTGCAGATCGGAGCGCGGGAGATGCGCACGATGGGGGTCGAATCGGCGTACTCGCTGGTCGATGCTGTCGGCGAGGAGCAGGCGTTCGCGGATCCGCACGGATCGCTGGCAACAGTGGCCGAGCGAGTGGCCAAGACGTGGGCACGCTAAGCAAGATTCTTGATCCTCAAAAGAGTTGTGCGACCATGGGAATGTTCGCGGACCGGGTGAGGTTGACCGGTGTTGACAGGATTTTTGCGAGATGACTGGAGTCAGGAATGACTGAAGCGCAGACCGAGCAGACCGTCGCCAGTGGTGTGCTCCTCACCGACGGGGCCGCAGCCAAGGTGAAGGCGCTGCTCGACCAGGAAGGCCGCGACGACCTCGCGCTCCGGGTCGCCGTACAGCCGGGTGGCTGCTCCGGGCTCCGGTACCAGCTGTTCTTCGACGAGCGCAACCTCGACGGTGACGTGGTCGCCGACTTCGACGGTGTGAGCGTCGTCACGGACCGGATGAGCGCGCCGTACCTCAAGGGTGCGTCGATCGACTTCGTGGACACGATCGAGAAGCAGGGCTTCACGATCGACAACCCGAACGCGACCGGCTCCTGCGCGTGCGGCGACTCGTTCAACTGAGTCACCTGTGAAGTAGCTGTTCAAGCCCCCGTTCACCTCGGTGAACGGGGGCTTCGGCATGCCCGGCAAACACTGACACTGTGTGAAGCCAACACTGCCTGTTCGGCGAGATCTTCACCACCGAGGCCGGATCAAGTCGCTGGACCTCGTCGTACTGGAAGACGACAAGAAGTACTTCCCGGCGTACAACGTGGCGCCGGTGGTCAGCAAGAAGGTGCTGGACCAGTACCCGCGGCTGCCGAAGCTGTTCGAGCCGGTCTCGGACAAGCTGACCGACGACGTGCTGAGCGAGCTGAACGCCCAGGTCGACGTCGACGGACGCGAGCCCGCCGACGTCGCCATGGACTGGCTGGTGAAAGCAGGATTCATCAGCCGTGACTAGCGTTCTCCCGAGCGCGCTTGGGGAGCAGCCAGGTGACGGCCAGGCTGACGATGAACAGTCCGATCGCGACCAGCACGGTCGTCTTGGTGGCGCCGAGGAACGCGTGCCCGGGCAGTAGCTGGAAGAACACCGTGCCCAGGACGGCGACGCCGATCGCGCCGCCGTACTGCTGCATTGCGGTCAGTACGCCGGAGGCCGAGCCCGCGGCCTCGTCGTCGATCGAGGCCAGGATGATGTCGAACAGCGGCGCGAACACCATCCCGGAACCGATGCCGCAGGCAAGCATCGCGGGAACCAGGTTCCAGACCGTGGTGGCTTCGCCGTAGTGGTGCAGGGTCAGCCAGATGCCGCCCATCGCCAGGGTCATCACGGCGACGCCGAGCTGGAGCGCCGTACGACCGAGTTTCGGTGCGAGCAGGCCACCGGACAGCGGCGCACCGATCGCGATTCCGAGCGAGAACGGCACCATCGAGAGGCCGGCCTTGAGCGGGCTGTAGTGCAGTCCGAGCTGGGTGAACAGGTTGAGCACGAGCGTGAACCCGGACATCGCGAGGAAGAACGTGGTGATGACGGCGAGGCCCGCGACGTACCCGCGGTTCCGGAGCAGTGAGGGGTCGATGACCGGGTTGCCCGACCGGCGCTCCCGCCACAGGAAGAGCACGAAGACCGGGATCGACGCGATCATCATCGCGATCGACCAGGCCGGCCAGTCGAGTTCGCGGCCCTGGACCAGCGGGTAGATCAGCAGTCCGGAGGCGAGGCTGACCAGGAAGACGGCGGCCGCGTCGAGTCGCCGCGCACCGGCGGTCTTCAGTTCGGGCATGAACCGCAGCGCGCCGAAGACCGCGAGCAGACCGATCGGGACGTTGATGAAGAAGATCCATCGCCAACCCTGACCGAACCAGTCGGCGTTGATCAGGACGCCGGCGAGGATCGGGCCGGCGACCGCGGACAGGCCCATCACCGGGCCGAACAGCGAGAAGGCCTTGCCGATCTCGTGCGGCGGGAAGACGGACTTCAGGATCGCGAAGCCCTGCGGGATCATCACCGCGCCGAGCAGGCCCTGCGCGACCCGGCTGCCGATCAGCAGTTCGGGGGAGGTGGCCAGCCCGCAGAGAGCGGAGGCGAGGGTGAAGCCGGCGGCGCCGATCAGGAAGAGCCAGCGGCGGCCGACCAGGTCGCCGAGGCGGCCGAAGGTGATCAGGCCGATCGCGAAGGCGAGCGTGTAGCCGGCCAGCATCCACTGCATCGCGGACTCGGACCCGCCGAGCTCGGCGCGGATCGAGGGCGCGGCGATGTTGACGATGGTGGCGTCGACCAGATCCATGATCTCGGCGACGAGAACCGTCGCGAGGACGATCCAGCGCCACCGGTACGCCGTGGTGGTGGTCGCCCCGGGCTCCGGGGCGAGGGTTGAGGTGCTCATCGATGGCTCCAGGGTTCGGGCTCAAAGGTTCGAACGGTGTTCGTGTACGAACACTGTTCTACGTGCGAACGCCGTTCGTGTCAAGTACAGTGTTCGCATGAGCCAATCTCCGTGGCAGCCGATCAGTCCGCCCAAGCCTCCGCGTCCGGCCAAGGAGCCGCTGACCCGCGAGCGCATCGTGGACGCCGCGATGCGGCTGATCGTCGAGCACGGGTACGACGCGGTGTCGATGCGCAAGATCGCCCAGGAGCTCGGCACCGGACCGGCGTCGCTCTACGCGCACGTCGCGAACAAGGGTGAGCTGGATCAGCTGCTGGTCGACCGCGCGGCGGCCCAGATGAAGCTCGGCGATACCGCCGATCCGGACCGCTGGCAGGAGCAGGTGAAGGACTACATGCGCGAGATGCTGCGTGTGATGCGGGCGAACCCGGGCGTGGCCCGGGCGGCGATCGGGCAGGTCCCGCTCGGCGAGCAGGCGCTCCTCAGCACCGAGACGCTGCTCGCGATCCTCAAGGCGGGCAACCTGCCTGACCAGGCCGCGGGGTGGGCGGCCGACCTGATCCCGCTCTACGTCACCGCCGTGTCCTTCGAAGAGACCGTGCAGAACGCGGCCTCCTGGACGCCTGAGGACATCACCCACTTCGTCGGCGAGATGCGGGCCTACTTCGCGGGCCTCCCGGCCGACCGCTTCCCGGTCACCGTCGCCCTGGCCGCCGCCCTCACCTCGGGCGCCGGCGGCGACGAGCGGTTCGAGTTCGGCATCTCGGTGATTACCGCAGGTCTGGCTGCCCTGGCCGTCAAGGACTGAGCTCGACGCCGTCCGACTGGATCAACCGCGGCACCCGGGGCCGCCGTACCTCCTGGTCGTAGGCCGCGCGATGGGTGGCGACGATCGCACGGAGGTCGGCCGGCGAGCGGAGGTCGCGCAGGTCGAGGAAGAACACGTCGGTGGGGGAGTCGAGGCGGCCGGCGGCGACCAGTTCGGCGCCGACCTGGCGGAGCTCGCGGCGGGCCGCGGCGAGGGTGCGCACCAGCAGGTGCTTCGGCAGCTCGCGCAGGCCGGCGAGTTCGCGGGTACGGCGCAGGGCGAAGCGGACGATTCGCGCGCGCAACGGACTGACCCGCCGTACCAGCTCGGCGATCTTGGCCTCGGCCGCCGCCGTACCGGCCTTGTGCTGGAGCTCGGGTGCGAGCGCCGGATCGGACTGCCTGAGGTAGTTGGTCAGGACGCCGACGAGATGCGTCGGATCCTCCGACCAGCGCGGTAGGCCGAGGTCGATCTCGGCCACCGCGCGATGCCCGTGCTCGCCGAGGAAGTCCGAGAGTCCGTTCTGCGCGACCCGGGGGAGGGCGCCTGATCGGTAGCGCTCGGCAACGATCTCGGCCGGTTCCTCGAACGCTTCGACCGACGCTTCGTCGGCGCGGATCCGTTGCGCGAGGGACCACAGAGCGAGGTCCATCTCGGTGGTCACGTTGTGCGGGAGCCCGCGCAGAACGGTCTGCAGCTCACCTGGTTGGGCGGTCTTGCCGAGCACCTTCCGCGCGACGGCGAGCATCAGGAAACCGGCCGCAGGGGCGGGAAGCAGACGCGGCAGCAACGGGAGGGCTTTGGTGCGCAGCAGGTGTTCGACGAAATCCAGCCGGGCGGTCGCCGACCGCGATGCCGCTGCCAGCAACATGTCCAGTCGCCGGGAGGTCCGGCGTACCTGGAAATGCGCGATGGCCGGCGACACGATCGCGGCCAGCAGACGGATGGGCGCTCCGCTGCGGAGCAGGACGCGGGCGACCCGGCCGCCGACATCGCGACGCGACGAGGTCAGTACGGCGAAGTGTGGGTCCTCGGCGACCTGTCGCAGTACGACGGCCGACTGGGCGTCCATCACGTCGAACACCCGGGGCACGATCGCGCGCCCGGTGGTGCTGCGGATCGCCGGGGTGAGGTCGACGAAGGGTCGCTGCGCGGCCTCGGTGTACGCCGGTGGGCCGTCGTGCGGATCGTCCACCGGGCTCCCGAGCAGCTCGGCGGCCGACGTACCGAGCAGCCGGAACGCGGCCAGCCCCATCGGGGTGATCGGTTGCGTCAAGCCTTGAGTGCGGCTCAAGCAGAGATAGATCCGCGGACTCGACCCGTCCATCCGTTGCGGCGGAACCGGGTAGAGCGTGCCCGCGGCCTTGGCGTCGACCATCGGCTGAACCGGGAACCCCGCGCGAAGCAGGCTCCCGAGGTTGACGCCTTCCGGGCCGATCGCCCAGTCAGTCATCGGCGCCCCCTCCGAGCAGCCGGACCGCGGCCAGTGCATAAGCCCGGGCGGCGATCGCGAGCTCGGCGATCGGGACAGACTCGTCGGCGCGGTGTGCCTGGTGGGCGACCGATCCCGGACCGAGGACGACGACCGGGATGCCGAGGTCGCGATCGACGTACCCGCCGTCGCAGGCCGCGCCCCAACCACCCAGCGGAACGTCCGGACCGCCGGCTTCGCGCCGCGCGGCCTCGGTGATGCTGACCAGCTCCGCATCGGCGGGAGTCTCGAACGGCGGCATCTCCATCGGCATCTCGAGGTCGACCGTCAGGCCGCGCTTCTCGAGGTGCAGGGCGGCGACGCGGTCACGCAGGTTCTCGAGAACGGCAGCGGGGGACTCGCCAGGCAGCAGGCGGCGGTCGGCGACCACGACGCATTCGGCCGGCACGATCGAGCCACCCGTGCCGCCGTTGATCTGCCCGACACTCCACGTGGCCGGGCCGATCAGCGGGTGCGGGTTCGCGGCCAGTTCGGCGTGCAGACGCTCGATCTCGGTGATGATCGCTGTCGCGCCGTAGATCGCGTTGGCGCCGTCCTGCGCGTTGCCGGCATGGACAGCGCGCCCGTGCACCGCGACCCGCAGATAGGAGTCGCCGCGCGCCGCGATGATCGTCTGCAGATCAGTGGGCTCAGCGGTGATGCATCCCACATAGGAGCGGGGGCTCTCGTTCACGAAGGCGCGGATGCCCTTCCCGGTCTCCTCTTCGTCAACGACGGCCGCGAGCTCGACCGGCCCGCTCAGCTCGACGTCCCGCAACACAGCGAGCGCCGCCACCGCGGCAGCGAGCCCGCCCTTCATGTCGGAGGCGCCTCGTCCATAAAGCCGGCCGTCGCGGACCTCAGCGCCGTACGGGTCGGTTGTCCACCCCTCACCCACCGGTACGACGTCAGTGTGGCCGAGCAGAAGCAGTCCCGGCCCGGTGCCGTTGCCGACGGTCAGGCTGATGTTGTCCCGCCCCGGCTCGACCGTCGTGGTGGTCACGGTGAGACCGAGTTCGTGGCCGACCGCAGCGAGGACGGCGACGGTCGCGGCCTCCTCGCCGGGCGGGTTCTGGCCGGTCGCCCGGACCAACGCCGTACAGACCCTGAGCAGCAGGTCCTCGTCGATCCGGGCGAGCAGACGTTGTTCTTCGGCGGTCGTCATCCCGCCACACTATTTCAGCGCACGGGGGAGTAGTCGTCCCAGACGACGCTGTTCCCGGCGATGTAGGCGCGGAAGCTGAAGGTGGCAGCCGAGATCCACTTGTAGCCGGCCTTGCCGTTGGAACCGGCGGTCACCTTGGTGAGCTGCTTCCACGTGCTGGTGCCGGCCTGCTTGTACTGCAGGACGATCTGCTTGCCGCCCCACGGGACGAACTTGTTGATCGCCGGGCGGTAGTTGCCGGCCGCGGTGCTCAGCGTGTAGGTGCCGCGCGACTTGCTGACGGTCAGGTCGACGGCCGAGACGTACTTGTTCATCCGGTTGAACGTCGCCAGCTTCGCGACCGTGTTTCCGTCCTTGTCCTCGCCCGAGCCGTCGTCGGTGTCCCCGGTGAAGGTGACCACGCCGACCGGCGAGATCTCCGAGTACAGCGTGACCTCGGCGCCCGGGTTGCCGTTCGGGAACTCGATGTCGATGGAGACCGGGTCGCCCTTCTGCCGGCCGTGCCAGTCGGCCCGGTACAGCGTCGCCGGGCAGCCCTTGCCGTAGCCGATCGTGTAGTGGGTCTGACGGTTGTTCATGACGAGCCGCTCCGGCAGACCCGGGTAGCAGGTCGGCAACTCGGCGGCAGGCTGCTGAGCGACGGATGCAACGGGTGCGGCGGCCTGAGCCGGTACGGCGGCGGCCAGGCCGGTCGCGAGCAGGCCAGTTGCCGCGAGCAACGAAAGGGTCGAGCGCATGGGATCCCCTAGGGTGTGAAGACTTTGGCTGCCGGTAACGCTAAGCAGCCAAAGACATCCACGGCCCCGGATCGACCTGATCATGCATGTTCGGCCGGACCGCCCTGCCCGATCAGGTCAGCGCCCGTTCACTCCGAGACGATCGTGAACTCCGTCGGCGCGAACGATACGTTCAGCCGGCCTTGCACGGTCATCCGCCCATCGGCGATCCGGCACCGGAAGTCGGCGGCATGCGGCCCGGCGAGCCAGCGGATCGTCGCCACCAGCGAGTCGCCGTCGCCGAAGGCTGTGGTCACCACCCGGTGCTGCGTCCCGTCGACGTCGACGTCCGAGGCCAGCCCGGGCTGTTCGTTCCAGCCGCCCGGCGCGAAGACGTAGCCGTTGTCCTCGGCCTTGTCCTGCCCGAATTCGAAGAAGGTGAAGTAGGCGCTGCCGTCGGCATCCCAGCGCACGGCCTGGAGGAATCCTGGGTTCTCGCCGAAGGTGTACGTCTGCCCGTCACCGGCCTGCGGAGCGGGACCGGTCGGGGCTGGTAGCTCCAGCCGCTCGGGCCGCGCCACGACCGGGACCTCCTTGCCTTCGAGCGCCGGCAACAGGTGGTCCCAGAACACGACCTGCGCCGCCTGCATGTCGGCGGAAGCACTCGTCACGGCGAGGACAGCGTCGTACTCGGGGATGACGATGATGAACTGGCCGAAGGCGCCGTCGGCCCGATAGGTGTTGTGCCGGCCGCGCCAGAACTGGAAGCCGTAGCCCTGTTGCGCGTCCGGGTTGCCCTCATGGGCATTGGACACCTGCTTGGAGGTGGCAGCCTCGACCCACTCGGCCGGGACCAGTTGCTTGCCCTCCCAGACGCCGTGTTGCAGGAGCAGTTGGCCGAACTTCGCCATTGACTCGGTGCTGAGGCTCAACCCCCAGCCGCCGAACGTGATGCCCTCCTTCGAGGATCCCCACGTCGCCTCGGTGATCCCGAGCGGCTCGAACAGGCGGGACTGCAGATACTGCAACAGGGTCTCGCCGCTGACCTTCTGCAGGATCGCGGACAGCATGTACGTCGCGCCGCTGTTGTAGACGAACGGCGCACCGGGCTCGTGCTCGACGTCCAGGCTGAGGAACGCCTGCACCATCCGCTCACCGCGCTGCAGCTTCTGCACGGTGTCCTCGGCATGCCCGGTGCTCATCGTCAGCAGGTGCCGGATCGACATCGCGGCGAGGTTGTCGCTGATCGTCTCCGGCAGGTCCTCCGGCCCGAAGAACGACACCACCTTGTCGTCGATCGAGAACAGCCCGGCGTCGACGGCCAGCCCGATCGCGGTCGAGGTGAAACTCTTCGAGACCGAATACAGCAGGTGCCGGTCGGTCAGCCGGTACGGCGTCCACTCCGCCTCCAGCACGATCTGACCGTGCCGCACCAGCGTCACCGTATGAAACTCCTGATCGGACGCGTCCAATGCCGCGACGAACGCGTCGATCGCCGCGCCGGACAGTCCCTGGTCCTCAGCTGCACTCCGTGGAAGGCTCACCCCACGCACGCTATCTCCCCGGACGGACAAAATCAGGTGAGTTCTTTGCACGCGGCCGTGATCGTCAACCCGATCAAGCAGGCCGACGTCGAGCAGTTCCGTCGTACCGTCGGCGAGGCGTTGACCGCCCGTGGCGCCGGCGCGGTGTCGTGGTTCGAGACCACGGCCGACGACCCAGGGGTCGCGATGGCTCAGGAAGCGATCGCCGCGGCGGTCGACCTGGTCCTGGTGGCCGGTGGTGACGGAACGGTCCGGGTGGTCTGCTCGGAGTTGGCCGGCACCGGGATCGCGGTCGCGGTGCTGCCGGCCGGTACCGGCAACCTGCTGGCCCGCAACCTCGGCATCTCGCTGGTGATGGAGACCGCGCTCGACGAGGTCCTCGACGGAACCGAACGCGAGATCGACAGCGTGCGAATCTCCGGCGACGACCTGCCGGACGACCGGTTCGTGGTGATGGCCGGGCTCGGGCTCGACGCCGCGATCATCGACGACGCCCCGGACGACCTGAAGAAGCGGGTCGGCTGGGCGGCGTACGTGATCTCGACGATCAAGAACCTGAACCACCCGGCGTTCCGGCTCGAGCTGACCGTCGACGACCAGCCGCCGATCCGCCGCCGCGCCCGCACCGTGGTGATCGGCAACGTCGGCACCCTGCAGGCGAACATCCCGCTGCTGCCCGACGCGCACGCCGACGACGGCCTCATCGACGTCGTCATCCTGGCGCCGAAACGCGTTAGTCACTGGCCGCGGCTGGTCCTCAGCCTGGTCGTCAAACGCTGGCGGGAGCGCGACATCGAACGCTTCACCGGCAAGCGCATCCAGGTCCGCAGTGACCGGACCATTCGCCGTCAGCTGGACGGCGACATGATCGACCCCGGCCGCATCCTCACCGCCGAGGTGGACCCGTCGTCCCTCCTCGTCCGAGTCCCGAAGGGCTAACCATGCAGTCAGTTCTCGACGACCTGGTCGCCAAGGGCGTACACCGCGGCTACTGACGGAGGAGACCGGCCATGTGCTGGCCGGTCTCCTCGCCTGACTACTTCTGCACCAGTACGGCGACTGTGCGCGCCGGCACCTGGACCGTGCCGGACGAAGCGGTCCACGTGGTCTGCTTGACGACCGGATCGTTGCCGTTGGCCTGGACCGGGGAGAGCGTGAGCGTCTGACCGGCCAGTCCGGGCACTGTCTGCGTGACGGCCGAGCCCGTGGTGTTGAAGACGACCAGCACGCCCTTGAGCGCTGGGTCGACGTTCGGGCCGACGGTGTCGTCAATGCGCATCGTGACAACGCCGGGAGTCGAGCCGCTCAGCGGATAGCTGAGCTTGGCGTTGATGAGGTCCGCTGAACCGAGCCGGAACAGCGGTGTGGAGAAGCGGAGCTTGAGCAGGTCGGCAGCGGCCGCTGATGCGGTCTCTACGTCGGCCGCACTGGGCTTGAGCGCCGGATTGCCGAGCAGTGGCTTGATGTACGGCCACTTCGCTTCGTTGTCGGTCTTCGGCGGCAGACCGTGCCCGAAGCCGTTGTCGGCGCCGGTCCAGTCCAGCGTGTTGAACCAGTCGCCGGAGTCGTAGGAGTTCCGGTCCAGCGACTTGCTGCGCAGCATATCGGCACCTGCGTGCCAGAACGACGGCGTCTGTGCTAGTGCGGTCGTTGCCAGCGACAGGGTGTTCATCCGGATCCGGTCCGCCATCGGCATTGTCGTCGGCAGCTTGTACGTCAGCGTGTCCCAGAGCGTTTCGTTGTCGTGGGCATCGACGTACGTGACCACCTCGTCCGGCTGATCGGCGTACCCGGCGGGGGAGCCGTTGTAGTCCACCCCGTCACCGCGGACCGTCGTACCGGTCTCTGCGGAGCGGAAGCTGAACGACCGCAGGTTGCCGGCCAGTCCCAGCTGGACCAGATCGGTGTCGTGAGCGAGGCGTTCGGCCCGGTCCGCGGCTGAGCCGTTGATCGGGTCGCCGTTGGGGTCACTGGCCGCTCCGGAGCCGAAGCCCTGCACCCGCGGGTTGTCGTCGAACGGACCGCCGCCACGGACCGCGTCCCGGAGCCGGTCCGAGAAGGTACCGATCCCGGTTCCGCCGAGGTTGCCCTGGCGCGCCTGCACGAACAGGGCGTCGTTGGCGACCTCACCGAAGTTCCAGCCCTCGCCGTACAGGTAGATGCGCTTGCCGTCGACACCGTCCTTGGCCAGCGTCAGCTTGTCGAGTGCGGCCCGCACCTTCAGCAGGTTGGCCTTGGTGTGATGACCCATCAGGTCGTAGCGGAAGCCGTCGACGTGGTAGTTGCGGGCCCAGCTCACGGTGCCGTCCACCATGATCTTCTCGGCCATGGCGTGCTCGGTGGCGATGTTGCTGCAGCAGGTCGAGTTCTCCACGCCTCCGGTCGCGTTCAGCCGCTGGTAGTACCCAGGCACGATCTTGTCCAGCACCGACGTCGGTGCCTGTCCGGCCGCGGGCGTGTGGTTGAAGACCTGGTCCAGTACGACGCGCAGTCCGGACTTGTGCAGTCCGCCGACCATGGTGCGGAATTCGGCGACCCGCGCGAGACCGTCCTTCTGCGTCGCGTAGGAGCCCTCAGGCGCCAGCCAGTGGAAGGGGTCGTAGCCCCAGTTGAAACCGTCCTTCGCCGCCACTGCGCTCACACAGGCCTGCTGCTGCTCGGAGTCGGCCGGTAGCGCCTTCAGATCGCAGGCCGGCGTCTGCTGCCCGGTCTCCGGGATCGACGCGATGTCGAACGTCGGCAGCAGGTGCACCGTGTTCAGTCCGGCGTCCGCGAGCTGTTTGAGGTGCTTGGTGCCGTTCCCGTTGTCCGCGAAGGCCAGGTAGGTCCCGCGATGCGCAGCCGGCACTGTCGGGTCGCTGATGGAGAAGTCCCGGACATGCAGCTCATAGATGGTCGAGTCGACGGACTGCGCGAGCTTCGGCGCCGCTGTGCTCGACCACAGCGTCGGCTTCCCGGCCGGGTCGTTCAGGTCCACTGCGACCGAGTACGCCGAGTCAGTGGTCAGCGCGGTGGAGTAGGGATCGGTGACGACGTTCGTCTCCACCTTTCGGGTACTCGGCGCGTACACCGTCACCTCGTACCGGTACGACGCGTTCTTCCACGACCGTGGTCCACTGGCACTCCAGGAGCCGTCGTCGTTCAGGTGCATCGCGACAGTCTGGGAGCCGACCAGCAGACTGACTTTCTGAGCAGTAGGAGCCCACACCGTGAAGGTAGGCGAGCTCCCGCTCCACGTGACGCCGTACGAGCGTTTGGTGGCCGCACTGTAGACGTCGTCGAGCACACCAGGGATCTGTACGCCGGTCGCATCCAGCAGCCGACCTGTGTCGTCGTACTGAGCCAGTCCGAGTTGTCCGGTCAGAATCTTCCGGACGTCCGCATGGTCGAGCCGCAGCGTCGTGTACCCGGGCTTCACCTCACGCGAGTCGTAGCGCAGCCCCACCGACGTACCGCCGATGTCGTCCGCGTCGATCTTCAGCCCGCCGGTCGTCGACCAGTGCAGCCGCCAGCGGGACTGCTCCGGGTGTGCAACAGCCGGTACGGCGAGAGTGTCGCGCGACAGCCAGTAGGCCTTGGCCTGGTTGAGGTCCGGCTGTGCACCGGGCTTGGCGGTCGTCACTGTGAGAGTGTGGGTCGCGAGCACGTACGAGAACGTGGTGACCAGCCCGTCACCAGGCACGGTGATCGGAATGTTCTGAGCCGGGTAGCTCTCGTCCCACGACAGGTTGTGTGCAACCTTGGCCTCATAGCTGCCCGCTCCGATCTCACTCGTCGACCAGGTGTACGTGCCGTCACCGTCGGCGTCCGTCAGCCAGGGTCGCATGCAGGACGGGTCCCAGTCGGCCGGACAGCCCAGCTCGGACTGGAACGAGCCAGGCACCGTGATGATCGGTCCCTCCGCACTGGAGGTGACGAAGTGCCGTCCCTGCTCGTAGTAGAACGTCACCGGGCCGTCCGGAGCCGTGTAGGAGATGTTGCCGCCGTTCAGGTTGCCCCCGGCCCCGTAGTTCACGTCCCAGTTCTTGTTGAGCGCCGCCTTGTACGCGTGCTCGCCCGCCGGGATCGTGTAGGTGCCCTTCCACACCTTGTCCTTCGGGTCGAGTGTCAGCTGCGCCTGGTCGCAGTCCGGCGACCAGTCCGCCGCACAACCCATCTCGCTGTTGTGGTCGCCCGGCACACTCACGTTGGCCGGCTGTACGACCGGTCCGGTATCACCGCCGCCACCTGGCTTCGGTGCGTCGCCAACGACGCCGTACGAGCCGGAGACCGAGTAGTGCCCCGCCGAGTCCCGCAACACCGCGCGGTACTCGAGCAGCGTCCCCTTCGGCAGTCCGCTGACGTCCTGGAACACCCGGTACGGCGCGGCGTCGTCCGAGCCGAGTCGCTTCCAAGTCGTCGTACCGACTGGGCGATAGCCGAAGGTCACCGTGACCGGCGTGTTGGCCGGAACGGCCGCACTGATCTCAGCACGACCACCTACGACACCACCCGGCTCAGGCGCGCTCAAGTAGACCGCAGGTGCCTTGGAAGGCGCGGGCACCTTCTTCAAAGCTTGGTACACCGTCACCGACAGAGGCGGCTGGCTGAGCAGTACCCGACCTTCACGGTCGGTCTGGATCGGCCGCGAGCCGCCATAGACCGGCTTCAGCCACGTGTTCGACCCGTACGTCGGAATCGTCGCGGACTTGGCCGTGGTCGCATTGTTGGCAACCACCAGGTACTCCACGTTGTCCGCACCGATCCGGCTGAACGCGTAGAGCCCGCCGGTGTTCGACGAGTACCGATGCACCTGCCGTCCATCGGCCAGCGCGGGGTACCTGGAGCGCAATTGAGCCAGCGCCGCGATGTGCTTGTACATCGGCGAGCTGACGTCGTACCGGTCCTTGCTGCCGATCGTCGTCGTACCGGTGCCGTCGACGACCTCGTCATCGGCGTAGTCCGTCGTCTTGGTCGCGAACATGTCCTGCCGGGCGTCCTTGTCGCCACCCGGCCCGGTGAAGCCCTGCTCGTCGCCGTAGTACACCACCGGCTGTCCACGGGTCAGGTACATCAGTGAGTGCGCCAGCTTGTCGCGGGCGAGCAGCTCCGGCCCGTTGGCGCCGCCCTGCTTGAGGAACGTGCCCACGCGGCCCATGTCGTGGTTCCCGAGGAACGTGGGCAGCTGGTACGCGTTGGAGTCCGGATCGGTGTAGTAGTCGTCGTTCGCGTAGAGGTCGCGCAGCTTGGTCGCGGGATCGCCCTTGGCGAACGTCACCGCGTTCTGCTGGAACCCGAAGTCGAGCGTCGCCTGCAGGGCACCGGCGGTCGTGTAGGTCGACATGAACTTCGGATCCGCGTCGTACACCTCGCCGAACATGAAGAACTTCTTGGACCCGGCAGCCTTCGCCGCCGCCAGGATCGACGGGGAGAACTTCTGCCAGAACTCGAGGTTGACGTGCTTGACGGTGTCGATCCGGAAGCCGTCGATGCCGAGCTCGGCCCAGGTCTTGTAGACGTCGATCATCCCGTCCCGCACCCGCGGCTGCTCGGTGAACAGGTCGTCCAGACCGACGAAGTCGCCGTACTCGGCCGATTCGCCGGCGAAGGTCGAGTCACCGCGGTTGTGGTAGAGCGTGGGGTCGTTCAGCCAGGCCGGGACCTTCACGGTCTCGTCGGCCGGCGTCTTGAAGACCGGCACGTTCGGGAACGACGTGTTCCGGTCCAGCGGTGGGAACGTGTCCCCACCGGCGTAGGTCTTGTCGTCGAAGACGTTCCCGGCCGCGTCCTTGTACGGCGACGTGGACTTCGGGATGTAGCCGTACTGACCGGACTGGTAGGAGATCACGTCGGCGGTGTGGTTGGTGATGATGTCGAAGAAGACCTTCATGCCCTTGCGGTGCGCCTGGTCGATCAGCCGCTTCATGTCCGCGTTGGTGCCGAGGTGCGGATCGATCTGGGTGAAGTCGGTGATCCAGTAGCCGTGGTAGCCCGCGCTGACGTCAGCACCCGTGCCCTGCACCGGCCGGTTCTTGAACGACGGCGTGAGCCAGATGGACGTCGTACCGAGGTCCTTGATGTAGTCGAGCTTCTGGATGACCCCAGTGAGGTCACCACCGTGGTAGAAGCCCTTGTCGGTCGGGTCCAGCCCGGTCTGCAGCCGGTCACCGGTCAGACCGCCGGAGTCGTTGCTCTTGTCCCCGTTGGCGAACCGGTCCGCCATCAGGAAGTAGAACCGCTCCTTGGTGAGGTCCTGCCGCAGGCTGGGTGACGCCAGCGCCTTGTCAGCAGCCGTCACCTGCGCACCGGCCAGGTCCACCGGCTTCACCGACACCACATGTGTCTTGTCGTCGTAGCTGAACGACAGCTTGGCCGGTCCCTCGACCCGCAGCGGGATGTTGGCCCCGTTCAGCACCCCACCGGCGCCGTAGTTCTCGTCCCAGCCCCCGTTGACGGTCACCTTGTACTCGTACGAGCCAGCCGGCACGTCGAACACCTTCGTGTACGGCGCCGCCGCGCCGAGACTGCTCGCCGTACAGGCGGGGTCCCAGTCGCCTGGACAGCCCAGCTCACTCTGCAGTGAGCCGGCCAACGTGATCACCCGCTCGGCCGTCACCTGAGCCTGTGCGGGAGCCCCCAGCCCGAGCACCACCATCGCCGCCGCAGCGACCCCCGCAACCCAACGCCTGACACCACTCATCGCTGTCCCCTCCAGAGCCGGTCTGCCGGGGACGCTAGCCCGCGGTCCAGAGGTGGGGAAGGCTTCGAACGTCACAAAAGAACTGCGCGCGCCCAGTGGTCATTGCCGATTTGTCGAAGGGGCTGCCACTGCTCCGCCGAATCAGGCGATCAGAGACGGCAACGTGGTCTCGATCGGCGTGCGCAGGACGGTCGTCGCTTCTTCGTCGTACGGCGTCTCCTGCGCGTTCAGGATGATGAGCGGTTTGCCGGCCTTCAGGGCGATGTCGCAGAGACCTGCGGCCGGGTAGACCTGCAGTGAGGTGCCGATCGCGACAAACACGTCAGCTGCCTCAGTAGCAGCGACTGCTGCGTCGAGGACGGCCACATCGAGTGACTGGCCGAAGGAGACCGTGGCGGACTTCAGGATGCCGCCACACACCTCACACGCCGGGTCCTCATCACCAGCGTCCAGCCGGGGGAGTACGTCGGCCATCGGGATCCGCCGCTCGCACTGCAGGCAGTCGACGAACCAGACCGTGCCGTGCAACTCGTGAACGAGCTCTGGTGACGACCCGGCCTTCTGGTGCAGACCGTCGATGTTCTGCGTGACCAGACCGGTCAGCCGACCCTGGCGCTCCAGCTCGACCAGTGCGAGGTGGCCGGCGTTCGGCTCAGCCGTCCAGGCCGGTGCGGCCAGCCGGAACTTCCACGCCTCCACGCGCACAGCTCGGCTGGCGACGTACTCGTCGATGTCGAACATCGCCTGGGCAGCCGGGTTCTTCGTCCACAGCCCCTGCGGCCCGCGGAAGTCCGGGATGCCGGAGGCGGTCGAGATGCCGGCTCCGGTCAGTACGGCGATGCGGTCAGCGTCGATCACGCACCGGACTGTATCCAGTCCGTCGCCAGCACCGACATCATCACCTCGTCAACCCACTGGCCGTCCCACCGCAGCGCATCCCGGAACACGCCCTCGACGACGAACCCAGCCTTCTCGTACGCACGCTGCGCCCGCGGATTGAACGCGTACACCCCGAGGCTGATCCGATGCAGGCCGATCTCCTCGATGCCGTAGCCGACGATCAGCCGGGTCGCTTCCGTACCCAGCCCGCGGCCCTGACCGGCCGGCCCGATCAGGATCCGGAAGTTGCAGCACTGGTTGTCCGCGTCCCAGTCGTTGAGCACCGCCTCACCGACGACCTCTCCGGAGGCCTTGTCCACGATCGCGAGGTCCAACCGGTCAGTTTGGGCCTGACGGGTCCGGTACCACTGCCGGGCCTTCTCCTCGCCGATCTCCCCATGGCTCCCGGTCAGCCGGGTCACATCCGGATCGGCCATCGCGACGGCGAGTGCCGCGTAGTCGTCCTCGGTCACAGGTCGGAGTACGACGAGCTCACCGGTCAAGGTGGGCTTGTAGGAGAAGTCCGTCACCCGCCGGAGTGTGTCAGCTCACCCGCCGGACCACATACACATTTTCGGCCGCGGAAACGAGCTGCTGCGACCGCATCCGGCACCAGGCCGGGATGTCGGTCGCGGCGGCCGGATCGTCGGCCAGCACGGTGATGGTGTCGCCGACGGCGACAGTCGGTAACGCCTTGGCCAGCTTGATCACCGGGAGTGGGCAGAGCAGCCCACGGCAGTCCAGCTCGAGGTTCACATCCCCACCTCCGCCCGGATCCGCTGCACGATCCCCGGCAACACCCTGCAGAACCGGTCGATCTCGCCGTACGTCGTCGTCCGGGCCAGCGAGACCCGCACGTTGCCGTGCGTCAGCACACCCATTGCCGCCAGCACATGTGACGGTCGCAACGTACTCGACGTACAGGCGGAGCCGCTGGAGACAGAGAAGCCCTCAGCGTCCAGTGCGGTCACCAGAGCCTCACCGTCCACGTAGAGACACGAGAAGGTGAGGACGTGCGGCAGCCGGTCGTCCGGATCGCCCACCACCTCGACATCTGGTACGTCGGCCGCCACCCGCGCCCGGATCTCCGCGATCCACGCCCGGTGCTGCCCGTCGAGCTCACCAGCCTCAGCCAGCCGCGCCTGCAGTGCCGCCGCGGCCGCCAGCAGGTTGGGCACGTCAGGGAACCCGGGGGAGAGACCGTCCTCCCGCTCGTCCATCGGCCAGGCCGGAGCGATCCGAGTGCCCTTGCGAACCGCCAGGAGCCCCACACCGGCCGGCCCGCCCCACTTGTGAGCGCTTGCCGTGAGCACCGACCACCCACCCGGCACCACGTCGTGCCCCAGCGACGCCGCCGCATCCACGAACAGCGGCACGTCACCGCACGCCTCTGCAGCCGCCGCAACCGGCTGCCGAGTCCCCACCTCATGATTGGCCGACTGCAACACCGCCACCGCCACACCTGGCTGCCGCGCTGCCGCGGCGAACGCGTCCAGATCCACCCGCCCCAGCATGTCCACCCCGACCTCCACACCGGCATCACCAGCCGTGTGCAGTACGGCGCTGTGCTCCACCGCACTGTGGACCACGGCGGTCCCCACCCGTCGCCGAGCAGCCAGTACGGCGCTCAGTCCCGCGTGAATGGCCGCCGTACCGGAGGTGGTCAGGTAGAGCTCGTCCGGGCGCACTCCGACGCCTTGGGCAAGCACCGCCCGCGCGTTGTCCAGCAGCAGCCGGGCCGTCCTTCCCTCGTGATGCAGACGCACCGGATCGGCCCACCCGGAATCCACTGCCGAGAGCAACATTTCCCGCGCGGCCGGATGCAGAGGCTCCGCCGATGCGGCGTCGAGGTACGCACGCTCATTCATAGGGGAAACGCTAAGGGCTACCTGTGCGCAAACAGGCGAATGCTGTCCAGTAGTGTTTGGTCGTCAGTCTCACTTGGGAAGGGAAAGGCGCCCCGTGGGTTCGAACGGCACGTCCGGAGTGGAGGAGCGCATGGCAGACACTGCCCGCGCCACACGTCCGGCGAAACGACGGCTACTGGCCGCGGCCGCAACGGTGCTCGGCGCCGTTGCGCTGACCGGTTGCTCGTCGGAGACCACTGAGCAGTGGAAGCGACTCGGTCTTCCTGAGGGCGCGTCAGACCGGACCGAGGCTGTCCGCAGCCTCTGGATCGGTGCGTGGATCGCAGCGCTGATCGTCGGCGTCGCGGTGTGGGCCCTGATCCTGTACGTCGTGGTGCGGTACCGCAAACGCGGTGACGAGCCCGTCAAGCAGGTGCGCTACAACCTGCCGCTGGAGGTGCTCTACACGCTGGCGCCGTTCGCGATCATCGGCGTGCTCTTCTTCTACACCGTCGAGCACGGCAACCAGATCACGAAGATGTCGGCCACGCCGCAGCACACCGTGAACGTGGTCGGGCAGCAGTGGCAGTGGACCTTCAACTACAAGGACCAGGTCAACGGGCAGCAGGGCGTCTGGGAGACCGGAACGCTCGACAAGCCCGCGGAGCTGTGGCTGCCGGTGAACGAGTCGGTGCACTTCGACCTGACCTCGCCGGACGTCATCCACTCCTTCTGGGTACCGAGCTTCTACTTCAAGCTCGACGTGATCCCGGGCCGGACCAACCGGTTCGAGGTCACGCCGACCAAGACCGGGACGTTCGCCGGCAAGTGCGCGGAGCTCTGCGGGCTCTACCACAGCCGGATGATCTTCACCGTCAAGGTCGTCACCCGCGCGGAGTACGACCAGCACCTCAAGGAGCTGGCCGACCGCGGTCAGACCGGTGCCGCCGTCGGCGGCCAGGACGCCACCACGATCCCCGGTCACGGTGAGCAGGAGGGCGGGAAATGAGCGGCTACGCCGAGCGCAGTGGCGCTGTCGGGAGCACAGCGCTGCCGCGGCGACGCAGCAAGGGCCAGCTCGCGGTCAAGTGGCTGACCACGACCGATCACAAGCTGATCGGCCACATGTACCTGATCACGTCGTTCATCTTCTTCCTGATCGGCGGCGTGATGGCGCTGCTGATCCGGGCCGAGCTGGCCAAGCCAGGTCTGCAGATCGTGAACGAAGAGGTCTACAACCAGCTCTTCACGATGCACGGCACGATCATGCTGCTGCTCTTCGCGACGCCGCTGTTCGTCGGCTTCGCGAACGTGATCATGCCGGTCCAGATCGGCGCCCCCGACGTCGCGTTCCCGCGGCTCAACATGTTCAGCTACTGGCTGTTCCTGTTCGGCGGCACGATCACGATCAGCGGCTTCTTCACCCCGGGCGGCGCGGCCGACTTCGGCTGGTTCGCCTACGCCCCGCTGTCGAACGCGGTCCGTTCGCCGGGCGTCGGCGGTGACCTGTGGATCATGGGTCTGTACCTGGCCGGTCTGGGCACGATCCTCGGTGCCGTCAACTTCGTCACCACGATCATCACCATGCGCGCCCCCGGGATGACGATGTTCCGGATGCCGATGTTCACCTGGAACATCCTGGTGACCTCGATCCTGGTCCTGATCGCCTTCCCGATCCTGGCCGGCGCGCTGCTGATGCTGGAGGCGGACCGAAGTCTCGGCGCCCACGTCTTCGACGCCGCGAACGGTGGTCCACTGCTGTGGCAGCACCTGTTCTGGTTCTTCGGGCACCCCGAGGTCTACATCATCGCGCTGCCGTTCTTCGGCATCATCACCGAGATCCTCCCGGTCTTCAGCCGCAAGCCGCTGTTCGGCTACATCGGCCTGGTCTCCGCGACGCTCGGTATCGCCGTCCTGTCGGTGGCGGTCTGGGCGCACCACATGTTCGTCACCGGCGCGGTGAACCTGCCGTTCTTCTCCTTCATGACGTTCCTGATCGCGGTCCCGACCGGCGTGAAGTTCTTCAACTGGATCGGCACCATCTGGGGCGGGTCGGTCTCGTTCGAGACGCCGATGCTCTGGGCGGTCGGCTTCCTGACGACCTTCCTGTTCGGCGGCCTGACCGGCATCATCCTGGCCTCGCCGGCGCTGGACTACCAGCTGTCCGACTCGTACTTCGTGGTCGCGCACTTCCACTACGTGGTCTTCGGCACCGTGGTGTTCGCGATGTTCGCCGGGTTCTACTTCTGGTGGCCGAAGATGACCGGCCGGATGCTCGACGAGAAGCTCGGCAAGCTGCACTTCTGGCTGCTGTTCATCGGCTTCCACACGACGTTCCTGGTGCAGCACTGGCTGGGTGTCGAGGGCATGCCGCGGCGCTACGCGTCGTACGGGGCGAACGAGGGTTTCACCACGCTGAACGAGGTCTCCAGCGTCGGTGCCTTCATCCTCGGTCTGTCGATGCTGCCGTTCTTCTACAACGTCTACAAGTCCCGCAAGTCGCCGAAGGTCAACGTCGACGACCCGTGGGGCTGGGGCCGGTCGCTGGAGTGGGCGACCAGCTCGCCCCCGCCGCGGCACAACTTCGACAAGCTGCCGCGGATCCGGTCCGAGAGCCCGGCGTTCGACCTGCACCACCCCGAGCTGGCCCTGGCCGAGTACCCGGCCAACCGGGCCGGAGCGGACAACCTGCTGGACGCCGGTGAGGACGAGGGCCGGGTCGCGCTGCTCGAGGAGAACGCGGCGAAGAACGAGGGGAAGGACGAGGCGTGAAGGTCGAAGCCTGGGTCTTCGGGATCCTGAGCCTGTTCGTGCTGGTCGTCACGCCGATCTACTGGCTGATGTCGGGGGACCCGACCGGGACCACCGCACTTGTGATGACGTTCTTCCTGTCGCTGCTGATCGCGTTCTACCTGAGCATCACCGCCCGCCGGATGGACGCCCGTCCGGAGGACCGCAAGGACGCCGAGATCGTGGAAGGCGCCGGTGAGCTCGGCTTCTTCCCGCCGCACTCGTGGTGGCCGCTGTGGACCGCCGCGACGATGGCGATCGTGGCGCTCGGGATCGTCTTCGGCTGGTGGCTGTTCATCGCCGGCTGCGGGATCGGGATCGTCACCCTGTCGGGGTTCATCTTCGAGTACTACCGCGGTGACCACGCACACTGAGTGACCACCGGTCACTAGTTGAACGCGAAAACAAGCGTCGTCCGGTCCCAACCGGGCGGCGCTTTCGTGCGTCTGATGAACGACGGGTTACTCTGGGCGGCGGTCGATGGATACAGGGGAGAACTGGGGAATGGTGAGCAGGAAACACGGTCTGGCCGTGGTGGGTATCGCGGTGCTGCTGCTGGCCGGGACGGCGTGCAGCGACTCCGAGGCAGGCGGCAACCCCGCTCCTGGTGCCGCACAGAGCAGCAACACACCGGGTGGATCGACGTCCTCCGGTCCTTCGACGACACCGTCGGACAACCCGGCCGCGGCCACCATCGCGGTGGTTCCGGCCAAGGGCGCCAAGGCGGTCGCACCCGACAAGCCGGTGACCGTGACCACCTCGGTGGGCACGATCAAGTCGGTCACGCTCAAGGACGACGACGGTGACACCGTCGACGGCACCCTGAACGCCGACAAGACGGTGTGGACGGCCGGCCCGGGCGTCAAGCCCGGAGCGACGTACACGGTGAGCGGTACGGCCGAGGGTACCGACGGCGCCACCGTGCCGATCTCCTCGACGTTCAGCACGCTGAAGGCGTCCAAGAACCTGAAGGCCTCGGTCGTCCCGCTGAACGGTGAGACCGTCGGTGTCGCGCTCCCGATCCAGATCTACTGGAACAACCCGGTCACCGACCGTGCGGCGGTCGAGAAGCGGCTCAAGGTCACCACGTCGGTGCCGGTCGAAGGCACCTGGCACTGGCTGAACAGCAAGCAGGTCAACTACCGCCCGAAGGTCTACTGGCCGGCCGGTACCAAGGTGACGGTGAACATCGACACCGCCGGGGTCAACGCGGGCAACGGCACCTGGGGCTCGGCCAGCCGTGAGATCAAGTTCGCGATCGGCAAGTCGGTCGTCAGCAAGGTCGACGTCAAGAAGCACACGATGACCGTCACCATCAACGGCAAGCTCGCCCGCAGCATCCCGATCACCGCCGGCAAGGACGGGTTCACCACCCGCAGCGGGGTGAAGGTGATCATGGAGAAGTTCACCACCAAGCGGATGGACGCGGCGACGATCGGCCTCAAGCCGGGCGACCCGAACTACTACAACATCAGCGACGTGAAGTGGGCCCAGCGGGTGACGAGCTCCGGCGAGTTCGTCCACGGCGCCCCCTGGTCCAACGGCGCCCAGGGCAGCGCCAACGTCAGCCACGGCTGCGTCGGGATGAGCCTGGCCAACGCCCAGTGGTTCTACAACCAGACCCTGCGCGGCGACCCCATCGTCGTCACCGGAACCACCAAGTACATGACCGAGGGCAACGGCTGGGCCGACTGGAACTTCCCCTACGCCAAGTACAAGCAGGGCTCCGCTCTCTAAGGGCGCTCTAAAGGGCCATCAGACTCGCGTCCTGCCAGCCGCCGCCGGCGGAGTAGCGAGTCCGGGTCCACGGATTGCCGCTGGTGGGGGGGGGGGGGGGGGGGAAACAAAATGGCTCGTCAGAAAAGGGGTGAAAAGCGAAGCCCGAGAAGGGGATGCAAAGGGGATAGGTACGGCGCGAATAGAG
>NZ_JBHVWY010000022.1:111104-142436 GCF_042882005.1 Kribbella sp. NPDC058245
GGGGGGGGTGGGGGGGAGGGGGGAGGGGGGGGGGGGGGTGGGGGGTCGGGGGGTGGTTGGGGGGTGGACGTGTCGGGCACCCCCCCCCCCCCCCCCCACTGCTGTCTCGGACGGTGATGTCCAGACGCCCGTCACCGGTCACGTCCTGCAGCAGCATCGCCTGAGCAAGTCCCCAGCCGCTCCCTGCGCCGATCTGAGCGCCCGTGGCGGTCACATGCACGGTGAGGTTCCCTGAGCCGTCCCGGGCCACCAGATCGGCGCGTCCGTCCCCGGGTCACGTTGCCCACGAGCAGTGCGGTAGCCGAGTCGCAGTTCACCCCCACACTGAACGGTCCGGGGCTCAGGCGTGCTGATAACCGACGCGGTGGCCGGCTTCTAGGCCCAATACGTCTCGGCCTGCGCGAGAGCACCGTCGTACCCGAGGACTTCGACATACCGAAGGTCGCTGCAACCAGTTAGACCACAACGAAAAACGCCCCCAGCCGGAGCTGGGGGCGTTCTCTGCGCTAGTGCGCCAATGACGGGTCAGTACCGGTCGGGCGTGACCTCGCGGAAGGACTCGGTCTCGCTCAGCTCGTGCACGTCGTCCTCGTGACCGTGCGAGTGCGCGTCCTCGACCTCCGCGGTGGTCGGCTTCTGCACCGCGTCCGCGTAGTAGAAGGTGCTCAGCTTGGCGCGGACCTTGTTCAGCGCCCGGCGCGGTGCGCGGACCCCGTTGTCGTCGGTCTCCGGGCCCACCTCGTACGGAACGAGCCGGTCGTGCGCGGTGAGCGCGTAGGCCTCGTGCTCCGAGATTGGCGTGTGCCGCTCGGAGTAGGCGCCGTCGGGGGAGCGGACGATGATGCCCGACTCCAGCCCGTGCAGCAGCCGCTCCTGGTCGGCCCGCTGGAGCGAGATCGCGATCCGCCGGGTCGCCCAGAAGGCGAAGACCGGACCGAGGAACACCGCGAACCGCAGGAACCAGGTCACCTCGTTCAGCGAGAGGCCGAAGTGCGTCGCCACCAGGTCGTTACCGCCACCGATCCACAGCAGGCCGTAGAAGGTGATGAACGCGGCGCCGATACCGGTGCGGGTCGGCACGTTGCGCGGCCGGTCCAGCAGGTGGTGCTCCCGCTTGTCGCCGGTGATCCAGCCCTCGATGAACGGATACAGCGCCACCAGCGTCACGAAGGCCGGTGGGATGATCAGCGCCGGTATCAGCAGGTTCCAGCTGAGCGTCACGCCCCAGAAATGACTCTCGAAGCCTGGCATCAGGCGCACGGAGCCCTCCAGCCAGCCCATGTACCAGTCAGGCTGGGAGCCTGCCGTGACCTCCGCCGGGTTGTACGGCCCGTAGAGCCACACCGGGTTGATCTGCAGCAGTGCGCCCATCAGCGCGGTGACGCCGAAGACGACGAAGAAGAAGCCGCCGGCCTTGGCCATGTAGACCGGCATCAGCGGGTAGCCGACGACGTTCTTCTCGGTCCGGCCGGGACCCGCGAACTGGGTGTGCTTGTGGTACACGACCAGGAACAGGTGGGCCGTGACGAGAGCCAGGATCAGCCCCGGGATCAGCAGCACGTGGACGGTGAAGAACCGGGACACGAAGTCGTCACCCGGGAACTCGCCGCCGAAGATGAAGAACGTCAGGTACGTACCGATGATCGGGGACGCCTGCATCATTCCCTGGGTGATCCGCAGACCGGTACCGGAGAGCAGGTCGTCGGGCAGGCCGTAGCCGATGAAGCCCTCGATGATGCCGAGGAACAGCATCCCGAAGCCGATCACCCAGTTCAGCTCCCGCGGCTTGCGGAACGCGCCGGTGAAGAAGATCCGGAGCAGGTGCACCATCATCGCGGCGATGAACAGCACGGCCGCCCAGTGGTGGATCTGCCGCATCAGCAGACCGCCGCGGACGTCGAACGAGATGTCCAGCGTCGAGGCGTACGCCTCGGACATGTGCAGGCCCTTGAGCAGGCTGTACGAGCCCTGGTACTCGACCTCGGCCATCGACGGCCTGAACCACAGCGTCAGGAAGATGCCGGTCAGGATCAGGATGATGAAGCTGTACAGCGCGATCTCGCCGAGCATGAAGGACCAGTGGTCCGGGAAGACCTTGCGCAGGTTCTTCCGGCCGAGCTTGCCGATCCCGAGCCGGTCGTCGACCCACTTGACCGGCGGCGGGAACTCCGCCGTGGCGGCCGGCTTTTCCTTGGTGTCAGACACGGTTGTCACCCTCGTTCCCAGAAGCTCGGGCCGACCGGCTCGTTGAACGCGCTCTGCGCGATCAGGTAGCCCTCGGCGTCCACTGCCAACGGTAGCTGCGGCAGCGGCCGGGCGGCAGGCCCGAAGACCACCTTGGCGCCGTCGGCCAGGTCGAACGTGGACTGGTGGCACGGGCAGAGCACGTGGTGCGTGGTCTGCTCGTACAGCGAGATCGGGCAACCCACGTGGGTGCAGATCTTGGAGTAGCACAGGATGCCGTCGATACCCCAGTTCTCCCGGCCGGCCGGGGTCCGGATCTCGCTCGGCTTGATCCGGACCACGATCACCGCGGCCTTGGCCTTGGCGTTCTGGTACTCGACGGCGCTCTCCTCCTGCAACGGGGAGAGGTTCGCGGGCTGGGCGTTGACCAGCTGGCCGACGATCAGGTCGGACGGCTTGATCGGGCGGTCGGTGACGTCGTTGACGACCCGGATGCCCTTGGCCCAGATGGTGTTGTAGAGGCTGCGGCCCGGCAGCGGGCCGAGGTCACGCAGCAGGACGACTGCCGGCAGGCCGAGCAGGCCCATCGCGCCGAGCAGCGAGCGGCGGATCAGCTTGCGCCGGGAGAACCCGGACTCGGCCGCGCCCTCGGAGAAGCCGGCCATGATGTCGGCCTTCTGCTCCGGGGTCGAGTTGGCGTCGTGCCGGAGCTCGATGATCTCGGTGTCGACCATCAGCTGCTTGGCCCACTGGATCGCCCCGGCGCCGATCAGGAACAGCGCCAGGCCCAGGCACAGGCCGATGACCATGTTGTTCGCGTTACCGGACAGCGGGCCGAACACGAGGGTCGCGTCGCGCGGGATGGCGAAGTACGCGACGCACGAGCCGAGGGCCAGCAGGCCGGCCAGCGTGAACATGGTCGCGACCTGGCGCTCCGCGCGGTCCGCGGCCTTCGGGTCGAGGTCGGTGATCCGGTACTCGTGCGGCTCCAGACCCGGATCCGCGATCGGCTCGGCCACCTCGACCGCGCCGTGGTGCTCGTCGGCTGCCTTCACCGGCAGGTTCTTGTCACTCATTCGGCCTTCGCTCCCTCGGCCTTGGCTCCGTGTGCGCCGGCGCCCTTGACCTTGACTCCCTTGGCGCCGATCCAGACGGCGACCACGACCAGCAGGCCGATTCCGACCAGCCAGCCCCACAGGCCCTCCGAGACCGGGCCGAGCCGGCCGAGGCCGAAGCCACCCGGGTCCTTCTGCTCCTGCAGCGCGTGCAGGTAGGCGATGATGTCGCGCTTGTCCTCAGGCTGCATGACCTGGTCGGAGAAGACCGGCATCTGCTGCGGACCGGTGAGCATCGCCTCGTAGATGTGCTTGGGGTCGACGTTCATCAGCGACGGCGCGTACTTGCCCTTCGGCAGCGCCCCACCGCGGCCGGCGAAGTTGTGGCACGCCGTGCAGTTGGTCCGGAAGAGCTCGCCACCGCGGGTGACCTGCTCGTCGGTCGCCTTGCTGATGTCGTACGAGTCCTGCGCGGGGACCGCCGGGCCGGGCGCGAGCGAGGCGACGTACGCGGCCAGGGCCTCGATCTCCTCCGGTGTGTAGGCGGGCGTCTTGCGCGGGATCTGGGCGCCCGGCTGCATCGCGGGCATCCGGCCGGTGCCGACCTGGAAGTCGACGGCGGCCGCGCCGACCCCGATCAGCGAGGGGCCGGCCATCTTGCCCTCACCGTTGCCGCTGCCCTCGGCGTTCAGGCCGTGGCAGCTGGAACAGCCGACCGCGAAGAGCTTCTTGCCCTCTTCGATCTGCTGGGTCTTGGCCGAGTTGTCGGCCACCGCGCTGCCAGGGGCAAACGCGGCGTACGCCGAGCCCACTGCCAGGAGGCCGAACAGGAGCACGACGAGGCCGGCGGACCGGTGCCGTCGTCGCGCGGAGAGAAAGCGCGCCGGTGACAAGGAGGTTCTCTTCTCACTCATTTGAGCAGGTAGATGGTCGCGAACAGGGCGATCCAGACCACATCGACGAAGTGCCAGTAGTACGACACGACGATCGCCGAGACGGCCTGTTCGTGGGTGAACTTGCGGGCCATGTAGGTCCTGGCCAGGACGAACACGAAGGCGATCAGGCCGCCGGTCACGTGCAGGCCGTGGAAGCCGGTGGTCAGGTAGAACACCGACCCGTACGGCGAGGACGAGATCGTGATGCCCTCGTGGATCAGCGTGGCGTACTCGGTGACCTGGCCGGCGACGAAGACCGCGCCCATCAGGTACGTGAGGATGAACCACTCACGCATACCCCACTTGAGGAAGTTCACCGCCGATCCGACCCGCCCGACCCGCCCGTGCTCGGCCGCGAACACGCCGAACTGGCAGGTCACGGAGGAGAGCACCAGGACAAGGGTGTTGGTGAGCGCGAACGGGACGTTCAGCATCTCCGTCGACGCGTCCCAGAGCGTTTGCACGCCCGGGGCAGCGGCGGCGGTCGTCACCGACCGGATCGTGAAGTACGCCGCGAACAGGGCGGCGAAGAACATCAGTTCGCTCGCGAGCCAGACGATCGTGCCGACACTGACCATGCTGGGACGGTCGTGGTGTCCGTGTTCTCGAGACGCTGGGAGCGCAGTTGCAGTGGCCACGCCGTCATTATGTCGGTCCCCGGACGAAGCGCCACGACCACCCCCATGCATGTCGCACTACTGTTGAACGGTGCTTCCCCTTCACGCTGGGCCCGGTGACCAGATCGCGCCGTTCACCCCGCTCCGGTTGCTGACCGCCTGGACCTTCGAACCGGTGTTACTCGCCGTGATCGTTGCCGTCGGCGCGCTCTACCTGTACGGCGTCCGCAAGCTCCACAAACGTGGTGACAAATGGCCGCCGGGGCGGACCGTCGCCTTCGTCGGACTCGGTCTGGGCAGCGCGGTGATCGCCACCCAATCCGCTCTGGGCACCTACGACACGGTGCTTCTGAGCGTGCACATGGCCCAGCACATGATCCTGTCGATGCTGACGCCGCTGATGCTGGCGCTCGGCGCGCCGGTCACGCTGGCGCTGCGGACGCTGCCCAAGCGGCCCCGGAAATGGTTGCTCTCCGTATTGCATTCGCGGGTCGCGAAGGTCCTCTGTTTCCCGCTGATCGGCTTCACGCTGTTCGTCCTGAGCCCCTGGGTGCTCTATTTCAGCGGCATCTACGACGCGACACTGCGCTCGACCGGGCTGCACGACCTGCTGCATTTCCACTTCGTCCTGGTCGGATCGCTGTTCTTCTGGCCGCTGCTGGGTCTCGATCCGGTACCGGGGCGGGTGATCTACCCGTTCCGGTTGATCATGACGTTCCTCACGTTGCCGTTCCACGCGTTCCTGGGGATCACGATCATGTCCGCGAACCGGCTGATCGCCGAGGACTGGTACACGAGCTTCGAACGCTCCTGGCCGCCCTCACCGATCCACGACCAGTACATCGCCGGCGGCCTGTTGTGGGGGTCCGGGGACATCGTCGGCCTGGTCTTCTTCGGCGTCCTGTTCGTCCAGTGGGTGCGCGACTCGCAGCGTGAAGCCCGCCGTGAGGACCGTCGCCTGGACCGGTTGGAGGAGCAGGCGCGCAGAGCCGAGCAGGCACCCCGGTAGCATTCGGTTGTCCAGTCGTCTTTTTCACAGCTTGGGATGAATCGATGAGCTCAGAGCGTCCGCTGAAGGTTCTCGTCTACAGCGACGACCGTACGACGCGGGAGTCCGTCCGGCTGGCGCTGGGCAAGCGCCCGGCCGCTGATCTGCCCGCGCTCGAGTACGTCGAGTGTGCGACCGAGCCGGCCGTGATCAAGGCCATGGACAAGGGCGGCATCGACCTGGCGATCCTGGACGGCGAAGCCGTGCCGGCCGGTGGCCTGGGGATCGCCCGGCAGCTGAAGGACGAGATCTTCAACTGCCCGCCGATCCTGGTGATCACCGGCCGTCCGCAGGACGCCTGGCTGGCCACCTGGTCGCGCGCCGAGGCCGCGGTCTCGCACCCGATCGACCCGGTCCGGCTCGCCGAGGTGACCGCGGGCCTGCTCCGCGCCGTGGTCGCCAAGCTGCCAGCCAGCACCTGATCCCGGCGATGCCCGCCTACACCTGGCCGCACGTCCTCAACCCGCTGCTGCGGGGCGAGGACCTGGAGGCCACCGCCACCGCGTGGGCGATGGAACAGATCCTGTCCGGGGCCGCGTCCCCGGCCCAGCTCGCCGGCTTCGTGATCGCGCTGCGTGCCAAGGGCGAGACGGTCGTCGAGGTCGAGGGTCTGGTCGCGACCATGCGCGACTTCGCGACCCGGATCACCGTGCCCGGCCGCACCCTGGACGTCGTCGGTACCGGCGGCGACCAGGCGCACACCGTCAACATCAGCACGATGTCCGCGATCGTTGCCGCGGGAGCCGGTGCCAAGGTCGTCAAACACGGCAACCGCGCAGCCTCCTCGGCGTGCGGATCGGCCGACGTACTGGCTGAGCTGGGGATTCCGCTCGACCTCACCGCGGCCCAGGTCGCCGAGGTCGCAGAGCGCGCCGGAATCACCTTCTGCTTCGCCCCGGCATTCCATCCGGCGCTCCGACACGCCGCCGTACCGAGGCGTGAGCTCGGCGTACCGACGACCTTCAACTTCCTCGGGCCGTTGGCGAACCCGGGTGATCCGTCTGCTCAGGCTGTTGGAGTCGGCGATGCCCGCGTCGCCGGGCTGATGGCCGGCGTACTGGCGCGGCGTGGGATCGATGCGCTGGTGTTCCACGGTGACGACGGTCTGGACGAATTGACCACCCGTACGACGTCGCAGGTGTGGAACGTCGGTGGGGGAGAGGTCTCCGGACCGTTCACTCTCGATCCGCGTGATCTCGGAATCGAGCCGGTGGCGGCCGAGGCGCTTCGGGGTGCGGATGCGCCGTACAACGCGAAGGTCGTGCGGTCGCTGCTCGAGGGTGAGGCCGGGGCGGTGCGCGACGTCGTACTGCTGAACGCCGGTGCCGCGCTGGCGGCGTACACACCGGTCGAGGGACCGATCACCGCGCGGATCCGGACCGGGATGGACCTCGCGGCCGAGGCGATCGACTCAGGTGCGGCCAAGGACGTGCTCGACCGCTGGATCGCCGCCTGCGCTGTGGTGCGAGGCTAACGCTGTGGTGCGCGGCTAGCGCTGAGGGCCGACCGCTTTCGGCCGGCCTCAGCGGTTGATCTTGATCTGGCTGACCTTCGTGCGCCAGACCTGGATCCACGTCGGCGTCGAACCGGCGATGTCGCCGATCGACACAGCCGCCGTACCGTCACCGCGGTCAACCACCGCGATCAGCACAGTGGAGAACGTCTCCGTCAGCTTCGGTGCGCTGACCGCGACCCGCGTCGTGATCTCGTGCCCCGGGTGACCGTCCACGGTGATCGCCTTGTGCGTCGTAGCGGAGATCTTCGCGCCCTCGCCGTACAGCCCGATGATCGCGCGCGATCCCGCCTGCGTCGCGGCGCTCTTGAGCCCGGCCGGAGTGCTGGTCACCTTCACCGTCGGCGTCAGTTGCCCGAACGCGACGACGTTGCCCCAGTCGGAGTCGCTGTTGTAATTCTCGTGCACGGTGAGCCAGATCGCAGCCCCGCCGTACAACCCGATCCGGCTGGCGCCGGTCTCACTCCAGGCAGACCCCATGATCGGCATCGAGTCCTTGTTCGCGGCAACAAGCAGCGTCCCGAGCACCTTGCCCTGCGGGGCTGGTGTCGGCGTCGGCTTCACCGAAGGATCAACCGTCCGCAACCCCGGATTCCCCGAAGGCAACGCCGCCGGTGACACCGCATCGGCCCGAGTCCAGATCCACCCGATGCACAAGGCAGTAGCCGTCAAAGCCGCCACCACCAACACCAAAGCCCCAGTGAGCCGAGCCCGCCCATTGGAATCGCCACTCTGCCGCAAAACCACCCCATACCCCTCAGCCTCAGGCACCCCGACCCCCCGACCACCACGCCCACCCTGCCCGCCCACCGGGTCACCCGCAGGCTCCGCCGCCGCAGACAACCCCCGCCCACCATCCCCGTACGGCGGCACTTCCGCCGACTGACCCGGCCCGCCCTGCGCCGGCGGTGTTGCCTGCTGCCCAACTGCCGACCCCGGTCGGGGCTGCGTGCCTTGGGGACCAACGGGCGTAGTACGCGCCAAAGACCCCGGCTCTGCATTCACTGGACCTGCATTCGCAGGCCCCGTCGGAACCCCTCGCTGCACGTTCTGGCTACCTGGCCACACGTTCTGGCTACCTGGCGACGCCGAGCGGGCTCCGGGCACTGGCTGCTGGGGACCCGGGTACGCCGGGCCGGACGGGGCGCTGGGCTGCACGTTCTGCGGACCTGTGGGAGTCGGGTACGGCGCGGGTCCAGGCTGCACGTTCTGCGGACCTGCGGGAGTCGGGTACGGCGCGGGTCCCGGCTGCACATTCTTGGCGCCTGGAGGCATCGAGTGAGGCGGGAGCCCCGTTTGCCCGCTCTGCGGATCGACAGGTGCCGAGCGTGGGCCGGAACCCGGCTGAGCACCCTGCGGACCAGTCGGCGCGTAACCCGGTGGCGCGGCTTGCGGACCGGTGACGGGTGGTCGCACGCCGGGCTGCGGCAGTGCACCCTGCGGACGTGCCGGCCGTACAGGTGTCACGTATCCCGGTTGCGGCGATTGCCCGCCCTGCGGCTGCCCGCTCGCTGGTCCACCGACTACACCAGGCGGAGGCGCGTACCCCGGCTGCCCACCCGACGGCCCCCCACCGGCTGAACTACCCGGCGGCTGACCCACTGAACCGACCGTCGGCTGCGAACCTGCGGAACCGACCATCGGCTGCCCACCTGATGAGCCAACCGGCGGTCGCCCACCGTTCGGTTGCGCACCCACTGGACCAGCCGACGATTGCACGCCAGCCGGATCGACCGCGGGCGGGCCGCTCATCGGACCGCTAGGTGGAGCAGTCGACTGCCCTCCCACCTGCGCTCCCTCGTCAGAACGCGTCAGCGATCCCGCGTTGTGCCCCGGACCGCCACCCGGCTGCGGAGCACGAGCCTGCGACTCCTGGGCCGGACCGGGCCCATACGCCCGTCCCTGCATCGGGTGCTGACCGCCGTACCCACCGGACTGTGGATCAGGTTGCGCACCAGGCTGTGGGGCATACGCCGACTGCTGACCCATCGGCGGAGTCGGGTGCCCGGCAGGCTCGCCGTACTGCTGGCCGATGGGCGGAGTCGGCTGCCCGGCAGGCTCGCCGTACTGGCTGCGACTGGGGGAGCGCGGTGGCGGAGGTGGCGGGGGCGCCGGCGCAGGAGACTGCCCCATCAACACATCGCTCGCTCCGCCAAGCCCGTCCGACCGACCCAAAGCATCCGAGCGACCCGGAGCAACCGGCTCACTCGGCCCGGCTGACTGGTCCGCGCGGTCCGGCGTGCCTGCGTTGCCCAACCCAGCTGCACCGTCCGGCGTATACGGAGCGGTAGGCGTGGTCGCGGCCTCGGGGTCGGTGCGGGCTACGGAGGACAAGTGGGGGAGGCCGTCTGGGACTGGCATGGTGGTTCCGTCTGCGGTGGGAGAGTCGGGGGCGCCCGACGGGGGACGACGAGCGGGGAGTACCGGGGGCGGAGGCGGGGCGCTGTGGCGGCCGGAGCGGCGTGGGGGCGGGGTTTGGTTCTCGTTGTCAGCCAACGTTGATTCCCTTGTAGGCCTGGCTTTCGGCCGCCTTCAGGTCCGGCCGGTTGGTAGGGATATCGCTGATGTACGCGACCGCTGTCCCGTCCCCGAGGTCGAAGACGGCGATGGTCAGGGTGAGGGCCCGCGCCTTCACCTTGGCCGACTTCGCGGTGATCGTCTGCTGGACGTACCAGCCCGACTTGTCCGACCGCTTGACCGCACCGTTGACCCCCGGCTTGCGCGTGATCGGGATGCCGCCGTACAGCGAGGCCGGCACCTCGTCCGCGAGCGCCAGCGCGGTCGCCTTCGGGTCGCCGCCGAATCCGGATTGGTTGCCCAAGGCACCGACGAAGATGTCGGCGTACCAGTTGTTGGTCCCGTCGAACTTCTCCTGCAGTACGACGTACTGCCCGCTCGAGTCGAGCAGCTGCGGTACCAGCCGCTTGCGGTCCGACCACAGCCCGGTACGGCGCGGGAACGAGATCGCCGTCGATGCAATCCGCTCGCCCTCGTGGAGCTTCGGGTTCTTCGACTGGCCGGGCTTGGTGGCGTCGGTCGGCTGGTTCGTGGGTTGGTTCGTCGGCGGCGTCGGGCTGGGGTCAGCCTTGTCGTCGCCCGGTTTCGTGATCAGGAAGATCGCGGCGACGATCAGCATCACCAGCGCGATCCCACCGCCGATCAGCAACGGCAGCTTCGCGCCCGGCCCGCCGCCACCGCCAGCTGGCTTCTTGCTGGCTGGTCCACCACGTCCGGCGTTCTTCTTCGGCTTGCTGCCATCCCGGCCGGGAGCGTCTGGGCCAACACCCGGCCCAGCACCCCACCCGCCAGCCTGCGGCGCGCCGCCCCAAGGCCCGCCCGCGCTCTGCGGCGTGGGTGCAGCACCGGCTCCCCAAGAAGCCTCCTTCTGCTCACCCCAAGGTCCAGCCGCGGTCTGAGTACCAGCCTGGTCCTGCCCCCAACTCGTCTCCTGCTGCTCTCCCCAAGGCCCGCCAGCACCCTGCCCCGCGCCCCAAGCCGCAGCGGCAGTCTTCTGCTCGCCCTCGACGGCAGCACCGCTGCCACTCGCAGCAGCTCCCCAGGGGTTGTTGCTCGGTGCCGCAGTCTCCGCTTGCTCGCCCCACGGAGTACCAGCCGTCTGTACGCCGGATTGCTCCGCGCCCCACGGATTCTGAGCCGCCTGCTGATTGTCCGCAGTGTCGCCCGGCGTCTCCTGAGTACCCCAGGAACTAGAGCCCTGCGCGGCGGCCGGAACCTGCGACGCGTCTGCACCCCAAAGCTGAGTTTTCTCGTCCTGACCGTCGGGAGTCGCACTCCAGCCGGCACCCTGCCCACCGGCCGCAACGCCCCAGTTCTGCTGACTGGGAGCCTGCTGCAGATCCGGATCCACACCCCAGGCCGACTGCCCCCGCGGACCCTCACCCTCACTCGCGCCCTGCTGAACCGGCCCAGCCGCCTGCCCTGCCTGAGCACCCCAAGCAGCCTGCACCTGCGCCGCCTCATCACCCGACGGCAGCGCCTGAGCCTCGCCCCGAGAAGCCTGCGCACCCCAAACCGGTTGTGCTTGCGTGGCCTCGTCACCCGACGTTTGCCCACCCCAGGTCGGCTTCGGCTGCGGAGCCTCGTCACCCGACGTTTGCGCACCCCAGGTCGGCTGCACTTGGGTGGTCTCGTTGTCTGACTGCCCACCCCAGGCCGGTTGCGCCTGCGTGGCTTCGTCACCCGACGCCGTGCCCCACGTCGGCTGTACCTGGGTGGTCTCGCTGTCCGGCTCTCCACCTCCATCCGGTTGAACCGCAGCGGTCTCGTCCGGAGTACCTGACCCACGGGGCTTGCGGGCAGCATTCGGAGCCTCAGTCCAACTCACATCGGACCACCCCTGCTCACCACCACCCTCCGCCGCAGCAGGGTCTCCAGTCGCGGTGCCCCAAGCCTCCGGCGTACCGGGCGTCTCAGCCGGCTCACCGCCGCTCGCCTCCGCACCCCAAGCAGCGGCCGCGGTCTGCGCGCCACCCTCCGGCTCCACGCCCCAACCACCAGCCGAGGCGCCACCGTCCTCGCTGCCCCAACCACCGGCAGCACTAACGCCAGCCTGTACGCCGGTCTCGCCCTCGACACCCCAGTCACCGCTGGCCGCCGCACCCCACGAACCACCCTCGGCCCCGGCCTCCGCCGTACCGGCTTCAACCTCCGGCGCACCACCGTCACTCCAGGAGGTCGCTGTACCGGCCGCAGCCCCAACCTCCGATGCACCACCGTCGGTCCAGGCAGCCGCCGTACCACCGTCAGTCCCGGCCTCAGCCACACCGGCCTCAGGTCCGGCAGTCGCCGTACCACCGTCAGTGGCGGCGTTCGCCGTACCGGCCTCAGGTCCGGCAGTCGCCGTACCACCGTCAGTGGCGGCGTTCGCCGTACCGGCCTCAGGTCCGGCAGCCGCCGTACCACCGTCAGTCGGGGCGTTCGCCGTACCAGCGTCAGTCCCGGCACTCGGCGTACCACCGGCACTCGGCGCATCGTCCGGCGTGGAGGCGAGCCGCAGCGTCCACCCATTAGGGGCGGCCTGCTCGTCACCTTGCGGCGCGACGGCGGTCTGCTCGCCCTCGGGAGTCGCATCGACGTCCGGTACCGGTCGCTGGGTCCAGTGCTCCGGCGGGGCCGGTGCGATCTCCGGTGCGTTCCAGGTAGCCCGGGCCCGCTCGAACGGCGTCAGCCCATCGTCTCCCGGCACCTCACAACCAGCGGCAGCCGTCTCAATCTCCACCGGCCCGACCGCCGTCAGCCGCGGCCCACCCGCGTTCTCCGACTCATCCGGATTGGGCCACCAACCACCCTGCTGCGGCGGCGACGTCGTATCCCACCCCGCCTGCGGACTCGCACCCCAAGCCGTCTCCTGAGACGACGACGCCCCCCAAACAGGCTGAGGCCCCGTCTGCTGCGGTGACACCGGCTCGTCAGACCTCGTCGCACCAACAGCGGGCTCTTGAGACCCCGTCGTACCAAAAGCAGGCTGTACGGCGTCGCCGGCCCCAGCCGCGTCCGGCGCAGCCTCGTCCACCGGTTCAGGCGCTGTGGACTCGCTCGGGACCGCTTCCTTCTCGGTGCGGTTGGTCCACTGCTTCCCGTTCCACCAGCGGATGGTGTCTGGCAGCCCGGTCGGGTCCGGGTACCAGCCTGCGGGAGGGTTGCTCATGCGTTCACCGTAACTTCAGCGCGTGTCAGAAAGTACAGGTTTCCGAGCCTCAGACACCGTCCTCCTGGCCCAGGCTGAACGCCGCCTCCAGGTCATGGGTCGAGTACGCGCGGAACGCGATGTGGGTCTCCGTGCTCAGTACGCCGGGGACGCGGTTCACGTGGTCGGGAATCACCGTGGCCAGTTCGTCGTGGTGCGCGACCCGGATCATCGCGATCAGGTCGAGCCCGCCGGTCACTGAGTAGACCTCGCTGACTCCCTCGATCGCCGCCACCTGCTCGGCGACCTCCGGGATCCGCGCGACATCGGCCTTGATGAACACGATCGCGGTGACCATGTCGTCCTCTCCCTCGAAGCACATCGGACCTGCCGAAGCATAGTGGCGACCACGCCCGGACTCCGCGCCGATCCCGCCGATTTGATGTATTCGAACAGGTGTTCTAATATGTGTGCATGACGATTCACCCGGCCCGCGCCTCCGATGAGCAACCGCTCGTCGGGAGTTTCGCGAGCCGGTCGAGCGGAAGGCTCGCGCTGGTCCCTCCACCGCCTGATTCCCAGCCTGCGGCGACGTTCTTCCCGCCCAGCGATCTGGACGAGCTGCCCGACGACGCGTACGACGAGGCGTGGGACCTCGACGACCCAGAAGCGCCGATGGTCATCAGCGAACAGGAGTTCTACGACGCCGACCTCCCACCGATGTCGGCCGTCGATCAACTGGAGTGGGAGCTGTGGGCCTCGGCCGACCAGGACGAGGCCGAGCGGTTCATGCTGCGCCAATCCGCGCCTGACTGGGTGTTCCTTCCACCCGGCGGCGACCTGGCGGCGGCGCTGGGCTCAGTTCGCGTTCAATGCCTGTCACCGATGGCCCTGATCGAGTACCTCAAGGCAGCCTCGCGGCTGGCGTCCTGGGCCGAGGCGATGAAGGCGTCCGCCATGGCGTCGTTCTTCCGCCAGCGCAAGGCGCAAGAGGCCGAGACGCCACGTCCCGAAGAGATCGACTCGTCCGGCAGGCCAGTCGATCCGGAGCGTTCGTGGGCCGCCGAGGTCGGCGCAGCACTGCACCTGTCGCCCAACACCGCGGTCCGGCACATCGAGACCGCCCTGCATCTGACCGGGCCCCTGGCAGCCACCTTCACCGCCCTGCGAACAGGTGCCCTGTCCCACTCGAAGGCACTGGCCATCTCGGAAGCGACCCGCGCCTTGTCCGACGACGACGCCCGCGCAGTCGAGTCCCACGTCCTGCGCCGAGCCGCCTCACAGACCCACGCCAACCTGCGCCGCTCGCTACGTCACCAAGTCGCCAAACACCAAGCTGACGTCGAGGCCGACCGCCACCGCGAAGCCGTCAGCGGACGTACCTGCAAGATCGTCCCCCTGCCCGACGGCATGGCCGGCCTCTGGATCGTCCACACCGCCGACACCATCCAAAAGATCTGGGTCGTAGTCCAAGCCCTGGCAGACCTAGCCAAACGCCCCACCCCCACACCTGAACCCACGGAACCCGCCGGGCCACCAGCAGAATCCGCTGCCTCCACACCAACAGCAGAATCCGCGGAACCCGCCGGGCCACCAGCAGAATCCGCTGCCTCCACACCAACAGCAGAATCCGCTGCCTCCACACCAACAGCAGAATCCGCGGAACCCGCCGGGCCGACCTCACCCGCAGAACGCGGAGACCACGCAGACCCCGAAGAATGCGGAGAGCCTGCCGGACGCCGCTCATCCGGAGCATCCGGGGCGTGCGCGTCACCCGCCGAATCCGCGGCCTCTTCGGAGTTCGCCGAGTCCGCAACAGTCGCGGACCCAACGACCCCTTCGGCATCCGCCGACCACGAGGCATCCTGCGAGCCTGCGGCATCGACGGCATGGAGCGCACCTGCAGCGTCCGCGGCGCATACGGGACCTGCCGGCCTTGGAGCGCGGGTCGATCGCGAGGCATCCATGGGGTTCTCGGCACCTGCGGCGTCCACCGATCCTTCGGAACGCCCGACGTCAGGCGATCCCACGGAATGTGCTGCGTTCGCCGAGCCTTCGGACCGCGCGATGTCGGGCGATCCCACGGAGTGTGCAGCGTTCGCCGAGCCTTCGGACCGCGCGATGTCGGGTGAGCACTCGGAGCGTGTGGCGTCGAGCGATCCTTCGGCACCTGCGGTCTCCGGCGATCCCACGGACGGCGCTGCGTCCTGTGAACTCTCCCGACCTGCGGCATCTGCCGTGAGGTCGCTCGATGCCCCCGAGTTCGCGCAGCCGGCGGCGGATTCCGCTCGCACCGCCTTGGACTCTGCCGGAAGTACTGCGCACGACCATGCCGCTCCCGGCGGCCGTATCGCAGGTGAGGCAACGCCTGGAGACCCGTTCGAACCGAACCCGGATCAACCGGACCCAGCTGAACCGAAGCTGGCCGAGTCGAACCCGGCCGAACCGAAGCCCGCACGCGATGAGCGGACGGCCGAACAGCGGCGGGCGGACTCAGTGGCCGACCTGTTCGGGTACATGCTCTCGAACGGACTCGACTGGCTCGGACGCCGTTTGCCGGATCAGCATCGTCGGCGCCCACACATCGAGGTACTGATCCCGATGGGCACCCTGCTGAGTCTCGACGACGAACCGTGCGAACTCACCGGATACGGGCCGATCCCTGCGGAGATGGCGCGCCGGATCGCCGCGGACGGTACGTGGCGCCGCCTGCTCACCGACCCGGTGAACGGCGTCGTCCTGAACGCCTCCACCACTCGCCACGATCCCAGTCCGATGGTCAGCGAGACGCTACTCGCACGCCATCCTGTCTGTGCCTGGCCCGGATGCAACCGATCGTCGCGTGAATGCGATCGCGATCACGGTACGCCGTTCGCCGTATCGGGCCGGACCAGTCTGGCCGGGCTCGTGCCGTACTGCGAGTATCACCACGTCATCAAAGACACCCCTCGCTGGGGCTGGCGGACCGAGAATCACCCCGACGGTTCGGTCACCCTCATCGCTCCCACCGGCCACCGCTACACCACGGTCCCACCCGCCCGAGGCCCCATCACCCACAACCCCAACCGCGCCCACCCCACGTCCGCGCATTCCGCCCCCGGCCAACCCGACCCCGGCCAACCCGACCCCGGCCAACCCGACCCCGGTCAACCCGGTCGCCCGGGGTCCGACCACCCCAAACCTGCGCCAACCGGCCAGCCGTCCGACCACCCCAAACCTTCCGCACCCGATCGCCGCGAACCCGGTCATCCCCGAAACGCCCGCTCCGAAGACGCTTGCCCTGTAGACGGCCGGCCTGGAGTTGGTCGAGCCAGCGTCGATCAGTCGTCGGTGGTGCCAGGTCGTGCGCAGGTTTTGCCGGGTGGTCGGGCGGCCGCGGATCCGCCGCCGTTCTAGCGAGGCCGCACTCGGTCGCTCTAGCCGCGAGCGAGGCTCAGGGGGCCTGAACGCGGAACCCGCGCTGAGGTTGTCGGGGGCGCTCAGATTCGGGCCAGCTGACCGGTGCGGGAATCCAGGCCATGCCGTTGAAATCTGGTGGTTGGGCCGGTCGATCGATACGGGAATCCAGGCCCCCGCCGTTGAAGAAGCCGGTGGTCGGCCTGGTGGTTCAGGTCAGGCGCCGCTTCGGTAGGTGGCGGTTGGGGGATGCCGGTTGAGATGGGTGGGGCTCTGTTCGGAGAGCAGATGGGTGGGGTCGATCTTTGCTCGTGCCGTTCTGCGCGCAAGTCCCGGTCGGGGCAGTTGAGCCGAGCAGAATGCTGGCGGAGGTGCGGGCATGGGGGGACGGCCGGAGCTCGCGGAGGTGAGGTGGGTCGATCAGGCACGCGGGTGTGGGCGCTGCTCACGACGGCGGGACTGGTCGGTCGGGGCGTGTAAGACCCAGTCGCTGACCCGGATGGTGCTGGTGTTCTGTGGTCGTGAGGTCATCGGCACGGCGCCGCGCGTGGATGCACCTCGGTGGCGAGGCAAGCATCTGCGGCTCGTCGGTCCAGCAGGTCATCGATCAGCCAGGCCATCGCGGCGAGTGAGCTGGGCGGATTGGTTGTGCAGGGCGGTTGGTTGTGCAGGGCGGCTGGTTGTGCAGGGCGACACAAACGAGTCCGTGCTGCGGTGGCAGACGCAGGTTGGCGTCTCGCTAGCCCGCCGCGTCGATGGGGGAGGGTGCGGACGGTTAGCTGGCTCGGGCTGGGCCCAGGGGGCGGAGGCGGCGGCGTTCGGTGGGGTGATGGAGGTCGGCGGTGGCGTTGTCGATGCGGGTGAGGTGGCGGCCGGCTCCGGTGATGGGGCAGGTCCAGGTGCCGTCCATCTCGACGAGGCGGATGCCAGGCTGGTCCAGCCAGCGCAGGACCAGGTCGATCTCCTCGGGGGAGGCGGTGGCGACTGGGCCGATGCCGGGCAGGACGGTTTCGGCAGAGGCTCGCAGCATGTCGAGGTAGCGCCGGGGGTCCGTTCCGCGGGGGCTGATGCCGGCGGCGGCGAGGCGGCCGCGGCGGATGACGTGGAGTTCCCAGCCGCCGTCGTCGGTACGGCGGGCCGCGCAGATCTCGGCGCAGCTCGTGACGGACGCCATGCGCTGCATGCGGGCGGAGCTCCGCACGAACGCGCTCAGGCGATCCCGGTGGACGGCGGCGTCTTCGAAGCGTTCGTCGGCGGACAGTACGTCGATGCGCCGGTCGAGGGCGGCGATGACGGGAGTCGGGTCCGCGGTCAGGGCGGTCCGCAGGTTGTCGACGAATTCGCCGTACGAATCAGATGAGATGCGGCCGTCGCACGGCGCCACGCAGCGGCCCATCTCGGCCAGGACACAGGGCGACAGTCGTGGGGTGCGCGACATGCGGGCGGTGCACTGGCGGATCGGGAACGCTTCGTGGAGCGCGGCCATCGCGCGCTCGGCGGTTTTGCGGGAGCTGAAGGGGCCGAGGTAGCCGCCGTCGTCGTCGCGCACCTGTTTGACCAGGGAAAGCCGGGGGAACGGCTCGACGGTGACCTTCAGCCAGTGCTGCCGTTCCGGGAACTTGGACTTCCGGTTGTACCGCGGTTTGTGTTCCGCGATCAGCCGCAGTTCGCGGACCTCGGCCTCGAGCGACGTCCCGCACTCGATCCCCCGGACCGAGGTCGCGATGCCGACCATCTCGCCGATCCGGTTCCGCGTCTCGGAGGCGGTGAAGTACGAGCGGACCCGGTTCCGCAGGTCCTTCGACTTGCCGACGTACAGCACCTCACCGCGGTCGTCGGTGAAGAGATACACACCCGGTGCGTGCGGCAACGATTCGGCGAGATGCCGCTTCGCCCGTACGGCGGGGGCAACCCGCGAGTTGAAGGTCTGCAGATCCTCGAGCGTCTGTACGCCGAGGGAACCGACCCGCTCGAACAGTCCGTGCAGCACGTCCACGGTGGCACGCGCATCGGACAGTGCACGGTGGTTCGGGGTCGTGGTGGTGCGGAACAGCTTCGCCAGCGTGCCGAGCTTGCAGTTGGGCGCTTCGTCCGGCGTGATCACGCGGCGCGCGAGCAGTGCGGTGTCGACGACGGTGAAGTCGGGCCAGTCGTATCCGTGCACGAGGCTGTCGTGTTTCAGGAAGCCCATGTCGAACGGCGCGTTGTGCGCGACCAGCACGCAGCCGCGGGCGAACTCGAGGAAGGCCGGCAGCACCGAGTCGATCCGGGGTGACGAGGCAACCATCGGGTTGGTGATGCCGGTCAGCACCGCGATGAACGCCGGGATCGGCTCACCGGGATTCACCAGCGTCTGGAACTCGCCGACGATCTCACCCGCCCGCACCTTCACCGCGCCGATCTCGGTGATCCCCGAATCCCCGGGCGCACCGCCGGTCGTCTCCAGGTCGACCACGCAGAACGTGATGTCGCGCAGTGGTGTCCCGAGGTCGTCGAAACTCGGCTGGACACCCCGGATCGGCAGCGCTGTCGGCAGGGGCGGGCTGGTCATGGCAACGACGCTAAGAGCCGCCACCGACATTTCGCAGGTGACACGCGAGCCGGTCGACTACGCTCTCGGTATGCGTACACAGGCGATCACCGCGAAATCGGCCCGTGCGGCCGTTCGTTGTGGTCTGCATCACGGGCTGCTGCGGCACGGGTTGCTGCGTCAGGGGTTCGAGGGTCTGGGGTTCGCGGACCAGACCAGTGCGGTGGCCGTCACCCCAGCCGGACTGCGGACCGGTGACTGAGGCAGGCACCGCCGCGAGCTCCGCCGCTACGACTTTGCCCGAACCCGTCCGGCAACGAGTTCTGACTCTTGCCGCACAGGCGCTCGGCCAGCTTCCCGCGACCGACATCCCGGCGCCGCTGCGCCGGTTCGCGAGCTTCGCCCCGGCCAAGCGCGCCAAGCTCTCGGCGTCCGTCCTCGGCCCGATCCTCGAGACCGACGAGCACTTCCGCCGGCTCACCGCTTTCCAGGTACGGCGGGAGCACGCGGAACTGGGTGATGCGATCGCCGAGGGAATCGCCGTACCGATGGCGGATCCGATCGAGGTCGCCGCGCTGGCGTACCTGCTCCGGCCGGACGAGTGGGAGGCGCGCGTCGCCGCGGCGGCTCAGCTGCCGGTCGAGACGCCGCGAGCCGACGATGAAGCCATTGGCCGGTTGTCGGACCAGCTCGATCAGGCTCGGACCGAGACGCGCCAGGTCCGCGAGCGGCTCCGCGAACAGGTCAACGAGCTGAAGGCCGAGAACGTCACCCTGCGCCGCAAGCTCAACGAGGCCCGGCAACGGATCACCGGTCTGCAGACCGATCTCGAGAAACGCACGACCGAGGCGGAGACCGCGGACGAACGCGTCGAGGCGGCTCGGACCGAGGTCGATCGTGAGCTTCGTCGGCTGCGCGCTCGGATCACCGAGCTCGAGGCGGTCGAACACGCAGCCCGTCGTACGGCGGGACAGGAGCGCGAACTCGCATCGACGCGTACTCGGCTGTTGCTGGACACCGTGCTTGAGGCAGCGAGCGGACTACGGCGCGAGCTAGCCCTGCCGCCAGGTGGTGAGCTCAGGCCAGCAGACACGGTGGCCGGCCGGGAGCCTGAAGCCGCGCCGGTCGGGCGGGTTGCTCCGGAGGACGACCCGGCGCTCTTTGACGAGCTGCTGGCGCTGCCGCAGGTGCACCTGATCATTGACGGCTACAACGTCACCAAGACCGCCTGGCCGACCTCGCCGCTGCATTCGCAACGTCAGCGCCTGGTTACGGCACTCGGCGCGCTCGTCGCCCAACGCCGGATCGAAGTGACGGTCGTCTTCGACGGTGCGGAACTGTCCGGCCCCGTCCAACTGAATCCACCCCGTGGCGTCCGCGTGCGCTTCAGCCCGGCCGGCGTGATCGCCGATGAGGTGATCCGCCAACTGGTCCGCGCCGAACCCCCCGGCCGCCCGATCGTCGTCATCTCGACCGACCGTGAGGTTGCCGAGAGTGTCGGAAAGCTCGGCGCCCGCTCACTGTCCGCGACCAGCCTGATCACCCGCATCGCCCGCGCCTGAACCAGCGCCGACCAGAACCGTCGATCAGAACCGCCGATCAGAAACTGTCGGCGGCCTTCTCTAGCGTCCTGATCAGCCGGATGCAAGTCCGGGTGCTTCCCCACTTTGGAGGACGTTGTGCTGATCGACTGCGACGCCTGTGTGATGCGTGGTCCGGGCTGCCAGGACTGCGTGGTGACGGTGGTGCTCGGCTTCTCCGCCGAACGAGAAGACACCATCACGATCGACGACGATGAGCGTGCGGCGCTCGACGTACTGGCTCGGTCCGGGCTGGTGCCACCGTTACGCCTTGTGCACGCGGTCAGGAGTGTCGATCCCAACACTCCTGCCGAAACCCTTGCTGGAGAAGGCGATACGGCGGTCGGCTCGGGGTGATCCGACGTTAAGTTTGGATCAAACCCGAGGGGCGAGTTGTACCGGTCACGAAACGGTCACTACTGTTACGTCCTGTTGCCTCAGGGTGTCGGTTGATCGGACCGGCCGGGCAACGGGGAAGCCGAGGGAGTGACCTCGCGGGCAGTACAGGCGTTAAGCCTGTAGGACCGGCGTGGTTGACGGGGACGGCGTCGAGCAGAGGAAGGGACCGACCGGGCTGTGTCCACCGGACGCATCAACCGCACCAAGGGAATCGCCCTCGCCGCCATCACCAGCACCGCTGTCGTAGCGGGTGTGCTGTTCATCCAGTCGGGAGCGGACGCAGATCCGAAGCCGACGCTGGAAGAGGCGAAGAAGCAGGTTGCCGCTCTGCAGCACAAGTCCGAGGAAGCCGGTGAGGCTGCCAACGACCTGCGTGGTCAGATCAGCGCCTCCCAGGCCCGGTTGAAGGCCCTGCAGGCCGCTGTCAACAAGCAGCAGGCCCAGGCCGACGAGGTCAAGCGTCAGATCGGCTCGCTCGCGGTCGCGGGCTACCAGACTTCCGGGATGTCGACGACGGCTCAGTTGCTGCTCTCGCAGAACCCGGACCAGTTCCTCAGCCAGGCCTCCACCGCCCAGGCCTTCGCCGGCCAGCAGAACTCGGTGCTCCGGAAGTTCCAGGACGCCCAGGGCAAGGTCGCGGACCTGCAGGCCAGCGCCCAGAGTGAGCTCGCCTCGCTGCAGGCCGTCCAGACGCAGCAGAACAAGCTGATCTCCGAGGCCAAGGGCAACCTGGACGCCGCGGAGAAGGTGCTCGGCAAGCTCAGTGACGCCGAGCGCGCGCGGATCCGGGAAGAGAACGAGAAGGAAGCCGAGAAGGCGCGCAACGAGCGCCCGAGCCGCGACGGCGACCGGATGGACGACGATCTGCCGGTCCCGGCCAACGGCCGCGCCGGGCAGGCTGTCGCAGTGGCGATGAACCAGCTGGGCGACTCCTACGTCTGGGGCGCCGCCGGACCGAGCACCTTCGACTGCTCCGGTCTGATGCTGTACGCCTGGGGCAAGGCCGGCGTCTCGCTGCCGCACTCCTCGAAGGCGCAGGCCAACGAGGGCCGTCGGGTCAGCAAGAGCCAGCTGATGCCGGGCGACCTGATCTTCTTCTACAGCCCGATCAGCCACGTCGGCATGTACATCGGCAACGGCCGGATGGTGCACGCACCGCGCCCGGGTAAGAGCGTCGAGACCTCGTCCATCGACACGATGCCGTACAACACGGCCGTTCGTCCGGGCTGACCCGTCGGCTTGCGATACTCACCGGCTCCGGGGTCTCGACCCCGGAGCCGAGTCGTTTCACGACCGTCCAAGTGCTCTACTGTCGGAGGAGGCACGTAGTGTCGCGCCTGACTGGGGCAGGTGAGCAGCGAGGGGCTGAAGTGATCGACGAGCAGGGCGATACGGTGCCGATGCCCGCCGTCGATGAGTCGGCGCACGATGAGCCCGCTCACGACGAGCTCAGGCCATCTGAGCCCAAGCCGTTCCTGAACACGTCGATCGTCAAGAAGGTCGCGATCGGCGTTGCCGTGTGCTTGGTCGCGGGAGCGGGGTATGCCGGTCTCCGTCAGGTGGCCAATGCCCCTGCCGATCCGAACGCACCGGTGGGTGCGCACGATCCGCAGACCTCGACGTCGCCCGATGACGAAGCAGCGGCCGGTGTTCAGCGCGCTACCGACGGTGGCGCCGTACTGCAGGCGATGGCCGACGCGGTGAAGAGCGACAGCCGCAGCGCCTTCCTCGACACGATCGACCCGCGGTCGACGGCGTTCAAGGCCAGCGCGCGGACGATCTTCGCGAACCTCGAGCAGCTCCCGATCGGGGCCTTCCAGTTCCGCTACGTGAGCGACGACACCGGTGCGCTCACGCCAGACCGCACGACTGAGCTCGGCGGTACGGCGTCCTGGCTGGCGCAGGTCGAGGTCTCCTGGCAACTCACCGGGTACGACGCCAAGCCGGCCCGCGCGATTCTCCCGGTCACGTTCGTCACTCGCGACGGGAAGACGTATGCCGCTTCGTTCTCGGAGCGCTTCGTCGCCGGGCAGCGGCGTCCGGTCTGGACGCTCGGCGCGCTCGATGTCGCCAAGGGTGACCACAGTCTGGTGATCAGCCTGAAGTCCGAGGCCCAGGCGGAGGCGTACGTCACCGTCGCGGATCGGGCCGTCACTTCGGTGAGCAAGGTCTGGGGCAAGGCGTGGCCGCAGAAGGTGGTCGTCTACCTGCCGGCCAAGCAGTCGCAGATGGAGGCCGTGCTCGGCGCCGCGCCGAACACCTACACCCAGATCGCCGCCGTCACGATGGCGGAGCTCGACCAGCCGCAGGTTGGTGCGCCGGTGCGGATCGTTGCCAACCCGAAGCTGTTCGAGGAGCTCGGCAAGCAAGGCCGCCGGATCGTGCTGACCCACGAGACCACCCACGTCGCGTCGACCGCGACCGCGTCGCCGGTGCCGTTGTGGCTGGCCGAGGGATTCGCCGACTACGTGGCATTCACCGCCGTACCGGTGCAGGACGAGTCGGCGGCGAAGGAACTCTTCAAGGCGGTCCGCGCTGGGAAGGGGCCGGCGGCGTTGCCCGATACGAACGCGTTCGCTGCCTCGTCGGCGGATCTCTCCCAGGCCTATGAGTCCGCGTGGCTGGCTTGCCGGCTGATCGCGGAACGCGACGGGCAGGCCCAGTTGGTGAAGTTCTATCGCGCGGTGCACGCGTCGAAGAGCACGGCCGGGCTGGCTGACGCGTTCAAGTCGATCCTGGGGATGACCGAGCAGGAGTTCGTCGCCGAGTGGCAGAAATACCTGAAGCGGCTTGCTGGTGCTTGACAGTCGCTGGGCACCGCGGATCGCGGCCGTCGTGCTCGCGATTGCACTGGTCGTGGTGATCGTCACCACGACCCCCTGGCACCTGATCGATCTCCCCGCCTCCGACCCGGCGCGAGACTTCACCCCGGCCGAGATCGCCCGTCAGCAGGCGTTCCGGTCCGAGCTGTTGCCGTGGTCAACGACCTCGTGGGTGCTGACGGTCGTGGTCCCGCTCGCCGTCGGCTTCAGCCCGCTGGGCCGTCGCCTGTACGACGCTCTCCGCATCAACCGCTGGTACGTCGCCGTACCGCTGCTGATCGCTGGACTCGGACTGCTCACGAGCGTGATCACGCTGCCGACCGACATCCTCGCCGAGCAAGTCACCCGGAAGTACGGGTTGTCGGTGCAGGGTTGGGGGTTGTGGGCCCGCGATCGCGCGGTGAACTGGTTGCTCGTGGCACTGGCGATGGCTGTCATCGCCCTTTGCCTGATGGGCTTGGCGAAACGGCGATCGCGGACCTGGTGGTTGCCTGCGGCCATCATTACCGCGTTGCTGGTGCTCGGGATCTCGTTCGCGTACCCGGTGCTGGTCGAGCCGCGGTTCAACCACTTCACGTCGATGCCGGCCGGTGCGCAGCGGGACGACTTCCTCAAGCTCGCGGCGGAGGACGGCGTACCGGTGAAGGATGTGCTGGTCGCTGATGCTTCACGGCGGACAACTGCCTTGAATGCTTACGTTTCCGGCTTCGGGTCGACGCGGCGGCTGGTCGTCTACGACACGCTGCTGAAGCAGACGCCGCCGGCGCAGACCCGGCTGGTGGTTGCGCACGAGCTCGGGCACGCGGCCGAGGACGATGTCCTGCACGGGACGTTGATCGGGGTGCTCGGTGCCGCGTTCGGCATTGTCCTGCTCGGAGCGTTGCTCGGGGCAAGGATGGCGGATCCGCGACGGACGGCGGCCTTGCTGGCCTTGATCGCGATCGGTACGACGGTCTCCGGGCCGGTGCAGAATCTGGTCAGCCGGCGGATCGAGGCGCGCGCGGACTACCACTCGCTGCGGCTGACGAACGATCCACAGGATTTCATCGCGATGCAGCACGACCTCGCGGTGACGAACATCTCCGGTCTCACGCCGAGCCGCTGGCGGTACTGGATGTTCGCCTCGCACCCGACCCCGCCGGAGCGGATCGCGATGGGCCGCGCCTGGGCCGACCACCGGTGACAGTTCTCGTTGTCACCAACGACTTCCCGCCCCGGCAAGGCGGGATCGAATCCTTCGTCCGCTCCCTGTGCGACCAGCTACCCGACCTCGTCGTCTACACCTCCCACGGGCCCGGCGCCGCCGAGTACGACGCAGCCCTCCCGTTCCCGGTGATTCGCGACCGTACGACGATGTTGCTCCCGACGCCGAGGACCACCCGACGGGCGGTCGCGCTGATGGGCGAGTACGGTGCCGACCGCGTCCTGTTCGGTGCGGCCGCACCTCTCGGGCTGATGGGCCCAGCGCTCCGACGAGCTGGAGCCCACCGGATCGTTGCCCTCAGCCACGGTCACGAAACCTGGTGGGCCACCGTCCCCGGCACCCGCCAAGCCCTCCGCCGAATCGCCGACGCCGCCGACACCCTCACCACAGTCTCAACCTGGTGCGCCGACCAGATCGCGCCAGCTATCTCGCCAGCCGCCGTACGACGCATGTGCCGCCTCGCCCCAGGAGTCGACACCACTCGCTTCTACCCGGGCGTCGGGGGAGAGCCGCCGAGTCAGGGACCTGTTGTCGCGTGCGTTTCTCGGCTTGTGGCTCGGAAGGGGCAGGACACGCTCATCCGGGCTTGGCCTCGGGTGTTGGCGGCCGTACCGAATGCCACGCTGCTGCTGGTCGGGGGCGGACCGGATCGCTCCAGGCTGGAGCGGTTGGCGGCGGCGACAGGCGTTCAGGCATCCGTGGTGTTCACCGGACCAGTCGCCTGGGCCGATATTCCGCCGTACCTGGATGCTGCGGATGTTTTCGCGATGCCCACCCGCACGAGGCGGTTCGGGTTTGAGCCGGAGGCGCTGGGGATCGTCACCTTGGAGGCGTCGGCGACCGGGAAGCCGGTGGTGATCGGGGACGCCGGCGGGACGCCCGACACCGTCAAGCACGGTGAGACGGGGTATCTCGTGGACCCGTACAACCCGGTCGCGGTGGCGGTTCGGCTGATCGAGTTGCTGAGTGATCCGGCCAAGGCACAGCGGATGGGCGAGGCGGGCCGGCGGTGGGTCACTGATGAGTGGTCGTGGCAACGGTCCGGCGCCACGCTGCGAGAACTACTGGACATCTAGCTCGTCCGGTCGTGTACTCTTCGAGGCATGCATCAGATGTTCAGCGTTGTCGTAGCAGCCGTACGAGCTTCGTGCTCTCCGGCTGCCGCTGCCTGACATCTTCTTCCACCACCGGCGACCGGAAACGGTTCGCCGGTTTTGTCGTTTCTGACGCCAGGTGACTCGGTTCCGGTCTTCTTCCAGACAAGGACCTGACCATGAGCACCACGCTGCAGAAAAGCACCACTCGCACCTTCATCGACTTCTTCCACGAGCACGGCCACATCCCGACGACCGGGTCCACGCTGATCCCGCGGCTGGGTGATCCGGTGCTGTTCACGACGTCGGGGATGCATCCACTGACGCCGTACCTGGAAGGTGAACCGCATCCGATGGGTCGCCGCCTCGTGGGAATCCAGCGATGTCTACGCACCACGGACCTCGACGAGGTCGGCGACCCGACGCACTTGACCGTGTTCGAGATGCTCGGATCGTGGTCGCTCGGTGACTACGGCAGCAGCCAGACGCTCCGCTGGGGCTACGAGCTGCTGACCGAGGGCTTCGGCATCGACCCGACCCGCCTCTCCGTGACTGTGTTCGGCGGTGACGAGCAGGTTCCGCTCGACCAGGAATCCCTGCGTACCTGGCAGGATCTCGGCCTCCCGATCGAGCTGACCACCGAGGACAACTGGTGGTCGAACGGGCCGACCGGTCCGTGCGGTCCCGACTCCGAGATGTTCGTGTGGACCGGCGACGGCGACCCGGAGGGCACGCCGACCACCGACGACCGCTGGGTGGAGGTCTGGAACCACGTGATGATGCGCTACCGCCGCCACGAGGACGGTTCGCTGGAGACCCTGCAGCAGCAGAACGTCGACACGGGCCTCGGGCTCGAGCGGCTGACCATGCTGCTGGAGGGCAAGGACTCGGTGTACGAGACGAGCCTGTTCGAGCCGTGGATGCGCGGGATCCCGAAGCTGTGGACGCTCGGCACCCAGGAGCAGCGGATTGTCATCGACCACCTCAGGTCGAGCATCGTGATCGTCGGTGACGGTGTGCACCCGTCGAACACCGGCCGCGGGTACGTCCTGCGCCGGCTGATCCGCCGCGTGCTGACGCTCCTGTGGACGCACGACGACTCGAGCAGCCTGTCCGACCTGCCGCTCGAACTCTTCGAGCACACGCTGAAGCACTTCCACCAGGGCGAGACGGTGACGCTGGTCCGGCGGATCCTGATCGACGAGGAGATCCGGTTCAGCAACCTGCTCGAGCGTGGTCGCAAGGTGCTCAGCCACGAGCGCTTCCACAAGTCGCTGGACGAGACCGACTACGAGTACCTGCACGAGACCCACGGGCTGCCCCGCGAGCTCGTCGACTCGCTCAGGTGAGGCTGGGCTCAGGTGAGGCTGGGATCCAGTACGTCGGTGGGCACGGGAACCTCCGAAGGAGGAGCAACCTTCCCCACCGACGACTGGGCCACGAAGGCACCGACGAGCACGATTGCACCACCGATGATCTGATTCGTGGTCAGCCGCTCATTCAGCAGGAGCAAGGCAAACAGGCTGGCCGCGACAACTTCGACGTACGCCACAGCTCCGGCGACAGCAGCCGACAGTCGCTGTACGGCGGCCGCTCCGGCGAGGTAGGCGATCACGGTACTGACCCCGATCAGCCAGGCGGCCATGAGCCAGCCTGGTGCGTGCCGATCGCCGATCGCGATCGTGTCCGTCAGCACGTGCCACGGCGTCTTCCACGGCACCGCGATCAGCGTGAGCAGGACCGCGCCGACCACACTGCCCGCCGCGGTCATCACGAGCGGATCGGCGACGCCGGTCAGCTTGTCGATCAGGATGAAGTACGTCGCCTGGCACGCGGCCGCCGCGAGTCCGGCCAGCAGCCCGATCAGGTCGATGGTCAGTCCGGACCAGATCTCGGCCACGGTCGCCAGCCCGATCAGCGCGATCCCGACCCCGATGGCGGCCGAGCGCGGTACGGCGACCTTCTGCCCGAACTTGAGCCACAACACGACCAGCACCGGCCCGGAGAACTCGAGCATCAGCGCGACACCGACCGGCAGGCGACTGGCCGCGATGAAGAACAGCGTCTGGCAACCGGCGATCCCGGTCAGCCCGTAGAGCGCCAGTGGCTTCCAGGACGCCCGCGCGGCGCGCAGACCCGCCTTGCCCCGCAGCACCAGCACCAGCGGGACGAGCAGCAGCGCCGCGCCCAGGATCCGCACCCAGGCGGCCTGTTGCGGCGAGAAACCCGCGCCGATCAGCGCCTTCGCGAACGGTCCCGAGCCGCCGAACGTGACGGCCGAGAAGAGCGCAAAACCGAGCCCCACCGACTTCGTGCTGTACATGGGCATAACGCTCTCATGCCCATTACATGCCTGTCGAGGCCCGTCTCACGGCAGCACGTCTCACCGCAGGACGGCTCACGGCAGGACGTCTCAGCGCAGCACGGCTCACGGCAGGACGGCTCACGGCAGGACGGCTCAGAGGACGTTGACCGCGCGCGCGGCGACGATGGCGACGGTGAGCAGCGCGATGGCCGACTGGATCGCCATCAGCACCTTCACCCGGGCGGTCAGCGGCATCGTGTCGGTCGGGCTGAACGCGGTCGCCGCGGTGAACGCTACGAACAGGTAGTCGGTGAACCCGGGGAGCCACTTGTCCCAGCCGTCCAGGTCGACCGTCATCTGCGGGAACAGCAGGTCCGCGCGCTCCTCGGTGCGCTCGTGCTCGGGGGCCCGCGCGAACGGCCCACCGCGGTCGACCTCCCAGTACCAAATGCCGAAGGCAACGACGTTCGTCGCCCAGATCAGCACCGCCGCCTTCACCAGGACGACACCGTTGTTGGCGGCGCCTGAGTTCAGGTAGACGATCAGCTCGGCCAGATAGATCGTGTTGGCCAGCACGAGGACTCCGAGCAGGGTCAGTTCGACCCAGCGCAGCCAGGGCTCGTCGCGGCGCAGGTGGAACGGGTTCATCCACACCAGCGGCAGCAGGAGCAACGCACCGAGAGCCGGCATCACCCAGCGCGGGAACGTCGCGATCTGGGTCGGGATCAGCAGTTGCAGGATCAGTACGGCGACCACCGCGAGCGAAGCCGGCCAGCGCCGGATGTGCCGCATGTTCATCTCGCCATTATGGAGGCGTCGATGACGGCCTGGCCCACTTCGGTCCGCCGGTAGTGCACCCGATGTCCGGTACGGCGGCGTGTCGCGAGCCCGGAGTCGTGGAGCGCGGCCAGGTGTTCGGCGACTGTGGCCAGCGCCAGCCCGTGTTCCGCGGCGAGCGCACTGGTCGTGGCCGGCGGATCGAGCGCGACGAGCAGCGTGGCACGGGTCCGGCCGAGCAGGCGAGCCAGTGGATCCGGGGGAGCGGGGGTGTCTGACCACAGTCGGGCCGCACCGCGCGCCGGATAGATCAAGGACGGTTGGTAGTTCGGGTCGACGATCATCACGAGGTGCGGCCAGGCGAAGACGCCGGGCACCAGCAGCAGGCCCTGGCCGGTGAGGTGCCGATCGGGTTCGCGGTACTGACCCGCGATCAGCCGGTCGCCCACCCAGGTCACGGTGGGATGCAGGTCGTCGAAGAGACCAGCGAGGCCGCCGTCGGTGAACTGGTTGCCGCGGTAGGCGATGTCGTCCTCGAGGACGCGGCTGATCATCGGCCAGTCGGGCTCGATCAGCGCGTGCCAGGCGCTCTCGATCTCGTCGGCGAGCCGGTCGCGGGCGCGGGCCGGATCAGCCAGCATCCGGTCGATCTCAGGTCCGCCCGGGTTGTTGAGCTCGTCGCGTGAGCGGGTCAGTTCGGTCCGGACCCGGTCGAGCGGCGTACTGCGGACCCGGGCGAGCTCGGTGCTGATCTTGGCCCGCGATGCCTTCGGTGGTGGAGTCAGGAAGTCGGGGGCGTAGCCGGTGCGCGGCTGCAGCGCCTGCAGCCTGGTGAGGTCCAGGCCGGCGGCGGCCTCGGCCTTGGCTGCGACCCAGGGGGTGTACATCGGGCGGTGCTGGATCCCGTTCAGGACCCGGACGGCGGACACGGTCTCCCACAACGGAGACAAGCCGAAGCGGCAGCGCAAGGTGTCGCTCTGGGTGAAGCGCAGGACGGTCATCCGGCCGGACTTTCGGTCACAACCAAAAGTCTAGATTGTGCAGGGACAAGTCGGACACCCTTCGGGGCGTGAGGTCCTATCGCCGTGTTCTCGGCATCCCTGGCTTGCGCAACGTGTTCGTCGCCCATGGCGTCTCGATGCTGGGCACGATCGCCGCCCAGGTTGCGTTGGCGATCCTGATCTTCGAACGCACTGGCTCGCCGTTGCTCTCGGCACTCGTTCTGGCCTGCTCGTTCCTCCCGTACGCACTCGGTGGCATCCTGCTGTCGTCCCTCGCCGACCGCTTCCCGGCGCGGCGCGTGCTTGTCGTGTGCGATGTGCTGAGCGCGGTCTGCATCGGGCTGATGATGATCCCGGGTCTGCCGGTCGGTGCGCTGCTCGGGCTGTTGCTGGCGACCGGGGTGATCGCACCGATCTTCGCGGGTGCCCGTGCGGCGAGCCTCGCTCATCTGTTGCCGGCCGACTTGTTCCCGGTCGGCCGATCGTTGCTGCGGGCAATCAGTCAGCTGACCGTGCTCACCGGGTTCGCGCTCGGTGCGGCGGCGGTGGCAGCAGTTGGTGCACCGTGGTTGCTCGCGGTGGACGTGGTCACCTTCCTCGTCTCCGCGCTGCTGATCGGGCTCGGTACGCCGTACTCCCCGGCAGGTGAGCGGAGCCGTAGTACGGTGCGCGACTCGTGGACCGGGCTGCGGCACCTCTTCACCCATCCGCGGTTGCGGCCGCTGATCCTGCTGACCTGGGTGGCGCCGGCCTTCTCGTCGGTACCGGACGGGCTCGCGGTCGCCTACTCGGCCCAGACCGGCGCCGCGCCCGCGGCCGCCGGGGCCCTCTTTACCGGCTTCGCCGCTGGCACTGTTCTCGGCGAGTTGGTCGTCGCACGGTTCACCCCTTTCGTGCGACGGCGGCTCGTTGTTCCACTCCTGCTGGCGAGTCAGCTGCCCGCAATTGCCTTCCTGGCAACGCCTTCCGTGCCGGTTGCGGCCGTGCTGCTTGCGGTGGCCGGGAGCGGGTACGCGTTCAACCAGGCGATCGATCCGATGATCCTCGACGCGGCCGATCCGGCGTACCGGGGTCGGCTGTTCACTGTGCAGACCAGCGGCCTGATGGCGATCCAGGGCGTGAGTATGGCGCTAGCCTCGATGTTTCGTCTGTTCGGTTGATGAGTGGTGCGGCGTTGTCGCGGGTGGTTGGTGTTGTTGGGCCGTGGTGGGTCGCCGGCGCTGTG
>NZ_JBHVWY010000023.1:0-6770 GCF_042882005.1 Kribbella sp. NPDC058245
GGCCGCTCGGTGGTCGCCGTCGGCGGCAACGTCGAAGGCGCCCGCCGCGCCGGTATCAACGTGCGCGGGATCTACCTGTCGGTCTTCGCCGCCTGCTCGACCTTCGCCGCCATCGGCGGCATCCTCGCCGCCGCGCGCCTGGTCGCCGTCGGCCAGAGCAGCGGTGGTACCGACACCAACCTGAACGCGATCGCCGCCGCCGTCATCGGTGGCACCAGCCTCTTCGGCGGCCGCGGCTCGGCGTACTCCGCCCTGCTCGGCGCCTTCGTGATCATGTCGATCCAGAACGGTCTCGCCCTGCTCAGCCTGGACTCCAGCGTCCGGTACGTCGTCACGGCCGGCGTACTGCTCATCGCCGTCACCATCGACTCACTCAGCCGCCGCAGCCGCCAGGCCCACGGCCGGGCGTAGTCCCCCGATCCCGGTGGGCCCCCTCCTGACCCCTGCGCGGCGGAGGCCCACCGGTTCCAACTCTGGTTGGCCCCCTCGGCTACCTCTGGACCACCAAGTAGCTCACTGGTTCGCCGGGTCGCGGGGATCGGTATCGATCAGCTCACGGAAATAGCGTGCGCTCGACCGGTCCCCGCGAGCCTCAACCACCTCGATCAACTCGCGCCGGATCCGGCGGCCCGCCGCGAAGTCGCCCGCGGTCATCGCGATATCGGCTTCGGCGAGTCCGATTCGCAGGCGCAGATAGTGGCTGGGCGCATCGGCGTTCACGGCCTTCGCCAGGTCCAGCAGCGCGCGGGCCTGGTCGGTCTTGCCCTGCCTGGCCATGGTGGTGGCCAGCACACAATGCACCTGGGCGCCGTTGCCGTCACTGGACAAGGCGCGAAACGTAGCCGCCGCCGTAGTCAGGTGCTCCTCGGCCTTCTCGTAGCTCCCGATCTCGGCGTAGATCTCGCCGAGCAACAACCGAGCCTCGCCCTGGACGTTACTGCTCGGGGGCGCCAGCTCCACCACCTGCTCGCCCCATCGCACAGCGTCTTCGTAGTCATGCAGCTCAGCCGCGATGTGCACCAGGCGGCGTAGGGCGAGGGACCGCAACTCCCCCGGCCCACCCGGCCGGTCGGTCAAGGCCAGCGCTGCGAGACCGTGCATGCGGGCGTCGTCGTACTCGGCCAGATGGAGAGCGGCCGCTGCCAGTTGCAGTTCGGCCCTGGCCTGCAGCTCGAGCGAGCCGGTCGATTCGGCCAGCTCGCGGAGCCGGCCGCCCGCGCTCCACTGATCTGCGGGAGCGCCGCCGCGGTGGGTCCACAACGCCAGTTCGAGCCGGACCGAGAGCTCCAGCGGACCCGTCTCGGCAACAACCTCGGCAACCTCCTGCAGCAGCGCGTTGCGAGGCGCTCGCAGTTCCCGGACGCCGAGATAGCCGGTCAGCAACAGCGCGATCGCCCCGGCGAGCTCGGGCTGACCCGCGCTGAGCGCGGAGCGGGCCGCCGCATCGATCAGCGACCAGCTGACGTCGAACCACTGGATCGCATCGGCCTCGATCGCGCCTTCGGCCTCCGGCAGGACCGGCGTCGCGGGTGTTCGCAGGTGCGCCGCGACGGTCCAGCCGTGGTTGACGCCGGCATTGGCCAACGCCGTCACTCGATGGACCGCTTCGAAGTAGCGCTGCCGTGGCTGCGCCGGATCGCTGAGCTGCTCCGCGGCATACGAGCGGACCAGTGCGTGCATCTTGTACCGCCGGAACGGTTCGATGGCGACCAGCTCGACCAGCCCGAGATCGACGAGTTGCTCGAAGGCCACGTGGCCGCCCAGCTCGTCGTGGTCGAGCAGCGGCGCCGCGACCCACGCGGGGAACTCGGTCACTCCGACCAGCGAGAGCCTGGCCAGCAGCTGCTTCGTCCGAGGCTCGGCCAAGGTGAGACTGCGGTCCAGGCTCGTCCTGACCGCGAGGTCGCCGGCAACCATCCAATCCAACCGGGCCTCGTCGTCAGCGAGCGCTCCGAGCAATGCGGGGAGGGCCTCGTCGCTGGACAAGGCGAATCGCGAACCGATGATCCGGAGCGCCAGCGGCAGCCCCACACACTCCACCGCAACGGTCGCGACCACCGCAGGGTCCCGCACGGTCCGGCCGATCAGCTTGGTCAGCAGGTCGTTGCTGGTCGTCGAATCCAGCGGAAGGACCTGCCGATGGATGGCTTTCTTCAACTGGGGAAGGGATCTGCGCGACGTGACGACCGCCGCACAGTTCGGTCCGGACGGCAGCAACTGCTCGACCGTCTCGGCATCGAGAGCATCATCCAGTACGACGAGGAGCGCCAGCTCGGCAGTCTTGTCGCGGAAGAGCCGGACCCGCTCCTCCAACGGCTCCGGCACCGCACGTGGTGCGACGCCGATCGACCGCAGCATCGACCCGAGCAAGGCCTCCGCCGGCACCGCGGCTCCGCCGACATCCTGCAGCCGGGCGAACAGCTGACCGTCCGGAAACGCGTCCGCCACCAGGTGCCCGATCCGCGTCGCGGCCGCCGACTTCCCGACGCCCGCTGCACCCCACAGGCAGAGGGTCGCCGCGTCCTCGGTCAATGCCTGTACGGCGTCCGCCAGCAACTCGTCGCGTCCCAGCAGCATCGAGATGTCGACCGGCAGTTCGCGCGGCACAGTCTCCTCAGACGCGGTGCGATCCACCGGATCGTTGCGCAGAATCGCCAAGTACAACCGCCGCAAGGCCGGCGCGGGCTCGAGGCCGAACTGATCGGACAACCGCGCGGCCACGTCGGCGTACACGTCCAGAGCGTCCTGCCGTCGGCCGGTCAGGTGCAGCGCGGTCATCCAGGCCGCCACGGTGATCTCCCGCGTCGGATCCGCCTCGACGACAGCGGGCAGCTCGTCAAGCAGTTCGGTGTGCAACCCAGCCGCGAGATCGGCCTGGATCCGCTCGTCGACCGCGCCGCGCCGTTCCTCCTCCACCGGCACGCAGAGCCGATCGCGGACCGTCCGATCGACCACCTCAGGAAGCAGCTCACCCCGCCAAAGCTCCAACGCCGTCCGCAGCGCACTCCCCCGGCCGGCGGGATCCGGCAACGCTCGCGCCTGGGCAACACCCACCCGGAACCGGTCGAGGTCGGTGCTCCCGGCCGGTGCCCGTACGGCGTACCCGTCGCGACCGCCGTCGATGGCGATCCCGGCCTTGCGCAGCCGGGACACGTAGACCTGCAGCGATCCGCGCGCGTCAGCAGGCGGGTCGTCCGGCCAGATCAGATCGATGAGCTGGTCCGTCGGGGTCAGTTCGTTTGCCCTGAGCAACAACACCGCGAGCAGCAGCCGCTCCTGCCGCCGTACCAGCTTGATCTCGGCGCCGCCGGCGTGGACCTCGAGCGTTCCCAGCAGCCGGAATTCCATCTGCGGATGATAACCGCCCCGGACAGCCGAGAGCCGCCCCGACCAGAGTGGTCAGGGCGGCTCTCGGAACGCATGCCGTCAGGCGATGTCGGCGACGAGGTCGACCTTCGGCTCGGCGAAGTGGCAGGCCGCGGCGTGGCCGGGGGCGGACTGCGGCTTGCCCTCGAGCATCGGCTCCTGCGTCGCGCAGATGTCCTCGGCCTTCCAGCAACGGGTCCGGAACCGGCAACCGCTCGGCGGGTCGATCGGCGACGGGACATCGCCGACCAGCCGGATCCGCTCCTTGGCCGGAACGCCGCGGATCGTGCCGAGGTCAGGAGCCGCGGACAGCAGCGCCTGGGTGTACGGGTGCTGCGGGGCGCCGTAGATCTGCTCCCGCGATCCCTGCTCGACGATCTTGCCCAGGTACATCACCGCGACGCGGTCACAGAAGTGCCGGACCACACCGAGGTCGTGCGCGATGAACACGAACGCGATACCGAGGTCACGCCGCAGGTCCTCCAGCAGGTTCATCACCTGGGCCTGGATGGAGACGTCGAGCGCGGAGACCGGCTCGTCGGCGATGATCACCTCGGGCTCGACCGCCAGCGCGCGGGCGATCCCGATCCGCTGGCGCTGACCGCCGGAGAACTCGTTCGGGTAGCGGTTGTGGTGCTCGGGGTTCAGACCGACCCGCTCCAGCAGCTCCTGGACCCGGGCCAGCTCCTGGCCACGCTTCACCAGGTTGTGCACGCGCAACGGCGTACTGATGATGTTGCTGACCGTCTGGCGCGGGTTCAGCGAGCTGTACGGGTCCTGGAAGACGATCTGCAGCTGGCGGCGGAACGGGCGCAGTTCCCGCTCCTTCAGCTGCGCGATGTTGGTGCCCTTGAAGTTGATCTCGCCCGACGTCGGCGTGAGCAGCCGGGTGATCATCCGGCCGGTGGTGGACTTGCCACATCCGGACTCGCCGACCAGGCCGAGGCTCTCGCCGGCCTTCAGGTCGAAGCTCACGCCGTCGACGGCCTGAACCACCTTCTTCGTCCGGCCCAGACCGGCGGCTTCCTTGATCGGGAAGTGCATCTTCAGGTCGCGGACCCGCAGCAGCGTCTCGCCCGGAGCGGCCGGCTGGTCGATCGGACGTACTGTGTCGCTCATCTCTCTCCTCAGTCCCGTGTCACGTCTGCTGTCAGCCCAGTCTCGGCAGGACTTCGGTCTCGTAGATCGAGGCCTTGTCGTGCAGATGACAACGGGACGTGTGGGCACCGGCGCCGTCGACCGGCAGCAGCTCGGGCAGATCGGTGGTGCAGCGCTCACCCTTGACGCGGTCCTTGTACGGGCAGCGCGGGTTGAACGAGCACCCGGTCGGCAGGTTCAGCAGGCTCGGCGGCAGACCCTTGATCGGGCGCAGCCGCTCGCTGGCCGCCGACACCGTCGGGATCGACTCGAGCAGGCCCCAGGTGTAGGGCATCCGCGGGTTGGCCAGGACGTCCTCGGCCGTGCCGTACTCGACGCAGCGACCGGCGTACATCACCAGTACGTCGTCGGCCATCTCGGCCACCACACCCAGGTCGTGGGTGATCAGCACGATCGCCGAGCCGAACTCCTTCTGCAGGTTGTTCAGCAGGTCCAGGATCTGCGCCTGGACCGTCACGTCGAGGGCCGTGGTCGGCTCGTCGGCGATGATCAGCTTCGGGTCGTTGACCAGGCCCATCGCGATCATCGCGCGCTGCCGCATACCGCCGGAGAACTCGTGCGGGTACTGCTTGAACCGGCGGATCGGGTTCGGGATACCGACCAGGTCCAGCATCTCCAGGGCGCGCTTCTTGGCGACGTCCTTGGAGACCTTGTGGTGCACGCGGTAGGCCTCGGAGATCTGGTTGCCGACCGTGTAGAGCGGGTGCAGCGAGGACTGCGGGTCCTGGAAGACCATCGCGACCGCGTCGCCGCGGACCTTCATCAGGTCGTTCTCGGACAGGCCGACCAGCTCGTCACCACCGAGCCGGATCGAGCCGGTGATCTGGGTGCGCTTGCGGTCGTGCAGGCCCATCACGGCCATGCTCGACACCGACTTGCCGGAGCCGGACTCGCCCACGATCGACAGCGTGCGGCCGAGCGGGACCGAGTAGCTCAGCCCGTTCACGGCACTGACCACGCCGTCGGCGGTCGGGAACTTCACGGTCAGGTCCTCGACCACCAGGTACGGCGTCTCGCCGCTGGGGTTCATCAGCCCGGAGCGCTTCTCACGAGTCGCGACCGACGGGCCGCGCTTGGCGTCCGCGGCCGCTGCCGGCTGCCCGGCTGCACTGTCGGCCATGCTGTCCTTCCGGTCTTCGGGGGCGGGAGTGGTCACGAAAGCCTCACCCGCGGGTCGATCAGGCTGTAGCCGATGTCCACCAGGAAGTTCATCGCGACCAGGATCACCGAGGCGATCAGCACTGTTCCCATGATGACGGGCAGGTCGTAGCTCTCCAGGCTCTGCAGGACCAGGTTGCCCAGGCCGGGCAGGTCGAAGATCCGCTCGGTGAAGATGGCACCGGCGAGACTGCCGGCGACGTCCAGACCGAAGATCGTGATGACCGGGATCATGCCCGAACGCAGCGCGTGCTTGTACGTGACCCGGCGGTCCGACAGGCCCTTGGCCCGCGCCGTCCGGATGTAGTCCTCGCTCAGGGTCTCGACCATCGAGCCGCGCGAGTACCTGGCGTAGGCCGTGCAGTTGTAGATCCCCAGCACCAGCCAGGGCGTGATCAGCCCGGCCGCCCACTTCCCCGCGTTCTCCGAGATCGGCGTATAGCCACCCCGGGGAAGGATCGGGTAGAGGATCGTCAGGTACAGCGAGATCATCAGCGCCACGATGTAGTAGGGCACCGAGCTGAGGATCAGGGTGCTGCTCATCAGCGCCCGGTCGCCCAGCGTCCCGCGTCTCTTCGCAGCCATCGAGCCCACGAAGACACCAATGGTCAGCACCAGTACGGCGTACCCGGCGACCAGCGACACCGTCACCGGCAACCGTTGCTTGATCATGTCCGTGACCGGCCGGTCGTTCTTGAACGAGTACCCCAAGCAGGGTGCGTGGCAGTCCTGAACGACGCCAGACGTCTCGAAGGTCCGCCCGGCGAAGATGCCCGCGGTGTACTCGGCGAACTGCTGAACCTTGGGCTTGTCCAGGTTCAGGTTCTGCTTGATCTCGTTGTAGCGCTGCTGTGTGCAGTTGCGCTCACCACAGATCGCGGCGGCCGGGTCGGTCGGCGCGATGAAGAACAACGCGAAGGTCGCGACCAGCGTGACCAACACGACACTGAGCGCGCTGACCAGGCGGCGCGCCACAAAGTAGAGCACGAGGTGTCTCCTCACCGAGGGGGGTGGGGGGGGGGGGGTGGTTGAATACAAGGTACACTCCCTTTTCCCCTTACAGAAACCACCCAACCACTCACCCCCCC
>NZ_JBHVWY010000023.1:6780-137113 GCF_042882005.1 Kribbella sp. NPDC058245
GCGAAAGGAAGAGAACGCAAGAAAGGGGGGACGTGGCCTCTGTGCTGGTCGTGGTGGGGGGGGGGTTTTTCCTGTCCCCCCACCCACCACCCTTCTTTCAGATCAAGCGAGATCCGTCAGCGAACCGGTTACGGCTGCTTCAGGTACAGCGACGTGAACTCGGGCATGCCCTGCGTCATGTCGTTGACGGCGTGACCGATGTTCTTACCGACCGGGAAGGCGCTACCGGAGTAGTACAGCGGCACCAGCGGCAGGTAGTCCTGCAGGATCTTCTTGTCGACCTTCGACCACTCGGTCAGCTGGGCGTTCGGGTCAAGATCCGCGACCCGGTCGATCTCGGCGTCGAGCGCCTTGTCGGACAGCTGGCCGATGCTGTTGCCCAGCGCGATCGCGTCGGACTTGAACAGAACCGGGAACCAGCTGGTACCGGTCGGCCAGTCGGAGCACCAACCCGCGGGGGTCTTGCCCATGTTGACCGGAGCGTTCTGGTCGCCGGTCAGGGTCCGGATCTGCGCCTTCGGCACACCGGTGGCCTTAACCTTGAAGCCCGCCTTCGTGTACACCTGCGTACGCAGCTGGTTGACCTGAGTGGCGATCTTGTCGTCGTTGGAGAAGTACCAGCTGAGCTCGAAGCCGGACTTGCCCAGCTTCTCCAGCTCCGACTTGACCTCGGCGGCGACGGCGTCGTCCTCAGCACCCTTGCCGGTGCCGTTCATGCCCGGCAGTTCGTACTTCTCGTAGCCGGGAACAGCCGGCGGCAGGATCGTCGAGGCCGGGAACGAGCTGTCCGGAGCCTGGCCGGAGACCTTGCGCCAGGAGTCGAACGGGAAGGCCTTGACGATCAGCTTGCGGACCTCGAGCGGGATCTTCCGGGTGTCCATCGGCCAGGTGATCGTGCAGGGCGACGCGCCCTTGATCAGCTGCGACGGGTCCTTCAGCTCCGGGTAGAGGCTGACGTCCAGGTTGCTGTAGTTCAGCGCGCTGGCGTCCGGGCCGGCCGAGGCCAGCACCTGCCGCTGCACCTTGATGGTGTCCTGGGCGAACTTGAAGTCGAAGCCGTCCGGGTACTGGTAACGCACCGGGTCGGTGTTCGGGTCCCAGTTGGTGTTCTTGGTCAGCTTCAGCTCGCTGCCCGAGGTGTACGACGCGACCTGGTACGGGCCGGTCGTCATCGGGTGCTGCTCGTAGTTCTTCTTGGTGTCCTTCGCCTGCGGGATCGGCGTGAACATCGGGAACGCCGCGTAGAACGGAAGGTCGTTGAACTTCTTGGCCAGGTGGATGACCAGGGTGCTGTCGTCCGGCGTCTCGACACCGGAGTAGTTCTCGCCACCGGCGGCGTACGGGCCCTTGTACTTGTCGCCGTCCTTGAAGAACTGCAGCTGGTACGTCGGTCCGGCGTCGTACAGGTCGTGCGCGAAGGAACGCTTGATCGCGTACGCGTAGTCGGCGGCCTTGACCGGCGTGCCGTCCATGTACTTGATGCCCTGCTTGAGCTTGAACGTCCAGGTCAGGCCGTCGGCCGACGGCGTACCCAGGTCCTCGGCCAGGTCAGGAACCAGCGTCGGCTTGCCCGAGGTCGGGTCAAGCTTGTACTGGGTCAGCGCCCGGTACATCAGCTTGCCGATCTGGTTTCCGTCGACGTAGTAGATGTTCGTCGGGTCGAAGGTGTCCGGCGTGACGTCCGAGAGGACAGTGATGGTGCCACCGGTCTTCGCGCCGTCGATCGGCTTGGCCGGGCCCTTGGCGGTCGGGTCGACCGCCTTCACCTGGGCGCCGCCTGGACCGGCGTTGCTACTGCTGCCGGTGCCGCTGTTCGACGACGGGCTGCCGCAGGCCACGGCGGCCAGCATGACCGTCGCCGCCACCGCGGTGATCCGTTTCCACTGCATTGTCGTGTTTCTCCTTTTCTGCCGCTCGGGGCAACGCCGGGCTACCGGCGGGTCTTCGGGTCGAAGGCGTCGCGGACCGCGTCGCCCAGCAGCGCGAGTGCGAGCACCAGAATCGTGATGCCCAGCACCGGCAGCCAGAGATAGATCGGGTCAGCCTTGAACCAGTTCGTAGCGGTGGCGATCGTCTGGCCCCAGGACGGGACCGGCTCGATCAGACCAACACCGAGGAACGACAACCCGGCCTCCGCAGTGACATACGCCGGCAGCGCCAGCGAGGCCGAGATGACGATGGGTGCCACCAGGTTCGGCAGCAGTTCCTTGAACAACACTTGCCGCGTCGGCACCCCGATCGCCTTGGCAGCCAGCACGAACTCGCGTTCGCGCAGAGAGAGCACCTCACCACGGATGATCCGGGCCAGGCCCGCCCATCCGAAGAAGGACAGCACGAAGATCAGGACGAAGAACCTGATCGACGCTTGCTGGGAAGGGGTGAGGTTGAACGAACCGCCGCGCAGCGACTCCACGATCGGCACCATCGCGATCGCGAAGAGCAGGTACGGCAGGCTCAGCACGAAGTCGATGAGCCAGGAGATGACCCGGTCGACCCAGCCGCCGAGGAAGCCCGCCAGCAGGCCCATCACGACCCCGACGACGGTCCCGAAGACCGTGGCCACGAACGCGATGATCAGCGACGGCCGAGCGCCGTACACCCAGCGGGCGAAGTTGTCCCGGCCGGTCTTCGGCTCGACGCCGAACCAGTGCGAGGCCGTCGGCCCGGTGGTCGGGAAGCCGTAGGCGTCGATCAGGTCCGGGTTGAACTTCGCGATGTCCGAACCTTCGAGCTTCGCCAGCACCGGCGCGAAGATCGCGACCAGGATGAACAGCAGCACGAGGGTGGCGCAGACGAGCGCGACCTTGTCCTTGCGGAGCCGGTCCATCGCGATCCGGGTCGGCGACTTACCGTGCGCGACACCTTTGGCCCGCTCGGGCTCCGCAGAGGCCGGGTGGTCCTCGATCCCTACGGTCGAGTCGGGTGACCCAATGCTCATTCGCGCTCCGTCAGCTCTGTCAGCCGGATGGTTGTGGTGGTCCGTCAGTCCGGCGCGGTCTGTAGATCGTGCCGAACATTCGCTCGCTGGAAGGGCCTGCGTCAAATCCCCTTGACACCGGTAAACCCCCCAGCCGCGCGCTAGCCTGCCTGACACTGTGACACCAAACCAGCGGTGCTCGACAGCAGTGCACAAATCGTTACCGGAACGGGTACTCGACCGGAACATTTGCCTTCAATGGTGACTATCCGCAGTCAATCCTTCGCGAAACGCGTCGGCACAGCACCGACAGTGGCCAATTTGTGCCACAAAATAACAGAATGTAACAATCCGGCGGCACCGGCCGGTCCTATCGCAAAGGTCCGGATCCGAACCCCAGCAGCCGCCATTGGTACATCAGGTCGTCGCGCACGAAGCCGCTTTCGGGGGCCTTCCGGATCACCTCGGCCAGCACCCGGCGAGCCTCGCCGGGACGGCCGGCGGCAAGCTCGAACCGGGACCGCGCGATGGCGTTCATCGCCTCGCCCCAGTCGTCCGGTCGGCGCTCGAAGATCTCGGCCGCCCGGCTGATCACGGCGCCCGCGCGCGACAGGTCGCCGGACAGGATCAGCGCACACGCCTCCAGGTTGTCGACATGCGCGCTGCCGAGCTCGTCGCCGATCCGCTCGACGATCTCGCGGGCCTCGGCCAGCGCTTCCGCCATCTCGTCCTGATACGCCGCTCCGAGGTCGGCGTCGGCCTGCAGCGTCTCCACCATCAGCACCACGCGAATGGCGTGCAGCCGGGTTCCCTGCTGGCTGAGTCGGCAGGCTTCGCGCCGCATCGGGATGGACTCGGAGATCCGGCCGAGATGCTGGAACGCAGCCGCGAGCTTGTCGAACACCCTCGCTCGCTGGCCTTCGAGCTCCGGATACCGGTCGATCAGCTTCAGCACCCGGAAAGCCAGCCGGATGCCTTCGTCATAGTCACCGGCCACGCTCGCCGTATTCGCCGCCTGTGCGAGGGCTGCAGCCATCAACTCCGGTACTCCGGAGCGTTCGGCCGACTCGACCGCCCGCCGCGACAAGGCGGCGAGCCGTTCCGCGTCTGTGAGATCCGCCTGCGCAACAGCGGCGTAGACCGCGCGATCGAGCTGAGCCTCCACAGTGGTCGCGCCGGCCCGGATGGCCCCGTCCCGGCCCAGCAGCAGGACCCGCTCGCGCGACTCCCGCTCGTCCCGGACCGAGAGGTACCCGGCCATCCGCACCGCGAGTTCAGCCGCGATTTCCGGGAATGCCCCGGCTGCCAACTCGACCGCCGATCGGGCCACCGGAAGTTCGGTATCAAGCCAGGCGGCCCCGGAGCGGGCCGCAGGCTCGGCAGCCGGTAACTCGCGGCCGCCGAGGTCAGGACCCGCACCCGAGCGAGTCACGCCGTGATCGATGTGCTCGTCGGCGATCGTGACCAGGCGGAGCACGGTCTGGACGTAGCGCCGCTCGGTGTCTGCTCGGTCCGGCTCTTGGGTGTGGAGCTCGAGTGCGCGAGCGCGGACCAAGCCGTGCAGTCCGTAGCGCGGTGGACTGACGCGACGGAGCTGGACGAGGCCGAGGGCGGCCAAGTTCTCCAGTACGGCGGCAGCCGTCACCTCATCGGTGTCGAGGAGGGGAGCCGCGACCCAGGGAGCGAACTCGTCGGCACCGACCAAGGACAGGGCGGCGAAGAGCTGGCGGGATTCGGGGGTGGCGATGGTGAGGGTCAGGTCGAGGCTGGCGCGGACGGCTCGGTCGCCGGCTATCAGGTAGTCGAGGCGCTGGGACTCGTCGGCGAGGGTTCGGACCACCTCGGCTACGGGCTCGTGGATGAGGGCGAGGCGGGCGCCGACGATGCGGAGGGCTAGTGGGAGGCCTGCGCAATGCGGGACTACGTCGGCCACGTCAGCAGCGCCTAGGCCGGAGACTGCGCCGAGGAGCTCTGCGCTGGTCTCGTCGGAGAGTGGGAGGAGCTCTCGGTGCGTGGCGTCTTCCAGGCCGAGCATCGGGCGGCGGGAGGTGACGATGACGGCACCCCCAGCTGGGAGCAGTGGGCGGAGCTGTCCGGCGTCCACGGCGTCGTCGAAGACGAGCAGGACCGACTTGTCGGCCAGGCGGCTGCGTAACAGAGCAGAGCGCTCTTCGAGCGACTCGGGAAGCTCTGAGCCATCGACTCCGAGCGAGCGCAGCAACTGCCCAAGGATCGTGCCGTCCGGCAGGCTCTGCCCGTTCACGTCCTGCAGACGGGCAAAAAGTTGGCCGTCCGGGAACGCATCTGCCAGCCGATGCCCCAGCCGGACCGCCGCCGCAGACTTCCCGGTCCCCGCCGCCCCATACAGACAGACAACAGCCGGTATGCCGGACCGCACCGGGCCGGCCAGCACGGCCGACAGCTCGTCCAGTACGTCGTCCCGCCCGACCAGGAGGCCTATGTCCGCCGGGAGCTCCCGCGGCACCGCTGAGGGAACCGCGATGTCCAGCGACGGGTCCTGGCGCAGGATGGCGACCTGAAGGTCACGCGCCTCGGCTCCTGGCTCCAGACCGAGCTCCTGGTCCAGACGCCGTACAAGAGAGGAGTAGACAGCCAGAGCGTCGGCCTGCCGACCGGACCGGTAGAGCGCCAGCATGGAGGCGGTCGCGAAGGTCTCGCGGGTGGGCTGAGCCGCGGTCAGGTCGGCCAAACGCGGGAGTAGCTCCTGGTGGTGGCCCAGCGCGAGCTCGGTCGAGAGCAGCAGCTCCTCTGCCGCCCAGCGCTCTTCTTCCAGTCCCCCGCACAGTCGCTGGCGCACGTCCTCGGTGCTGACGTCCGCCAGCGCAGGTCCACGCCACAGTCCCAGAGCATCGGTCAGCAGCTTGCTGCGCTGCTCCAGGTCGTCCTGACGCCGAGCCTGCGCAACCAGTGTCCGGTACTGCTCTATGTCGGTAGCTCCGGGCGGCGCCTGAATGGCATACCCGTCCCGGCCGCTGGTGAGCTCAACGTCGAGCACGGTGCGCAGACGAGAGATGTAGACCTGCAGCGCCCGCCGCGGGTTAGTAGGCATCGCCTCAGGCCAGAGCAGCTCCATCAGCCGGTCTGCGGACACCGCCTTGCCTGGCTCCAGGAGCAGAACAGCGAGCAGCAGCCGCTCCTGGCGGCGCTTCAGGAGGATCTGGTCGCCACCCGACCAGATCTGGACCGAGCCGAGCAAGCGGAATTCCACTGACTCATGGTAGGTGCCTGGTAACAGGCCTGCCCCAGGCTCTGCCTTACCGCCCCGATCGGAAAGGCAGAGTCATGACGAGAGCTTGGGACTGGGGCTGAATCAGCCCTCCCGTACGTTGACGGTGACGAAGGGTGGCTTCACGACGGCGAAGGTCTCTTGACGGCCACGGATGTCGACAGTCACCTGGTCACCCTCCTTCACCGTGGCGTCCAGCAAGGCCAGGGCAATGCCCTTCTTCAACGACGGCGAGAACGTGCCGGACGTGACCTCACCCAGTGCGGTACCGGACGAGTCCGAGACCGACATGTGCGGTCGCGGGATGCCCCGGCCGACGGCCAGCAGGCCGCGAAGGATGCGCGCCGGGCCTGCCTCCTTCTCGGCCCGCAGGGCCGTGTCGCCCCAGAAGTGCTCCTTCTTCCAGCCCACGGCCCAGCCGGACCGCGCCTGCACCGGAGTGATGTCCGGAGAGATGTCCTGGCCGTGCAGCGGGTAGCCCATCTCGGTTCGCAGCGTGTCTCGCGCGCCCAGGCCCGCCGGGACGATCCCGTACTGCTCGCCGGCCATCAGCAACGCGTCGAACACCCCGACCGCAGCAGCATTCGGTACGACGAGCTCGTACCCCCGCTCGCCCGTGTAACCAGTCCGGCACACCACTACCGGCGTACCGGCGAAGTCGGCGACTGCGAAGGACATGTAGTCGTGGCCGGTCGGCAGACCAATGGCTGCGACCACGTCATCGCTGTTGGTGCCCTGTACGGCGAGGATCGCGTAGTCGTCGTGCGTGTTCTTCACCACAACGCCGTCCGGCGCATCCGCCTCGAGCAGGCGCACGACCTCGGCGGTGTTGGCGGCGTTCGGGATCAGGAACACGTCGTCGTCGGCGTGCAGGTAGGCGATCAGGTCGTCGACCACTCCCCCACGCTCGTTGCAGCACAGCGTGTACTGCGCCTGGCCCGGCGTGATCTTGCCGAGGTCATTGCTCAGGCACGCGTTCACATACGCGGCGGCGCCCGGCCCCTTGACCGTCGCCTTGCCCAGGTGGCTCACGTCGAAGACGCCCACCGACGTCCGGACCGCGGTGTGCTCCGCGACCACGCCGGAGTACTCCAGTGGCATCTCCCAGCCACCGAACTCGGCGAACTTGGCTCCGAGCGCGACATGGCGCTCGTGCAACGGCGACTTCTTCAATCCTGGCGAACCGGTCATGGAGGGCAAGCTACCTGACGCGTAGCATGCGAAGGCAGTATTCACGTACCGTCACGACCGGCCATCCGCGCACCGGTCAAGGAGGACTGAGAATTTCGTGAGCACCATCACCCTGAGCAAGTCCGATGCTGCCGGTGTCAAAACCGACACAGTGGTCATCGGCGTGGTCAAACTCGACGGCGCCGTCACCCTGCCGGCCGGCACCGAGTCGCTCAACGCCGCGTACGGCGGGCAACTGGTGGAGGTGCTGTCCGGACTGGGCGCCACCGGCAAGACCGGTGAGGTGACCAAGGTGCCCGGCCCGAAGCCGGGCAAGTCGGCGATGCTGATCGCCGTCGGACTCGGCGAGGCCCCCGACGGCACGCTGAAGACCGAGGACCTGCGGACCGCCGCCGGCACCGCGGTCCGGGCCGCCAAGCTGACCCAGTCGGTCGCCTTCGCCCTGCCGACGCCGGACGCCGAGTGCGTCCGTGCGGTGGCCGAGGGCGCGCTGCTCGGCCGCTACTCCTTCACGACGTACAAGTCGGAGAGCTCGGCCGACCAGGCCGGCGCGGTCACCGTGCTGACGGAACTGGCCCGGACCAAGGAGGCCAAGGCCGCGCTGGAGCGCGCCGAGGTCACCGCCGAGGCGATCCGGCTCGTCCGCGACTGGGTGAACACCCCGCCGTCGGACCTGCACCCGGTCGAGTTCGCCGCGCACGCGGTGAAGCTGGGCAAGGACTACGGCGTCAAGGTCGAGGTCCTCGACGAGAAGGCCCTGGCCAAGGGCGGGTACGGCGGCATCCTCGGCGTCGGCCAGGGTTCCACCAACCCGCCGCGGCTGGTCCGGCTCACCTACACGCCGAAGAAGCCGGTGACGCACCTGTCGTTCGTCGGCAAGGGCATCACCTTCGACTCCGGCGGCCTCTCCCTGAAGACGGCCAACGGCATGATCAGCATGAAGTCCGACATGGCCGGCGCCGCCGCCGTGATCGGTGCCACGCTGGCGATCGCCAAGCTCGGGCTGCCGGTCCAGGTGACGACGTACGCGGCGATGGCGGAGAACATGCCGTCCGGTTCGGCCGCGCGCCCGTCCGACGTCCTGACCATGTACGGCGGCAAGACCGTCGAGGTGCTGAACACGGACGCGGAGGGCCGGCTCGTACTCGGGGACGCCCTGGTGCGCGCGTCCGAGGACCAGCCCGACCTGATCGTCGACGTCGCCACGCTGACCGGCGCCTGTGTCGTTGCCCTGGGCACCAAGGTGGCCGGCGCCTTCGCGAACACCGACACCGCCCGGGACCGCGTCGTCGACGCCGCCGTCGCGGCCGGTGAGCCGATGTGGCCGCTGCCGATCCCGAGCGAGATGCTGGACAAGCTGAAGTCGCACTCGAAGGTCGCCGACCTGGCCAACATCACCGGTGAGCCCTGGGGCGGTGCGCTCGCCGCCGCCGCATTCCTCGGCGACTTCGTTGCCGAAGGCATCGACTGGGTGCACCTCGACGTGGCCGGCCCGGCCTTCAACGACGGCTCCGCCTCCGGCTACACGCCGAACGGCGGCACGGGTTACGCCGTACGGACGCTTGTCGAGCTCGCTGCCTCAGCGAGCTGAGTAGCGGATCTCGAGCATCAAACAGCCGTCGGCCGTGGTGTACGGGCCGTGCGGCATCCCCGGCGGCCGGCACGCGTAGTCGCCGGGGTGGAAGGTCTGCTCGAGGGTGAGATCGGTCAGCGATCCCTCGAGCAGGTACACCTCCTCGACGTACTCGTGCCTGATCACCTCGGCCCCGGACGTCGTACCGGCCGGCCACCGGGCAAGCCTCGTCAGGGTGCCGTCGGGTGCGGTGCTCAACACCCGTTGCTCGATGCCGTCGGCAACCATCCACGGCAGCTGACCGGTCGGGAAGAACTCGCGCTCCGCTTTCACGACCAGGCTTCGGCGAGCTGCTCGACGCTGTAGACGATCCGGCTGGTCACACCCCGCGGATCGGCCATCTCGACCCGCCACGCGTCGGCGAACTGGTCGACACCGGCGATCATCGGGATCGTGCCGCTGAGCAGCACCGTGCCCGGCACCAGCCGGTCGCCGAGCTCCTTGATCCAGTACGACGGGGGCAGCAGCTGCGCGAGTGTTCCGTCCTGGATGAGCTCCTCGGTGTCACCGTGCCGGACCCACGCCTTGAGCGTGAACCGGTCGAGCTCCTTCTCGATGTCCTTGAGGGGCCAAGCGACGTCACCGAGCACGTCCGGCGCCGACTGCTTGCTCCAGGCAACACCGTGCACCTCGAGCGCGCGGTCGGTGTGGTCGCACGCGACCGTCAGCAGCAGGTCCTCCGGCGTGTCGCCGACGACCAGCGCCCACTCCGCCTCACCGGATGTCTTGGCATGCGCGACCTGGACGACCTCCGGCCGGCCCACCAGGGACGCCGACAGCGGATAGAGGGTCGGGATCCGGGACGGCGCCGGGACGCCGAGCTCGGCCAGCTCGTCCACGTGGTGCTGAACCTGTTCGGTGTCGCGACCGGCGTACCCGGCATTCAGGGCGTAGCGGACGGTAATCTCCCGCTCACTGCCGGTGGGTAGGGCGAAGCGCAGCGTCTGACTCATGATCGGCGTTCCTCCGATTTTCTGCTCCGAGAGCTTGCGTGAACACGTCGTATACAACGAGTATGGAGCAATCCCCCAAGGAGGTCCACCCGATGTCCAGCCCCACCACTGACGCCCCGGAGCGCCGCGGCCTCTACAAGGCGTTCGCCGCGAGCCTGTCCGGCACCTCGCTCGAGTGGTACGACTTCGCCGTCTACAGCTCCGCAGCCGCTCTCGTCTTCGGCGACCTCTTCTTTCCCGGCAGCGAGCCACTGACCGGCACTCTGCAGGCCTTCGGGACCTACGCCGTCGGCTACATCGCCCGGCCGCTCGGTGGCATCATCTTCGGGCGACTCGGTGATGTGATCGGCCGCAAGCGCGTGCTGGTCGCCACACTGCTCCTGATCGGCGTGGCCACCTTCTGCATCGGTCTACTGCCGACCCACGCCCAAGCGGGCGCACTGGCGCCGACACTGCTTGTAGTGCTGCGTTTTGCGCAGGGTGTCGGTGTTGGTGGCGAGTGGGGTGGTGCGGTCCTGCTGAGCAGTGAGTTCAGTCAGGCTGGGCAGCGCGGGTTCTGGGCATCTGCGGCCCAGGTCGGCCCACCGCTCGGGACCCTACTGGCAAACGGCGTACTGGCTCTGTTGGCTGGGTTGCTGACCGAGGCACAGTTCCTCAGCTGGGGCTGGCGAGTCGCCTTCCTGTTGTCCGCCGTACTGGTTGCTTTTGGCCTGCTGATTCGGTCCAAGCTGGAGGAGACTCCGGTGTTCAAGGAGCTGGAGGCCCGTGGGGACCGGCCGACCGCTCCGGTGACCGAGGTACTGCGGACGCAGCGCCGGCCGCTCATCGCCGCGATCCTGGTGCGGGTCGGACCGGACGTGCTCTACGCGATGTTCGCCGTGTTCGTGCTCACCTATGCGACCAAAGAGCTGGACATGAGTCGCGGCCAGGCGGTGACCGCCGTACTGATCGGCTCCGCCTGTCAGGTCGGGCTGATCCCGTTCTCCGGCTACCTGTCCGACCGGTACGGACGTCGGCTGATCTACGGCATCGGTGCGGTCGGCGGAGCGGTGTGGAGCGTGGCGTTCTTCGCTATCGCGTCGTCGCTGGGGACTCTGGTGCTCGGTGTGGTTGTCGGGCTGGTGTTCCACTCACTGATGTACGGACCGCAGGCTGCGTTCGTGTCTGAGCAGTTCACAGCGCGGCTGCGCTACACCGGTAGCTCACTCGCCTACACGTTCGCCGGGGTGATCGGTGGCGCACTGGCGCCGCTGGCCTTCACGTACTTCCTCGCCAAGGCTGGGACCGGCTACGTGATCGCGCTGTACATCGTGGTGGCCTGTGTGATCACGCTGGTCGGCCTGCGACTCGGCCGCGCCGTGGTCGACGACGAGGACCTTGCAGTCAGCCGTGCATAAGGATGGAGGCTGTCGTGTGCAGGTGGCCGAGGATCGCCTTCTCGGCCGCCTCGGGCGCACCGGTGGCCAGACCGTCGACAATGGCCTGGTGCTCCACCAGGACCTCCTGCCGCCGGGTCTCACTGCGCTGCAGCGCGACGATGCCGAGCAGCACGTGCTTGGCGCGCAGGTTGTCGTAGAGCCGGCCGAGCACGGAGTTGCCGGCCGCTGCGACGAGCAGCGCGTGGAACTGACTGTCCAGCTCGATGAACTCCTTCGCATCACCACGCTCGACGATCGCGCGCTGTTGCTCCAGTACGGCGGCCATGGCGGCCACCGGCGCATTACCGGCCGCGAGCGACGTGGTCGCGGCCCAGGTCTCGATCACGCCGCGGGCCTGCATCATCTCGGCGATCTCGCGCCCCGGAACCGGCGCGACGAACGCCCCGCGATGCGGGACGAGCTGCACCAGGTCCTCGGCGGCCAGCATCAGCAGCGCCTCGCGGACCGGGGTCCGCGAGATGCCGACCTCGGTCGCGACCGCCTGCTCGTTGATGAACGTCCCCGACACCGCCGGATCGCTGAGCACAGTGCCGCGCAGGTACTGGTACGCACGGTCCCGGCCGGAATCCCCACTCAATTGCATACTCAATGTATACAGGCACGGAGGTCCTGATGACAGATCTACGCGTGGCTGCGGCCCAGCTCACCACCGGCCCCGACCCGGTGTCCAACCTGGCGGCCGCAACAGAGGCCGTCCGGCGAGCAGCCGACGGCGGAGCCGAACTCGTCGCCCTGCCCGAGGCCACGCTGGCCTGCTTCGGCACCGACCTGCTCAGTGTCGCCGAGCCGCTGGACGGACCGTTCGCGACCGGACTGCGCAAGGTAGCGGCCGACCTCGGGATCGTCGTGGTCGCCGGACTCTTCGAGCCGTCGTCGGATGGACGGGTGCACAACACGCTGCTCGCGACCGGGCCGGGCGTGGAGGCGTCGTACCGAAAGATCCACCTGTACGACGCGTTCGGGTCGCGCGAGTCGGACACGGTTGCTCCAGGCAACGAGCTTGTGAGCTTCACCTACCGGGACGTGACGATCGGACTGGCCACCTGCTACGACCTGCGGTTCGCTGATCAGTTCAGTGCGCTGGGTCGACTCGGTGCCGAGCTGATCGTCGTACCGGCGTCTTGGGGAGCTGGACCGGGCAAGGAAGAGCAGTGGGACCTGCTGACCCGGGCGCGGGCCGCGGACGCGCAGGCGTGGCTGCTGGCGTGTGACCAGGCCTACACGGCACCGCAGGGCACGGACCCACTCGGCATCGGCCGCAGTAGCCTGACCACTCCCCTGGGCCACACTGCGGTCCGTCTCGACCACACACCCGGCATCTTGCACGCGGTCGTGGACTCCGGCGTCGTTGCCGGGGTGCGTGAGCGTGTTCCCCTTCTTTAGACCACGCCGGCTTTAGATCAGGCCCTGCTTCTTCATCCGGGCGTTGTACTCGCGCATCCGCGGTGGGTAACCGACCACGGCGGCGTCGTACGACGGGATGCCCAGCTTGTTGGCGAAGTTGTGTGCCCACTGGACCGACGGCACGCGACGGCGGGTCCACTCGCCGTCGACCGCGACCAGAACCATCGTGTACTCCGTCACGGCAGTGCGTGGCTCGACGAAACCCTCCACTCCCTGGCGAGTCAGGGCGAACTCCCGCAGGTGCGCCTGGTCGGGCGTGTCCGACCTGCGCATCGTGCCGGCCTTCTGCCGGCTACCGAACCACTTCATGGAGCAAGTCTCCCCCATCACCGCAACTCATCCGCAGAAAACCCCGGTAACGGTTTCTGCCAAAAGCGGCAATTTCGCGACGTGCGAAGATGACGCCGGGTCCGGAACCGCGATCCGGAGCCGGCCCGCCGACCACACGCCCACGGAGGAACCTGTGACGAACCCGGCAGACAGCGGTACGACGTACGACCTGGTGATTCTCGGCGGCGGCAGCGGCGGGTACGCCGCGGCCCTGCGCGCCGCGACGCTGGGGAAATCCGTCGCCCTGGTCGAGAAGGACAAGGTCGGCGGCACCTGCCTGCACCGCGGTTGTATCCCCACCAAGGCCCTGCTGCACGCCGCCGAGGTCGCCGACTCCGCCCGCGAGGGTGAGCAGTTCGGCGTCCGGACGACGCTCGAGGGCATCGACATGGGCGGCGTGAACAAGTACAAGGACGGCGTCGTCGACCGGCTGTTCAAGGGCCTGCAGGGCCAGTTGAAGGCCCGCGGGATCACCGTGATCGAGGGCGAGGGGCGGCTGACGTCGCCGACCACGGTCGCGGTCAACGGAACGACGTACACGGGCAAGAACGTCATCATCGCGTCCGGCTCCTACTCGCGATCGCTGCCCGGGCTGACGATCGACGGCAACCGCGTGATCGCGAGCGAGCACGCGCTGACCATGGACCGGGTGCCGGAGTCCGCGGTCATCCTCGGCGGCGGCGTGATCGGCGTCGAGTTCGCCAGCGCCTGGACCTCGTTCGGTACCAAGGTGACGATCATCGAGGCGCTCCCCCGGCTCGTCCCGTCCGAGGACGCCGACTGCAGCAAGACGCTGGAACGCGCCTTCCGCAAGCGCAAGATCACCTTCAAGACCGGTACGCCGTTCGAGTCGGTCGACACGCACGACAACGGCGTCCGCGTCACCGTCGCCGGTGGCGAGGTGATCGAGGCCGAGGTGCTGCTCGTCGCCGTCGGCCGCGGCCCGAACACCGAAGGCCTCGGGTACGACGAGGTCGGCGTCGCGCTCGACCGTGGCTTCGTCACCGTCGACGCGAACCTGCAGACCAGCGTGCCGGGCGTCTACGCCGTCGGCGACATCGTGCCCGGGCTGCAGCTCGCGCACCGCGGGTTCCAGCAGGGCATCTTCGTCGCCGAGCACCTGGCCGGACTCAAACCGACGCCGATCGACGAGGCGGGCATCCCGCGGGTCACGTACTCCGAACCCGAGGTCGCCTCGGTCGGACTCACCGAGGAGCAGGCCCGCGCGAAGTACGGCGAGGTCGAGATCCTCAACTACAACCTCGGCGGCAACGGCAAGAGCCAGATCCTCAAGACGTCGGGCTTCGTGAAGCTGGTCCGCGCCAAGGACGGCGCCGTGGTCGGCCTGCACATGGTCGGCTCGCGGGTCGGCGAACTCATCGGCGAAGCCCAGCTGGTCTACAACTGGGAGGCCTACCCGGCCGACGTCGCCCCGCTCGTACACGCGCACCCCACCCAGAACGAGGCTCTCGGCGAGGCCCACATGGCGCTCGCCGGGAAGCCCCTGCACTTCCACGACTGAACCCTGCCGGAGCCGCTGGCGTGCCCGAGTAAGTTTGTGACTGACGGGTAGCCCGGGTTCGCGTGACCCGCGTCCCGCCCGCGCCAGCGGCACCGTAGGCTGACACTCGACCGATCAGACGAAGGAGCAACGACCGTCATGCCGACCTCTGTATCCCTGCCGGCCCTCGGGGAGAGCGTCACCGAAGGAACCGTCACCCGCTGGCTCAAGCAGGTCGGTGACACGGTTGCCGTCGACGAGCCCCTGCTGGAGGTCTCGACCGACAAGGTCGACACCGAGATCCCGTCGCCCGTCGCGGGCACCCTCCTCGAGATCAAGGCCGCCGAGGACGAGACCGTCGAGGTCGGCGCCGAACTGGCCGTCATCGGTGATGCCGGCGAGTCCACCGGCTCCGCCGACGCTCCCGCCGAGGCACCGGCCGAGCAGGCCGCCGCTCCCGCCGAGTCGGCTCCGGCCGCCCAGGCCGCCCCCGCCGCCGAGGCACCGGCCGAGCAGGCCGCGCCCGCCGAGGCTGCCCCGGCCCCCGCCGAAACCCCAGCCCCTGCTCCTCAGGCTGCCTCTTCCTCCAACTCGGGCACCTCCGTCACCCTCCCCGCACTGGGTGAGAGCGTGACCGAGGGCACCGTCACCCGCTGGCTCAAGCAGGTCGGCGACGACGTAGCCGTCGACGAGCCGCTGCTCGAGGTCTCCACCGACAAGGTCGACACCGAGATCCCGTCGCCGGTCGCCGGCAAGCTCCTGGAGATCAAGGTCGCCGAGGACGAGACCGTCGAGGTCGGCGCCGAGCTCGCCATCGTGGGTTCCGGCGATGCAGCCCCCGCCCCGGCTCCGAAGGCGGAGACCCCGGCACCCGCCGAGACCCCAGCTCCGGCTGCTGCTCCGGCACCGGCCGCCGCACCAGCACCGACTCCGGCTCCGGCTCCGGCTCCGGCTCCGGCAGCACAGGCCCCAACCGCTGCTCCCGCTCCCGCCGCAGCTCCCCCGGCACAGGCGCCGGCCCCGCAGGCGGCTCCGCCGGCTCAGGCCCCGGCCGCCCAGGCACCCGCCGTACAGGCTCCCGCTCCGGCTGCCGCGCCCGCCGCGTCGTCGAACGGAAGCTCCAGCGAGGGCCCGAACTACGTCACCCCGCTCGTCCGCAAGCTGGCGGCTGAGCACCAGGTCGACCTCAACGCGGTCCAGGGCACCGGCGTCGGCGGCCGGATCCGCAAGCAGGACGTCATCACCGCCGCCGAGGCCCAGAAGGCCGCGGCCGCCGCAGCACCGGCCGCCGCGCCGGCAGCAGCCGCCGCTCCCGCCGCGAAGGCCGCGACGATCAGCCCGCTGCGCGGTACGACCGAGAAGATGAGCCGGATCCGCAAGGCGATCGCGGCCCACATGGTCAACAGCCTCAAGGTCTCGGCCCAGCTGACCACGGTCGTCGAGGTCGACGTCACCGAGATCGCCAAGCTCCGCAACGCGAAGAAGGCCGAGTTCGAGGCCCGCGAGGGCACCAAGCTCAGCTTCCTGCCGTTCTTCGCCCTCGCCGCCATCGACGCGCTCAAGCAGTACCCGAAGCTGAACGCGTCGATCGACGAGGAGAAGGGCGAGATCACCTACCACGCTGCCGAGCACCTGGGCATCGCGGTCGACGTCGAGCGCGGCCTGATGGTCCCGGTCGTCCACAACGCCGGTGACCTGAACATCGCCGGCCTGGCGAAGAAGATCGCCGACCTCGCCGACCGCACCCGCAACAACAAGGTGACGCCGGACGAGATGGCGGGCGGCACGTTCACCATCACCAACACCGGCAGCCGGGGCGCCCTGTTCGACACCCCGATCCTGAACCAGCCGCAGGTCGGCATGCTCGGGACCGGCGCCGTCGTGAAGCGCCCGGTCGTCATCACCCACCCGGAGCTCGGCGAGACCATCGCGATCCGCCAGATGGTCTTCCTGGCCCTGACCTACGACCACCGCCTGGTCGACGGCGCCGACGCGGCCCGCTACCTGACGGCGGTCAAGCAGCGGCTCGAAGAGGCCCAGTTCGACGTCTGATCCCTCTGAGTACTGCGCGACCCGGCGCCGGTTCCGTTCCGACGGACCGGCGCCGGTCTCATCTCTAGCAAGGAGCGAACCGCATGAAGTACGTGCTCGCCGGTGCTTCCGGCTTCCTCGGCCGATCCCTTGCCCGCGACCTCGCCGCCGACGGCCAGGACGTCGTCCGCCTGGTCCGCCGTACGCCGTCCGCTCCCGGCGAACTGCAATGGGACCCGGCCCGTGGTGAGCTGGACCTCGCGGGCATCAGCGACGCCGACGTCCTGATCAACCTGGCCGGTGCGAACATCGGCCGGCCGTGGACTCCGACGTACCGGAAGACCCTCCGCGAGAGCCGCGTGACGACCACCGCCACCCTGGCGAACGCCGCCGCCCAGTTGGAGAAACGCCCCACCCTGATCACCCAGAGCGGTGTCGGCGGCTACGGCCTCGACTGCGGCGACGAGATCCTCACCGAAGACTCTCCCCTCGGCGACGGCTTCCTCGCCGACGTCGTCCGCGTCTGGGAAGGCGCCCTGGAACCGGCCCGCGCCGCCGGCTGCCGGGTCGCGTCACTGCGCACCGGCGTCGTCCTCGCCCGCAAGGCTCCGGCGTTCCAGTTGCTGACCCTGCCGTTCCGCTTCGGCGTCGGCGGTCGCTTCGGCTCCGGCAAGCAGTACTTCCCCGTGGTCTCGCTGACCGACTGGCTCCGCACAGCCCGTTTCGTCGCCGACCACGACACCCTGGCCGGCCCGGTCAACGTCACCATCCCGACCCCCGCCACCAACGCCGAGGTCGCGCACGCGATCGGTGCCGCGATGCACCGGCCTGCACTGGTTCCCGTCCCCGCGGCTGTCATGCGGCTGGCCCTCGGCGAGTTCGCCTGGGAACTCCTGGGCAGCAACCGCACCTTGCCCACCCGCCTCGAGTCCGCGGGCTTCACCTTCACCTACCCCACCGCGCCCGAAGCCGTGCGTGCCGCCTTCGCCGACTAGGCCATGGCCGGCTGGGTCAGGGCGGGGTGATGGCGGCGATGCGCCAGGCGGGTGGTTGGCCCTGCGCTCGTTGACGGTCGGTGGGGGTTGGTGTGGTGGTGAGGGTGATGAGGTGGGTGGTGGGGGTGCCGGGTGGGAGGGGCGTGGTGGCGCCGGTTTTGTCGACTGCTTGGCCGGCGGCTAGGTGGTCAGTGGCGCGGAGGATGACTGTGGTGGGGGTTTGGCGGGTGATGGTGGTCTTGTCGATCTCCAGCTGGAGGCCGTGGATGCGGACGCCCTTGCTGCGGTAGTCGGCGAGGAGCGCGCGGTCCGAGCGCCAGGGTGTGCTGCCAGGGATGTAGATGTTGTCGAGGAGAGCGACGTCCAGCGTCCGGAACGCCTGTGCACGTTGAAGATCCAGCGCCCGCAAGGTTCTCAGCCACTCGGCGACGCTTCGCTCAGGGCCGGGAGTGTGCGTCCGGCTTGGGCCGGAGGTCGTCGGGGTTCCTGTCGATGTTGGGGTTGGCGGGCTGGCTGGGGTTGTTGGCTGTGAACTGGCTGAACCTGTTGAGTTGGTGGGATGTGCGGTGCTCGGTGTTGTGGAGGGCTGCTCGGATGCTGCGATGGCTGTGTCGGAAGGGTCCAGTACCAATCGGGCTGCGAGCGCTAGCACCAGCAGCACCGCAAGCCCGAGCCCTACAGCGCCCGCGACACCGAAGGTGGGTTTGGCGAGCAACCCACGGAACCTGCCGACCGGCGAACCGCTCGCCTCGCGGTTCGAGGTACTCCACGCGGTGCGGAGGCGTCCCCACCAGGTGTGGCGTCGGCGCCAGGGGCAGCGACGGGTGAGGGTGCGGGGTGGCGCTGACTCAGCCGACCGGGCTGGCCTCGCGCCGAGAGCGAAGGGTGACGCTTGTGGGTCTCGTCGGTCGGCGATGGGCGCGTGCGGGCTAGGCGGGGTCGGCTCGGGGGCAGCTGGAGGTGCGTCTGGGGTCGGCCGGGGCGTGGACCAACTGATCGCGGGCTCGATGTGGGTGGTGCCGATGATGTGGGTTCTGGTGGGCAGGACGACGTGGGTCTTCGTGAGGGACGTGGGGGCGAGCCGGGACAGCGGGTTGGCGGCGGGCTCCGGCGTACGGCGAATGAGCTTGGGCAGGCGGGGGCGTTTGGGTCGACTCGGCAGCGGTTTGGGTGCTGGGAGCTCGGGAGTGGTCGGTTGCTGCAGGGCAGGTCGGGTGGGCGGCTCGGAAGGCGGCGGGGCGAGCGGCCCACGTGAGGTTTCGATGGGGTCGTCGTCGGAGGGTGGCAGGGCGCTCGGGTGGAGGTCTGGCGTTAGGTCGTCGTCGTCGCCGACGAGGATCGGTTCCGGGGTGGTGAGCGTGAGGAGGTGGGCGGCCAGGTGGTGGGACGGGGTTTCGGTGAAGAGAGCGGGAGTGAACAGAGTCGCGGGACCGCCGGCATGCAGGGCGAGGGCGGCGAGGGCTTGGCGGTCGTTGGCGGGTGACGGGGGTTCGGATGGTGGGTCGGTGAGCGGGCGGATGTTCAGCGAGTGCAGGGCTGCGTCGGTCAGGATCGGGCGGCCTTCGACATCGATCAGCACATTCGGGGGCGTCACGTGGCCGTGGATCAGGCCGCAGCGGTGCAGGTAGTGGAGGGCGTCGGCGAGTGGGCTCAGCAGGGTGACGAGCTCACCAGGTGACAGACTCCCCCGGCGGCTCAGCACCTTTGTGAGGCTGAGGGCAACGACGTACTGACTGAAGATGAGCCACTCGGAAGCGGTCTCGCGCACCTCCAGGACGCGGGCGACGTGCGGATGGTGGATGCGTTGCAGGACCATCAGCTCGTCGCGGAACTGCTCCTCTCGCTGGATCGCTGTGACGGGGATGCGTTTGAGCACGGCATGGCGGCCGGTGGCGAGGTCGCGGACCTGCCAGAGCGTTCCGGCCGATCCGGACCCGAGCCTCCGGCGCAGGCTGTAGCCGGCGAGGTCTTCGAGTGCCATGCCAAGAGGATGCACCGATCGCCGCCAGCCCCGCGGAAGTTATCCACAGGCTCCCGGCCTACACTCGTTGACGTGACGGGTATCAGGTACGTGGAGGCTGGGTTCGGCGCCGAGGCAGTGGATTACCAGAGCGCGTGGGCGGAGCAGCGGCGCTTGCACGCGGAGGTCGTCGAGGGCACCGATCCGGGTACCGTCATCCTGCTCGAGCACCCACCCGTCTACACCGCCGGCAAGCGGACCGAAGCCCATGAACGCCCCGTCGACGGGACGCCAGTGGTGGACGTCGACCGCGGCGGCAAGATCACCTGGCACGGCCCCGGCCAGCTCGTCGGGTACCCGATCGTCAAGCTGGCCTCGCATGTGTACGTCGTCGACTACGTCCGGCGCCTCGAGGAAGCCTTGATCGCGGTCTGTGCCGAGCTCGGTGTCACGACCGGCCGGGTCAAGGGCCGCAGCGGAGTCTGGGTCGCCGCTGACGAGCGCGGTCGCGAGCGGAAGATCGCCGCGATCGGGATCCGGGTCTCGCACGGCGTCACCATGCACGGGTTCGCGCTGAACTGCGACAACGACCTCACGTGGTTCGACCGGATCGTTCCCTGCGGGATCTCCGACGCCGACGTCACCACGCTCTCCAAGGAACTCGGTCGCGACGTACCGGTCACCGAGGTCCTCGACTCGGTCCGCCGTCACCTCCACCACTTCCTCGCCTGGGACGCCTACGACCGCACCCCCGACATCGCTCACCCCGAGCAGCCGGCCGCCGGCATCACCTACGGCCTCACCGTCTAGCCCACCGTCGGCCTGAACCTCAACATCCGACGGATCCTCGGCAGCCCACCCCGCCTTTGTGGATCCTTGGTGCCACAGGCTGGCAGCGACCATCCACAAAGCGAGCACTACCGCCGATGACGTCAGGCGGGGTCTTCGTCGATCCACTCGAGGAGGTCGCCCGGCTGGCATTCGAGGACGCGGCACATGGCTTCGAGGGTGCTGAAGCGGACCGCTTTGGCGCGGCCGTTCTTCAGTACGGCGACGTTGGCCGGGGTGAGGCCGACACGTTCGGCGAACTCGCCGACGCTGAGTTTGCGGCGGGCCAGCTCGACGTCGATCCGGACGACGATCGGCATCAGATCACCGCTTCCATGTCGGTACGGAGGGTGGTCGCGCGCTGGAGCAGGGCGCGCATCACCACCATCAGCAGCCCGAGCACGGTGATCACGACCTCCAGCAGGAGCAGCACCATCGGCAGACCAGGGTCGTCGGCGTGGATTCCGACGTACAGGAAGATGACGCCGACCACGAGCCAGACGCCGCCGATCGCGCCGATGATCAGGTTCACCCAGAAGGTGGCTGCCGGGGTGAAGATCCGGTCGCGCTTGACCATCGTGAGCAGCATCCAGGTCGATACGACGACGACCTGGATGCAGAGCACCACGAAGCCTGCAACGAAGGTGGCCGGCCAGCGGAGGTCCGCGTCGGCCGGATTCACCTCGGCTTGATGGCGGAACTGGCCGGGCAGGGACAGGGTCTGGAACACGACCAGGATCGCGAACAGCACGACCAGGAAGACCCGGAGCGCGGCGACCGCTCGATTCTCACTCAGCATGTATCGAGAATCGCTGGCAATCTATCGATTGTCAATCGGATCGCTCAGGTACGACGGGAGTTGCGCACTGAAAGTAGTCACCCTTGAGGTGGTTGCGAAGTGTCTGCCAGGCGTAACGGTCAAACGTCGCTACGGTGGAGGGGTGTCCAAATTTCTTGGCTTCTTGCTCGGGGTGGCAGTCGCACTGGCCGGGCCGGCGGTGTTCGGGGTGCTCGGTGCGCCGGGCGGTATTCAGCTGAACACCAAGGAGATGGCGCTTGCCTACGGTGTAGGCGCGCTCGTCTTCTGGGCGATCGTGTCGTACTTCTCCGGCGCGGCCGCGATCGGTGCGTTCCTTGCCTTCGGCACGCTCGTGTATTGCTGGCTGTGGATCCCGAACCGCACCACGAACTTCCTCGACGACGTGCCGGGCGTGACGAACGGCATGGTCGACGGGACGCGCCAGTACACGCTGAACGGCGTCGTACCGATCCTGACTGTGATCTCGCTGGTGTACTCGATCCAGCTGATCGTCCGGAGCGTGCAGCGTCGTCGCCGTGCGCGGGTCGAGGCCGAGCGGCTGCAGCGTGAGCAGGAAGCCGCGCAGGCGCAGCAGGAGGCAGCCGCCGCGGCGGTCTATCCCGTTGCCCCGAGCACCTACCCGGCCGAGTCGTACGCGGCACCGTCGTACGAGCCTTCGAGCCGGTACGACGACCTGTTCGACGAGGAGCCGGAACGCCCGCGCAATCAGGCGGATGAGCAGACCGCGCAGTTCCCGGTCGCCGAGTCCGCGCCCGAGCAGACCGCCGCCTTCTCCCCGTTCGCGGATGATGTTGCCGACGGCAACGACGAGACGGTCCTGGCCCCCTCCGACCGCGACGAAACCGTAGTCGCACCAGCGCCGGCGTCGGATTCCGACGAGGTGACGGTCATCGCCGCGGACCACGACGAGACCACACAAGCCGCAGCCGACCAAGAACCCCGCGAGGTCGCCCAAGCCGGTACGGCGGCACCTGCCGATGCGGTCGACCAGACCGCGGCGGCTGAGCCCGCACCGGCCGACCAAGAGACCCGCGAGGTCGCCGAGACGCCGACCGAAACCGAGGCGGGTACGCCAGTGGCGGCGGCTCCAGTAGCCAGCACTCCCCCGCCCGCCTACACGGCACCCGAGGCTGGTGCAGAGGCGGCTGATGCGCCGGTAGCTAGCGGGCCTGCGGCCGACCAGACCGCTGCGGCCGAGCCCGCTGCAACACCGGAACCCCCGGCAACACCTGAGCCTGCGCCCGCGGCTGCCACTCCCGCTGCGCCCGCACCTGGTGCGCCGGTGGCTAGTGCTCCGCCCGCTCCTGCACCTGAGGCCAGTGCGCCGGCTGAGGATTCTGACGATGAACGGTTTGATCCTCCGACGGGTGGCGGCTCGGCTAGCGGTGACGAGACTGCTGTCTATCCGACCGCCCCAGCCGCTGAGCCGGAGAAGCCTAAGGCGGCTGAGCGGATGGCGGACGGCGGCGGGTGGCAGGCAGCTGAGGCGTTTGCTGAGCCAGTCGGCGGGACCGAGCGGGTGGGTCAGCAGTACCGGGAGCGGATGGAAGATCCCGAGGACACTGGCGAGTTCCACGTGAGCGCGTTCGAGGGGCCCTTCAACACCCCGGGGATTCGACCCGCCGGAGCCTGAGCAGCAACATCATGTGGCGTGAGGCCTTTACGGCTCACGCCACATGCATGTGATGGTGCGGCTGGTCGCGACGGGCGTGTTGGGCGAGCGCCTCGTCGTACGCGGCCGTCGCCATGGACAGCACGTCAGAGGCCATCTGTGCGCGCGGTGAGTCAGAACTCCACGCCAGCAACAGACGCCGGTGAATGGGGTCGCCGCTCAGCGGTCGCGTGATGACGTCCTGGGACAACATCCGGTACGACGTCGGTGAGACGAGCGCGACGCCTTGACCGCTGGTGACGAAGCCCATCAGGACCGAGGTGTCGACCGAGTGGTGCTCGACCTTCGGCTGGAAGCCGGCCTGCTCACACGCGGCGCGGAAGAGCACGTGGAAGCCACTGTCGTCGGGCGGCTCACCGATCCACTCTTCGCCGGACAGGGCAGCCAGGTCGACCTCGTCGCAACCGACCAGCGCCAACGGATGCTCGGCGGACATCACCACGTACGCGGATTCCGACTCGACCACCGTGCACGCCTCGACCCCCGTCGGAAGCCGCAGCTCGAAGCCGGGGAACTCACGCAGCAAGGCGAAATCGAGTCGCCCGCTCTCCAACTGCTGAAGCAGCACGCTCGTCGACCACTCGACCTCGATGCTGACCTGCTCGATCTGGCCGTGGTCCCGCAGCCGCTGAGCGACCCCCGACATCGGTGCGGTCGGGAAACCACCCAGCCGTACGGCGCTCGACTCGACCGCCGTCATCGCGGACACGGTCGCCGAGAGATGGTCGACGTCGACGAGAATCGCGCGGGCCCGGTCGACGGCGTACCGGCCTAGTGCGGTCGGCGTGACGCCGGTCCGGGAGCGTTCGAACAGCTCACCGCCGAAGGCGGCCTCGATCCGCTTCAGCTGCGCGGTAAGGCTGGGCTGACTGACCTTGAGCCAGCGCGCGGCCCGTCCGACGGACCCCGCTTCGGCAACCAGGACGACAACCCGGAGATGGCGCAGCTCCACGTTCATGCGTTGAGACCGTAGTCCAAGTCGACACACAGCACACAGGCACCCAAGATTGCGGTTTCATCACAGCCCGGGCGAACCTTGTAACGTTTGCCCGGGTCGTGACGATAGGTCACCCGGCCTTGAGCGACAGCGCCTCGCGATAACCGAGCCGGCGGCCGGTCTGCAGCAGCGTGCGCTCGTACAGCCGCGCTCCGACCCGGATGATCAGCACCGTGCTCAGGAGCAGGATCGCGATCGCCGCGAGCGGCTGCCACAGCGGCACGTCCTCGGTCAGCATCCGCCCGGGCATCGACATCGAGGACGCGATCGGCACGAACGACGCGATCGTCTTCGCCTCCGAACCGGCGAACACCGAGAAGAAGAACGGGATCATCAGGATCATCTGCCCCGGCAGCGTGGTCGACCCGAGGTCCTCCTGCCGCGTTGCCAGTGATCCCGCGACCGCCCACAATCCCGCCAGCGCGACGAACCCGAGGACGAAGAACACCACGAACCATCCGGCCACCGGTGCCACGACCGACAAGATGTCCAGCCGGTCGGTTGCCGTCAGCCCGACCAGCGAGGCGATCGCGATCACCAGGATCTGACTCAGCGCCAGCACCGTGTTGCCCAGCACCTTGCCCCACAGCAGCGACCGGATCGGTACCGAGGCGGCCAGGATCTCGACGACCCGGCTCTCCTTCTCCTGGACGACGCTCTGCGCGATCATCATCCCGAACCCGAGCGCGGTCATGTAGAACACCAGCGCGAGGCCGAGGTTCACGAACTCCGACACATACCCCGGCAGCGGACCCGGTTCCAGGATCTTCTCGGTCACTCGGGTGCCGGCCCGCAACTCCTCCGGCGTCAGCTTGACCGCGGACGCGTTCTTCTCCATCCCGACCGCGGCCGCGGCCTCCCGCAGCGCGCTCCCGACCCCGGAGTCCACCTTCTCCTTGCCGACGACGACGTACCCATCAGGTCCCGGCAGCAACGCGACGGTGGCGTCGGTCTTCGTGACCGCCTGCTCCGCGGCCGCCTGATCCGCGACCCGCAGCGGCTCGTACGCGTTGCCGCCCGCGGTCTCCGAAGCCCGCTGTACGACGGCCGCCCCGCCGTCGTCGATCACGGCGATCTTGTCCGCGCCACCACTCCCGCCGAAGATCGCGGGCAGGAACACCGCGGCCAGAACGATGGCCAGCATCACCAGGGTGGAGCCGATGAAGGTCTTGTCCCGCAGCTTGGTGGTGATCTCACGCTCGGCGATCAACAGCCACGGCCGATCCAGTGTCCGGTCGTTCATCGGGTCGCCTCCCGGAAGACGTCACTCAAAGCCACCCGCTCCGGCCCGAACTCCAGGACCTGTCCACGGCTCATCGCCTGCTGAAGAATCTGTTGTGCGACACCCGAGTCCTCGGCGTCGAAGAGCGCCGTACCGCCGGCCACGTCCCGCACACGCAGACCGGGCAGATCCCGCAGCCAGCCGGCGTCACCCTCGACAACCAGCCGGTACGTCGGGTTCTGGCTCGCGGCGAGCTCGGAAACAGGGCCCGCGGCAACGACCTTGCCCCGGGACAGCACCACCAGGTCGTCGCACAGCCGCTCGACCAGGTCGAGCTGGTGGCTGGAGAACAGCACCGGAACCTCCGGCGTGACCTCCTCGCGCAACAGGTCCACCATCGCGTCGACCGCCAGCGGGTCGAGACCGCTGAACGGCTCGTCCAGCACCAGCGCGATCGGCTCGTGGATCAGTGCCACCGCGATCTGCACCCGCTGCTGGTTGCCCAGCGACAGCGTCTCCAATACGTCGGTCGCGCGCTCGCCCAGCCCGAGGCGGCCGAGCAGCTTGTCGGTCCGCTCCGCGGCGCGGTTCGGCGTCATCCCGTGCAGGCGGCCGAAGAAGATCAGCTGGTCGCGGATCTTCATCTTCGGATACAGCCCACGCTCCTCCGGCATGTAGCCGAAGTCCTGCCGAAGCTTCTGCGTCAGCAGTTCGCCCTGCCAGCGCACCTCGCCGGCACTGGCCGCCAGAACGCCGAGGATGATCCGCATCGTCGTCGTCTTGCCGGCACCGTTGGCCCCGACGAACCCGGTCATCCGCCCTGGGACGACGTCGAACGTCACGTCGTCCAGCGCGAGCTGTTCACCGAACCGCCGAGTGAGCCCAGCCACCCTCAGCATCCGTCACCGCTCCTGTCACCTTGACCCCCTCGGCCGGACGTACGCCCGGCCGCTACCCAAAGTTATCGACTACGGACCCCGCCGAACGTCGGCCGCCAGGGTGATCACCGGGGTCATCCGCACGGTGGAGAGCCGGACGTGGGCTACGCCACGGCGCCGAGATGTCACATTCGGCGTGTCCCGATGGTCGAAGCTTGTGACGGTACGACGAGGGAGGATGATGACGACTGTGAGCGACGACCTCGAGCAGGCAGCCGCGGTCTTCGGGGAGGTGCGGCCGAGGCTGTTCGGCATCGCCTACCGGATGCTCGGCAGCGCCAGCGAGGCCGAGGACATCGTGCAGGACGTGTGGCTGCGCTGGCAGACCGCCGACCGCAGTGTCGTGCTCAACCCGGCGGCCTACCTGGCCACCGCCACGACCCGGCTGGCGATCAACGCGACCCAGTCCGCCCGGGTACGTCGGGAGTCGTACATCGGACCGTGGTTGCCGGAGCCGGTGGACACCAGTGCGGACCCGTACCTGGGTGCGGAACGCGGTGAGGCGCTCGCGTTCGCCGTACTGCTGCTGATGGAGCGCCTCTCCCCCAACGAGCGGGCGGCGTACGTGCTGCGGGAAGCGTTCGACTACCCGTACAGCCAGATCGCGGACATCCTGCAGCTGAAAGAGCCTGCGGTGCGGCAGCTGGTCAGCCGTGCTCGCAAGCACGTGGACGGCGAGCGGCGGGTAGAGGTGGACGCGGCTGAGCAGCAGCGGCTGCTGACGGCGTTCGTACAGGCCGCCAAGTCCGGTGACCTGCTGGAGCTCGAAGGACTGTTCGCGGCCGACGTGACCAGCGTGTCCGACGGGAACGGCAAGGCGCGCGCGTCGAAGTACCCGGTGGTCGGCTCGGAGCGGGTGGCGAAGTTCTTCCGCGCCTTCCACGACCGGTTCTGGGACGGCGTGGAGGTCGTCTGGACGCAGATGAACGGCGCACCGGCCGCAGCGCTGACTGTCGACGGCCGCGTCAGCACCATCCTGACGCTCAGCTCGTCCGCCGACGGCATCTACCAGATCAACGTCCAGATGAACCCGGACAAGCTCCCACGCAGTTAGAGCAGGGCTCCGGGTGCGCGGCCACGCACCCGGCGCCGGTCCTGTTCAGTTCCCTGGTTCTTCCAGAGCCTTCGTCGCGGCGAGGAGGCTCTGCAGGCTGGCCTGCTCCATGGCCTCTTCAGCAGGGTCGACGAGCCACTGCTCGACCGGCAGCTCAGCGTCCGGTACGGCGGCCTGCAGCGCGCCGAGTTCCGTCGCGGTCTCGGCCTCTAGCTCGTGCAGGAAGTTGTCGCCGGTCATTTCTTCTCCCAGTCGGCGTAGTGGATGCGGCCGAGCGTGGCCGGGCCCACCGGGACCAGTGCGTCCTCGCTGACCACAGCGCCGTAGTACGTCGCCTCCGGGTCGGTCACGACCTCACGGGGGTCGTTCAGCTCGGCCAGGGCCTTGCGGAAGAACTCGTCCATCCGCTCCTTGTCCGGGCCGGCGATGTCGACCCGGCTGTTCAGCGGCTCACCCACGGCGACCTTGGCGACCTGATCGGCGACGTCGTCACCGGCGATCGGCTGGAAGTTCACCGGCTGGATCCGGACCACGCCGTCGACCACGGAGGTGTCGGCGATCGCCTTCACGAACTCGAAGAACTGGGTCGCGTGGATCAGCGAGAACGGGACACCGGAGGCCTTGATCAGCTCCTCCTGGGCGATCTTGGCGCGGAAGTAGCCGATCTGCGGCGACCGCTCGCTGCCGACGATGGACAGCGCGACGTGGTGCACGACGCCGGCCTTCTGCTCGGCAGCGAGCAGGTTGGTGGTGCCCGTGCGGAAGAAGTCCAGGGCCGCCTGGTCCTCGAACGACGGCGAGTTCGACAGGTCGATGACGGCGTCCGCCCCGGTCATCACCTCGTCCAGGCCCTCACCGGTCAGCGCGTTCACGCCGGTATTGGGCGCCGCCGCGACTCCTTCGTGGCCGTGCGCCTCCAGCCGCCGTATGACCTTCGATCCGATCAGCCCGGTGCCCCCGATCACGACGATCTTCACAACCAGCCTCCTGTCAGACAGGCGCCCGACTGGCGCCACTCACGAGCAAAGACAGGCCAGTACGCCGAGTTGTGACAGCCGCCGTCACACCGATGCCGGCTGGGCTGTCTTCACTGTCATGCCGACCACTCGCTTCCGGATCCCGATGCGTGCGCGTCCGATCGACGAGCCGCACCGGGCGTCGAGCCCGCTGGAGCTGCTGTTCGACCTCACCTTCGTGGTGGCGGTCGCCGCAGTCACCGCAGAGCTCGCCCACAGCATCGCCGCGGGCCACGCCGAGGTGCTCGGTTTCCTTCAGGTGTTCTTCGCGATCTGGTGGGCCTGGATGAACTTCACCTGGTTCGCGTCGTCCTACGACACCGACGATCTGCCGTACCGGCTGCTCACGATGGTGCAGATGGCCGGAGTGCTGGTGCTGGCGGCCGGAGTGCCCGCCGCTGCGGCCACAGGCGACTACCGCACCGTGCTGATCGGCTACTTGATCATGCGAGCCGGCCTCGTCCTGCAGTGGCTGCGCGCGGCGTACGAGGATCCCGTCAGACGACGAACAGCACTCCGGTACGCCGTTGGCATCGTCGCGACCCAGGTGGGTTGGGCACTGGCTCTCGTCTTCGCCGACCTGGCCCTGCCCTACTTCATCGCGTTGGTGGTGCTCGAGCTCTGCGTACCGCTGTGGGCCGAGTGGCGGCATCCGGCGACCAACTGGCACCCACACCACATCGCAGAGCGGTACGGGCTGTTCGTGATCATCCTGCTCGGCGAGAGCGTTCTGGCGGCCAGCCGCGGCGTGGAAGCCGCCGTGACCGCACACACGGTGGACAGCTCGTTCGTGCTGGTGGCAGGTGCCGGTCTGGTGCTGCTGTTCGCCCTGTGGTGGCTCTACTTCCTCCACCCCGCGGGAGAAGGCCTCAGCGAGCGCCGTGCGTACTCGTACCACTGGGGCTACGGCCACTACTTCCTGTTCGCCGCACTGGCCGCACTCGGCGCCGGCCTCGAGGTGGCCGTCGAACACACCACACAGAGCATCGGGTACGCCGTTGCCCTACCGGTAGGCGTGTTCCTGGCCATGGTGTGGCTGGTGCATGCTCAAATCATCAACCTGCCGGTCATGCGGCGCGAGTACACGCTCATCAGCGTCGCCATCGTACTGGCGCTCCCCCTGGTGCTGTCCACGGTCGGAGTGGTCGTCGGGTGCGCGGCGGTCGTCGTACTGCTGGTTGCGGTTGTGCTCAGCCGGCCAGATCATCGCCAGGCGTGACCAGTCCGCACTCGTAGGCGAAGACGACAGCCTGGACGCGGTCGCGCAGACCGAGCTTGAGCAGCACCCGGGAGACGTGGGTCTTGACCGTGGCCTCACCGACGTAGAGCTGGTTGGCGATCTCGGTGTTGGTGAGACCGCGGGCGATCAGTCCGAGCACCTCACGTTCGCGCTCGGTGAGATCGGCGATCAGGTCCGGGCGGTAGACGCGCTCACCGCCACCGGTGAACCGCTTGATCACCCGCCGGGTCACCTCGGGCGCGAGCAGCGCGTGCCCGGAGTGAACGACCTGGATCGCCTCGACCAGGTCCTCCGGTGCGGTGTTCTTCAGCAGGAATCCGCTGGCCCCCGCACCGAGCGACTCGAAAAGGTAGTCGTCGCGGTCGAAGGTGGTCAGGATGATCACCTTGCCGGCATCGGCGGCCACGATCTTCTGGGTCGCGGTGATCCCGTCCATCCCCGGCATCTGGACATCCATCAGTACGACGTCCGGCCGCAGCTGCAGCGCGAGCTCGACCGCCTTCTCGCCGTCGGCCGCCTCACCGACCACCTCGATGTCGGACTCGACCGAGAGGATCATCCGGAACCCGGCCCGAACCAGGTCCTGGTCGTCGACCAGCAGCACGCGCATCATTCGTTCTCTTTCCCGTCGAACCCACCGTGCACCGGGATCCGCACCCGGACCCGGAACCCACCGACCGGCCGGGGGCCGATCTCGCTCTCCCCACCGAGCAGACCGACCCTCTCACGAATCCCCACGTGGCCCAGCCGGCTACCGACCGGGGCATGCTTGGGGCGGCCGTCGTCGATCACCTCGAGCTCGACCGCGTCGGCCAGGTACCGCAGGGTGATGTGCGCACTGCGCGCGGTCGAATGCCGCCGTACGTTGGTCAGGGCTTCCTGAGCGATCCGGTAGACGGAGACCGACACCGTCTTCGGGAGCTGGAGCGGCGCACCGATCTGGTGGAACCCGACCTCCAGGCCCTCGCCGTTCACCTCGGCGATCAGGGCCGGCAGCCGGTCCGCACCGGCCTGCGGCGCCTTGGCATCGGGTGCCTCGACGTCGAGATCGGGGTCGGCGGCGCGGAGCATGCCGAGCAGTTGGCGCATCTCGTTCACCGCGGTCCGGCTGGACTCCTCGATCACCCCGAGCGCGTTCTTGGCCGCCTCGGGATCCTTCTCCATCACCCGCCGCGCTCCCCCGGCCTGTACGCCGATGCTGCTGATGTGGTGGGCGACCACGTCGTGCAGCTCGCGGGAGATCCGCAGCCGCTCGTCGATCACCGCCCGCCGTGCGTTGGCCTCCTGCTGTGCGGCCAGCTCGACGGCCTGCCGCTCCAGCTCCTGCCGCTGGCGCGCGATCCCCCACGCCGTCCGGCCCCAGAAGTAAGCGCCGAAGAAGTAGAGCCCGTTGAGCGCGAGCGACAGGATGACGTTCGACACGTACGGCGAGAGCAAAGCCTTGTTCGGGCCCTCGATCGAGTTCGCCCGCAGCGCCTCGACGAAGTTCAGCGCCAGCCAGCCGAACATCGCGATGTACACCAGCACGACCGACGCCTTCATCAGCCGGCGGTCCCGCGACCACGCGGTCGCCGCGTAGATCGCCATGAACATCGAGGACTGGGTGACCAGGTTGCCGCCGAAGGCGAACCCCGCGCGTTCGCCGCTGACGATGAACAGCACCGCGACCGCAAGCATGACAGGGATCGGGTAGCGGCGGCGCAAACACAGCGGCAGCGCGACCGCGGCGCTCAGCACGTACGCCTCGACGCCGCCGAACCCGAGATCGACCGGCTCGGGATACGCACCGCGCGCCAACTCGGTACCGAGCGCTCCCAGCACCGCCAGCGCCAGGCCGAGCAGGACGTCGGCGCGCTGCTGCTGGCGGGTCGGCCGTGGCCGCTGCCAGGCCTCCACAGTGGCGCCGGTCACAGGCGGGGCTGCGGGTGTACTCCCCAGTTCAAGCGTGGCCATAGCTCATCAGCGTACGGGTGAGTGGGCCCTGACGGCGGGCGCGTACTCTGGGGGCTGTGACGATCGCCCCTGAAGGACGGAAACTGCTCAGGCTCGAGGTGCGCAACGCGGAGACCCCGATCGAGCGCAAACCCGAGTGGATCAAGACCCGCGCCAAGATGGGCCCGGAGTATCAGGCCCTGTCGAAGCTGGTGAAATCCGAACAGCTGCACACAGTCTGTCAGGAAGCCGGCTGCCCGAACATCTTCGAGTGCTGGGAGGACCGGGAGGCGACGTTCCTCATCGGTGGCGACCAGTGCACCCGCCGCTGCGACTTCTGCCAGATCGACACCGGCAAGCCGGCGGACCTGGACCGCGACGAACCGCGCCGGGTCGCCGAGTCGGTCCGGACCATGGGTCTGCGCTACGCGACCGTGACCGGTGTTGCCCGCGACGACCTCGAGGACGGCGGTGCTTGGCTGTACGCCGAGACCATCCGCCAGATCCACGAGCTCAACCCCGGCACCGGTGTCGAGATGCTCGCGCCGGACTTCAACGCCGTACCGGAGCAGCTCGCCGAGGTGTTCTCCTCACGGCCCGAGGTGTTCGCGCACAACGTCGAGACCGTGCCGCGGATCTTCCGCCGGATCCGGCCCGGCTTCCGCTACGAGCGCTCGCTCGACGTCATCACCCAGGCCCGCGACTACGGCCTGGTGACCAAGTCGAACCTGATCCTCGGCATGGGCGAGACCCGCGACGAGGTCAGCCAGGCGCTCAAGGACCTGCACGCGGCCGGCTGCGAGATCATCACGATCACCCAGTACCTGCGCCCGTCGGTGCGGCACCACCCGGTCGAGCGGTGGGTCCGGCCGGAGGAGTTCGTGGAGATGCAGGCCGAGGCCGAGGAGATCGGTTTCGCCGGTGCGTTGTCCGGTCCGCTGGTACGGTCGTCGTACCGCGCCGGACGGCTGTACCGTCAGGCCGTCGAGTCACGTATGAACGCCACCACGGCATAGATCAGGACAAGGTAGAGATGGCCAAGAACGACGCGCCCGAAGAGAAGACCAGTCGGCTCAAGCAGATCCGGTCGGCGTACCAGCTGACCAAGAAGTCCGACCCGACGGTCGGCCTGGTACTCGCCGGGATCTTCCTCGGCATCGTCGCGCTCGCGGTCCTGGGCGGATTCCTGGTCGGGCCGCTGCTGGTCTGGATCCCGCTCGGTGTCGCGCTGGGCTTCCTGGCCGCCACGATCGTCTTCGGCCGCAAGGTCGAGAAGGCGGCGTACAGCCAGATCGAGGGGCAGACCGGCGCGGCCGCGTCGGCGCTGCAGACGCTGCGCCGCGGCTGGAACGTGACGCCCGCGGTCGCGGTCACCAAGAACGCCGACATCGTGCACCGCGTCGTCGGCCGGCCGGGCATCGTCCTGGTCGGCGAGGGCCAGCCGAGCCGGGTGAAGAACCTGCTCTCGGCCGAGGGCAAGAAGCACTCCCGGGTCGCCGGCGGCGCACCGGTGATCACGCTGATGGCCGGTCAGGGCGAGGACGAGATCGACATCCGCAAGCTGACCAAGCACGTGATGAAGCTCCCGGCCGCACTGCAGCCGTCGGAGATCACCGACCTGCTCCAGCGGCTGAAGGCGCTCGACGCCGTCCGCCCGCAGGTCCCGATGCCGAAGGGCCCGGTGCCGACGAGCATGAAGGGCGCCCGGCAGGCCATGAAGGGCCGCTGACCCCAGGACCGATCGGCCCCTGCCCACCCCAGGTGAGCAGGGGCCGAGCTCTGTGCACCCACAGGCGGTTCGATCGCTTGTTTGGTCACTAAGCGACGCTACTGGTACCCCAGGGTCACCGGTCTGAACCGGAATAAGACGGGTAACCGATGTGGCTCAGCGGCGTTTGACTAGGCATGGGCCTGTTTGTGCCTGGCTAACAGCAGTCCTGTGCCTCGTGTCGCAGCGGGCGGATGGCAATCGGCCATAGAGTGCGGCCAGGACGGTTCTAGGGGTGAGGTAGAAAGTCATGACGGATCTGATGCCGGCGGTGCACCAGCCGGTCGCCGAGACGTGGCCGACGCTGGCCAGGCCGCGGTCGAACCCGGTACGCCGGGTCGGCGCGCTGGCCGCGATCCGTCTGATCGCCAAGGACCTGCCCGCGACCATTCATCTCGACAACAAGTCGTACGGCTCGGGCGGCCCGGCAATGCGGGTGCACCGCAGCGCCGCTTTCCTGGACCGGCTCGGGCAGGACGCCGGCTCCGGCTTCGGCGAGGCCTACCTGGCCGGCGACTGGGATCCCGAGCCCGGGACCGATCTGGCCGACCTGCTGGTGCCGTTCGCCGAGCGGTTCAGCAACGAGGAGACCCGACACCTGCTGCCGAAGTGGGCGCAGTCGCTGCGCTGGCTGGTGACGCGCACCCAGCCCGGCGAGCAGGAGAACGACCGCGCCGGTGCCCGCGAGAACATCAGCCGGCACTACGACCTCAGCAACGCGATGTTCTCCGAGTTCCTCGACTCCACGCTGACGTACTCGGCCGCCTACTTCGACACCCCCGATCCGACGGTCGGGCTCGGCGAGGCGTCGTACGACGAACTCACGCAGGCGCAGCTGAACAAGCTCGACGCGATCCTCGACGCCGCCGGCGTGGTCTCCGGGTCCCGGGTGCTCGACATCGGCTGCGGCTGGGCGAGTCTCGCGATTCGCGCGGCCCAGCGCGGCGCCTGGGTCACCGCGATCACCATCGCCTCCCAGCAGGCGCTGCTCGCGCAGCGACGGATCGCCGACGCGGGCGTGAGTGACCGCGTGCAGGTGGCGTTGCGGGACTACCGCGATCAGATCGGCGAGTTCGACGCCGTACTGAGTGTGGAGATGATCGAGGCGGTCGGCGAGAAGTATTGGCCGGTCTACTTCGATGCGATCGAACGACGGCTCGCGCCGGGCGGGATTGCCGTCGTACAGGCGATCGTGATGCCGCACGAGCGGATGCTGGCCACTCGCAACACCTTCACCTGGGTGCAGAAGTACATCTTCCCCGGCGGCCTGATCCCGTCGGTCAAGGTGATCGAGGAGGTCACCGCCCAGCACACCGGCCTGCAGACCGAGGTCCTGCGGCACCTCGGCGGCGACTACGCCCGCACCCTGCGGATCTGGCGCAACCGCTTCATCGACCAGTGGCCGGCCATCGCCGACCTCGGTTTCGACGGCACCTTCCGCCGGATGTGGGAGTTCTACCTCGCCTACTCCGAGGCCGGCTTCCGCACCAAGTACCTGGACGACGTCCAGCTGCGGTTCACCCGCCGCTAACTACTTGCCACCGGCAACCATTCCCGGCTAGACCTTGTGCATGTTGAGGATCGCCCGGCTCATCCCGACGTAGGGGACGCGCAGGGTGATCCCGCGCGGGTCCTTGGCCTGCGACGGCAGGTTGGTACCGCAGCGCGTGGCGACCCCGCCGGGCTTGAAGGTGACCACGCAGCCGGGGCCGAGCTGGCCGCTGCCGCCGTAGTTGCCGGTGATCGTGAACTCCATGAACTTCCCGATCTTGCCGACCTTCAGCGTCCCGCCGTTGAAGCGCACCGAGGTCCCCGGCTTGACCAGCACCTCGCAGCGGCCGTCACGGCAGGCGGCGACGTCGGCGCCGTCCTTGGCCTTCGGCGGGGACGTCGGTGTCGGCTTCGGCTTCACCGTGGGAGTCGGCGTGGGCGTGGCAGTAGGTGTGGGCGTGGCAGTAGGTGTGGGCGTCGGCGACAGCGTGGGGGGAGGCGTCGCCGACGCCGTTGGAACACTCGCGCTAGGGGTCGTGGCCTGCTCCCCCGACGAGCCGCAGGCAGCCAGCATCAGCAGTCCTGCGGCGAGTACGGCGGTTCGGGTCACAGCGAGGTTCACGACACTGATCCTGGCGCGCCGGACGCTCACTGCGTGTGAGGTGGCAGGGAACTGCCAGATCAGCGCCGTACGACGATCGTGTTCGCAGCGCGGTCGTGGAGTCCTCGGTGGTCGCGGTCGAAGACGACGGCCGGGAGGAACAGACACAGCAGTACGGCGCGGATCACGCCGCCGAGGAGCCCCACCTGAGCGCCGTACCCGGTGGAGTTCGGACCGGCCTTGAGGCTGAGGACGCGCAGACCGAGCGCGCGGTGACCGATCGTGCCGCCGGCCAGACCGCCCAGGATCGCGCTCATCCCGAAGAACGTGACGAGTTGCGCCGTACTGAAGTCGTTGCCACCGGCCCAGATCGGTTTGCCGGTGACCGCGGACGCGATCAGACCGGCGATCAGCCAGTCCAGCAGGAGGGCCACGATGCGGCGTCCCCAGCCGGCGGCCGAGCCCGGGCCGGCCTCGGGCAGGCCGAGCCGGTTGCCCGGAAAACGGAACTCTCCGGAGGGTCCTGTGCCCGGCTGGGCCGATGATGCCATGATGGCTAGCCTACGGAAGCCCCGAGAGAGTCCGATCAGCGGTCCGGAAGATCTCAGGGCGTCACCGCCGTACACCAGTGGGTCAGCGCGGACACGCTGGGCGTAACATCCGCGAAACATTGGGGTCATGGCCGAGTAATCGGCAGGCCCTACGTTCAGCTGTAATCTCTGAGCCACCCCGAGGAGTACGTATGTTTTCCAGCGCTGAGGAGCTGCTCGCCTACGTCAAGGACGAGGGCGTCGAGATCGTCGACGTCCGGTTCTGCGACCTGCCGGGCATCATGCAGCACTTCACCGTCCCGGTGTCGTCGTTCGGTCCGGAGGTCTTCGAAGACGGCCTGGCGTTCGACGGTTCGTCGGTCCGCGGTTTCCAGCAGATCCACGAGTCCGACATGAAGCTGCTGCCGGACCCGACCAGCGCCTTCATCGACGAGTTCCGCAGCGCCAAGACGCTGGTGGTCAACTTCTTCGTGCACGACCCGCTGACCGGTGAGGCGTACTCGCGCGACCCGCGCAACATCGCCCGCAAGGCGCAGGAGTACCTGAAGTCGACCGGCATCGCGGACACCGCGTTCTTCGCGCCCGAGGCCGAGTTCTACGTCTTCGACGACGTCCGCTTCGAGACCAAGGCGAACTCCTCGCACTACTCCATCGACTCGATCGCCGGCGCCTGGAACACCGGCCGCGTCGAGGACGGCGGCAACCGCGGCTACAAGGTCCGCTACAAGGGTGGCTACTTCCCGGTCGCGCCGACCGACCACTTCGGCGAGCTGCGTGACGACATCACGCTGGCCCTGGAGCGGTCCGGCCTCACCGTCGAGCGCGCCCACCACGAGGTCGGCACCGCCGGCCAGGCCGAGATCAACTACCGCTTCGGCGAGCTGCTGCAGGCGGCCGACGACGTGATGAAGTTCAAGTACATCGTCAAGAACACCGCCTGGCAGGCCGGCAAGACCGCGACCTTCATGCCGAAGCCGATCTTCGGCGACAACGGCTCGGGCATGCACTGCCACCAGTCGCTGTGGAGCAACGGCGACCCGCTGTTCTACGACGAGTCCGGGTACGGCGGCCTGTCCGACACCGCCCGCTGGTACATCGGCGGCCTGCTCAAGCACGCCCCGTCGCTGCTGGCCTTCACCAACCCGACGGTGAACTCCTACCACCGCCTGGTCCCCGGCTTCGAGGCCCCGGTCAACCTGGTCTACTCCTCGCGTAACCGCTCGGCCTGCATCCGGATCCCGATCACCGGCTCCAACCCCAAGGCCAAGCGCATCGAGTTCCGCTGCCCCGACCCGTCGGCCAACCCGTACCTGGCCTTCGCCGCCCAGCTCCTGGCCGGCCTCGACGGCATCCGCAACAAGATCGAGCCCGCCGACCCGGTCGACAAGGACCTCTACGAGCTCCCCCCGGAGGAGCACGAGGGCATCGCCCAGGTCCCCACCTCCCTCCCGGCCGTCATCGACGCCCTCGAGGCCGACCACGCCTTCCTCCTCGAAGGCGACGTCTTCACCGAGGACCTCATCGAGACCTGGATCGACCTCAAGCGCACCCAAGAGATCGCCCCGATCGCCCTGCGCCCGCACCCGCACGAGTTCGAGCTCTACTACGACGTGTGATCCACGCGTAGCGCCTGAAACGGCGGCTGACCTGGTCTCCCCAGGTCGGCCGCCGTTTCGCGTTAGCCGGGGAAGTCGGCGTACTGGACGTTCGGTCCGTACCGCGCCAGTTGCAAGATATGAGCCGGTGTGGACGGCAAGGTCATCAGATTTGGTGACGACTGGGGTGGGGCGGTCGGGGAGAGTGGAGACTACGTTGCCCTTGTGTGAGAGGAAGATTGATGAGTGAGTTGAGCGCGGAGCGCGCCCGCCAGGCGATTGTCGAGCACACCAAGCGCCTGGCGGATGCGGCGACCGCGGCCGGCCCGGATGCCGCCGTACCGACTGCTCCGAAGTGGACGGTCACCGAACTGGTGGAGCATGTGGGGCAGACGCAGAACTGGGTCGCGGAGATCATCGAACGGCGGATCACCGATCCGACCCAGCTGCCGACGGAGCTCGCCGTACTGCCTGGTGAGGCTGACGAGTGGCCGGTGTGGCTGGAGACGTCAGCTCAGCGGATCGTGAGTGCGTGCTCCGACGACGCGATTGACGCGCCGGTGTTCAACGCCGCGCAGGATGGGCGGACCGGAACTCAGTTCTGGTTGGCCAGCATGCTCAACGAGGCGGTCGTGCATGGCTTCGACGCAGCCAATGCAGCGGGGCGCTCGGTTGAGGTCGAGCCTGATGTCGCGGCCGAGCTCATCAGCAACCACCTGGCAATGCTCACCTCCGCGACGTGGGAGATGCGGCGTCCCGAGTCCGCGCACGCCATCCGCGGCACCGGCGAGACCCTGCAACTGCAGGCCACCGACGACGGCAGCGGCTGGTTGATCGAACGCCGCCCTGACGGTGCCGTCTGGCATGCCGGGACCGAGCAGGCCGACGTCACGCTGTCCGGTCCAGCGCAGTCCCTTCTGCTCGCCCTGACCCGCCGCCTCCCCCTGGCCGAAGCTCCTGGCCTCACTGTCACCGGCGACGCTGCCCTGGTCGACCAGTGGATCGAAAGCACTCCCCACGTCGACGGCTGAACCAAGCGGTACCAATTGGCTGCCGGTAGGTTGTCGAAACCGGCGGATGGCGTTCGTAGCGTAGGTAGCGGCGGACGACGGGTCCGCTTGAGCCTAGGGAGCAGCCATGCCTGAGTACCTCATCTACTTCAACCAGCAGTGGGTGGGCGACCACACCGAGGAGTGGTTCCGCGGGCGCGGTCCGCTCGCCCGAGCGGTTGTAGAGGAGATGAAGGACGCCGGTGTGTACGTCTTCGCCGGTGGGCTGGAAGAGGAGGACGGGCCGGTCTACCACGCCGACCCGACCGGCGGCGACGTACTGATCACTGACGGGCCCTACGTGGAGACCAAGGAGTTCCTGGGCGGCTTCGCGCTGGTGAGCGTCCCCGACGACGAGACGGCCAAGCTCTGGGCCGGCAAAGTCGCCGAGGCCTGCGGCTGGCCGCACGAAGTCCGCCGCTTCAAACCCCAACCCAAGGCGTGAAGCACCGCTCACTGCCGCTAACGTCCGAAGAATCGCCGTACGTGGTCGGCGATTCCTCGGACGCTGCGAACCGCCACCCCCTCCATCACGCTAACGTCCGAACGACTGCAGTACGTGGTCGGCGATTCTTCGGACGCTACGGGATCGGTCGGCGGCGCCCGGCCGGTCTGGGGAGGATCCCCGACCGATTCGGGCGGTGAATCCTCCCCAGATTGCCCGTCCGCAGGAGCAAACCCTCCCCAAACCGGTTTGGGGAGTCATAGCGGGCGGTGCGCTACCGCGGAATCGGCCCCGACCGGGGCCAGTGCCGTTAACGTCCGAACGACCGCAGTACATGGTCGGCGATTCTTCGGACGCTGCGAACCGGCGGGAGGAGTAGCCGCCTTTGTGGAAAGAAAAGGTCACATGCCGCCCTGGAAGTTCCACAAAGCGCTACGTATGGCCCCGACGGGCGGGACCGAGGCGTAGCGGCATGATGGGGGCATGGCATTCAGGGCCGGTACGGCGTTGTGTGAGCGACGGCGGACGTATGACGGCGCCGGTCGGACCTTGGCCGGCGAGGGTTCTGAACGTACGGCGTTGCTCGGTTACGGATCGGGCGTGTGGGAGTTTGCGGCGCGGGAGGTCCTTCGCTGGGGTGTGAAGACGCGCAGTGGATTCACGGTCGCGGACGACCGTCCGGTTGCTGTGGGCAACAGGTACTGGGTTGTCGCCCACCTGGGACCACTGCGAATCCACGAGCCGGTCGAGGTTGTTGCCGTGGTCAACGAGTCGAACCGTACGGGCTTCGCCTACAGCACGCTGGCCGGTCACCCGATCCGTGGCGAGGAAGCCTTCGTCGTGGAACGCCGTACCGACGACTCGGTGTGGTTGACCATCCGCTCCCTCACCCAACCTGCGACCGGCAGATGGCGGGCTGCCTATCCCCTGGCCCGCCTCGCCCAACCCCTCTACCGCAAGCGATACCTCAGGTCGTTAGGGCGTCCAGCTCTTTGAGGTCTTCGGGAGTTAGGGAAACGGCAGCTGCGGCGAGGTTTTCTTCCAAGTGGACAAGGCTGCGGGTACCGGGGATCGGGGCGACGCAAGGGTTGTGGGCCAGGAGCCAGGCGAGGGTCAGCGCGGCCGGCGTGGTGGCGTGCTCGGCAGCTAGGCCCTGTACGACGGGGTGATCCGTGGGCGACGGGTATTGGGAGAAGGCGGACCCCAACGGGAAGTAGGGGACCCAGGCGATGCCGTGGTCGGCGCAGAGAGCCAACGCATCCTCGTGAGTGCGATCCAACAGCCCGTAGGCGTTTTGAACGCAGGCCAGCCCGACGGGGAGGGCGTGCTCAATCTGCGCGGTACTGACGTTGCTGAGGCCGATAGCGCCGATCAGGCCTTCGTCGCGGAGCGCGCTGAGCTCGGCCAACTGATCATCGATCGGTACGACGTCCTCCCCGCTCGCGATCAACCCCGGGCCTTGGTCGGCGCGGCGGAGGTTGACGACGGCGATCTGGTCGAGGCCGAGGGTGGTGAGGTCGCGGTGAACCTGAGCGCGGAGTTCATGCGGCCGCTGAGCAAGGGCGAGCGGCACCGGAGCGTCCACGCGCCGCGCGCCGACCTTGCTGACGATCACCAGATCATCCGAGTACGGTGCCAACGCCGCGCGGATGTGTTCGTTCACGACCGCATCGCCGTAGAACGATGCAGTGTCCAGGTGATTCACACCGAGCTCGACAGCACGCCGCAGTACGGCGGTTGCCGCGGCCCGGTCCACCTTCTCCAACTGCATCGCGCCGTACCCGAGCCGGGCGATCTCGTGACCGGCCAGCTCGAGAGTGCCGCCGGGTCGTTGCGTCGTACTCATCCAGGCTCCTCCGAAGGAGTAAAGTGGAGTTTTCTCCACTTATGCCGACGATAACACTAACTGGAGGTTTCTCCACTTATGCGGGCGGATGCGGCACGGAAGCGCGAGCAGGTGGTGGCCGCGGCGGTCGGCGAGCTGGCGGATCTCGCCAAGGCGGCGCGCAAGGGCGAGCCGACGCGCCTGTCGCTCGACCAGGTCGCGGCGCGAGCCGGCGTCGGGATTGCGACGCTGTACCGGCACTTCCCGACCCGCGAGGCGCTCCTCCAGGCGGTCTACCAGCAGGAGCTCACCCGCCTCTGCGACGAGGCCCCGGAGCAGGCCGCAAAGGGGCCCGCCGATGCCGGACTGCTGGCCTGGATGGGCAGCTACCTCGACTTCATCGACTCCAAGCGCGCGATGGGCGACAGCCTGCGCACGCTGGTCGCGTCGGGCGCCATCACCCAGTCGGAGACCCGCACCCGCGTCGCCACCGCGATCAGCTACTTCCTCACCGCAGGAGAAACCTCGGGCGTCTTCCGACCCGGCATCCCACCAGATGATGTGGTCGCCGCGATGGTCGGCGCCGCGGTCGCGGCCTCGCCCGACGAGCAGCACGAACAGGCCCGGCGACTCCTCGTCCTCATCATCAACGGCCTCCGCCTCACTCCTTGAGACGCCCTAAGTCGACCACGTCACTCGACTTAGGCTGAGCAGTATGGCGGAGTTCCTGTGGTACATCCCGAACCAGGTCGAGCCCGGACACCGGGGTGACGACGCAACCGGCGGCCACAACAGCCTCGATCGGCTGACCGAGTTGGCGACGCTCACCGAGCAGCACGGTTGGAGCGGCGCTCTACTCGGCACCGGTTGGGGCCGCCCCGACACCTTCACGGTGGCAGCCGCACTAGCAGCCCGTACGACGACCTTCCGGCCGCTGGTCGCAATCAGGCCGGGCTACTGGCGGCCCGCGCACTTCGCCTCCGCAGCCGGCACGCTCGATCAGCTGAGTGGTGGACGCCTGCTGGTCAACATCGTCTCCGGTCAGGACAACCTGAAGGCGTACGGCGACTCCGAGGGTGACCAGGCCCAGCGCTACGCCCGCACCAAGGAGTTCCTCCAACTCACCAGGCGTCTGTGGAACGAGGAGAACGTCACCTTCACCGGCGAGTACTTCCAGGTGACCGACTCCACGGTCGCCACGCGTCCCGTCGTACCGCCCAAGCTGTACTTCGGTGGTGCATCGGACGCGGCCCAGCGAGTCGCAGCAACCGACGCAGACGTGCAGCTGTTCTGGGGCGAGCCGCTCGACGGCATCGAAGCCCGCATCAGCCGTCTCAACGAACTGCAGAACGAGCTCGGCCGCGAACACAAGCCACTCGAGTTCGGCCTGCGCATCACGACGCTCGTCCGCGACACCACCGAACAGGCCTGGGCCGACGCCGAGGCCAAGGTCGCGACGATGGCCGAGAACGCCGGCGATCGCGACCACCGCTGGTTCAAGGCGGTCGGCCAGCAGCGGCTGATCGACCTCGCGGCCCGCGGCGACGTCCTCGACGACAACCTCTACACAGCCCCCGGCAAGTACGGCGGTGGCGGCGCCGGTACGACGTGGCTCGTCGGCTCGGCGGAAGATGTCGCGAAGTCCCTGAAGAAGTACCAGGACCTCGGCATCACGACCTTCATCCTGTCCGATACGCCGTACCGCGAGGAGACCATCCGCATCGGCGACCGACTGCTACCGCTACTGCGCTGACCGCCCCGGCCGCCCGTTCCGAGCCAGGACGACCACCATCACCAGCGGAGCGGCCAGCAGCGCGATAACAGCCGGCACACGCAGGTACCCCGGCAGCGTGTAGTCGAGATCCACGGTCGCGAACGCCTGCACAGACGCATATCCGAACGGCATGATGAACGTCGCCAGCCACTTCTCCCGGTCCGTCCACCGGTCAGACTTCCACAGCAGGTACAGCCCGGCGAACCAGCCGACCAAGAAGATGTAGACACCGAACGGCAGCAGGAAGAAGACGGCGATCTCGCGCCCGCGAAAGCGCGGCTGCGGCGGTGCGGCGGGCTGCGGTTCGACCAGCACCAGCCCATCCGACGCGGCGACGACGATGTCGCGAGGTTCGCCCAGCTGCTTGAGCATCTGCCGGACGTCGTCCTCCGACGTGGCGCCCGCCGCTCGCGCCTCGGCGATGTGCGCCGTGACGTCGACCATCAAGTCGGTACGGCGTTCAGCGGGCAGCGGCTCGGCCGCCAGCACCAGGTCACTCAGGTACGCCGCGATCAGCCGATCCACGCTCATTTCTTCTTCCCCTCGTTGCCCCGCCGCAGGATGTCGTCGACAGACGTCCGGAATCGCTCCCAGTCGGCGGTGAAGTCGGCCAGCGCCTGACCGCCCTCGGCCGTGGCTCGGTAGTAGCGGCGCGGCGGCCCGGATTCGGACTCGCGCCAGCTGGTCTCCACCAGGCCCTCCCGCCGCAGCCGCGCCAGCAGCGGGTAGATCGTGCCTTCGGTGGTGACCATTCCGTCGATCTCGCCGAGCTCCTTCACCAGGTCGAACCCGTACCGCTCCTCCCCCTGCAACAGCGCCAGAACGCAGAACTCCAGCGTCCCGCGCCGCAGCTGGGTGAAGGCCTTCTCCGCTACCATGCGAAACAAGGTACCTGTCAACGCCAAAGCTAACAAGCCCGGGGGTCAGCCTCAGTCGGTCTTCGGCCGGACGGCGAACATCACGGCGAGGATGAAGCCCGGGATCGCCAGCACCCACATCGAGCTCAGCCCGAGCAGGACCGGCGCGAGGCAGATCAGCAGTACGTCGAACCCACGCATCGGCTGCGAGAACAGTCCCGGCGGGATCGCGCCCATCGGCGAGGCAACCAACGGCCCGCTGTACGACGGGGGCCGGGCCGAGGCCTGCCGGACCGCACCCGCGATCACGCCGGCCCCGATCGCGAACGTCGAGGCGCCGCTACCGATCACCGGGTACGCCGCAGCCGCCCAGACGATCGTGATGAGCCCCGGCGCAACCGCCATCAGCACGCGCAGCTCGCGCAGGTCGTACCCGAGCGCGCGCACCAGCCCCTTGGACCGGCACACCGTCCGCAGCCCGTCCATCAACGGGCGGATCGCCGCGAACCCGGCGAACCCGGCCGCGATCGGAACCAGCGGATCGAAGCCCGCACCCGCGACCGCATACGGCACCACCAGCAACGCGAACCCGATCACCAACCGCCGCGGCCAGCGCAGGATCCGCACGAACTCGCGCTGGATCAGCGCGCCGCCATGCGACCCTCTCCCCCGCCGCGTCCGCGCACGACCCGCCAGCCGCCAGTGCCGCCCGGAGACGACATCAGCCAGCATGCTCGGATCCAAACTGCTCGCCGCACCCGCCAGACCGGTCAGGAGTTCACCACCAGCGATCACACTCGTGCGGCTCAGCCGCCCAAGCGTCCGCGCAATGAGGAAGACCAGCACCAGTACGACGACCAGCGCACCTGCGCCAACCAACGGCACCCGCAGGTCCTGCAAGCTCAGCCCAATCGGCCCATACGCGTATGCCGGAGTCGTGAAGCCAGTGATCACGACGTTCGCCGTCTGGATGTTCACCGGGTCCCGGAAGCGCTCCACGGCCAGCCACACCGCCGGAACCAGCGCAGCAACGAGCAGCAGGTCGGCCACCCGCAACGTCCACCAGGAACGCCGTTCCGTCTGCTGCGCCCACACCGTCACGCACGCCGCGCACACCATCAGCGCGGTCGTCACAACCGAAACCTCGGCCAGCGACGTGAACGGCGACCCGAGCACAGCCCAGGCCGCGGTCGACACGACTCCACCGACTACCGCCGTACCGGCAACAGCTTTCCAGTACGTCGGACGCAGCATCGCGCTCCGGTTGACCGGCGTACCGAGAAGCCAGAAACCGGTCGCTCGCGACGCGGAGACCGGACCGATACTCGACAGCACCCGCAAGGTGGTTGCCACCAGCAACGGAACCAGGATGTACGGCAGCACCTGCCATAGCCGCATGCAATGCAGCGAGTCGCATGTGGTCATGTCGGCGTTCAGATGCTTGACGACATTCCCACCCGTCGCACCGAGCATGGCGAGCGTGAAGATGACCAGATAGACGTCTTCGAACAGCTGGCCGAACGAACGGTCCGCATGCTTCCGCCGCGTCTCGCGCATCCACTTCCGCAACGCGCGCGGCGAGGGAATCGCCCCGAAGTCGGCCGGATCGAAGGTGACTGGTTCGCTCATGGGAGGGGAGTTAACGTGACGACGGAGTCGGCCACCGCCTCGACGAGGGACGGCTCGTGGCTGGCGAAGAGGATCGACGTACCGGACTTCTTCTCTTCGATCAGCCGCTCCGACAACCACTTCACGCCCTCGACGTCCAGGCGGGCCTCGGGCTCATCCAGAACCATCAGCTTGCGCGGGCGCACCAGTGCCGTCGCCAACGCGAGCCGACGCCGCTGACCGGACGACAACGAGCCCGGCAGCTGGTCGGCGGCCGGGAGCAGACCGATGTCGTGCAGCAGCGTGTCGACCAGGTCCTCCGGCGTCGCATTGCCGTGGGCGCGGGCGAGCAGGTCGAGATGCTCGGCCGCGGTCAGGTCAGGGAAGAAGTCGAGGTCGTCGAGCAGGGTCGCGACGTCGCGGCGGACGACCTCGGACCGTTCGTCGATCGGCTGACCGTCGAGCAGGATGGTGCCCGCCGCGGGTTCGGCCGCGCCGACGATGCACTTGAGCACGGTGGTCTTACCGGCGCCGTTCGGCCCGACGAGCGCGATCGCCTGACCGGCGCGCAGGGTGAAGGTCAGCCCCTCGATCACCGGCCGGTCGCCGTACTTGTGCTGCAGGTCCTTGATCGCCAGCCGCGGCGTCGCCTTGCTCACTTCTTGCGGACCAGGGTCAGTCCGTCGCCGATCCCGAGGATCGTCACGTCGACCCGCTCGTCCTTGGCGATGTGCGCGTTGAACTCCTTGCGGTCGCTCGGACCGTCCGCGTCGGCCACGCGGCCCCCGGCGAGCGTGTTGTCGAACAGCAGCACGCCGTTCGGCCGGATCAGCGGCAGGAGCTTCTCGAAGTAGTCGATGTACCCGGGCTTGTCGGCGTCGACGAAGGCCAGGTCGAACGATCCGTCCAGCTCGGCCGCGAGCGCGTGCCCGTCACCGATCCGCAGCTCGATCTTCCCGGAGACTCCGGCCTTCTCCCAGTACCGGCGGCCGATCGCCGTCCACTCCTCGCTGGCGTCCAGGCAGATCAGCTGCCCGTCGTCCGGCAGGCCGCGCGCGATCGCCAGCGCGGAGAAACCGGTGAAGGTCCCGATCTCGACCGCCCGCCGCGCCGAGATCAGCTGGGTGAGCGTGGTCAGCAGCCCGGCCTGGTCCGACGTCGTCAGCATCTCGGAGACGTCGCCGAGCTCCTGCGTCTCGGCAACCAGCTCGGAGGCGATCTCATCCAGCGGTGTGCCGTTCGCCACCATGTAAGCGTGCAAGTCGTCGGTTACCTGAACTTGTGAGCCCATAAGTACCCCTCCATGTATTAAGACGGTCGCCTGTAGTCTCTATGGGTTGCCCGAACGCCGGACAAGCACCCCACCCGAGGAGCACACCCGTATGCAGATCGCCGTCGCCGGATCGATTGCGACCGACATCCTGATGACGTTCCCGGGCCGGTTCAAGGACCAGTTCCTCGAGGAGCAGATGCACAAGGTCTCCTTGTCGTTCCTGGTCGACGAACTGGTCGTGCACCGCGGCGGGGTCGCCGCGAACATCTGCTACGGGATGGCGCAGCTCGGGCAGCCGTCGCTGCTCGTCGGCTCGGTCGGCGCGGACTTCACCGAGTACGGCGCGGCCCTCGCCGAGGCCGGCGTGGACGTCTCCCACGTGCGCATCTGTGCGAACGTACACACCGCCCGGTTCACCTGTACGACGGACCTGGACGCCAACCAGATCGCCTCGTTCTACACCGGCGCGATGGCCGAGTCCCGCGAGCTCGACCTGGGCGCGATCCACGCGGCCAGCGGCGGGATCGACCTGGTCCTGATCGGCGCCGACGACCCCGAGGGCATGGTCAAGCACACCGAGCTGGCCAAGCAGCACGGGATCGCGATCGCCGCCGACCCGTCACAGCAGCTGGCCCGGATGGACGGCGCGGACATCCAGCGCCTGATCGACGGCGCGACGTACCTGTTCAGCAACGAGTACGAAGCCGGCCTGATGGTGCAGAAGACCGGCTGGAGCCACGACGAGATCCTCGGCAAGGTAGGAGTCCGCGTCACCACTCACGGCGGCGACGGCGTCGTGATCGAGAACTCCGAAGGCATCATCACCAAGGTTCCCGCCGTCCCGGCGCCGGGACTGGTCGACCCGACCGGCGGCGGCGACGCGTTCCGCGCGGGCTACCTGACCGGCCGCGCGGCCGGCCTCGAGCACGAGGTCTCGGCCCAGATCGGCTGCACCCTGGCGACCACCGTCCTGGAGACGGTCGGCACCCAGGAGTACACCCTGGACCGCGCCAAGTTCCTCGAGCGGATGTCGAACGCGTACGGCGCCGACGCCGCCGACACCGCCGCCTCCTCCGGGGCGATCAGGTCTTCTTGACCTTGGGGATCTTCTCCATCGTGAAGGTCGCCTGCCTGCTGTTGGCGACCCCGACCCGGATCCGGTAGCCGGCGAAGATCGCCGACTTCTTCGGACCGAGGGTGATCTCCTTGGCGCCGTCGGTGAACCGCATGCCGGTCCAGAGCCGCTCGTACCCGATGACAGCACCATCACCGCAGCCGATCCCCCCGTCAGTGAGGAAGGCGCCGTCGTCGCCGGTGACCGTCAGCTGCCCGCCTTTGAGTACGCCGCTACACCTCGGGGGCCGCGGTGGCGGGCTGGGCTTCGGAGTCGGCGTCGGAGATGGAGTCGGAGTGGGGCTGACCGACGTCGGTACCGGCGCCGACGTCTGCGCCCCTGAATCGGCCTGTGGCTTCCCCTGACCGCCACAGCCCGTCAAAAGCAGACCGGCAAGGACAACTGCTGACCACCGTGGATGACCCATGCTCCACAGCGTGTCGTCCCGCGCCTCCCTCCACCGCGGGCTGACAGCAAGCGGTCAAAGCCGATCCAGTACGCCGGTCTGCGCGAGCAGCGCGAACCGGTCGGGGCACCCCCAGTGCTCGACGATCAGCCCGTCGACGACCCGCGCCATCTCGAACAACGCCATGTCGATCGGCGCGTTGCTCGGCGGCCCGAAGAACCCACCGGTCGCAGTCCCCCGCGCGCGGCCCCGCGCCCACACCACGTCACCGACGACCACGCTGTCCTCCAGCGTGTAGACGAGATCCGGCATGATCGAGTGCACCTGCCGGATCGCCGCCTTCACGTTCTTATGCGCCTCGGCGCCGGTCCCGGCCAGCCCGAACTGGTGCTCCACCATCTCCGGCGCACACACCTCGTCGACGATTGCCTCGTTCCCGGTCGCGAATCCCTCGTGCAGGATCCGCTCCAGCACCGCCAGCGGTCCGGTCGCCGTACCGCTCGGCATCGCTTTGTACGCAGCCATGTCTCCCCCTGTGAATCTCGATGCACTCCTTGTGCACTCGATGCAGTATCACTGCACTGAACACAGTGATAGTGTGCCGACATGGCCGAAGCTGTCAAGTCCTATCGCCAGGCACAGGCGGAGGAGACCCGGATCCGGATCGCGAACTCCGCGCGCCGGCTCTTCGCGGGCCAGGGCTACGGCGCCACCAGCATCGACGCGATCGCCAAGGACGCCGGGGTGGCGACCAGAACGGTCTACTCGGCCTTCGGCACGAAGCGCGAGATCCTGTCGCTGATCTGCGACCTCTGGCTGGCCGAGGCCGGCGCGATGGAACGCGCCCAACAGGTCTTCGCGATCGAAGACCCCGCCGCCCGCCTCCGCGGCGCCGCCAACTGGCTCACCAACCTGTACGCCGCCGGATTCGACGTCGTACTGATCTTCGAAGCCGCCACCGACGAGAGCCCCGAAACCAAGGCGCTACTGCGCGCCAAACTTGCCGGCCGCAACCAAGTCATGGACGCGATCATCGAGTCCCTGAAGGCAGAACTCCGCATCCCCCTCAAACAAGCCCAAGCCGTCTACCGCGCCCTGGCCGCCCCCGGCGTCTACCAAGAACTCGTCGACGAATCCGGCTGGACCCCCGCCGAATTCGAGCACTTCGTAGCCGACTCCCTCGCCCGCCAACTCCTCTAGCCTCCCCAACCAGTACACCCAGCGCAGCCGCCCGAACCGACCCGGGCGGATGCCGACCGGCCCGAACCCGACGCGAGGCGGAGCCGACCGGCCCGAACCCGATCCGGGGTAGGCGCCAGCCACCCCAAACCGGTTTGGGGAGTATCCGCGACGGATTCGGGGGGTGAATCCTCCCCGAATCCCCCAGCCCGCGCGACTGAACCCACCGTGCTCGCGAACGGGGTTGCCTATCGAGGTGGAGGGTTGCCCACTGAGATTTTCGATGGGCAACCCCCCAACTGAAGGGATATCCCTCCAACTGGAGGGTTGCCACGAGGAGGGGCTGGCGGGATGTGGGTGCGGTCGTGATCGTTGGGGATGTGGGAGAGAAACCGCCCGGAGCGGGCCAAGATTCACCCCACACTCCAGCTTCGGAGGAGGAGGACCGCTCGCGACGGCTCGTAACGTCCGAAAACACGCCGACCACGTACTGCGGGCGTTCGGACGCTGCGCGGGACGGGACCGTAACGTCCGAAAACACGCCGACCACGTACAGCGGGCGTTCGGACGTTGCGCGGGACGGGACCGTAACGTCCGAAAACACGCCGACCACGTACCGCGGGCGTTCGGACGTTGCGCGGGAGGGGGTCGTAACGTCCGAAGGACCGGAGGCGGGCTCTCCGGTCGTTCGGACGTAAGGGTTAGAGGCGGGGGTCTACGGGCTCGGACTCGAGGGCCAGTACGGCGAAGACGCACTCGTGGATGCGCCAGAGGGGTTCGCCGCGGGCGGCGCGTTCCAGCGACTCGAGACCTAGGGCGTACTCGCGGAGGGCGAGTGAGCGTTTGTGGCCGAGGTTGCGGTCGCGGAGCCGGGAGAAGTTGGCGGGCTCGGTGTAGTCCGGACCGTAGATCAGCCGCAGGTACTCGGGCCCGCGCACCTTCAGACCCGGCTGGGCGAGTCCCTTGGCGGTCCGGACGAGGTTGGCGGCCGGCTTCACGACCATGCCCTCGCCACCGGCACCGGTCAGCTCCTCCCACCACGCCACACCCTCGGACCAGTTGCCAGCATCCACGAACAGCCGTCGAGTTGCGGTGACCACATTGGGGCCTGCAGCAACCATTCGGTCCGCGATCTCCAGGTGCCAGGCGTGCGGTCGATCCTGGTACGTCGCTCCCTCCGTCGCCAGCACCTGGAACGGGGCCAGCCGAACGCCGTCGAGCCCGTCCGTCGGCCAGCAATACCGCCGGTACGCCTCGGTGAACAGCCCGGCGTTGACCGCACGCTGCGACATCGTGGCCAGCAGGTCACCGACATCCAGCCCGGCAGCAACCGCCGACGACAGTGCAGCAGTTGCGGCAGGCAACGACGTACGGGCAGCAGCACCGACTGCGGCGTACTGATTCCGCAGCAGGTCCTCGGCCTTCGCGCTCCACGGGAGCAGCTCGGCGTCCAGCAGGAGCCAGGACGTGTCGAGCTCCTCGAACAGACCCGCCTCGACCGCAACCGCGCGCAGCCGCAGCAGCAGCTCGTCGGTCAGCGAAGGATCGAAGAACGAGCGCCCAGTGCGCGTGTGGATCGCACCCCGACCAGCCAGCCCGAAGCGCTTCTCAGCAACGTCGTCATCGCGAGTCAGCAGCACGACAGCCCGCGAACCCATGTGCTTCTCCTCGCACACGAGCTCAGTCACACCCTGACCGCGATACGTCTCGAAGGCCTGCAGCGGGTGCTCCAGCAGCCCAGGCTCGGGCGACGTCGCCACCGGACTCATCGTCGGCGGCAGGTAGAGCAGGAACCGCGGATCGATCGCGAACCGGCTCATCACCTCCAGCGCCGCCCCGGCCTGCTCGGCACGCACACTCAACCGCCCGTGCGACGACGTCTCGATCACCCGCCGGCCGGTGACATCGGTCAGCTCCAGTACGTCGGGCTCGCGCGACGGAGCCGATGCCACGTGCAACGGTTTCGCCGGCGCGTAGTACTCCTTGGCCGACTTGACCTGGACCAGCTCGCGCTCGGGATAACGCAGGGCGGTCAGCGAGCCACCGAAGACCGCGCCCGTGTCCAGACAGATCGTGTTGTTGATCCACTCCGGCTCCGGCGTCGGCGTGTGTCCGTACACGACCGTCGCGCGACCGCGGTACTCGTTCGCCCACGGGTAACGCACCGGCAGGCCGAACTCATCCGTCTCGCCGGTCGTTTCGCCGTACAGGCAGAAGGAACGGACGCGACCCGAGGCGCGGCCGTGCATGCGCTCGACCAGCCCCGCGTGCGAGACAACCAGCTTGCCGCCGTCGAAGACGTAGTGCGAGATCAGCCCATCGATGAACGTCGCAACCTCGGCCCGGAACTCAGGAGTCTCCTCCTCGAGCTGCGCCAGCGTCGTCTCCAGCCCATGGCTGACCTTCACGTTGCGCCCCTGCAGAGCGCGCAGCAGCTTGTCCTCGTGGTTGCCCGGCACGCAATAGGCGTTGCCCGCAGCAACCATCCCCATCACGAGCCGCAGCACTCCTGGACTGTCCGGACCACGGTCGACCAGGTCCCCGACGAAGACCGCGCGCCGCTCATCGTGCTGAGCGTCGATCGGCCGACCCCAGGCGTCCCGGGTCAGCGAGTACCCAAGGTCAGTCAGCAGCTGCTCAAGCTCCGGCCGGCACCCGTGGACGTCACCGATGATGTCGAACGGACCGGTCTGCTCCTTCAGATCATTGAACAGCCGAGTCCGTTCGATGCTCACGGCATCGATCTCCTCAACGCTGCTCAGCACGTGAACCTTGCGGAACCCTTCCCGCTTCAGACTCTTCAGCCCACGCTTCAGCTGACCGAGCTGCCGCGTCACAACCTTCGCGCCGAACTGCCGATCGGGCCGCTGCTCGTTTCGCTCCACCGCAACCCTCTCCGGTGGGTCGAGCACGATCGCCACCGGCAGTACGTCGTACTCCCGGGCGAGCGCAACCAGCTCCCGTCGCGCCTCCGGCTGCACGTTGGTCGCGTCGATCACGGTCAGCCGACCGGCCGCCAAACGCTTACCAGCAATGAAATGCAGGACCTCGAACGCATCCTTGGTCGCCGCCTGGTCGTTCTCGTCATCCGACACCAGACCACGACAGAAGTCGCTCGAGATCACCTCGGTCGCCTTGAAGTGCTTCCGCGCAAAGGTCGACTTCCCCGACCCGCTGACGCCCACCAGGATCACCAGCGACAGCGCCGGTACGTCGATCATGAGGCCCCCTCCGTACGGCGGAAGAGGGCGAGCTGGGTCGGCGGACCGACCTCGGGGTCCTCAGGGCCAACCGGCCGGAACTCGACCGCATACCCAAACTGATCGGCTACACCCGAGGCCCAGGTCTGGAACTCCGACCGGGTCCACTCGAACCGGTGGTCGGGATGCCGGAAATTACCAGCCGGCAGCGACTCGAACCGCACGTTGTACTCACTGTTCGGAGTAGTCACCACGACCGCGGCCGGCCGGGCCGCCTGAAAGACCGAGTACGACAGCGCCGGCAGCCGCGGCGGGTCGACATGCTCGATGACCTCCATCAGTACGGCGGCATCCAGCCCGTCCAGGCGCTCGTCGGCGTACGTGACCGACGACTGCAGGAACCGCAGCCGGTCCCGCTGCCGATCCGGCAGGTCGTCGTAGTGCAGTCGCCGTTTCGCCGAGATCAGCGCCCGCGCCGAGACGTCCGTCCCGATCAGTTCACCGATCATCGGGTCCTTCAGCAGCTCCCCCACCAGCGCGCCCTCACCACATCCGACGTCCACGATCCGCCGCGCCCCGAGCTCCCGCAGTACGGCGGCAACCGTCGTACGGCGCTCGACCGCCAGCGACACCGGTCCTTCGGACTCCGACTCCTCGTCGGCCACCTCGACACCGTCCACCTCGGCGAGTCGCTCGAGCGCGTCGTCGGACAAGTAGCGGCGGTGTGCCAGGTAGCGGTGCGAGATCAGATCCTTCTCCGGGTGCGTGCCGAGCCAGCCGGCGCCGGCGCGGACCAGCTTGTCGACCTCGTCGGAGCCGACCCAGTAGTGCTTGGCGTCATCCAGCACGGGGAGCATCACGTACAAGTGATTGAGTGCATCGGCCAGCCGTACGACGCCGGTCAGCCGCAGGTCGACGTACCGGGAATCACCCCAGGACGGGATCTCCGGGTCGAGCGGCACCGGACGCGCGTCGACCGTCCAGCCGAGTGGCGCGAACATCCGCTCGGCCAGCTCGGAACCGCCGCGGCACGGCAGCGCCGGGACGTGGATCTCCAGCGGGATCGCGGCGGCCGCGAGCTCGGGGCGCGCGTCGCAGCGGCCGATCATCGCGGTCCGGAAGAACTTGCTCAGCGCGACCGCGAGCAGGCTGGAGGCGGCGTACGGGCGATCGTTCACGTACTGCCCGAGGGTGAAACCCTCGGAGGATTTCCCGCGGCCCGCGCGCACGAGTGCGATCGGGTCGATCTCGAGCAGGAGCGCCGCCGTACAGCGTTCGTCGGTCGCCTCGGGGTAGAAGACATGCGCTGCCCCACCGGTGATGTCGGTGCGCTGCGGTCGTCCCGGGTTCTTGTGCAACAGGAACCCGAAATCGCTCGCGGGAAGGTCGAATCCGGCCAGGTCGGTGGTCAGCGTCAGGAACACCGGCCCATTCGATCATGACGAGCGCGTAAACCCTTTGTTCTTTTAACGATCGGAGGCTGAGACACGCGTGGCGATACCTGGCGTGTCGGGGGTTTTGGTTCTAGCTTGTTGTGCAGTAAGAGAGTCGCTACAGATCGTTCTTCCCCGCTGACACTCGGTACTTGTCCCCGGTTTGTGGCGAGCGCCCAACCGCGCCCGGCCGCTCTGCGCGCCGGGCTCACACGGGGAAAGGACCAATGAAACCCCAGACCTTCGAACTCCTGCGCTACACCGACATCAGCGGGGTCTCCGGCACCGGCATCGTCGCCGAAGGTTGTGTCTTCACCGACGGCTCGGTGGCACTGCGCTGGCACGGCGCCAACCCGTCCACGGCCGTCTGGCCGGATCTTGACTCCATCCTCGCCGTCCACGGCCACTGCGGCGCCACCGTCGTCCGCTGGCTGGACGTCTCCGAGATGGAGCCGGTCCCCGGCACCGACCTGCTGCCCGGCGAGGTCGCGCACATCCTCGCCACCGGACGGCACACTCACCACAAGGCGGTCTCCGCCTGACCTGAAGGGCTTCGGCTGGCCGCCGGACTACGGGGTGAGGCCGGTCAGCGCGAAGAACTCCTGCCGCGAACTCGGCTTGTCGCGCAGGATGCCCTGCAGTGACGAGGTGACGGTTCGCGAGCCCACCGCCCGCACTCCGCGCAGCGACATGCACTGGTGCTCGGCCTCGATCACGACCCCGACGCCCTTCGGTGCGAGATGGTCCTGGAGCCAGTCGGCGACCTGCTTGGTCAGCCGCTCCTGCACCTGAAGATCGCGCGCGAACAGCTCGACCACCCGGGCCAGCTTCGACAGCCCGAGGATCCGGTCGCCCGGCAGGTACCCGACGTGCGCCACGCCCGTGAACGGCAGCAGGTGGTGCTCACACAGCGACTGCACCGGGATGTCCTTGGCCAGGACCAGTTCGTCGTACCCCTCGTCGTTCGGGAAGGTCGTGAGCGCGAACTCGCGCGGCGTCAGCATCTCGGCGTACGCCTTGGCCACCCGGCGCGGGGTGTCGGCCAGGTGCGCGCTCTCCGGGTCACGCCCGAGCGCCTTGAGCAGATCGGCGACCGCGCGCTGGGCGGCGGGCAGGTCGATCTGGGCCCGGCCCGCGACGATATGCAGTGGTACGGGTTCGAGATCGGCCGAGATCGCCATCTGCCACACTCCCTGAGAGTTCAACGAGCCGCCATCATACTGTTAAACCAATAGATGTTGTCGATAGAATCAACTCGTGGACAACCGCTGGAAGGCCGTCGCCGTACTCGAGGAGCCCACGCGGCGCCGCCTCTACGAGTACGTCGTCGCCCAGGCCGGCCCCGTCAGCCGGGACGACGCGGCGGCCGCACTCGCGATCCCGCGGACGACGGCCGCCTTCCACCTCGACCGGCTGACCGAGGAAGGTCTGCTCGCCACCTGCTTCGAGCGCCGCAGCGGCCGCACCGGCCCCGGCGCCGGACGCCCCGCCAAGCTCTACCACCGCTCCGACACCGAGATCGAGATCAGCCTCCCCGAACGCCAGTACGCCGTCGCCGGCCAACTGCTCGCCGCCGCGATCGAGGACGCCGAGTCCACCGGCGGCTCACCCCGCGCAGCGGTCAACCGGCTGGCCCGCGAGTACGGCGAGACCCTCGGCCACGCCGACCTCCCGCTGATCGAGATCCTCGAGCGGCACGGCTTCGAACCCCACCACGACGGCGCCGACCTCGTCCTCGCCAACTGCCCCTTCCGCCGCCTAGCCACCCACCACGGTCAACTCGTCTGCACCATGAACCTCAACCTCCTCGCCGGCCTGATCACCACCACCAACTCCCCCCACGAAGCCCGCCTCACCCCAACCCCCGCCCACTGCTGCGTCCGCCTAATCGCCACCGCCACTCCCCCCATTTGAGGGGATCTCCGCTCAAGTTGCTGGTTCTCCCTCATTCAGTGCCCCCGCCACCCGACCTTGAGCACGGTTCAACCACTTCGGCGGGCGTCGCGTGGTTGAGGGGTGCACAAAGTGGGGCGTCCGCCGGACCTTGAGCACGGTTCAACCACTTCGGCGGGCGTCACGTGGTTGAGGGGTGCACAAAGTGGGGCGTCCGCCGGACCTTGAGCACGGTTCAACCACTTCGGCGGGCGTCGCGTGGTCGAGGGGTGCACAAAGTGGGGCGTCCGCCGGACCTTGAGCACGGTTCAACCACTTCGGCGGGCGTCACGTGGTCGAGGGGTGCTCAAGGTGCCTCGCCTTGGGCGGTCGGCCGCGTTGTGGGTGAGTTTTTCGTCGCCTGGACCCGAAAAACTCACCGCTAGCGCAAGCTCCGGGCATCACGGACCTCAGCCACAACCCGTCAGCCGCAGGCAACGTGCACCTCGGTCGCCGACCGCACCATCCCCCTCAGCCATCTGCTTGGCGCGCGCGAAGCTTTCAGTCGACCGCCGGAGGCGGTCGAGGTGGCGCGGCGGGCCAGGTGAGCGACTCGGCCGGCCACGTCGCGCTGTGGCTGGGCGATGCGGTGGCTGAGGGGGATGGTGCGGCCGGCGACCGCGTTCTCCGTTGCTTGGGGCTGACGGGTTGTGGTTGCGGTCCGGGAAAGGCGCCGCGACGGTGGGCCGTTGCTTGTGGCTGGCTGGCTGGTGGGTTGTGGTTGCCGTCCGGGAGCGACACCGGCGGGCTCGCAGTTGCTGGGGGTGACGGGCATTGGGTGCGGCGAAAATAGGGCGCTTCGGTGATCGGGCTGTACAGACCGACTGTTAGTACGCGGACGGAGCGGGCGTGCTGCAGCGTGACGGAGGCGCCGAAAAGGGCTGCTGGTAGGCGTAGTAACAGTCGGTGTGTACGCAACCGGCGGATCCAACTCATACGCCGGAGCGGCCGCAGCCCCGGCGTCACCCACACATCGAGCAGGAGAGCCTCATTTGATGGGCTGACCCATCCCCCTGCGGGCCAACCCACCGCATGCAGCTAGCTCACCCGCCCTTTCGCTGGCCGGCCCACCGCGCGCCCCCCTCCCAGCCACCCGCCAGCCCCGTCCCGCCCACCGCGCGCCCCCTCGCAGCCAACCACCAACCCCGTCCCCACCCCCTCCGCCATTTCGACGGATATCCACTCAAGTCCGCCCCGGTTCTCCCCTCAAAATACGAGGGGAGAAGGGACCATCTTCGGGGATATCCGTTCAAATTGCCCTCGGCCGGTACGACGGTGTGGGCGCGCCGGGGTGGACGAGGCGGCAGATGCGCGGGCGCTCGGGAGGGCAGTGTGGGTCGGCAGGTGGGCGAGGGTCGGCGGGTGGAACCGGGGCGGTGGGTGGAACCGGGGACCGTGGGTGGAACCGGGGACGGCGGGTGGGACGGGGGCGGGGGGGGTGGGACGGGGTTAGGGTCGGGGGGTGGCTAAGAGCAGGCAGGGGGCGGGGACGCCGGCGACGGTGGCTTTGACGAAGGCGAAGATCGAGTTCAGTACGCACGCTTATGACCACGATCCGGCGGCCAAGTCGTACGGGCTGGAGGCGGCCGAGGCGCTGGGGCTGGAGTCGGAGCAGGTGTTCAAGACGCTGCTGGTCGAGGTCGACGGCAAGCTGACGGTCGGCGTCGTACCGGTGGACAAGCAGCTCGATCTCAAGGCGATCGCCGCCGCGGCCGGTGGGAAGAAGGCCGTGATGGCCGACCCGGCCGCTGCCGAACGCACCACCGGGTACGTCGTCGGTGGGATCAGCCCGATCGGTCAGAAGCGCCCGCTGCCAACGGTCGTCGACCGTACGGCGGCCGACCACACGACCGTCTATGTGTCGGGCGGCCGGCGGGGACTCGACATCGGCCTCTCCCCCGCCGACCTCATCACGGTCACGAACGCCCGTACGGCGGCTATCGCACGCTGACGTTCTGGACCAGCGCGGTCCCGTTGTAGACGTTCATCCCGAACTGGCCGGATTTGTGCTCGGTGTCGACGGCGTCGATGAGCTGCTTACCGTCGAGCGCCACCTTGATGTTCGACCCGGCGGTCTGCACCGTGAAGTGGTAGGTCCGCCCATGCTCGACCTGCAGTGGAGCCGTCGCAATGTCGCGACCCGGCCGCCAGAGCTTCACCACGTTGGCCGCCGCATCGACGTTGACCGTGTAGTGCTGCGAGGCGTCCTTGGTCGCCCGGAAGGTGAGTGCGGCCGCGACGCCGTCGACCAGCTGGACGTCCCCATCCAGCGTGAAGTCCGAGCCGGTCGCCGTACTGAGGTAGAAGGCGTCACCGGGTGACTTGCCTTGTTTGCCATCGGCAACGTCTGCCCACTGACCACGGGCGGCATACCAGGGACCGTCCAGGTTGGTGTGGAGCGTCGCCTCACCGAGCGGCCGCCAGATCGAGGCGAGCTCGTGGATGGTCAGCGAGTCGAGCCGGAGCCGGCCCTCGGTGAACAGTTCGAGGCCGTCTCCACCAGGCAGGCCGTCGAAGTTCACGTTGTAGCTCTGGTAGACGTCACCATCGTTGCCGAAGACATCGAGTTGCCCACGGTCAACGAGCAACCGCACCCGAACCTTGCCGCCGCTCGGCTTCAGCGCGACCCCGTTCAGCTGCTGCGACCGAGCGTCGTACGCGATGTCGCGATCGAACCACCCATCAGGCCCGGTGTGCAGCCGGAACCCGAACCGCTGCACATCCCGTACGTCGACCACCGCTTCGAGCTCGTAGGTGTTGACCCGCACCCCGGACAGCAGCTCGCGGGCAGCCTTCGCGTCGAGACTCAGGTTCTTCCAGGTCCGCGTGTTCTCCCGCAATGTGTCGATCTCGGGGACCGGGTTGGCGACGACGCGGATGCCGTCAGCGCTTCGGCGCAGTTTGAGATCCACCGGGAACGAGGCGTTGCCCGTCCAGATCGAGCCGTAGTTCTCGCCCTGCCAGGCCATCGACACAACGCGGTCGCCCTTGAGGTTGGAGAAGTTGAGAGCCGCGTAATACCCAGCTCCAGCGTGAGTGTCGGTCTGGTTGATCTTCTGCGGCACACTCCAGTCGGAGTGGAACGCCGTACCGTCCCAGTCACCGACGTAGTACTCGCCGCTGCCGGCATGCAGGACCCAGTGGTACTCACCCTCGAGCGGCATCCGGATCATGTTCGGGCACTCGAACAGCCAGCCGGCCTTGAACCGCGAGGCAAAGGACCAATGCAGCAGATCGGTCGAGACGAAGAAGTCGACTCCGTTGCCGCCGGCATCGGACCAGACGACCATCCCCCAGTGCTGCGACACCGGGTCCCAGAACACCTTCGGATCGCGACTGTCCCCATCCGGTACGACGACCTTCCGGCCACCGTCGTACGTCTGGAAGGTGTTTCCGCCGTCCAGACTGTAGAAAACGGTCACCCCGCGAGTCCCGGAGTACACGAGGACCGGGTCGTGGTCGCCGTTCTTGAGGCCGCTCACGTTGCCGCAGTCAACGACTCCGCCACCCGACCACAGGTCGCCTGGATGGATCGAAGGGTCGAGCGCGATCGGCCGCTGCTGCCAGTGCACGAGATCGGTGCTGGTCGCATGCCCCCAATGCATCGTGTCCCAGTGCAAGGCATTCGGGGCGTGCTGGAAGTACAGGTGATACACGCCGCGGTAGTACAGCGGCGCGTTCGGGTCGTTCATCCAGCCGCTCCGTGGGCTGAAGTGAAACTGCCCGCGGTTGTCCTCTTGGTAGTTCGTACCGGCGTAAGGGAAAGAGGTCATGAGTCCACCAGGTTGGGCGGGGCGTCTGGGTCGCCGGGGCGCAGGGCCCCGGTCATGAGAGAGACCACCTGGCTCATCGACGCGTCCTCCGGGCGTACGACGGCAGCGCGGCGACCGAGCCGGTGGACGTGGATACGGTCAGCGATCTCGAACACCTGCGGCATGTCGTGACTGATCAGAACCACCGGCAGTCCGCGGTCACGGATCCGCCGGATCAGGTCGAGCACCTGGCGCGACTCCTTCACACCGAGCGCGGCCGTCGGCTCGTCCATGATGACCATCTTGCTGCCGAACATCGCGGCCCGGGCGACCGCGACGGCCTGCCGCTGGCCTCCGGACAACGTCTCGACGAGTTGGCCGATGTGCTGCACGGTTTCGATGCCCAAGGCATCGAGTTGCAGCTGTGCCTGTTCCCGCATCGCACTCCGGTCGAGCAGCCGGAACACCGATCCCAAAGGCCCGGTACGGCGTACCTCCCGGCCGAGGAAGAGGTTCGTGGCAATGTCCATCGCGGGGGCCAGGGCGAGCGTCTGATGGACGGTCTCGATCCCGGCGTGCCGAGCGTCGAGTGGTGAATGGAAATGCGTCTCGGAACCGTCGAGCAGGATCGTGCCCTCGTCCGGGATCAACGCTCCCGAGAGTGCCTTGATCAGACTGGACTTGCCGGCGCCGTTGTCGCCGACCACGGCGAGCACCTCACCGCCGTACAGGTCGAAGTCGGCACCGTCGATGGCGGTCACCCGGCCGTACCGCTTGACCAGGCCACGGGCCTGCAGAGCGGGCGTGGTCATCGCGACCTCCTACGGACGACCTGGTCGAAGGCAACGGCCGCGATCACGAGCACGCCGGTGGCGACGTCCTGGTAGAGGCTGTCGATCCCGGCCTGGGTCAGACCGCTGCGCAGAACCGCGACGATCAGCGCACCGACCACCGTGCCCATCACGCTGCCGCGACCGCCGAAGAGGCTGGTGCCACCGATGACGACGGCGGTGATGCTGTCCAGGTTGCCGGTCTGAAAGGCGTTCGGGTCCGCGTTCGGGATCCGGCCGAGGGCCTGCCAGGCAGCGAAGGCGTAGATGACGCCTGCCACCAGGTAGACGCTGAACCGGGTCCGGCCGACGTGGATACCGGTCAGCCGGGCTGCCTCCGGATCGTTGCCCAGGGCATAGACATGTCGACCCCAGGCTGTCCGGGTGAGCGCGTACCAGGTGATCGCGAACATCACCACGGCCAGCGTCATCCCATGCGTCACCTTGATCTGGCCGAACAGGTAACCACCCTCACCGAGGATGCCGAGCAGGTTGTCGGTGACCGGGTAGGAGTTACCTTCGGAGTACAGCCGACCCGCTGCCAGTACGACGGTCAGCATGCCGAGGGTGACGATGAACGGCGGCAGGTTCAGCATCGTGACCAGACCACCGGAGATCGCGCCGAGTGCCGCGCACACGATGAAGCCTGCGATCAGAGCCACCACCGAGTTGCTGCCATCGGTCACCAGCCGCGCGAGCACCATCGTGCCGAGCACCATGATCGCCGCGTTCGCCAGGTCGATCCCACCGGTCAGCACAATCAACGTCTGCCCCAGCGCAAGCGTCGCCACCACCAACGACTGCTGCACCACAAGCGAAAGGTTGTCCACAGTAAGGAACGTCGACGTCGTCACCGCGAACACGATGATCGCCAGGATCAGCGCGGCCAGTGGTCCTAGCGCTGGGTTGTGCAGGAGCGCGTCGGTCGAGCGGTTCCGAAGCGATGGTGCCGCGTTGTCGCTCACCTCAGCCCCAGCAGTTCTGGGCGCCCCAGGTGGTGTCCTTGCTGTCCAAGCCGGGGAGGGGCTTGTCGGTGATCAGCTGGGCACCGGTGTCCTGGAAGCCGGTCGGCTTCTTGCCGTCCTTGGCGAAGGCAACGACTGCGTCGACACCTTGCTCGGCCATCTTCTTGGGGAACTGCATGACGGTGGCCAGGTACTTGCCGGCCTTCACGTCTGCGACGCCCTGGCAACCGCCGTCGATCGAACCGACCGCCACCTTGCCGGCCAGGCCCTTCGCGGTCAGCGCGGCGACGGCACCGCGAGCGGCGGGCTCATTCAGGGTGTAGACCGAGTTCACCGTCGCGTCGCGCTGGAGCAGGTTCTCCATCGCGGCCTGGGCTTTGTTCTGGTCACCGTTGGTCGGCGCCGCGCCGATGATCGCGGGATCGCCGTCCTTCAGGCCCATCCCCTGCAGGAAGCCCTTGTGGCGCTGCTCGTCCACCGTGCCACCCGGCGTACCGTCCATCATCAGCAGCCGCGGCGCGGTCGGGCCGAGCGTCGCCTTGATGTACTTGCCCTCGAGCTCACCCGCGGTCGTGTTGTTGGTCGCGTACGTCGCGTCGACGGCATCCTTCGGATCGGTCTCGGTGTCGAGGGCGATCACCAGAACGCCCTTCTCCTTGGCCTGTTTGAGCGCACCGAGGATGCCGGTCGAGTTGCTCGGCGTGATCAGGATGCCCTTCACGCCCTGCTGGACGAGGTTCTCGATCGCGGCGACCTGGCCCTCGTTGTCGCCGTCGAACTTGCCGGCCACCGCGATCACCTCGGCGCCGGACTGCGCGGCGTGCGCCTTGGCCGACTCGCGCAGCTTCACGAAGTACGGGTTGGTGTCGGTCTTGGTGACGAGCCCGATCTTGACCGGGCCGCTGCTGTCACCGCCGCCGCCACTCCCGGACTTGGTCTGCGTACACGCCGCCGTGGCCAGCACGGCCACGGTCAGTAGGACAGCGGGGACGGTTCTTCTCACGGGTCAGCCCTCCCGAGCAATGTGTCAGCCCGCGTCGCAGGACCCGGGCGCCGGTCTGACACCGGAAGGTAGACCGGTCCGATCACTGGTTTCCTGCTTTGCGCAAACACTTGCGCAAAGCACTCTGGGCAACGACCATACGACGGATGGTCACCATGACCGAGGTCGCCCGCGCCGCCGGAGTGTCGGTCAGTACGGTCTCGCATGTCGTCAACGGCACCCGCCTGGTCGCCCCGGCGACCCGTGAGCGGGTCCAGCACGCGATGGACCTGCTCGGCTACCGGCACCAGCCGACCGCGCGCTCCCTCTCCGCGGGCACCAACCGGACGATCGGCCTCGCCATCACGGTGGCCACGAACCCGTACTGGGTCGAGCTCATCCAGGGCATCGACCGCGAGGCCACCCGAGCCGGCCTGAACCTGATCATCGTCGACACCCGCGACGACGCCCGGCACGAGTCGGTGGCCGTCGCGAACCTACTGGCGCACCGCATCGAGGGCCTGATCACCGCCCCGGCCGACGGCTGGCGTGAGCTGACCCTGCCGATGCTCCGCGACCATGCGCTGCCCTACGTCCTGGTGGACCGGATCACGCCCGAGCTCCGCGTCGACCAGGTCGGCGTCGAGAACGAGGCGGCCACCACCGCGATCATCGACCACCTGATCTCGCTCGGCCACACCCGGATCGCGATGCTCAGCGGGATCCCCGGACTATCGACGAGCGCCGAACGCGTGCACGGCTATCACTTGGCCCATCAGCGAGCCGGCCTGCCGGTCGATCCGGAGCTGATCCGGTGCGGCTCGTCCACGAGTGACGGCGGCCGGAAGGCGACCTGGGAGCTACTGCAGCTCGACGACCGGCCGACCGCGTTGTTTGCCGCGAACAACAGTATGACGATCGGCGCGCTCGCGGCCCTGAACGCCGCGGGCGTCGACGTCCCCAAGGACATGGCGCTCACGGCCTTCGACGACTTCACCTGGGCCGATCTCTTCAGCCCGGGCCTGACCACCGTGGCCCAACCGTCCGCGGCAATCGGTGCCCGGGCTGTCCAGTTACTGCTGCGCCGGATGAACGATCCCGATGCACCTCCGCAGACCATCCGGTTGCCTGCGGAGATCATGCATCGTCAGTCCTGCGGTTGCGTCAGCCGGTGACGCCGGCGTGGCCGGTCTCCAGATGCCCGCTCAGCCTGCGCCGGTACGTCGTGTCCTCGACGACCGTGACCTCGACGTCGTACCAGCCGTGATCGGTCGGCCAGTCGACCTCGCGAGTCTGCTTGCCGCGCAGCGTGACGGTGACCCCCTTGCTGCCGTAGCCACGCGCCTTCAGCTTGAGCGTGAGCGGCTTGCGTGAGGTGTTGACGAGCGCAAACTCCAGGCCGCTCCCCCGCTGGCAGATTCGCACGTCCAGTCCGGCCGCGACGCCGTCGGTGGATCCGGCCAGCTCGACCCAGAACCGGTTCGGCCCCTGTACGGCGATCTCGTACGGACCGGAGACCGCGATGGCCTCGGCGTGATCCCGCCGTACGTCGACGTGGGCCGGCGCGGGCAGCTCACCGCCGTACGGGTAGATCGCGAAGTGGACCGGCGCGTCGCCTTCGTTGCTGAGGGCCACCTTCAGTTTGCCGTCGGCAACGAAGCCGGAAACCGCAGGCCGGTAAGGCAACGGGCGAGCGGGCCGTCGGCCGGTCTCCTGCTGCGGGATCGCCTGGTCGACCGGCGGGGTCGGCTTCCAGCGCGCGATCGGCGCCGGAATCGGACCGGGCGCATCGACCTTCGGCTGCCGGTAGGAGCGGTCGAAGTCGAACGCCGACGTGAGGTCGCCGAGTGCGGTCCGTCGCCAGCTGCTGATGTTCGGCTCCTGGACGCCGGTCCAGCGCTCGAGGAAACGGATCACCGAGGTGTGGTCGAAGGCCTGCGAGTTCACGTGGCCGCCGACAGTCCACGGTGAGACCACGGTCATCGGGACGCGCGGACCCGGTCCGATCGGCTGACCGGCGTACCAGTCGTCGCCGTTGCCCGACTCGGGGCGCGGCGCGACCGGCGGCGGGACGTGGTCGAAGTAGCCGTCGTTCTCGTCGAAGTTGATGAACAGCGCGGTCTTCGACCAGGTCTCCGGATCGGAGGCGATCGCGTCGAGCAGTTCGTAGACGAGGTTCGCGCTGGCCACCGGCGTCGACGAACCGGGGTGCTCGGAATCGACCGCGGACGGGACCAGCCAGCTCACCCGCGGCAGCTTGCCGGCCTTGATGTCCGCCTTCACCCGCGGGATCAGCGACTCCGGCTCCGAGCGGTACATCGCCTTGTGGAACAGGTCCTGGTCGGCCTTCGGCTGCTTGGCCACGGCATCCGCGAGCTGCTTCAGCGCCTCGGCCTGCTGCTCGGGGGTCTTCTCGAAGAGCTTGTCGTAGAACTCCTCGGTGGTGCGGTAGCCGCCCGGCACCGACGCGAGGATGCGCGTCCCGATGTCCTTGAAGGTCCGGAAGTACTCGACCGCGTTGTCGGTGAAGTTGTCCCACTCCTGGTAGATCTGCCAGGAGACGCCGGCCTTCTCCAGCCGCTCCGGGTACGCCGTCCAGTCGTAGCCCTTGTGGTTGTAGTCGTACGCCGCGTTGGTCACCGCGCGCTGCGTCGTACCTGGCTCGTAGCCGACAGTGCCGGACCACAGGTAGGTGCGGTTCGGGTTCGTGGAGCCGTTGACCGAGCAGTGGTAGGCGTCGCAGATCGTGAAGGTCTCGGCCAGCTCGTACTGCAGCGGGATGTCGCGACGGTCGTAGTGCGTCATCGTCGCGGCCGTCTTGGCCTGCACCCAGTTGTCGTTCCAGCCGTTGCTCCAGGCCTGGGTCGCGTCGGTGAAGCCGTGCGCGAGGGCACCGAGGTACTGGATGTCGTCGGGGTTGCGGCCGGCCGCGGCGGCGGCTGCCCGGATCGAGAACGGCAGCACCTCACCGCCGGCGGTCTTCGGCTGGTGGAAGACGCTCTGGCCGTTGCGCAGCCGCAGTGGCTGGCGATCGCCGTACCCGCGAACTCCGCGCAGCGTCCCGTAGTAGTGGTCGAACGAGCGGTTCTCCTGCATCAGCACGATGACGTGCTCGATGGCCCGCAGTCCGCCACGCCTCACTGGTTGCGCCATGGCGGTGTGCAGCGACGGCGGGAGCAGCGACAACGCTGCCCCGCCGGCCGCCGAACCGAGAACAAGGCGCCTGGAGATCTCAGTCATGGTCCGGACCTTATGAGGGGTCCATGACCACCGCAAGACCCCCGGGTGAACTCCCGAGACTGCTCAGAACTGTTCAGCCGCGCCGCTTCAGGGCAGCGTCACGCAGTTCGGTCAGCACAGCCTCGGTCGTCTCCCAGCCCATGCAGGCGTCGGTGATCGACTGGCCGTAGGCGAGCTCGCGAGTGGGTTCGAGATCCTGGCGGCCTTCCTGCAGGAACGACTCGAGCATCACGCCGACGATCGCCTTGTTCCCGGCCGCGATCTGCTCCCCGATCTCCCCCGCAACGACCGGCTGGCGACGGTGATCCTTGCGGCTGTTGCCGTGGCTCGCGTCCACGACCACGCGCTCCGGCAGGCCCGCCGTACGGAGAAGGTCTGTCGCAGCGGCCACTGACTCGGCGTCGTAGTTCGGGCCGGAGTCGGAGCCGCGCAGGACGAGGTGGCAGTCGGGGTTGCCGCGGGTGTGCAGGATCGCGGGTGCGCCGTCGTGGTCGATACCGGTGAAGACATGCGGTACGGCGGCAGCCTTGATCGCGTCGACCGCGGTCGCGATCGAACCGTCGGGGCGGTTCTTCATCCCGATCGGCATCGACAACCCCGACGACAGCTGCCGGTGCACCTGGGACTCGACCGTCCGAGCGCCGATCGCGCCCCAGCCAACCGTGTCGGCGATGTACTGCGGCGTGATCGGGTCGAGGAACTCACACCCGACCGGCAACCCCAGCTCGGTCACCTGCAGCAGGAGCTTGCGCGCCAGCCGCAGCCCGCGGTTCACATCACCCGAACCATCCAGACCCGGGTCGTTGATGAGACCCTTCCAGCCCAGCGTCGAGCGCGGCTTCTCGAAGTACACCCGCATCACCACCAGCAGCCCGTCGGACAGCCGCTCAGCCACCGGCCGCAGCCGCTCGGCGTACTCAAGCGCCGCATCAGCATCGTGCACCGAACACGGACCGACAACGACCAGCAACCGGTCGTCAACGCCGTTCAGTACGTCGACCACCGCCTGCCGACCGTCGACAACCGTCTTGGCGAGGGCATCGCTCAGCGGCAGCTCGTCGTGCAACGCGAGCGGCGTGATCAACGGGACGGTCTTCTCGATCCGGCGGTCGACGACTGCCGTCTGATCGGATCGTCGCGGGAGGGTGTTCATGATGGTGGGACCTTTCCGCCGGAGCACCGCGGAAGGTCGCAGTCAGCCGGCTGGGAACAAGAAAAGGCAAGGACGGTTTGTCCTTGCCTTAGGGCCGGCTGCGGTACGGAGGCGAGCGTCAGCGATCAACTGAGCTGCCCGGCACCAAAGCCGGCCACTCAAAAAATCGCCAATAGCAACGCTTCACGGGACCGAGAGTACCACTGCCCCAAATCCCGTGGCGCCCATCCCTCGGTCGTGGTTGTCTCAGCCGGTGACGATCCGCACGGCCACGGCCGCCGAACTCCCCGACCTGCGTGCCCTCGAAGTTGCCGCGGGCGTGCTCTTCCGCGACATCGGCATGACGGACATCGCCGAGCATCCGGCGCCGCCGCTCGAGGTGTTCGAGCGGGCCCGGTACGACGGCCGCCTGTGGGTCGCGGTCGATGACGAGGACCGGCCGATCGGGTTCGTCCTGGTCGAGATCGTGGACGGCGCCGCACACATCGAGCAGCTCAGCGTGCATCCGGATCAGCAAGGGCGCGGGCTAGGGCGTGTGCTGATCGACCACGTCGGATCTTGGGCGACTGAGCAGGGCCTCGCCGGGTTGACGCTCAGCACGTTCCGGAGCGTGCCGTGGAATGCGCCGTACTACGCGCGGCTCGGGTTCGTGGAGTTCCCGCCGGGCGAGCTGACGACCGGGTTGCTCGCCGTACAGGCCGCGGAGACCGCCTTCGGCCTGGACCCGGAGGCACGGGTGTTCATGCGCCGACCGGAGCGCGACCAGTAACCAACCTCACCTCGGGCTCGTTGAGGGCTGCAACAACGGGTCGACATCTGAGGGGTGCTGGACAGTGAGGCCGCGGGTCTTCGAGCTGGTGCGGTACCGGGATCCGAGTGGGGTTTCCGGGACCGGTGTGGTCGCGGAGGGCTGCGAGTTCAGCGACGGGTCAGTTGCTTTGCGGTGGCGGGGTGCGAACCCGGCGACCGCGGTCTGGCCAGGGCTCGAGGCCGTGCTCGCCGTGCACGGCCACCAGGGCGCCACCGAGGTGCGCTGGCTCGACACCCAACCCCCGACGACAAGCCCCCAACCGCCCGGAGGCATCGATCAACTCTTCGACGAGCTTCATCAGATCCGACCCCCGTCCGCTCCTCAGGGGTGGGCCGGGGCCAGACATCTTCGCTAGGCCCATGCCGGTCACGCAGATCTACCTGATTCGGAACGGAGAGCCCGACTACGCCAGAGTCGACGGTCAGGGGCTGCGCGGAGCCGCGGCCGACTCGGCCCCGCTGACACCGGACGGGGTGCGGCAGGCCGAGGATCTGGCGGACATTCTGAGCGGCATCGGCGCGAACTACCTGGTCAGTTCGCCGTTCACGCGGGCGTTGCAGTTCGCGGCGATCGTCGGGCATCGGCTGGCGCTGGGCGTGCGGGTCGATCACGACCTGCGGGACTGGCTGCCGGATCAATCCGGGTCGTGGCGCGGACATGCCGACGTACAGGCTGCCAAGGCCGAGTTCGAGACGTACGGCGGTGAGTGGCCCGATGGCATCCAGAGGTCGTGGGAGCCGTTGTCGAAGGTGCGGGAGCGAGCGGAGACGGCGCTCGCCCGGCACGCGGCCGGCACGGACGGGCCGGTGCTCGCGATCACCCATGCGACAGTGATCCGCGCGCTGACCGGCGAGACCGGGACTGCACACGGAGCGCATGAGTACTACCGCTACGCTCCGGCGGTGTGACTGAAGCTGGTCAGCCAAGGCTCCCCAAGGTCCTGGGCATCGTGGCCCTCGGCGGAATCGTCGGCTCGCTCGCCCGCTACGGGCTGGCAGAGGCGATTCCGCACGCCGCGGGTACTTTTCCGTGGGCCACCTTCGTCACGAACGTGGCGGGCTGTCTGGCGATCGGGATCCTGTTCGCCCGGCTCACCCCGCAGTCGCATCCGCTGCTCCGCCCGTTCCTCGGCACCGGCATCCTCGGCGGCTTCACGACCTTCTCGACGTACGCGGTCGATACGGAGAAGTTGTTGCACGCGCAGATGCACGCGCATCTGGTGATTGCCTTCGCCTACTACTTCGGCACGGTCGCTGCAGCGTTGCTGGCGGCAACGCTCGGCGAGTACCTCGGTCGCGTTTGGGGCCGGCGTCGATGAACCTCTTGCTCGTCGCCCTCGGTGCCGCGATCGGCGCACCGCTGCGGTTTATTGTGGACAAAGTCCTTGTGGCACGGCTGTTGCGGACCAGTGGCGAACAGGTCCCGTTGCCGTGGGGAACCTTCACGGTCAACGTCGTCGGCAGTTTCGTCCTCGGCCTGATGACCGGCGTGACCGATCAGAACTGGACCCTGCTGATCGGCGTCGGGTTCTGCGGCGCCTTCACGACGTACAGCACGTTCGCGGCCGAGACGACCGCGCAGCTGAGTTCGGGGCATCGGGCAAGAGCTTTGCTCACCGTGCTGCTCAACCTCGGGATCGGCTTACTGGCAGCGCTTTTGGGTGCATCGCTCACTAAGTGATCCATGTCACAGTCGGTAAGTCCATGATCACGCTCTCCGCGTGAAACAGCGTGATCACAGGCTGCAACGCCACGCGCCGATAACGAATACGCCGAAGTTCGAGACAACAAGGGTTGAACTCGGCAGGAGTTGAGCATAGTTTTCACCGAGCGCCCGTCCGCGCTCACGGTGAGTCATAGGAGGTTGCCATGTCGAGAGGGATGCCTCGCCTACCCCGCCCGCTCATGGATCTGTGGGACTGGCAGTCGCAGGCCGCGTGCCGCGACGTCAACCCGGAGCTGTTCTTCTCGCCCGAATCGGAGCGTGGCGTCCGTAAACGCGCCCGCGAGATGGTGGCGAAGTCGCTCTGTGGGACCTGCCCGGTCCAGCCAGAGTGCCGTCAGCACGCCCTTGCGGTCGGAGAACCGTACGGCGTCTGGGGCGGCACCACGGAATCCGAGCGTGACAACGCCCCCCTGGAGCACCGCAAGTCGGCCTGAGAAACCGCGCCCCCGTACCTCGCGTACCCGGGGCGCGGTCTCACGATTTACCGTCGTCGGTCTCGGCTGACGGCGCGTCACCGGTCGGGGTCTCATCGACCGGCGTCTCCGGATCCTTGGGACGCGGTGTGTCCTCCGGCGGCTTCATCGTCGTGCGCGGGTCCCGGTAGCGATCCAGTGACTGGAGAAAGTCCGGATCGTCATCGGGCGCCAGTGAGCGCGGCGCCGGGCGCGCCGGCCGGACCGGACGTTCACGCCCCACGCGAGAGCTGCGCTGCGCGAGCAGCCAGACGATCGGCCCGACGAACGGGACGAACACGATGATGACGATCCACACCAGCTTGGGCAGATGGGGAACCTCGTCGTCGGGCGTCTGGATGCAGGAGAACAGCGCATACACGCTGAGCACCAGGCTGATCAGGAACGGCAGGAATCGGACCACGTCCCCACAGTACGGCCGATGACCGAACCGGGCCCGCGACGCGGGCCCGAGTAGCTAAGCCGTAACCGTCAGGTGGTCGCGCTGGTCAGGCCGCGCGCCTTCAGTACGGCGTTCTCCAGCGGGCGGAAGACCGCCAGCTCGATCCCGACGCCGACCACGAAGATCAGCAGGATGCCGGCGAACACCATCGAGATGTCCGACAGCGACATGCCGTCGTGCAGGAACTGGCCGAGGCCCTTCCCGAGATCCGGCGAGGTCGCGATCAGCTCCGCGGCCATCAGCGACCGCCACGAGAACGCCCAGCCCTGCTTGAGTCCGCCGAGGAATCCGGGCAGTGCGGCCGGCAGCAGGATGTACCTGATCCCGCCCAGCCGCCCGGCGCCGAGCGCCTTGCCGACCCGCGGCAGGATCGGCGGCACCTGGTCCAGACCGGACACCAGCCCGTTCGCGATCGACGGCACCGCACCGAGCAGCACGACCCAGTAGATGGCGCCGTCGGTCAGCCCGAACCACAGCACCGCGGCCGGCACCCAGGCCACGGACGGCAGGCTCTGCAGACCCGAGACCAGCGGCCCGATCCCCCGCCGTACGAAGCGGATGTTGGCGATCGCAAGCCCGAGCGGTACGGCGATCAGCAGCGAGATCGCGAATCCGATCACCGCCCGGTGCACCGATACCCAGAACAGGTCGACGATCTCGCCAGTGGTGACCAGCTGCCAGATCTGCGTCCACACAGCAGCCGGAGCAGGCAGTTTGTACTCGGGCCAGAACGCGGCTGCCCACAGCACCTGCCAGATGACAACCAGCAGCACGACCGCACCGATCGGCGGCAGCGCGCGGGCCGCGATCCGGCGGGCCAGTGACCCCTCGCTCGCAACTACTGGGGTATCGAGCGCATCCAGCCCAGCCTCGACCGAACCCTCGCGGACATCAAGCTGCGGCATGGCTGCTGATCACCTTGCGCAGTTCGGCGTTGATCTCGTCGACTGCACCGGCTTCGTCGGCCCCGGCCAGCTCGCGAACATCCCACTCCCGCACAACCCGGCCGGGCCGCGACGACAGCAGTACGACGCGTTGCCCGAGCCGCACTGCCTCCCGGACATCGTGAGTCACGAACAGGATCGCCGTACCGGTGGCCTGCCAGATCCGGAGCAGTTCACCCTGCAGGACGTCGCGAGTGATCGCATCGAGCGCAGAAAACGGCTCGTCCATCAGCAGCAGCGACGGCTTGCCCGCGCCGGAGCCAGTGTTGTCCGTGGTCGACGCGAGCGCCCGTGCGAGCGCGACCCGCTGCCGCATCCCGCCGGACAGCTCGTGCGGACGCTTGTCACCGAGCCCCGCGAGCCGAACCAGCTCCAGCAGCTCGGCAGCCTTCGCCCGGCGCTGCGCCTTCGGTACGCCGGCCAATCGCAACGGTAGCTCGACATTCCCGGCCGCCGTCAGCCACGGCATCAACGCGGCCTCCTGGAACACCACCGCCGGCCGGGACGAGCTGAGCTCGATCCGGCCGGTGGTCGGCTCGTCCAGACCCGCGACCAGGTTCAGCAGCGTGCTCTTGCCGCACCCGGACGCGCCAAGGAGGCAGACGAACTCACCCGCACGCACGTCCAGGTTCACCCCGTCCAGCGCCACGACTGCGTTACGCCCAGTCCCAAAAGCCTTCCCTACTTGGTGAAAACGCACCGGACGCACCACGTTCTCGCTCACCGTGCGGGCTGCCTCGACTGTTGCGGTCATGGTCTGCCTCCTCGTCTAGCTTGCGGAACTACTTGGTGTCCAGGCCGGCGGCGTCGACCGTCGGCTTCCCGGCTTTGGTCAGTACGTCGTTCAGCGGGCCGAGGTCGGCGAAGCCGGAGACCTTCGGGGCCTCCTTGGCGATCCCGGCGGTGACCTGGTCCTTCGCCAGCTGCGGGAAGGTCGCGGCGAGCGGGTCGGCGGTGATCTCGATGTTGCTGAAGGCGCGGTCGATCACGGCCGGCTTCAGGTCCTTGCCGGTGGCTGCCTTCAACTGCTTGTTCACCGCGGTCTTGGCGGCAGCCTGGTCCTTGTTCGCGAAGTCGATCGACGCGACCAGCCCGCTGAGCAGGGCCTTCACCGTCTCCGGGTGCTCCTGCAGGAACTGCGTGCGCACGATCAGCACGGTGGTCGGGAACTTGCCGTCCGGCCACAGGGTCTTCTCGTCGAGCAGGACCTTCGCACCGGCATCGAGGACGAGCCGCGACGACCAGGGCTCGGGCAGCCAGGCGGCATCCACCTTGCCCTCCTTGAACGCGTCCAGCGTCTGCGCGTTCTCCAGGTTGGTGACCTTCACCTTGCCGGTCAGCCCCTTGTCGGCCAGCCACTTCTTCAGCGCCACGTCCTGGGTGTTGCCGAGCTGCGGGGTCACCACGGTCTTGCCGACCAGGTCCTCCGGCTTGGTGATGGTCGGCTTCACCACGAGCTGCGCGCCGCCGGACGTCGTACCGGCGATCAGGCGGACGGCTTCACCGTTGGACTTGGCGTAGGCGTTGATGGCCGGGCCGGAGCCGATGAAGGTCGCGTCCAGCGAGCCGCCGAGCAGTGCGCCGACCGCCTCCGGGCCCGCGTTGAACTTGGTCGGCACCAGCTTCGTGCTGCCGAGGTCCTTGGTGAACAGGCCCTGATCGAGGCCGATCAGCGCGGCGGCATGGGTGACGTTCGGGAAGTAGCCGAGCCGGAGCTCGGTGGCCGGACCCTTGCCGGCCGCAGGGGCCGGGGAGTCGTTCCCCTCGGCCCGGCTGCAGCCGGCGGCCGCGACTGCCAGGGACAGGGCGACGACGAGCACACGAGAAATACGCACAGGAGACCTTCAGTGGATGCGGGTGACCGCGAGGGCCACGGGCGAGCGTGGATCAGCGAGAGTTCACAACGGGCTGAGTGCGACGCTGAAGGTCAACAGGTTGCGGAGGCGACTCGGAGCAGGTCGACGTGCCGACGGCGCGTAAGCGCGTCGGCGGGCCGGTTGGCGGTGACCTGCATGAGTCCATGAAAGCGGACAAAGTCCATCAACAGCCTCGTATTTCGCGATCTGAGACGACAAATCACGAAGTGAGACGGATTGGCCAGGAAAGGGCAGTGCCGTTCCGTCCCGCCGCGCTCCTGTCACGATGGGTATCGCCCCGTAGACGTTTGCTGAGGAGCCGCCGCCGATGCTGGTCCGATCGTTGAAGGTCGAGTACGCCGTTCGCCCCCTCGGAACCGATATCGACCGACCCCGGTTCAGCTGGATCGCCAGTGCTCCCGGGTACGGCGCGGTCCAGACGGCGTACCAGCTCCGGGTCGGGTCGTGGGACTCCGGCAAGGTGGCCTCCTCCCGGTGCTTCGGGATCGAGTACGACGGTCCCGCACTCGCGCCGCGGACGCGGTATCAGTGGAGCGTCCGGGTGTGGGACGGCGAGGATCGCGAGAGCGAGTGGGCCGCGGACGAATGGTTCGAGACCGGGCTGCTCGGTGAGGGCTTCGGCGACGCGCAGTGGATCGGCGGGGACGTTGACAGCGCGCCCCTGCTCCGGCGTGCCTTCACCGTCGACGGGACTGTCCGGAGTGCGCGGCTCTATGCGAGCGGCCTCGGGTACGCCGATCTGCGGGTCAACGGTCAGGCGGTGACCGACGCCGTACTGGATCCCGGCTTCACCGACTACGGCCGCACTGTTCTCTATGTGACCCACGATGTGACGGGGTTGCTGGAGCCGGGCGAGAACGCGGTGGGCGCTGCGCTCGGTCGCGGGTTCTTCGGGATGAACACTCCGAACGTCTGGCGTTGGCACACCGCGCCGTGGACCGCTGAGCCCCGGCTGATCGCGCGGCTCGTCATCGAGTACGACGACGGCCGGGTCGCCGAGGTGGTGACAGACCCGTCGTGGCGCATCACGGGCGGTCCGACCGTCTCCGATTCGCTCTACACGGGAGAGACGTACGACGCTCGCCGCGCGCTCCCGGGCTGGGACACCGCCGACTTCGACGACTCGTTGTGGTCTGCGGCGACGGTGGTTGAGGCGCCGGCCGGTCGGCTGCGGGCGCAGGAGCATGAGCCGATCCGGGTGATCGACGCGGTGAACGCGATCGCGCTGGACGAGGTCCGACCCGGCGTCTGGATCGCGGACTTCGGCCGAACGACGGCCGGCTGGGTGCGGCTCGGCGTCACCGCGCCGACCGGGACCACCATCAGCCTGACGTACGGCGAGACGGTTGCCGACGGCAACGTGGTCGCGGTGAACGGACATGTCGAGGGTGACCGGATCCAGCGCGACGAATACGTTGCGGCCGGCAACGGTTTCGAGGAGTGGGAACCACGCTTCTCCTACAAGGGTTTCCGCTACGTCCAGATCGAGAGTCCGTCGAAGCCTGATGTACAGCTCAGGGTCGTCCACTCCGACGTACGGTCGGTGACCAGCTTCGAGTCGACCGAACCGGCGTACGAACAACTCGAGCAGGCCATGCGTCGTACCGTGCTGAGCAATCTGCACGGGATCCCCACCGACACACCGTTCTACGAGAAGAACGGCTGGACCGGCGACGCCCAGGTGGGGGCACCGACGATGCTGGCCACGCTGGATCTGGCGCGGTTCTTCACCAAGTGGCTGGGCGACATCCGTGACAGCCAGGCCGAATCCGGGCAGCTGCCGGTGATCATCCCGAGCAGCGGCTGGGGCTTCACCGAGCTCTCCCCCGCGACCGAATGGCCGACCGTCTACCCGATCCTGCTGCACGAGCTGCATCGCGCGTACGGCGACGAGCGGCTACTGCGCGATCACTGGGACTCGCTGACCCGCTACCTGGCTTGGGAACTCGACCGGGTTTCAGACGGACTGTCCGTCAGCGTGCTCGGCGACTGGCTCCCACCCGGGTACGGCGACGGCCCGGCCCCGGAGGACCGCCGGCTGACCGGTACGGCGTACCTGTATCGCGCACTGCTCGTGGCCGCGGAGATCGGGGACCTCATCGGCGAGTCCCACGAGTACCGGAAGGCAGCGGCCGAGTTGGCCGATGGGCTGAACCGTACCTTCCTGGATCGGGAGGCGGGGGTCTACCGAAGCGCCGACGATCCGGACTACCGGCAGACGTCGAACGTCGTACCGCTTGCCTTTGGCATCGTTCCCGAGGAGTTCACCGAGCGCGTCGCGGCCAATCTCGCGGCGGATGTCGAGGCGCGCGGGTTCCACCTCAACACCGGATGTCTTGGGGTCGGCCTGCTGCTGCCGGTACTGACGTCGTACGGATATGGCGACGCGGCAACCAAGGTGGCGCTGCAGCGGAGTTATCCCAGCTGGGGCTACTGGTTCGACCTCGGCGCGGACACGATGTGGGAGATGTGGGAGGCGAACTCGCGGTCCCGCAACCACTACTTCCAGGGCACGGTCGTGCAGTGGATCCTCGAGAACGTCGCGGGTCTGCGCAACGTGGGATCGGGCTGGGAGCGGATCGTGGTGCGGCCGGACGCGCGCGGCGAGACGGGGTCGGCGAGTGTCCGGACTTCCACGATCCGTGGGCAGGTGGCGGTGATGTGGCGACGGAAGAGCCGGGTGTTCGCGCTGGAGGTGCACGTGCCGGTCGGGATGACGGCGTCGGTGCACGTGCCGTCGGAATCCGCCGCCGACGTTTCCGCCGTACCGCAGTCTTCTGCGGGCGAGCCGGCGTACGAGGACGGGTTCACGATCTACACGGTGGGTGCCGGGATCTGGAGCTTCACGAGTCGGACCGCTTGACGTAGATCAGGTCACGCACCTCGCGCCCTTCCGCCTGTGCCCGCGACTCGAACTTGGTGACCGGTCGCCATTCGGGTCGCGGGGCCCAGCCGTCGTACTGGTTCCGCAGCGTCGGTTCGGCATCGCAGACCGCCAGCATCTGGTCGGCGTAATGCGCCCAGTCCGTTGCCAGGTGCAACGTCCCGCCGGGGCGCAACCGCGAGGCGACAAGCGCGATGAACCCCGGCGCGACCAGCCGCCGCTTGTGGTGCTTCTTCTTCGGCCACGGGTCCGGGAAATAGATCCGGACGCCGTCCAACCCCGCGGGCTCGACGTGATCGGTCAGGAACGCGATCGCGTCACCCTGCAACAGCCGCAGGTTCTCCAGGTCGTACTTCTCGGCCAGCATCATCAGCTGGCCGAGACCGGCCGTGTACACCTCGGCCGCGATGTGGTTCACCTCCGGCGCCGCGACCGCGAGCTGCGCGGTCCCCTCGCCCATCCCCGAGCCGATCTCCAGCACGGTGGGCGCCTCGCGACCGAACCACGCCACCAGATCGGTCGGCCCAGCGGCCAGATCCTCCAGCTTCGACCCCAGCTCGGACCAGTGCGCATCCCAGGCACGTCGCTGCCCGGCCGTCATCCGCACCCCACGCTGCGTGGTGCTCAGCACACCCCGCCGCTGTTTCCGAGCTGTCGTCTCCACCAGCGTGATTCTAAGAGAACTGGCCGGTTTTCCGAGAATTGGCCAGCTCTACGAGACCTGGCTGGCGTTAGGAGAGCTGGCTAGCTCTTTACGAGAGCTGGATGGCCAGGGTGCGGCCGGTCTCCAGGTACGTCTTGAGGTTGGCCAGGATCGGGCCCCAGCCGTTCCGCCAGCCCTCGACCTCGTCGGCGGCGATCTCGTCGTGTACGACCTGCAGTTTCACCACGGTCGGACCGGCCGGTTCGATCGTGAACGTGACCCGGCCGACCGGGCGATCCGCGTGCGCTTCGAGAAACTCGTTCTTGAAGGTATAGGCGAGTGTCTTCGGCTCGTCGTACACGAGCACCTCGCCGGAGTCGGTCAGGCTGTCGTCCGCGCTGTCGTAGAACGCAACGCGAGCCCCGACCGACCACTCGGACTCGATCCGCCGGCCGAACCAGTACAGCTTGGTGAACTCACCCTCGGTGAGCGCCGCCCACAGCTTCTGCGGCGTGGTCTCGATGTAGGTGACGTGAATCATCGCAGCCTTGCTCATCACTTCTCCTTGTCTTCATCAACACGGTCTTCAACGGCACGGTCTTCAACGGCACGGTCTTCAACGGCACGGTCTTCAACGGCACGGTTCTCCAGCGCGGCCTTGAGCGCACTGAGCGCGGTCAGCTTGTCGCGCTCGTAGTTGCTCAGCCAGCGCTCGGCGATCTCGTTGATCGGCACCGGGTTCAGGTAGTGGAGCTTGTTCCGGCCCTGCTTCACGGTCACCACCAGATTCGCGTCCTCGAGAATCCGCAGATGCTTCGTCACACCCTGCCGACTCAACTCAGGAAGCAACTCACACAACTCCAGTAGCGTCTGCCCGTTCCGCTCCCGCAACCCGTCCAGCAACGCCCGGCGCCCCCCGTCCGCCAACGCCCTGAACACCAACTCCACACGGAGATAATAGGCAACCAAAAGGTTGCCCGTCAACACCACCCCACGTCCCAACGCGGTCGACGAGCACCCAAACTCCCGCCCACCTTGAGCACCCCTCAACCACCTGAACGCCCGCAGCCTGGTCGACCCGTGCACAAAGTCCCGCCACCCACCTCTCCCCAACCCGTTTTCGGCCTGGGGCCTGGGGCAACCCTCGAGCTGAGGGGATATCCCTCCACCTGGAGGGTTGCCCATCGCGATTTTCGGGGGGCAACCCTCCAGCTCGATGGGCATCCCCTGAGTTGAGGGGTTGCGCGGCCAAAGAGTGGGTTGCCCATTCACTTGGGGGGTTGCCCACTCAGAATTTCGGGGGGCAACCCTCCAACTCGATGGGCATCCCCTGAGCTGGAGGGTTGCCCGCTCAGGCAGGGGGTTGCCCGCTCAGGCAGGGGGTTGCCCACGCAGGTGGGGGGTTGCCCGCTCAGGTGGGGGGTTGGCCACTCGAGTGGGGGTGCCCGCGCATGTGGGGGTTGGTCACTCGGGTGGGGGGCTGCGCGCGGGGGTGGAGGGGTAGGTGCGGGCGGGGGTGGGGGTTAGTCGTCCCAGAAGAGGTGGGCGACGGTGTTGTGGGCTCGGCGGGTGATGCGGAGGTAGTCGTCGGAGAAGCGGCTGGACTCGCCTGGTGGGTAGCCGCAGATCTGGGCTACGGCGGCCAGGTCGCGGGGGTCGGTGGGGAGGGAGTCGCCGGGGCGGGCGCGGACGAGCATGATCGCGTTGCGGATGCGGGAGGCGAATTCCCAGGCGATCTCCAGGGTCTCGGCCTGGGTGGGGTCGACGAGGTTGGCTTCGACGCCGGCGCGGAGGGCTGCGAGGGTGCGGGTGGTGCGCAGGCCGGGGATGCGGTGGGCTTCGCGGAGCTGGAGGAGCTGGACTGTCCACTCGATGTCGGCGAGGCCGCCGCGGCCGAGTTTGGTGTGGGTACTGCGATTCGCCCCGCGCGGCAGGCGTTCGGCGTCGACTCGGGCTTTGATGCGGCGGATCTCCATCACGTCGCGCTCGTTGATGCCGTCGGCCGGGTAGCGCAGCGGGTCGATCAGCGCACGGAACGCCGTACAGAGCTCGTCGTCGCCGCAGAGTGGGTCAGCGCGCAGCAGCGCCTGGGCTTCCCAGACTGCCGACCAGCGGGCGTAGTAGGACGCGTACGACGCCAGCGTGCGAACAAGTGGTCCCTGGCGACCCTCGGGCCGCAGGTCCGCATCGATTGCGACCGCGGGGTCGGCACCCGGGAGCGCAAGCAGGCGGCGAAGTTCAGTGGCGGCCTGGGTGGCGAAGTCGGTCGCCGCCTTCTCGGAGGCGCCGGGCAGCGGGTCGTGGACGAACATCACGTCGGCGTCGCTGCCGTACCCGAGCTCGTGTCCGCCGAAGCGCCCCATCGCCACGATCGCCATCCGCGTCGGCTCCGGCTGTCCCTTGGCGACGGCCTTCCGGGCGACCTCAAGCGCAGTCGTCAATGTGCCGATCGAGATCCCGGTCAACGCATTGCCGACCGCCTCGACATCAAGCAGACCGGACAGATCCGCGGCGGCAACCCGGAACAGCTCGCGCCGCCGGACCGCCCGGATCGCGGCCACCCCAGCCTCCGGCTGATCCTGACGACCCGCGGCCGCCGACATCTCGGTCCGCAACCCATCCGGCGTACGCGGGACGAGCTCGCGCTCATCGGCCAACATCGCGGTCGCTTCCGGAGCACGCTGCAACAGATCAACGGCGTACCGGCCGCTGGCGAGCAGGTGCGCGAGCCGCTCAGCCGACGCGCCCTCATCACGCAACTGGCGTAGGTACCACGGGGTCGAGCCGAGGCTGTCCGAGATGGTCCGGAACGCGAGCAGGCCGGCATCCGGATCCGGCGACTCCGCGAACCAGCCGAGCATCGCGGGCAGCAGCGCCTTCTGGATCGACGACCGACGCGACACCCCCTCGGACAACGCCTCGATATGCCGCAGCGCCGACGCCGGATCGGCGTACCCGAGCGCAGTCAGCCGCTGCCGCGCCGCCTCGGGCGTCAGCCGGACCTCGCCGCCAGGGATGCGCGCAACCGCCGCGAGCAGCGGCCGGTAGAAGAGCTTCTCGTGCAACCGCCGCACCTCGAGCGCATGCTTCTTCCAGGCAGCAGTCAGATCAGCGACCGGATTCTTGGTGAAGCCGAGTGAGCGCCCGAGCCGCCGCAGATCAGCCTCGTCCTCAGGGACCTGATGGGTACGGCGCAACCGGTAGAGCTGGATGCGGTGCTCCATCGAGCGCAGGAAGCGATAAGCATCAGCCAGTACGGCGCCATCCGTGCGACCGACATACCCGCTCGTCGTGAGTGACTCCAGCGCGATCAGCGTCGTACCGCTGCGAACCGCCTCATCACTCCGACCGTGCACAAGCTGCAGCAGCTGTACGGCGAACTCGACATCACGCAGTCCCCCGGGCCCGAGCTTGAGCTGCCGATCGACATCGGCGGCCGGAATGTGGTCGATCACCCGGCGCCGCATCGCCTGCACATCACTGACGAAACCCTCACGATCGGCCGCGGACCAGACCAGCTTGCCGATCCGTTCGACGTACTCGTTGCCGAGGGCAACATCTCCGGCGACCGGCCGCGCCTTGAGCAGCGCCTGGAACTCCCACGTCTTCGCCCACCGCTGGTAATAGGCCAGGTGGCTCTCGAGAGTACGGACGAGCGGCCCCGATTTGCCTTCCGGACGCAGTGCCGCATCGACCGGCCAGAGCGTGCCCTCGCCGGTGTGATCGGAGCAGATCCGCATCGCGGCCGCGGCCAGTTGCGAGGCGGTCTTGAGCGCCGGCAACTCGGGTTCACCCTCGAGCGGCTCGGCGACGAACAGGACGTCGACATCGCTGACATAGTTGAGCTCGCGGCCACCACACTTGCCCATGGCAATGATCGCGAGCCGGCAATCAGCAGCATCCGGGTGCGCAGCGAAGTAGTTGTTGCGCGCAATCCGCAGCGCGGTCTCCAACGCTCCCCCAGCAAGATCAGCCAGTACGGCGGCAGTCTCGTCGACGAGCAGTCCCTCAGCCAGATCGCGGGCCGCGAGCCGGAGCAGCAACCGGCGGTACTCGACACGCAGCGCATCGACCGGATTCTCCGCATCTACCGCGGAGGCGAGCTTCGCCGCGACATCCTCGATCGACGGGCGGGAGCCGGTCAGCTTCGGGTCGGCCAGGTCGTACCAGTGCCGCGGATGGACGCTGAGGTGCCGACCGAAGGCCTCGCTCGCGCCGAGCACGAAGATCAGCCGGCGGCGGAAGTCGTCGTCCATCTCGAGTGTGCGGGCGAACGCGCCCACGTCGTACTGGTGCCGATCGAGCGCCTCGACCATGCCGAGCAGGCTGAGCAGCGCCAGATCGGGATCGGCCGACTCGGACAGCGTCGTGATCAGCGGCTCGGTAGCGATCGGGCCGTGCGGGTGGAGTGCGTCGAGCTGCTGCAGCAACTGGGCCGCGCGCTGCGGATCCCCGAACCCCAGCCGAACCAGTCGTCCTTCTCCGGACCCGCGCGCCTCAGCCACGACCGCCACGTTACCCAGTCCACAGCGTGCCGCTACCCATCCATCGGCCACGTCGACTGACAGAATCTCGGCAGAGTCGCGAGCAGGTTGCGGCGAGGTCTGAAGGGGATTGCAATCAACACTCGGAGTTGCCTGGCGTATTCAGGCTGTAGTCGGCATGATGAGTCTTCATGGTCATGATGACGGGGTCGCTCGCCGTTCGGGGCACGGTGGTCTGGTTGACGCCCCAGCAGGGTGGGCGAGTGTCCGGGCCCCCCGAGCCGGACTACGACTACGACTACACCGGTACGGCGTTCCTGCCGCCGCGGACCGCGGAGGACGGGCAGGCGGGGGTCTGCCTGCGCCGCTTCGCGCCGGGCGCCTGGCGGACGCCGATCGAGGGAATTCTCGTTCCTGGACCAGGGAATCGGGCTCAGCAGGTGATCCCCGGCTGTCTGGTGGTGATCACCGAAGGGGTCCGGCCGGTCGCGTTCCTTACGGTGGAAGAGGTGCACGCGGTGGCGGACGACGGTACGCCGGTGTTCCCGCCACCACCGGTGATCGAGCCGGCCGAGCCGGTGCCAGTGATCGCGGCTCCGATCGAGACGCCGTACCGGCACTCGACGGCGACGGCGCGGTTCACCTCGACGCACGCGTCCGACGACTCGACCGAACCTCTCACGGCCGAGCCCGCCCCGGACGAACTGCTCAAGGCAGCCAACTCCCTTTAACCACACTCTGTCGCAGGACAGCTACTCAGTGTTATTTTCAGACGCATGGGCCACTGGAAACGCATTGTTGCCATTCTGCTGGTAGCCGCTGTGGTTCTCGTGCTCGAGAGCTGGACCGTGCACGCGACGCCGACGCTCTGCAAGAACTGCACCTACGAGTGCGGCGGCGGGCGACCCGGTACCGGATCCCAGCCGATCAGCCCCTAACGTCCGAAGAACCGGAAGGCCCGTCTCCGATCTTTCGGACGTTACGCAACTCGAAGGCGGCGAGCGGCGGTTAAAGAACCGGCAGTAGCTTGTTGAGCTCGAACGGCGTGACCTGGCGGCGGTAGTCCTGCCACTCGGCGCGCTTGTTCCGCAGGAAGAAGTCGAAGACGTGCTCGCCGAGGGTCTCGGCGACCAGCTCGCTGTCCTCCATCGCGCTGATGGCCTCAGCGAGGCTGCCCGGCAGCGGCTTGATGCCGAGTGCCTTGCGCTCGCGCGGCGTCAGCGACCAGACGTCTTCCTCGACCTCGCGCGGCAGCTCGTACCCCTCCTCGATGCCCTTCAGCCCGGCCGCGAGCATCAGCGCGAAGGCGAGGTACGGGTTCGCGGCCGAGTCAAGCGAGCGGAACTCGACCCGCGACGACTGACCCTTGTGCGGCTTGTACATCGGCACGCGGACCAGCGCGGAGCGGTTGTTGTGGCCCCAGGAGACGAACGACGGTGCTTCGTCACCGACGGCGAGCCGCTTGTAGGAGTTCACCCACTGGTTCGTCACCGCGGTGATCTCGGCCGCGTGGTGCAGCAGGCCGGCGATGAACGCGCGGCCGGTCTTGGAGAGCTGGTACTGCGCGCCGCCCTCGAAGAACGCGTTCCGGTCCCCCTCGAACAGAGACATGTGGGTGTGCATCCCGGACCCGGGCTGGTCGCTCAGCGGCTTCGGCATGAAGGACGCGTAGATGCCCTGCGACAGCGCGACCTCCTTCACCACGACGCGGAACGTCATGATGTTGTCCGCGGTCGACAGCGCATCGGCGTACCGCAGGTCGATCTCCTGCTGGCCAGGACCGCCCTCGTGGTGGCTGAACTCGACCGAGATGCCCATCGACTCCAGCATCGTGATCGCCTCGCGGCGGAAGTCGTTGCCGATCCCCTGCGGGGTGTGGTCGAAGTACCCCGACGAGTCGACCGGCTCCGGCGTCGTACCGGGTGAGCCGACCAGGGACTTGAACAGGTAGAACTCGATCTCGGGGTGCGTGTAGAAGGTGAAGCCGAGGTCGGCCGCCTTCGACAGCGAGCGCTTCAGCACGTTCCGCGGGTCGGCGAACGACGCGGAGCCGTCCGGCATGTTGATGTCGCAGAACATCCGCGCCGTGCCCATGGTCTCGCCGCGCCACGGCAGGATCTGGAACGTCGACGGGTCCGGCTTGGCCAGCATGTCCGCCTCGGTCACCCGGGCGAACCCCTCGATCGCGGAGCCGTCGAACCCGATCCCCTCGGAGAACGCGCCCTCCAGCTCGGCCGGCGCCACTGCCACCGACTTCAGGAACCCGAGCACATCGGTGAACCAGAGCCGCACGAAGCGTACGTCGCGCTCCTCGAGTGCGCGCAGTACGAACTCCTGCTGCTTGTCCATTACGGTCCACCTCGCTCGTCAGGTTGTGCGGCCTCACACAGTGTGCCCCGCCTCTGTTAAGCGAACGTTACGTGCTGACAGCTCTTCGATGCGTGCCAGGCCCTACCGTGTCTTCGTGCAGATGACATTCCGGGTCGCGTTGGTGATCGCAGCGATCCTGTGCTTGAGCGATCTGCTGCTGTCGACGGCCCGGTTCGTGCAGTCGGTCCGGCATCGCCGGCCGGCCGAGCGGGACGTGCTCGGGCGGCGCTGGCTGCCGCTGCCGGAGATCGGTTTCGGGATGTGCGCCTTCTGCTTCCCCGGGCTGATCACGCTCGGGTTGACGCATCACGACGCCGACAACCTGCCGACGAAGCAGATCCTGCTGGTCGCGTTCGTCTTCGGGTACGCCGGTGCGGTGCTGTCCCGAGTGGTCCGGACCCCCGGGCCCGGTGGTCGCCGGTTCCGGCTACGCGCCGGCCTGCTGCTCGGCCTGCCGGCTGCCTTCGGGCTGGTCTTCGGCCTCGCGGGCATCGCGGCCTGAGCGACGCCGCCACCACGGCACGATCCGCTCCAGCGGGGCGAAGGCGAGCCAGCAGACCACGGTCGGCAGGAAGTGGATCAGCAGGATCGCCGTGTTCGCCACGTGGAAACCGAGGAAGAACAGCGCCCCGAGCAGTTGCCACCGGCCCTTGAGCCAGAGGATCACCGGCGAGCAGAACTCCCCGATGAACCCGACCCACTGCATTACGTGCAGCATCCAGGGGTGGTGCAGCAGCCACTCCCCGACCGGGTGCGGGCGCCGGACGATCGCCCAGGTCATCACGGCGCTGCCCGGCCAGGTGAACTTCCACCCCGGGCTGCGCACCTTCGCCACCCAGGACAGGAAGTACGTCGCGATCACGCAGATCTGCACGCAGCGGACAGCCCATCCTGCCGCCTCGGAACGGGTTTGATCCCCGTACGACGCTCGCCCGCGAACCGTGGACTTCACGGTCGGAAGGACCCAGAGGGCGATCACGAGGGCGAGGTGATCGTGGTCGACCTTGCCGTCGCTCATCCCGATCAGCACCCACCAGGTGAACGCCGGGGCGACGATCCAGCCGGCGACCCGCGGGAACCAGTTCGTCGCGCCGACCAGGCAAGCCACGATCAGAACGACGTACAGGGCGGTGGTGTTCGCGACCGACGGCTTGGGGAGGTCGAAGATGCGGGCGAGCAGGAGCGGTTGGTAGAGACCGGGGTGCTCGCCTTTGAGACGCGTGTCGCGGACGAACGCGTGCATGTCGAGGATGACGAAGAGGTAGAGGACCGTCCGCAGCCAGGCGACCCGGGCCAGGGCGATCTTCGGGGTGAACCAGTTGGCGATCCTGCTGGTCAGCGGCTGAACCTCGGTGGCGCTCATCGGCGGACCTGCCAGGTCGCGAGCACCTCGGGCGTCGGCGGGCCTTCGACCCGGCCCTTCACCAGTTGGGTGGTGTCGCGGATCAGTTCGAGCTTCACGTACTGCGGCTGGTCGGGGTGCTTCTTCTTCCAGCCGTCCGCGACCTGCTGCAGCAGCGACGGGTCCTTCTCGATCTCGCCGGTGCGGGCCTCGATCTCGGCCCGGGCCACGCCTGCGCCCTCGATGTTCAGCGGTACGTCGACCGTCGTACCGGCATCGGTCTGGGCACTGATCCGCGTGAAGGTGACGGAGGCGTCGTCGGCGACACTTCCGGCGTACTGCGACATCGGGCCGAACGGCCACGCGTCGTCGGACGCCCGCGCCGAGCCGTTGACCAGCAACACGATGCCGACCACCGCGATCGCCACCCGGACCGTCTTGCCGACCCGCCCGAGTTTGAGCTCACCTTCCGTCACCCGACGTATTAGACCAGAACGGTTTGACGGACCCCTCAGTAGGGGATTTTCTCAGACATGACCGCCCCCGAAAGTTTCCAACCCACCCGGCGGACCCTGCTGCGCGGCGCTGCCGCCTCCGGGGTCCTGCTCGGCGGGCTCACGCTCCCCACGACCGCGGCGTACGGCGCCCCGGCCCCGCGCTGCTACACCCGCTCCGAATGGTCGGCCCGGCCGCCGAAGTCCGCGACCTCGGTGATCGCCAAGCCCGACCACATCGTCATCCATCACACCGCCTCGCCCAATGTCACCGACTACTCGCTCGCGGCGGCGTACAAGGTCTCGCACTGGATCCAGGACCTGCACATGGACACCAACGGCTGGATCGACAGCGGGCAGCAGTTGACGATCAGCCGCGGCGGGTTCCTGATGGAGGGCCGGAGCAAGTCCCTGTCGTCGATCAACAACGGGCAGAACGTGCTCGGCGCCCAGACCGCCAATCACAACAGCCACACGATCGGGATCGAGCACGAAGGGATCTACGTGAGCGAGAACGTGACGGTCGCGTTGTTCGACACCTCCGTGCTGACCTGTGCGTGGCTGTGCACGAAGTACGGTCTCGATCCGCACGTGGCGATCGTCGGGCACCGGGACTACAACGCGACCCAGTGCCCGGGGGACGTCTTCTATGCAAGGCTCCCGGAATTGCGGGACCGGGTTGCCGCGGTCCTGTAGGTGAACCAGCGGATCAGCTTCTCGAACGGTCCGCGGTAGTTGGCTTTGCGCATCCGGTCGGCCATCAGTACGGTTGCGAGCCAGGTGGCGATGGCCAGTAGCGCCGTTGTGGCGGTCGTCAGAGTGCCCGAGAGGTCTAGTAGGTAGGGCGTGAAGACGATCGCCCAGACGACGGACTGGCTGAGGTAGCAGGTCAGCGACCGCTGGCCGACTGCAGCGATCGCCTGGGTGACGCGGCCGGTGGTGATTCGGCCGGCGGTGATTCGGTGGGCGATCAGGACGATCAGCGCGGCGTAGCCGAAACCACCGAAGGCACCGGTCGCATCGTGGATCGGGCCAATGAGGTTGAGGACGTGATCACTCGGTACGGCGATGATGCCGCCGACAACCAATGAGACCGGCAGCGCGCCGATGATCGCGATCGGGAGTCCGACGGCGACCGTCGTACGGAGCAGGATGAGGTGTTCCGCCGGCCGCTCGAGGACGCGTCGGCGGCCCGCCCACAGGCCGATCAGGAACGGTGTCATGAAGCCGATCGGGCCGAGGAGCGCGATGAACGGCTGGACGACGATCCGGTCGGCGAACTGGTCGAGCAGGTTGTGCGGCAGCATCGACGGATCGGTCCCGTCCATCAGCGAGGTGTCCGTCGGCAAGGCCGTCAGCACCAGCACGAAGGCAGCCACCCCGAACAGCCAGCCCGTCTTCCATCGGATCGCCCACACGCCCAGGAAGAGCAGGACGCCGTACGCCGCGAGGATGTCGCCGACGTACAGCAACATGCAGTGCACGAACCCCAGCACCACCAGCACCAAACTCCGCCGCCACAACAGTTTTCGGATCGGCCACCACTCCCGACCGGCCTCGCGCTGCCGCCGCACGATCTGCGCCACGCCGTACCCGAACAACAACCCGAACATCGGAAACGCCCGCCCGTCCACGAACGTCGAGATCACCATGCCCACCGCGCGATCCACCCCCGACGCCCCCGTCGGAAACCCCGCGAACCCCTGCGTCCCCGCCACGAAGTAGTGCGAGTTCGCGAGCGCGATGAAGGCCAGCATCACCCCCCGCGCCAGATCCGGCCCCAGCGCCCGCTCCGCCACCTCAGTCGGCCCACCCGTCGTCGTCATACGACCAGTCAACCGGCGACCGCCGTACCGGACATCCACCCAAAGTCCCCGCCCCATGAACCTTCGTCGCTGGTTCCATGGCAGGCATGCACGAACTACTCGCGCGCTGGCAACGCGGCTGGTCCCGCTCCCGCGGCTGGACCAATTACACCGAGACCGACCACGTCATCGCCGTACAGATCGGTGAACCGGATCGGCAGGTCGAGTACTTCACCACCGACCAGTACGCCGAAGGCGCAGCCCGCATGACGTTGGCCGCCCCACACCCACCGGGGAGTGCACGCTTGGCCGTCATCACCCCTGACCCGGTGCGCGTCGCGGAGGCGCTGCATCCATTGAAGATCGTCCGCACCTTGTGGCTGATGTCCACTCCCCTGGCCGATCACCCGCAGCACCCGATCCCACCGGAGTACGAACTCCACCAGACGACCAGCGCCGGCCTGATCCACGCAGAACTGCGTCACCACGGCCCACGAAATCCAGGTCGAGTCGCCGCGACCGGACGCATCGCCATCGACGGAACCGACGCCGTCGCCGACATGATCCGCACCGAGCCGGCCCACCGCCGCCGCGGCCTCGCCCAAGCCCTCATGAGCACGCTCACCACCCAGGCCCAACTCCAAGGCGCCACCACCGGCCTCCTCCTCGCCTCCCCCGAAGGCCACCTCCTCTACACCTCTCTCCACTGGACCCCACAACACCAACTGGTCTTCGCCACCACCTAGCCCCATTTCGCTGGCTAGGCACTCATATCGGGGGTTCCGCACCGTGAACGCGAGTGCTTAACCCCCCAGTTGCGTGCTGAGCCAGGGAAATGGCGGTCCGTGGGGGCAGAGTGTGGGGATGGAACGGGTTGTGGTCTTCACCGGTTTGCCGGGGACGGGGAAGTCGACCCTCGCTGAGGAGGTGGGGCGGCGGGCGGGGGTGCCGGTGTTTGCCGGGGACTGGCTGCTCGGGGCGATAGTGCCGCACGGGGTGTTGACGGGGGTGGAACGGCCGCGGTTGCTGGCGATGTTCTACGACCTGCTCGGGACGTTGGTGACGCGGCAGTTGATGCTCGGGCAGTCGGCGATCGTGGATGCGGTGGTGGACGACGTACAGGCTGAGCGGTGGGAACGGACGGCTGTCCAGTACGGCGCTGAGTTCCGGCTGATCGAGTGTGTTTGTCGTGACGAGGCGGTGCATCGGGAGCGGCTCGAGGGGCGCCGGCGCGGGATCCCGGGCTGGCATGAGGTGGGGTGGAATCACGTCGAGCGGATGCGGGCGGAGTTCCCCGGAGTGACCCGCGAACACCTCACGATCGACGCGATGGATCCGCTCGCGGAGAACGTCGAAAGCGTGTGTCGGTCGATCGGGGTCTTGGAGTAACCGCGGAAACCAGTAGTGTGCTCTCGTGTCTCAGCTTCGGGTGGCTCTTGCTCAGCTCAATGTGACTGTCGGTGATGTGGACGGGAACGCCGAGAAGATCGTTGCCTGGACGCGAAACGCTGTCGAGCGCGGTGCGCACGTCGTCGCCTTTCCGGAACTGGCGCTGACCGGATATCCGGTCGAGGACCTCGCGTTGCGCGGATCGTTCGTCGACGCGTCGCAGGCCAAGATCAAGAGCCTGGCCGAACGGCTGGCCGCCGACGGTCTCGGCGACATCGTGGTGGTGTGTGGGTACCTGGACCGCGCCACCGGTACGGCGATGGGCGTCGACCGGCTCGGTCGCCCGAAGGGTTCGCCGACGAACGCAGCGGCGGTTATCCACCAGGGTCGCGTCGTCACCAGCGCGGTCAAGCATCACCTGCCGAACTACGGAGTGTTCGACGAGTTCCGGCACTTCGTCCCGGGCAGCACCTTGCAGGTGGTTCGGATCCACGGCGTCGATGTCGCGCTCGCGATCTGCGAGGACCTGTGGCAGGACGGCGGCCCGGTCGCAGTGGCGCGAGCCGCGGGTGCGGGACTCCTGCTGGTGGTCAACAGTTCGCCGTACGAGGCAAACAAGGACGACGTTCGCGGCGAACTCGTCACGCGGCGTGCTCGCGAGGCCGGTTGTGCCCTCGCCTACGTGAACCTGATCGGCGGCCAGGACGAGCTGGTCTTCGACGGCGACTCGCTGATCTCCGACGCCGAGGGCAACATTTTCGCGCGGGCCCCGCAGTTCGAGCAGGGCAGCATGGTCGTCGACCTCGAACTGCCTGCCGCGACCGGTACGCCGTCCGGTACCCACGAGGGCATCGAGATCGTGCACACGGTCATCCACGAGGACGCGCTCCCGTCGTACGAGCCGATCGCGGCCGCCGTCGCACCGCGGCTCGCGGACGAGGCCGAGATGTACGGCGCGATCGTCACCGGGCTGCGCGACTATGTGCAGAAGAACGGCTTCAAGTCGGTGCTGCTCGGACTGTCCGGCGGCATCGACTCGTCGCTGGTCGCCGCGATCGCCTGCGACGCGATCGGCGCCGAGCATGTCTTCGGCATCTCCAACCCGAGCGTCTACTCCAGTGAGCACTCCAAGGACGACGCGGCCGAGCTCGCCGCGCGCACCGGCCTCAACTACCGGGTGATCCCGATCCAGCCGATGGTGCAGCCGTTCATCGACACGCTCGGTCTGACCGGGCTCGCCGAGGAGAACCTGCAGGCCCGCGTCCGGGCCGTCGTCTGGATGGGCTTGTCGAACGCCGACGGCCACCTGGTACTTGCCTGCGGCAACAAATCTGAACTCTCGGTCGGTTACTCCACCATCTACGGTGACGCGGTCGGTGGGTACGCACCGCTCAAGGACGTCCCGAAGACTGTGGTCTGGCGGCTCGCCAAGTGGCGCAACGCGGACGCCGCCGCGCACGGCAAGCAGCCGCCGATCCCGGAGAACTCGATCGCCAAACCTCCGTCGGCAGAACTCCGGCCGGGGCAGCAGGACACCGATTCGCTGCCGCCGTACGACCTGCTCGACGACATGCTGGACGACTACGTCGAACTGGACCGCGGCAGCGCAGAGCTGGTCGCGGCCGGGTTCGAGACCGAGCTGGTGAGCAAGGTGATCCAGCTGGTCGACCGCGCGGAGTACAAGCGCCGGCAGTACCCACCGGGCCCGAAGATCACCCACAAGGCCTTCGGCCGGGACCGCCGGTTGCCGATCACCAATGCATGGCGTGAGGACGCACGGAAGGCAGCCGAGCACTGAGCGACTCCTGGCGGTACCGCCCATCCGAGGACACACCGTGGGGCTCTTCCGAAGAGCTCGACGGCGACTCCGGCCTGCGCCGCGACAATGTGACTGACAACTCAGGCACAGCCGATGGCGCTTACCCTCCGCATCGGTGGGACGATGAGCCCATGGTTGACAACTTCAGGTCGGCCGGTACCCAGGACGACGAGGAGATGCCCTCGCCGTACGGGACCGGACCGTCGAACCGGACAACCGAAGAGCACCGCCGTTCGGACTACGACAGCGAGCCCTGGCGGGACCGGCCCAACGGGCTCGGTCTCGACCCTGCGCCGTCGTTGCCGAACGCACCCCGGCAGTTCGAGCGCGGCCCGGTGCCGCAGCAGCCGTACGTGCCGAAGCCGCCGTACCTGCCCGGCTCCCTGCCGGCGCCGCCGCCACCCCAGCAGCGGTACGGCGAGCAGCCGCCTGCACCTCCTGCACCTCCGCAGGGCCAGCCGCGGCCGCCGTACGGTGAACCGCCGCAGCGGCCTGAGTACTACGGCGAGCGTGAGCAGCAGGCGCGGAACGAAGAGCAGTCGTACGGACAGCCGTCGTACCCGCAGGAGAGCCCGTTCCGTCCGCAGCAGCCACCGGCCCAGCCACCTGCTGCCCCGAATCGGCAGAACCCGTTCGCACCGTCGAACGGGAGCAACGGCGTACCGCCGAACCGGCAGGGCGCACCGTCCCAGCAGCCGCCTCCGCAGCCACCGCGGCCCCCGGCCGCGCCGCAGAGCAGCAACGGGCTGACGCAGCACGCACCGCCGCCTGCTTCCAACGGGTCGTCCAACTGGAGCAGCCAGGCGCCGCAGCAGAACGGCACGCCGCCGAACACCGGTGCGTTGCCGCTGCCTCCGCAGGCGCCTAGCAATGGGCTGAGCCCGCTGCAGCCGCCATCCCAGCAACCGCCCGTGCAGTCGCAGTCGCCTTTGCAGCCGCCGACGCCCCCGCAGGGTCCGCCGCCGGCACCTGCGCCGCAGCAGAATCAGGCTCCGGCTCCGCAGCCGACGTCGTCTGCACAGGCGCCCGCCCCGCAGCCGCCTTCTCCGTCGCCGTCGGAAAAGGTTGTTCCGTCGGGACCGAGTTATCTGTCGGATCCCAGCGCGGAGTACGAAAGCAACGCACCCGTGAGCGAACCGCGGTCGCGGATCGGCGCGCGGCGACGAGCGGACGTCCAGCAGGACGCCCCCAGCCAGGTGCCGGCCGAGCACATCGCCTCGCACCGCGCTGCACGTCGCGCCCAGCCGGGCGGAACCGCCGGTACGCCGGAGGCCGCCGACTCGTCTGTGCCGTCCTCACCTTCATCTGCTTCATCGCCTTCGTCGTCGTTGCCGTCTTCGTCGTCGCCCTCGTCGTCTCCCTCGTCCTCGTCGTCGTCGTCGGAGAAGCGTCCGCCTGAGGGTGGCGGTTCCGGTGACGCTCCGGCGCGGCCGCGGCGCTACCGCATCCACCACCTGCGGGACATGAAGAACCGTGGCGAGAAGTGGGCGATGCTGACGGCGTACGACCAGTACACCGCCGAGATCTTCGACCAGGCCGGGATCCCGGTCCTGCTGGTCGGCGACTCCGCCGCCAACAACGTCTTCGGCTACGACACCACTCTGCGCGTCACGGTCGACGAGCTGATCCCGCTCGCGCGGGCAGTTGCGAACGCGGTCGACCGCGCGCTGGTCGTCGCCGACCTGCCGTTCGGTTCATACCAGGCGTCGCCGGAACAGGCCTTCCACACCGCGGTCCGGTTCATGAAGGAAGCCGGCGTGCACGCGGTCAAGCTCGAGGGCGGCCGAACCGTCGTACCGATGGTCGAGAAGCTGACGCAGTCCGGCATCCCCGTGATGGCGCACATCGGCTTCACCCCGCAGAGCGAACACAGCATCGGCGGCTACCGAGTCCAAGGCCGCGGCGACCAAGCCGCCGGCCTCATCGACGACGCGGTCGCACTGGCCGAAGCCGGCGCCTTCTCCCTGGTCCTCGAGATGGTCCCCGGCGACGTAGCCGCCGAGATCACCAAACGAGTCCCCATTCCCACCGTAGGCATCGGCGCCGGCCGCGACACCGACGCCCAGGTCCTCGTCTGGCAGGACATGGCCGGCCTACGCTCCGGCGCCATGCCCCGCTTCGTCAAGCAGTACGCCGACCTCCGAGGCATCCTCACCGGAGCCGCCACCGCCTACGCCGCCGACGTAGCCACCGGCGCCTTCCCCACCGACAACCACACCTTCTAAATCCCCCCGCACTCCCCCTTGCAGGCGTTAATGGTTAGCGCTCACGGCCGCCCACCTGCGAGGGTGCCGGTATGGCCGAGGTCGTCGTACCACTGACCCCGTTTGGGGGGTGGAGACAACAAGTGGGGGCCGGGAACAAGAAGTGGGGACCGGGGACATGGTGTGCGTTGTCCCCGGCCACCACTTCCTGTCCCCGGTCACCACGGTGGTCACGCCTAACGTCCGAATGAACGGAGGGCGTGGTCGGCGTGTTTTCGGACGTTGGCGGCTGTGGATGCGACCAGCGGCGTCGGCGAGTGCTTGCTCGCCGCCAGGCCGACGGACACCGTGGCGAGGGCCATCGGACCAGGGGGGTTCTCCCCTCATATGGTCCCTTCTCCTGCCGAAATTTGGGGGGAGAAGGGGCACTTTGAACGGATATCCCGTGAGATTGCGGGCGATCCAGCCCGCCGGCGACGCGGGGTGGTGGGCATGGGGCTCGGCGGGAGGGGGACCATCCTGTAGTATCGGGATTCTTCGATGTGTTTCGTCCGATCTGGGTCGGAGGCCAATGACGACCAACGACGCCCCCTCGCTCGACAGTGCGCAGCTGCTTGAGATCTTCAAGGCGCTGGGGAATCCGGTGCGCCTGCAGATTCTGCAGTGGTTGCGGGATCCGGACGGGAACTTCTGGCCTGAGCAGGCGATCGTGGACCAGAACGAGATCGGTGTCTGCGTCAGTCATATCCAGGCGAAGAGTGGCTTGGCCCAGTCGACCGTGTCGGCTTACATGTCGACGCTGGAGCACGCGGGCCTGGTGCGCTCGACGCGGGTCGGCAAGTGGACGCACTACAAGCGCGACGAGGACCGCATTGCGCGGCTCGTCGACGTACTCGGACATGCCCTCTAACCACTGACGGCACCCACTTCTGATCAGCTGGGCGAATCGCTTTGACTCATATCGATCTTCTGCGATACTTCGATATGTCGATACCTCGGAGCGTATCGAGCTGCTGACAGAAGGAGACGGAACATGCCAATCGGGCTTCTCGCCCTAGCTCTCGGAGGGTTCGGGATCGGGCTTACCGAGTTCGGGATCGTCGGGTTGCTGCCGGAGGTGGCGTCGGACTTCACCGTCTCCGTGTCGGTGGCCGGCTACCTGGTCTCGGGCTACGCGCTGAGTGTCGCGATCGGGGCGATCCTGCTGACCCTCGCGCTCACCAAGGTGGACCGCAAGCAGGCCCTCGTCGGGCTGATGGTGCTGTTCATCATCGGCAACCTCGTCTCGGCGGTCGCCCCCACGTACGGCGTTCTGCTGGCCGGGCGAATCATTGCCGCGCTGTGTCACGGCGCGTTCTTCAGCGTCGGTGCGGTGGTTGCCTCGGACATGGTTGCCGCGAACAAGAAGGCCGGCGCGATCTCGCTGATGTTCGGCGGACTCACGGTCGCCAACGTGCTCGGCGTACCGCTGGGAACTTTCCTCGGGCAGCAGCTCGGCTGGCGCTCGACCTTCTGGGCGATCACCGTGATCGGTGTTGTCGCACTCGCCGGTATCGCCCTGCTCGTACCGAAGACCGAGCGAGCCGCCGCGACCAGCCTGCGCACTGAGCTCGGTGCGTTCAAGCGTGGTCAGGTGTGGATCACGATCGCAATCAGTGTGCTCGCATTCGGCGGTGTCATCGGTGGCTTCACCTACATCGCGTTCACGCTGACCGAGGTCAGTGGTTTCGCGACCGCCACCGTCCCGTGGCTGCTCGTCCTGTTCGGGCTCGGCACCTTCGCCGGCAACCTGATCGGCGGCAAGGCGGCCGACCGCGGACTGAACAAGGCACTCACGACCTTCCTGGCCGGGCTGACCGTGATCCTCGCGGCCTTCGCCCTGGTCGCCGAGAACAAGATCCTCACCGTCATCGCCCTGCTCCTGATGGGCGGCATCGGTCTTGCCACTGCGCCCGGCCTGCAGATGCGGTCGATGAAGTATGCCCCGGACGCCCCGACTCTCGCCTCAGGCGCGAACATCGCGGCCTTCAACATCGGCAACGCCCTCGGCGCCTGGATCGGTGGACTCACCCTGGCCGCGGGCTACGGGTTCACGTCACCGCTGTGGGTCGGCGCGGGCTTGAGCCTGCTCGGACTCATCGTGGTCGCAGCGGGCTCCATCCGCTCGGCCGCCCCCGCCGCCGCCTCCGAGCCGGAGCCCGTCGCGGTGCAGTAGTTCTTCCCACCCCTCGGGAAAGAAAGGCCATTCGGCCCGGTAGACCAACCGGGCCGGGTGGTCTTTTCCCTTGAGGTTTAATTTATCGATCGATTCAACCTTGGCATTCCATGGAAACGATCCATTTCGCCATGAGATCGATCTCATGAACCAGTGTGAAATTACTTGAACGGGCAGCAGCAGCGAGTTTCAATGGCTGAGCGATAGTTCTCGCCAGAGGAGCCCCGCCCATGCTGGAATCAACCGCCCATTCGCTGACCGCGCCGATCCGCCGGTCATTGCTCCAGACCTACCCGAGGGGTCATGTCACCCTCGAGGCGGCGATCATCGAGGCCGGCCCGCCCGGGGTCACCGACCTCGAGGTCCATGCCGACCGGCTCCGGCTGCGCGCTCCGACCGGAGTGACCGAGATCCCCTTCGACATCAGTGGATTGACCACTACACAAGGGGATTACGACTTCGTTCCGGACGCCGCCGACCAGGCCATGCTGATGGTCGCGGCCGACCGGCAGAGCGAGGTGCTGGCCGTCCTGCGGCCGCACTACTGGCTCGTGCTGGGCGTCGAGGAGGCCGGTGTCAGCCCACTGCTGTTCGGCACCCGCGAGGTCCGGCAATTACTCGGAGAAATCCTCGAAAAGCCCGGTCTGGCCGCATTTCATCGCCATGTCGCCGGTATTGCGCAAGCCCTTGACGAAGGCCGCCGGCCGAGTACGACGGAACTCCTGGAAAGCCTCCATGACATCTGTCACGGATTACGGGATTCCGGCACCGAGCCAGAATTGCGCAGTACCCTCGAAGCCACCCTCGCCATTCGTGGTGTCCGTCCGGTGCTCGCCATTCGCCGGGCTGCCCGGGCGATGATCCTGCACCGGCTCGGCCTGGACGACGCGGCCTCTCTCCGCGAGACGCTGATGCAGCCGCGGAACCTCCCCCGGCTGACCCGATCACACGGGATCACCGCCGAGACACTCAAAGAGCTGGACCGCGGCCGGATGCTCGATCTCGTCGACGAGCTGCGCGAGTTCGAGTTCCTCGACCTGTTCCTGATCCACCGGACCGCACGGCCCGGCACGATCGGCGAGGTTCTCTCCCGGCACGGCCTGCCGGCCAGCACGGTGACCACCCCGGACAGCCTGCGCGAGACGATCACGATGGCGCGCTCGATCTCGCCGATCAGTTCGTACCTCTTCGCCCATGAGCGCAAGCGCCGCGCCCTCGCCGATCCAGACGCAACCCAGCCGGTACGGCGAGGCCGGCCGGCCGGTTTCTTCCCCGGGCTCGGGAGCCGGGCCGCGTACCAGGACCTCGGCCGTGGGCTCTTCGACAGCGGCATCCCCGAGGTCACCGAGATCTACGAAACCGGCGCCCGCGCACTCGGTTTCGACGACCCGGCCAGGATCCTGCTCGAGCCGGCCAACCTGCCCACCGGCCGGATGGCGAGGCAGGGCTTCATCGGCGCGGCCTTCGTCGTACACAACCTGGCGCTCGAAGCCCAGCTGCGCGCGCTCGCCCACGACCACGGCGTACCGCTGGGGTTCGTCGCCTACACCGGCGAGAGCTTCGGCATCATCGCGGCCGCGATCGCAGCGGGCTCGTTGTCGGTCGGCGACGGCATCAAGATCGCGCAGGCCTTCACACCGCTCGTGCTGGTCGCGGCCGAAGGCGCCGATGACGAGCCGTTCGCCCAGCAGATGACTGCCTACCTGCCGCAGGCCGAGCCACTCGTACCGGAGCCCTTCCACGTGATGGGTCTGCAAGGCGACCCGGACCGGCTGACCGACGTACTGCGGGAGATTCAGGAGACGTGGTCCGCCGATGACGTCGAGGTGCACAAGCTGTACTCCGCCCGCCAGGCCAACGTGTACGTCCGTGGTGGCGCGAAGACCAAGTTCGAAGAGTTCGTCGCCGAGTTTCCCGCGGTCCAGGCCGTCGAGCTCAAGGACCCGACGACGTTCCTGGCCCACTCGGCAAGGATGCGCGGTGTCCGAGCAGCACTGGACCGGTTCATCTCCGCGCAGGGCATCGTCTTCCGCAAGCCGCGTGTCCCCGTCGTCTCGAACAGCACCGCCGGGTTGCTGACCACGGCCGCCGAGGTCCACGACGCCGTACTGGCGACGATCGACGAGGTGATGGCGTCCCAGGCCACTGCCGAGACACTCGACGCCCTCCGGCCTGATCTGATCATCGAACTCGGACTCGGGCACAAGTCGGTGCGGCTGCTGAAGGACAACAACCTGGAGACGCCGGTACTAGCGTTCACCGGCGATGGTCAGGAGACCAAGGAGTTCTTCGATGCACTCCAGCTGGTCGACCACGTGCTCGCCGAGTTGACCGAGCTCACGGCCGGCGACCACTTGTCCGACCGGCATCACGATCTGCTCCGCGATCTCTTCCGGGTGGTGGCCGCGAACCAGTTCGCCCAGCCCTACCTGGCCAGCACGATGGAGCGCGTCATCACCCAGGAGATGCTGAACTCCGAACGCCGCGACATCGAGGCCGTCGGCCGCTTCCTGGAGATCTTCCAGCACACCTCCGCCCACCGCGACAGCATCGACGTCGCGAGCGGTGAGCTGGTTCTCCAAGCCCGCTTGAAGAAACGCATCGTCGGGCCCGCCGAACAGCTAGGTCAGGTGTACGCCGAGCTGACCGTGCTGGACGCCACGGGGTGCATCTCCAGTCGCAGCCTGCTGGCCGGGAAGCAGCCCGAGGTCGTCGTGGTCCACTTCGACCGGCCGGCCGATCTCGACCCGGTCGACCTGGCCCGCCGTACCAGGTTGTTGCTCGACACCCAGCCGCTGGCCCGCCAGATCTACGCACAGGTCCCGGAGGTCACCCCAGAGGCCACGGGCGGCGAGGACCTTGAGCTCGCGTTGCTCGTCCACCAGTTCACGTTGTTCCACGTGCTGCACCGACACCGCCCGGCGATGTTCGCGCAGACCGACTACTACCTCGAGGGCAGCGACCCGATGGGCTGGCTGGTCGCCCTCGCCGCCTCCGGCGCGACCACGCTCGCGCGGATCGTCCGCGTCTATCGCGCCCTGCTTCGCGGAGAGACCGGTATGGCGCTCGACGACCTCCTCGCGTCGCTGCAGAACGCCGTCGTACCGGTGCTGTCTCCCGAAGGAATTCCCGTCCAGAACGTCAAAGACCTGGAGGCTGCAAGCCATGTCACCATCCACTGAAAACGCAGTAGCCGACATCGCGAGCAGCCTCATCGGAGCGGTGATCGCGAGCACCGGTCTCGTCGAGACGACCGAGGTCGCGCGCCGCCCGCTCCAGCTGAACGGCAACTGCCAGATCCTCTCGCTCGGCTCGGTCCTCGACCCGGCCCGGATGAACGCCGGCCCGTACCGGACCGATGTGATCTCGATGGTCTCCCCCGCCGACATCTGGAAGAAGGGCCTCAATCCCGCCCTCGACGCCTTCGAGGACCGATCGGTCCTGCGGCTCTCCCCCGAGAACGAACGCGTACTTCGGCACGCCCAAGGCCGGCGGCTGCTGAGCAGTACCGTCAACGCCTACATCGGCGTCGGCGAACGCGTGACGGGGTTCGGCGCCGGTGGCAGTGAGTCGATGACGATCTTCCTGCACCGCGACGGCGACACCCGGACGATCGTCCGCAAGATCCTCAGTGAGGCGCTGACGACGGCGCACTGGAATCCCGAGGGCGAAGGCGTGATGCTGCCGCCGTTCGCCAAGGCGCGCAAGCAGGCCGAGTACCTGCAGGCGCTGCCCGAGTCGGTCCGCGAGATCTTCCCCGAGGTGTACGACGTCCTGGAACGCGACATCCCGGTTCCACCGCATCTGCAGGCGGACGGCAAAGCGTCGTACCGGGAGGTCATCTACGAGATGAGCTACGTGACCGGCGAGGAGGTCAGCCGGTACATCGAGAAGTACTCACCGCCGCCGGCCGTGATCGCCCGGCTGTACGAGCAGATCTTCGGGATCCTCTACCGCAACGTGCACTCGGTGAACCGGGTACCGGCCGACGGCGAGACGCTGGAGGCGTCGTACTTCCGCAAGATCGAGGACCGGCTCGCGCTCTGCCGCCTGACCGCGCCGAACACCTTCGGGCCGGATCTGCTGGACAGCGAGCAGATCGTCATCAACGGCACGCCTTATCTCAATGCCGGCGCTCTGCTGAGCCGATTCCGCGCGCACCCGGAGTGGCTCGAGGTTCTGGAGCCGCGGTCGCACTCGCTGGTGATGGGCGATACCAACACCGAGAACATCAAGCTGGCCGACATAACAACGTTGCAGCAGGCGCAGGACGTGATCGAGTCCGGTGCTTCACAGGCAGCGATCGACCAGGCGATCGCCGCGATCACGCCGGAAGCTCTGGGGATCAAGTTCCTCGACCCGCGCGCGATCGGTTTCGAGAGCGACGGGGCCGGGACCCGCGACGACGCGATGTACGACAACAAGCCGTGGCACAACTCGATCGGGCACTACGACGAGATCCACTTCGAGCAGTTCCGGCTCCAGGTCGCCACTGCCCCCGGTACGACGCCATCGGTCGGCATCGAGTTCTTCGAGGGCAACCCGTATCAGCGCGCGTACCAGGTCCGCGACGTGACACCGGCCGGTGCGCCCGTCGACAACGCCAGCCCGCGCGGCATGGAGGACTACTTCAAGCCGGTGATGACCGCGGCCTACGATCTCGACGACCCCGACTCGCGATACCTGGCCGAGGACCCGTACTGGCTGGTGCGGTTCGTGTTCGTGATGGGCACGCACTTCACCGCGATGCCGCCGTTCCACTTCCAGGCCGAGCTCGACGGCTCGCTCCGCGACACGTACGGCGCGCAGCGGCGACCGGTCGCGATCTACTGCGAGGGCATCAAGTGGCTGAACTGGGCGCTGGAGATGCTCGAAGGGACCCGCACAACCTTCCTCGGGTTCGACGTTCCGCCGATCGGGGTGGACGCATGATCGAGCTGTCGAACGAGTCGCGGATGATCGCGACGCCGTGGAGCCGGATGGTGCGCGGGATCGGCCTGGGTCAGTACCCGGTCGACTACGACCCGGTCGCGGCCGAGTGGGTACGGCGTACCTTCGACCAGCTGTCGCGACGGGTCTCCCCCGCGAACTCCTACACGCTGTTCGCCCGGCACCTGTCGGAACTGATCCTGCAGGTCAACGACCCGAACGCCTTCGCGGATGTGAATGCGCTCCTCGATCCGGTGCTGGCCGCCGTACGGGCCGAGCAGAATCCGTACTACCGCCTGATGGCCGGCTGCATCCTGCTGGACTCGTTCGCCAAGCTGCAACTCGACGTACCGGCGGACTTTCCGGCCGAGGTGCTGGCCGGGCTCGATGCCATCGAGCCGAATGCGATCAAGGATGAGAACAGCGGCCGCCATGGCGAATACGAACGCCTGTCTGCCTGTACGGCGGTCTTCCTCGCGCTGGGCCAACTCGGGCTGGCTGATCGGCTGGTCACGGCTGAGCGCAATTACATCGTGGAAGCGCTCGGACTACTCGAACAGATCCCGGCACCGTTCTTCCGCGGTCGCGGCGGCTCGATGCTGCTCTCGGTCTGCTACCTGCTCGGGTACGGCGAATACGTTCGCACTGCTGAACGCGATCACGTGGAAGAACTGCTCGAGTATCTCGACCGCGCCGACGAACTCGAGCTCGAACCATCGTTCCCCAGCGCGATGTCGGCACTCTTTCCACGGATCTATCCGCTCGTCACACTGATGAACGCGATCGCGATGTCCGGCCGGGCGGAGTACCTGACCTATCGCAAGGACCGGCTGGCCGAGCTGCGCTGGCTGATGGGCGGGATCACCGACACCGAGCGGACCCACATGGGTCTCTACTACATCGTTGCCCTGCACAACCTTGGGCGCCTGGACGAGCAACTGCCGGATCTGAACGGCTTCGTCGACTCGCTGGTCGGCCAGTGGAAGGAGATCGATCCGGGCGAGGACTACTTCCTGCGCGGCATCTCGTACCCGTACCTGATCTCGACCGCGATGGTCACCGGCCGGCTCGACCTGCTGACCGAGGAGACGTTCGACCGGCTGGCCGACGCGTACCCCGATCTCGAGCGCGCCGACGCGGACCGCGACAACCGCCCCTACCCGGTCAGCTACGCGCTCAACATGCTCGGCGAGATCGGCGAGGCCGGGCGTCTGTTCAGACCACGACTCCGGTACGACGGTCGCGCGCCCCTGCAATGGGTGATCGAGCGAGTGTCGGAGGACGGCGTACGGGAAGGTAACCGGCTCTACATGCTGGACCACTCGCTCATCAGCTATGCACTACGGCTGCGGGGCGCGAACGCTCCGGAGAGCGAGCTGTTCAGGGATTGGAAGTGGCAGCTCGCCTGACAGGAGGTGGAACGGGCCGGTCATATAAGCCGGATCCTGTCGAGTGCGATCATCTATCTACGACGGCTGTTGCCAGCCGCCTCTAGCAGCCTACCCGCGAGCTCGGGCGGGCAGCCCTCGAACGCTCACGCGGACGGCGGTTGCCCGCCGTCCTTCTTGGCCTTGCTCCACGTGGGGTTTACCGAGCCTCCCCAGTCACCTGGGGAGCTGGTGGTCTCTTACACCACCGTTTCACCCTCACCCGCACTTCCATGAACCACGGGGTTCACCGAAGCCGCTGGCGGTCTGTTCTCTGTGGCACTGTCCCGCGGGTTACCCCGGGTGGGCGTTACCCACCACGTTGCCCTGTGGAGTCCGGACTTTCCTCGGCAGCCACTCACGTGGCCGACGCGATCGCCCGACCGACCCGTTCCTCGATCAGGATACGGCTTCCGGAGCTGCATCACGAACGGAGTGAGTGATCATCCAGCACTGTGGGCCATCGGCCGTCCGCGCCCCGCTCGTACGGCCGGTCGTCGAGCACGGCGTCGAGGTTCAGCGGCCCGTAGATGTGCGGGAAGCTGATCCCGATCCCGTCCAGATCCTCGTCACACAGCGCCGACACCAGCCGCTCGGTGTCGATCACCAGCAAGGTCAGCGGACCCGGCACATCGTCGTACACGAAGTTCGCCACCATCGCGACCTGGTCATGCCGCGAGCAATGAATGAACGTCGCCCCGGCATCCAAGGACTTCCCCCGCGTCGACCACCGGTAACACCCGGCCTCCACCGCCGCCGCCCACTGCTCCGGAATCGCGATATGAAAAATCGTCGCCATCCGCCCACCCTAAATCCCCATCCTCCCCCACCCCGGCAGCACCGCCGTACGCCGCTCCCCACCCCCGCCCCGCCCCCGCTCAGGCGCCAACCCTCCGGCTCAGGGGCCAACCCTCCAACTCAGGGGATATCCCTCCAGTTGGGGGGTTGCCCATTGAAAATCTCAGCGGGCAACCCCCCGGCTCAGGGGATATCCCTCCACATGGAAGGTTGCCCATTGAAAATCTCAGCGGGCACCCCCCCCCCCGGCTCAGGGGATATCCCTCCGCTTAGGGGGTTGCCCATCGAAAATCTCGGGGGGGCAACCCTCCAGCTCAGGGGACAACCCTCCGGCTCCGGGGATATCCGTCCAGTTGGGGGGGTGCGGGCCAGCGGTCGGTGGGCGAGGGCGCGGGGTGGGTCGGCGGAGAGTAGGAGTGGGGTGAGGGCAAGGCGCACGCGGTAGAGGCGGCCGTCAGTGGGAGTGGGATGCAAGAAATGGGTGGGCGGGGCGTAAGAAGTTGGCAATGAGTTTGGATGGTCGCCCAACGAAGTCTTGACGTGACGCTCCGGGGCAGGAAATATCCGATAGCACCCAGGGTTCTCCGCGCCCGGCCGATGGGTCCGCCCCCAAGCTCATCAGTGAGGTCCGATGCACGCCCCCGTGCGCTTACCCCTGCCCAGAATTCGGCCGAAAACCCGCTCCCGTCCCCCGTCCGGGCCAGCCCGCGCGCTGCTCGCACTTGCGCTCGTGGCCGGTCTGCTCACCACCGGCGCTCCACCTGCAGTCGCGGCCGGTACGACGGCGTGGCAGAACGGCTCGTTTGTCGTCGATACCCCGAACGTCGTGCGGCGGTCGGACGTCGTCGTCCAGCGACCTAACACCGCCCCGGCCGAATCCCTCCCGCTCGGCAATGGTGCCCTCGGCGCGGCCGTTTGGGCCGCCGACGGCTTTACCGCCCAGCTCAACCGCACCGACACGTTCCCCGACCGCAAGTCCCTTGGCCAGTTGGTGATTCCCGGCTTATCGCGGCTCACGACCGCGGCCGACTTCACTGGGACACTCGACCTGTACGACGGGATGTTGCGCCAATCCGGCGGCGGCATGACCCTGACCGCGTTCGTCCGGGCCGATACCCAGCAACTGGTCGTCGACGTCACCGGCGCTGACCCGAACAGCACGCAGACCGCTCAGGTGAAGCTGTGGAGCGGACGTTCACCACAAGCACGAGCATCAGGCGGTACGGCGGCGCTCGCCGAGACCTGGGTGGACAACAACGGCGCCGGCGCATCCGGTCGCACGTTCGGCTCGCTCGCCGGGCTCACCGCGGGCGGTCGCAACGTCACCGCGTCCACCCCGAACAATCTCACCGGTCAGGTCAGCTTCCAGCCCAACACCGACGGTTCGTTCCGCGTCGTCGTCGCCGCACCGACCTGGACCGGTGGCGACTCGATCGCCACGACCAACGCCGTACTGAACGGTGCAGCACAAGGCGAGGTGCGGAATGCGCATCTGCAGTGGTGGCACAACTACTGGAACTCGGCCGGCCTGATCAAGATCAGCTCGGCGGACGGTTCCGGTGACTACGTCGAGAACCTGCGGACGATCTTCCTGTATGCGAGTGCCGCACAGAGTCGTGGCGTCCTGCCAGGATCGCAGGCCGGTGTCGCGGACCTGTTCACGTTCTCGCAGGACAAACGCGACTGGTTCCCGGCCGGCTACTGGTTCTGGAACCTGCGGATGCAAGTCGCCGCCAACCTGTCAGCGGGTCTGCCGGGCCTCAACGATCCGATGTTCCGCCTGTACCGCGACAATCTGGACGCGATCGCATCCTGGACAAGCGTTCATATGCCTGGCCGCCAAGGCCTATGCGTTCCGGAGACGATGCGGTTCAACGGCAACGGCACGTACAACGGCGGAACCAGCAATTCCTCCTGCGACCAGGCCAGCTCCCCCAGCTACAACGCGCTCACGGTCACCACGGGTGCCGAGGTCGGGCTCTGGGTCTGGGAGCACTACCGGATGACCGACGACCAGGCGTTCCTGACCGCGCACTACCCCCTGATCAAGGGTGCCGCGCAGTTCCTGCTCTCGCACGCGACGACCGGTTCCGACGGCAAGCTGCACACGCGGTCCAACGCGCACGAGACGCAGTGGGACGTCACCGACCCGACCACGGACATCGCCGCGATGACGGCGTTCTTCCCGGTCGCGGTCAAGGCCGCGCAGAACCAGAACGACAGCGCACTGGTCACCCAACTCAATGCCGCGATCCCGAAACTGCAGCAACTCCCCCGCACCGACACCGCGACCCAGACGCAGCTCCTGAGTCCGGCAAACGATGCCAACGGCAACACCATGATCGGCCTCTCGACGCAGCCGACGGCCGAGCGGCATAACAGCGAGAACATCGGTCTCGAAGCGGTTTGGCCGTTCAACTTGATCGGTGACAACTCCGCACTCGGTCGGCGCACCTACACCTCGCGCAGCTACGTCAACGCCGCCGACTGGAGCTACGACCCGCTGCAGGCCGCGCGGCTGGGCCTCGCCTCCGAGGTGAAGTCCACGCTCCTCAACGCCACCCTGAAGTACCAGGTCTACCCCTCCGGGATGGCGAGCTTCACGGGTGCTCAAGCCTCCGAGCCCTACATCGAGCAGTCCGGCGTACTCGCCGCGACCGTGCCCGAAGCCCTCGCTCAGGACTACGACGGCCTGCTCCGGATCGCCCCCGCCTGGCCGAGCGACTGGACCGGCGAAGGAACCGTTGCCATCGGCCACAAATCCAAGGTCCACGTCCAGATCACCGCCGGTACGCCGACCACGGTCGCAATCACCTCCGGCGCCAACCAACAGCTCGCCGTACGGAGCCCGTGGCCCGGTCAAAGCGTGACGGTCCTCGACGGGCAGACCCGGGCGACCGTCGTACCGGCTCAGTCCAACGCGACGTTCACGATTCCGGCACAGTCCGGCCGGTCCTACCTGGTGGAGAAGACCGGCTCGGCCATCCAACCGTTCCAAGCACTGACCGGTACGCCGGCCACGGCGGCGCGGCGGTATGACAAGGCAACCATTGGCTTGCCCAAGGCAACACCAGGGACCGGCACGATCAGCCTGCGGGCGCGGGCCAACGGCAAGTACGTCACCGCCGGAACCGGTACGCCGCTGATCGCGGACAGCACCACGATCGGCACGGCGCAGCAGTTCGACATGGCGGATCTGGGCGGCGGCAACGTGTCGCTGAAGGCCCGGGCCAACGGCCTGTTCGTTGCCGCCGACAACGCCGGTGCGGCACCACTGCTCGCCAAGAACGCGGCCGTCGGGTCGTGGGAGACGTTCCAGCTGATCCGCAATCCCGACGGCACGGTCAGCTTCCGCGCGCAGATCAACAACAACCTGGTCTGTGCCGAGAACGGCGGTGCGGCCGCGCTGATCGCCAACCGGACGGCGATCGGTCCCTGGGAATCGTTCGACTTGATCAACAACTGAAGGAGTGCCCCATGAGCACAAAAGGTGTCCGGCGGATCTCCTTACTGATCACCGCCGTCCTGACCGCCGCGCTGGGTCTCAACGCATCCACTGCGCAAGCGGGTTCGACCATCCCACCCGGCGACTACCAGCAGATCTCGCTCGCCAGCGGCGCGAACGAACTCGGCGAAGCGATGTCACTCGCCGTCCTGCCGAACCGGTCCGTCATCCACACCGCTCGCGACGGCTCGGTCCGGATCACGGATGTGAACGGCACCACCTCGCTGGCCGGCAAGCTCAACGTCTACACGCATGACGAGGAAGGGCTGCAAGGCGTCGCGGTCGACCCGAACTTCGCGACGAACCGCTTTGTCTACTTGTACTTTTCCCCGCGCCTGAGCACCCCGGACGGCGATGCGCCGACCGATGGCACGCAGGCAGACTGGGACGCCTGGAAGGGTGAGCTGCATCTGTCGCGGTTCACCCTCGCGGCCAACAACACGCTCGACCTGGCCAGCGAGAAGATCGTTCTGCGGGTGCCGAACGATCGCGGTCAGTGCTGCCACGTCGGTGGCGATCTCGACTTCGATGCTGCTGGCAACCTCTATCTGACCACCGGCGACGACAGCAACCCGTTCCAGTCCGACAGCTACACGCCGATCGACGAGCGGACCACCCGCAACCCGCAGTTCGACGCGCAGCGCACCGCGGGCAATACCAACGACCTGCGCGGCAAGCTGCTGCGGATCAAGCCACAAGCCGACGGCACCTACACGATCCCGTCCGGCAACATGTTCGCCCCGGGGACCGCGCAGACCCGCCCGGAGATCTACGCGATGGGATTCCGGAACCCCTTCCGGATGAGCGTCGACAAAGCGACCGGCATCGTCTACCTGGGCGACTACGGCCCGGACGCCGGCGTCACCGACCCGAACCGCGGCCCCAACGGACAGGTCGAGTTCGACCGGATCACGGCCCCGGGCAACTTCGGCTGGCCCTACTGCACCGGCACCAACACCACCACCGAGACCTACAACGACTACCAGTTCCCGAGCGGCCCGTCCGGCGCCAAGTTCAACTGCGCGGCCGGAGTCACCAACAATTCGTTCCGCAACACCGGCCGGACCACACTGCCGCCCGCACAGCCGGCCTGGATCCGGTACGCCGGTGATGCCGGTACGCCGCCTGAGTTCGGCAACGGTGGTTCCGAGTCGCCGATGGGCGGCCCGGTCTACCGGTACGACGCCAATCTCAACTCGCCGGTCAAGTTCCCGGCCTCGCTCGACGGGCGCTACTTCGCCGGTGAACTCGGTCGCCAGTGGATCAAGGCGATCGAGGTAACCAGCAGCGGTGGCGTCGGCGACATCGGCGCGTTCCCGTGGAACGGCACCCAGGTGATGGACATGGCCTTCGGACCGGACGGCGCTCTCTACGTGCTCGACTACGGCACCGGTTCGAACAACCAAGCACTGTGGCGGATCGAGTACATCGGCGCCCAGAACCGCAACCCGGTCGCCAAAGCAGCCGGTACGCCGACCTCGGGCGGGCGGCCGCTCACAGTCGCGTTCTCATCCGCGGGCAGCTCGGATCCCGAGGGTGGCGCGTTGACCTACCGCTGGACGTTCGGTGACGGCGGCACCTCGACGCAGGCCAACCCGTCGTACACCTACAACACGGCAGGCAACTTCACCGCGACGCTGACCGTCACCGACCCGACCGGGTTGACGGGTTCGGCGAATGTGCAGATCAGCGTCGGCAACACCGCGCCGACCGTCAATCTGACCTCGCCGGTTGACGGCCAGCTGTTCTCGTTCGGGGACACGGTTCCGTTTCAGGTATCTGTCAGCGATCCAGAGGACGGAACGATCGACTGTTCGCGGGTGAAGGTGACCTACTTCCTCGGGCACGACGTCCACCAGCACCAGATCACCTCCAAGAACGGTTGCAGCGGGTCGATCGCCGTACCGGTGGATGGCGAGCATGATCCAGCGGCGAACGTGTACGGCGTGTTCGATGCGGAGTACACCGACAACGGCGGCCTGACCACGCACAGCGTCCACAAGCTGCAGCCGCGACACCGGCAGGCGGAGCACTTCTCGGCGCAGTCCGGCATCCAGTTGGCCGACCACGCGACGGCAGAGGGCGGAAAGACCGCCGGGTATGTGGACAACGGCGACTGGATCTCGTTCACGCCGTACGCGGTCAGCAATGCGACATCGTTCACAGCTCGGGTCTCGTCCGCCGGTCCTGGCGGCACGCTAGAGGTGCGCGCCGGTTCAGCGACCGGAACGCTGCTAGGTACGGCGACCGTGGCATCCACCGGAAGCTGGGACACATTCACGAACGTGTCCGCCAACCTGAACAACCGCCCGGCCGGGACCACCACGTTGTTCCTGGTCTTCAAGGGTGTCACTGGTCAGGGCAACCTGTTCGACCTGGACGCGTTCACGCTGAACACCTCCGCGACCGGCGGGAGCACAACCGAGGGCGAGGCGTTCACCTCGCAGTCCGGCGTACAGGTCGCTGCTCATGCGGCAGCCAGTGGTGGCGCCACGGTCGGCTTCATCGAGAACGGCGACTGGGCCGGGTACTCCGGTGTCAGCACCGCCGGCATGCACGGGTTCAGCGCGCGCGTCTCGTCGGCCGGATCCGGCGGCACGCTTCAGGTCCGCGCCGGCTCGGCGACCGGCACGTTGCTGGGATCGGTCGCCGTACCGGTCACTGGCGGCTGGGAGACCTTCCAGACGGTGTCCACCACCTTGAACGCGTCCGCGAGTGGTCCGTTGTTCCTGTCCTTTGTCGGCGGCGCCGGAAATCTGTACGACGTCGACACCTTCACCGTGACTCCCTGAGGGGCTTGCCATGACTACTTTCACGCGACGTACCGCACTGATCGCCGGTGGACTCGTGGTCGCCGGCCTGAACAACCTCCCCGCGTTCGGGGCGCCGTACCAGGTGCTGGTGTTCAGCAAGACGGCCGGATTCCGGCATGACTCGATCCCGGCCGGCATCCAGGCGATCCGGGACCTCGGCGCCGCGAACGGATTCACCGTCACCGCGAGCGAGGACAGCAACGTGTTCACCACGTCGTCGTTGGCGGCGTACAAGGCAGTGATCTTCTTGAGCACGACGGGCGACATTCTGAACGACACTCAGCAGGCGGCCTTCGAGTCGTACGTCAACGGCGGCGGTGGGTACGTCGGCGTCCACGCGGCCGCGGACACGGAGTACGACTGGCCGTACTACGGGCAGCTGTGTGGCGCGTGGTTCCACAGTCACCCCGCGATCCAGCAGGTGACCGCGCGTGTCGAGGACCGCACCCATCCGTCGACCGCACACCTCGGTACGACGTGGGTGCGGACCGACGAGCTGTACAACTACCGCACCAACCCGCGCCCGAACGTGCACGTGCTGATCAACTTGGACGAGTCGACCTACACCGGCGGCAACATGGGTGATCATCCGATCGCCTGGTACCACGCGCAGGGCTCCGGCCGCTCGTTCTACACCGGTTTCGGGCACACCATCGAGTCGTACTCCGACCCGGTGTTCCGGCAGCACCTGCTCGGTGGGATCCAGTACGCCGCTGGTGCCGGGTCGACGCCTCCAGTCACCCAGATCGAGGGTGAGGCGTTCACGTCACAGTCCGGCGTTCAGGTGGCTGCACACAACGGAGCCAGCGGTGGTCGGACACTCGGCTACATCGACAACGGTGACTGGGCTGGATACGCGCAGGTGAACACAGCCGGCAAGACGTCGTTCAGTGCCCGGATCTCGTCGGGTGGCGCGGGTGGAACGATCCGCGTCCGCTCCGGCTCAGCGACTGGACCAGTGCTCGGCACAGTCGCCGTACCGGTCACTGGCGGTTGGGAGAACTTCCAGACCGTCTCAACCACCCTCACCCCAGGTACAGGTCCGCTCTTCCTCACCTTCAGTGGCGGGTCAGGTTCGCTGTTCGACATCGACAGCTTCACCCTGAGCTAGCCAGCAAACGAACCCGCCCGTGCCACCAGTGGTGGCTGGAGACAGCAAGTGGGGGCCGGAGACCTGTGCCACGGGGTCCCCGGCCCTCACAGCCTGTCTCACGCCCCAATAGCCCTTCCCGTGCCACCAGTGGTGGCGCGGGCCGCGGGGTGGGGGCGGATGGGGGGGAAATCCGGTTCGGGGGTGATCTAGGGTGCTGGGCATGGCGACGGACGAGAGCACCAAGGCGACCACCGAAGAGACCAAGCTGGCCTCTCAGGACAAGAAGCCGGCGGCGCCGGTGGACGATCTGGTGGCGACCCGGCACACGCTGACCATCGGCGGGCGCGAGCTGAAGTACACCGCGACCACCGGGCGGATCGTGCTGCGGGAGGAGGTGCTGACCGACGGCAAGTTCGACGGGCACCAGCCGAAGGCGGAGGTGTTCGTGACCGCCTACACGCTGGACGACGCCGAGGCGGCCGACCGGCCCGTCACGTTCGCGTTCAACGGTGGGCCGGGGTCCTCGAGCATCTGGCTGCACCTCGGGCTGCTCGGTCCGCGCCGCGTCGTCTCGGGTGACGCCGGTTCGGTGGCAGCACCGCCGTACCGGCTGGTGGACAACGACGAGAGCCTGCTGCTGCACAGCGACCTGGTCTTCATCGACCCGATCTCGACCGGGTACTCGCGGGCCGCGGAGGGTGAGAAGCCGGGTGAGTACCACGGCTTCACGCGCGACCTGGAGTCCGTGGGTGAAGTGATCCGGCTGTGGACCTCGCGGAACGGGCGATGGATCTCGCCGAAGTTCCTCGCCGGTGAGTCCTACGGTACGACGCGCGCCGCCGGACTGGCCGCCCATCTGCAGACGCGGTACGGGATGTACCTGAACGGCGTGATGCTGATCTCGGCCGTGCTGGAGTTCGGCACCCTCGACTTCACGCCCGGCAACGACCTGCCGTACACGCTGTTCCTCCCCACGTACGCCGCGATCGCGCACTACCACGGCCTGATCCCGGACCGGACGCTCGAGGAGCTGCTCGCCGACGCCGAGCGGTTCGCGGCCGGCCGCTATCCGAATGCGCTTGCCCAGGGCAACCGTATCCCCGACGACTTCCGCGCCGAGGTGATCGGCCGGATCGCCGCGCTGACCGGGCTGAGCGAGGACTACATCGACCGCGTCAACCTGCGGATCGAGCACCAGCGCTTCTACACCGAGCTGCTCCGTTCACAGCGCCGTACCGTCGGTCGCCTGGACGGCCGCTTCACCGGCTGGGAGGCCGACTACGCGATCGATGCGACCGGCAACGATCCTTCGTTCGCCGCGATCATCGGGCCCTACAGCGCGGCCCTGAACCACTACGTCCGCGCCGAGCTCGGCTACGAGAACGACCTGCCGTACGAGACGCTCAGCTGGGAAGCCGCGAAGAACTGGTCCTACAAGGAGTTCGAGGGCCAGCAGATCACCGTCGCCGACAAGCTCGCCGAGGCCCTCCGCACCAACCCGCACCTGAAGGTGCACGTTGCCTCCGGCCACTACGACGGCGCCACCCCGTACTTCGCCACCGAGCACACCCTCGCGCGCCTGCAGATCCCGCGCGAACTGACCGGCAACATCGAGGTCAAGTACTACGCCGCCGGCCACATGATGTACGTCCACGACGAGTCCCGCGTCCAGCAATCCGCCGACCTGGCCGCCTTCATCGCCGCCTCCTCCAACCGCTGACCCGCAGGTACGGGCGAGCTACGGGCAGCGACGCGAGCACGCCGGCTCCTAGGGTCCCTGCTGACCGCTCAACCGACGGTCGAACCAGGGAGAAGCGAATGTTCACCAACAGACCAATCCGACCGCGTCGATCAGTTCCGGCGATACTGCTCGCGGCGCTGGCATTCCTTGCCGCCGGCCTCGTCGTGGCCTCCCCGGCCGCGGCCGCACCGATCAGCAACCCGAGCCTCGAGATCCCGGTGGCCTGCCCGGGTGCTCGCGCCGTCATCCAGGTCACGTGGGAGGGCACCCGCTCCGCCAGGGTGCACTGGGAACTGACCGACTCGGGCGCGGACCGCGAATCACCGGTGATCAAGATGGTGGCCAGGGACCCGTCCGGCGCCGGCGCGAGCTGGGTCTTCCCGGACGGCGCAAAGGCGTTCACGCTCAGCGGCGGTAAGGGCAGCTCCGCCAGCGGTGTCGACAGCTGGGACCCGGCCGGTATCGCCCAGTTCAACCACCTCGAGATCTCGGTCAGAAACGGCGCGGACGCCGAGACGGCGGAATGCTCGGTCGTGCGGAAGATCTACAACTTCAGCCGACTTGCTTACGCGGACGCGCTCAGCCAGAGCGACAAGTCCTACGTCCTGAATACGGCCGGCCCCAACACGTTCGACTGCTCCGGCCTCGTTCACTTCACCTACAACCGCGTAGCGAACTTTCCCAACTGGTCGCGTATGTCGTCGGCGCAGCAGCACAGCTGGGCGTCGTCGGCCGCCAGCGACAACAACTCGGATCTGAGCAATCTCCACAGCCGCGATGCCATCAAGGTCAGCCGCGGTGAGCTACAGACCGGGGACCTGATCTTCTACGACGGCCATGTCGGCTACTACGCCGGTGATGGGCGGATGTACTCGGCCTTGAACCCGACTCTGGACATCGGCTACACCGACGTCGACTACACAACCCCCTTGGGCTACTACCGCGTCGTTGGCGTCACCAGCTAGCCACCAAGCCTTTGTGTGGATCTACTGCCTCTCAGAGGCAGTAGATCCCCGCTGATCGACAATTTTCGCAGAGCCAGCGGCTCAGCTGCCCACCATCATCTGCCTTCGCCCTCGTACATCGAGTTGATGTCGAACAGCCCGCGCAGTACACGAGACGGTCACAGCGTTCGCCTGGTCCGCACCCTCGTTCACGCGGCAGAGTGACAGCTGAGGGGTTGTCGGCTACGGGTAGATGCGGAAGCCTGAGAACGTGCGGTGGTGCTCGTAGGACTTGTAGAAGTCCTCGGCGGTGTCGGTGATGAGATCGATGCGTTGAGCACCGGTGAGGGGGTGCGCGAACTCGATGAGCGCGCGCCCCACGCCCTTGCGGCGGTAGTCCACGTGCGTGGCCATCATCGACAGGTACGACGCGATGTGGCCGTCGCTCAACAGGTACGCGAACCCGATCACCAGCTCGCCGTCGAGCGCCACCACGCTCGTCACACCCGGCGCGGTCAGCGTCGCGTGCGCACGGTCGAGGTCCGCACCGAAGCTCGACCAGCCCTCGGCCTCGCACAACGCGACGACGCCGGACAGATGCGATTGCTCGTACGGCGTGATGTTCACGGCAAGGTGAGGATCTCGGCGCCGGTGTCGGTCACGACGAGGGTGTGCTCGAACTGCGCCGTACGGGACTTGTCTTTGGTGGTGGCGGTCCAGCCGTCATCCCACAGGTCGTAGTCGTACGTGCCGAGCGTCAGCATCGGCTCGATGGTGAACGTCATGCCGGGCTCGATGACGTCGTCGAACCGCTCGTCGTCGTAGTGCGGAATGATCAGACCGGAGTGGAACGACGTCGCGATTCCGTGACCCGTGAAGTCGCGGACGACGCCGTACCCGAAGCGCTTGGCGTAGGACTCGATGACGCGGCCGATGATGCTGACCTGGCGACCGGGCTTCACGGCCTTGATGCCGCGCATCAGCGCCTCGTGCGTGCGCTCGACCAGCAGGCGGCTCTCCTCGTCGACGTCGCCGACCAGGAACGTCGCGTTGGTGTCGCCGTGCACGCCGTCGAGGAACGCGGTGATGTCGACGTTGAGGATGTCGCCGTCCTCGAGCGGACGGTCGTCCGGGATGCCGTGGCAGATCACCTCGTTCACCGAGGTGCACAACGACTTCGGATAGCCGCGGTAGCCCAGCGTCGACGGGTACGCACCGCGCTCGACCAGGTATTCGTGGCCGACGACATCGAGCTCGTCGGTCGTCACACCCGGCTTCGCGGCGTCACCGACCGCCTGCAGCGCTTGTGCGGCGAGTTTGCTCGCCACCCGCATCTTCTCGATCAGGTCCGGCGACGTGACGTAGGAGCCGTCGTACGGCGTCGGGGCGGGCTTGCCGACGTATTCGGGACGCGGAATGGCGGCAGGAACTTCGCGGCGCGGCGAGATGGTGCCGGGAGTAAGGATCGACATGGTGGGAACATCTTAGTGAGCGACGCCAAGAACCCCGGGAGGTGGTCATGCCGAACAGCGACGATCACAGCAACGAGTGGTACTACAACACCAAGACCGGCCAGGTCGAGCCGTACCAGGGCGCCAAGTCCGGTGACCGGCTCGGTCCCTACAGTTCCCCCGAAGAAGCGGCCCGGGCGTTGGAAATAGCCCAGGAACGCAATGAGGCCTGGGACAAGCAGGACCAGGACGAGGACTGACCGAAACACCTGAAGGGCCCCGTCAGATCAGATCTGACGGGGCCCTTTCGGTTGGTAAATCAGCGCGCGGCGACCTTACGGGCCGGAGCCTTGCGCGCCGGTGCCTTGCGAGCTGCGACCTTGCGGGCCGGAGCCTTCTTGGCGACGGTCTTCTTGGCCGGCGCCTTCTTCGCCGCGACCTTGCGGGCCGGGGCCTTCTTCGCCGCGACCTTGCGAGCCGGGGCCTTCTTGGCGGCGACCTTCTTGGCCGGCGCCTTCTTGGCCACGGTCTTCTTGGCGGCGACCTTCTTGGCCGGAGCCTTCTTCGCGACCGTCTTCTTGGCGACAGTCTTCTTCGCGGCGACCTTCTTGGCCGGGGCCTTCTTCGCCACGGTCTTCTTGGCTACGGTCTTCTTCGCCGGCGCCTTCTTGGCCACGACCTTCTTGGCCGGAGCCTTCTTCGCGACAGTCTTCTTCGCGGTGGTGGCCTTCTTCGCCGGGGCCTTCTTCGCCACCGTCTTCTTGGCGGCGGTCTTCTTTGCCGCACTCACCTTCTTGGCGACTGTCTTCTTCGCTGTAACCTTCCGCGCGGTCGTCGTCTTCGCGGCGGTGGTCTTCTTCGCGACAGTCTTCTTGGCGGGAGAAGCCTTCTTGGCTGTCGCCTTCCCTGCGGCTGCCTTCGTGGCTGGCACTTCTGCCTCCTTGTGCGGCTGAGGAAAACCACGGTGGATTCCTCGTCGTTCCTGATGATGACAACACTTTGTGGCTTCGTAAAGCACCCGAAACACCTTGAGGTCAAGGCGACCGGCGGAGAAACGATCGCGGAATTTCCGAAAAGCGTTGTGCAGAAGGGATTCCACCGCACGCCGGTGACACCGCAGGGCGTGAATAAATTCTTGACGACACGCGCACAAAACTCGTGTCGAACGGCCGTTTGGCACAGTGTTGTCGTGGGCAACGGCCTCGAACCGATACAGCAGACGGAGTGTTGAAGTGATGCGCGTGGTCAGTCTTGTGCCGTCGTTGACGGAGTCGATCGCGGTCACGCACGCACACCTTCTCGTCGGTGCGACGGACTGGTGCACACACCCCGCGGACCTCGATGTGGTGCGTGTTCGCGGCACGAAGAACCCCGATCTCGAACGCATCGAAGTACTCGCTCCGGACCTCGTGATCGCGAACGCCGAAGAGAATCGCGCGGTCGATCTCGACGCGTTGCGTGCTCGCGGCATCACCGTGTGGATGACATCACCGAGCACTGTCGACGAAGCACTCGATCAACTCGAAGAGATGCTGCTCGCGATCACCGACGACATCCCGGCGTGGCTACGTGCTGCGCGTTCGGTGTGGAGTACGTCGTACGACGGTCCGCGCCGGAGTGCCGTCATACCGATCTGGCGGCGGCCGTGGATGGCATTGGGGCGGGACACGTTCGCGGGTGATCTGCTGACCCGAATCGGCATCGACAACGTGTTCGCGGATTCGGCCGAACGCTATCCCCGGTTCGACCCCGAAACATTGCCGCCGTACGACGTCGCGGTGTTGCCGGACGAGCCTTATGCGTTTGCACCCGACGACGGGCCGGAGGCATTCCGGCAGCCGGCGAAGTGTGTCTCAGGGCGGCATCTGACCTGGTACGGACCCTCGCTGGTGGAAGCGCGAGCGCTCCTCAGCGAACAGCTCAGGTGACCTACGACACGATTGCTGCTGGTTCAGGTAGACAGTAAGGGTTGCCTCACCTACGCTCGCCTCGTGCCGGAGATGACCGCGAAGAAGAAATGCTGCAAGGACAAGCCGAGGTGCAAGAAATGCCCGGTGGTCCTGAAGCGGCTGGCTGATGCCGGCTGCGCGGAGCGGCTCGACCGGGTGCACTACAAGGTCGACAAGAAGGTCCCGAAGAAGGTGCTGAAGGAGGCGCGCTCCCGGTAACTACCGGTTCAGGAGGCGCGCCGCAGCGTGATCGTGTCGGTGGCCTCGCGGAGCAACCCGGGGATCGTGACGTGCGCGGCCTGGCCGGTCGCCTCGAGGTCGTCGCCCCACCACCAGCCGTGCGCGCTGATCGTCTGCAGCTCCAGCTCCTCCTGGTTCGCGAACGTGACGTCGACCGCATCGACCGCGACCGCGAAGAACGTCTGCGTCTGGATGATCCGGCAGCCGCCCCACTCGAACTCGATCGTGTTGGTCGCCACCGGCGTCCCGAGCGCGTCCTTCGGCAGCACGATGCCGACCTCCTCGCGCAGTTCCCGGCACGCGGCCGCCACGATCGTCTCGCCGGCCTCGACCCCGCCGCCGATCGTGAACCAGTACGGAACGTCGGGTTTCAGCGGATCCCAGCCGTGCAGGAGCAGCACTTTGCCGTCCGGGCGCACCGGCAGCACACGAGCCGTCGTCCGGCGGACGACGGTACCTGGAGGTGGCAACCGAGATTCACTCACACCACAAAACGCTAGACGACGTTCCGCAACTCATGTCGGGCAATGCGGCGCGTCTCCCGAGTTGTTGCCGCAGACATCTAGGGTGCGGTTGGTGATTCCACGCCGTAGCGAGCATGTGCTCGGTGCGGTGCATCGGCGTGCTGGAGGGGAGGCCTCGATGCTTTTCCATCGTGGTCTTTCCTCCAGTGCGGCGAGGTGCCGTGCTGAGCGCAGCGCAGTAGGCGTGGAATTGCCAGCCACGCCCTAGGATCAAAGGCATGAGCGCGCGTATCGGTCTAGGCCTGGCAGCCCTCGGCAGGCCTGGCTACATCAACCTGGGTCACGACGACGATCTGCCGACCGGAAGGGCCGTTGAGGATCTGCGCCAACGCACGCACGAGCTGCTCGAGCAGGCGTGGCGTGCGGGTGTTCGCTACTTCGATGCCGCGCGTTCGTACGGGCTTGCCGAAGAGTTCCTCGGTGAGTGGCTGACGCCGGAACGCCGGGCCCAGCTGACCATCGGCTCCAAGTGGGGCTACACGTATGTCGCGGACTGGCAGCACAACGCCGAGACGCACGAGGTGAAGGATCACGCGCTCGCGACGTTCGAGCGGCAGTGGCCCGAGACCCTGCAGGCGTTGGGTGGTGCACCGGACTTCTATCTCGTGCACAGCCTGACGACCGACAGCCCAGCACTCGCCGATACCAAGTTGCTCGACCGCCTCCGCGAGCTCGCGGACACCGGCGTACGGGTCGGTTTGTCGACGAGTGGACCGCATCAAGCGGCCGCGTTGCGTAAGGCGCTGGAACTCGACGGCCCGTTCACAGCGGTCCAGTCCACCTGGAACGTTCTGGAGACCTCAGCCGGCGCTGCCCTCGCCCAAGCACACGACGCCGGTTGGTTCGTGGTCGTCAAGGAGGCTGTCGCCAACGGCCGGCTCACCGCCAAGGCGGGCGAGACGCCCTTCAACGTCTTCGCCCGCAAACACGGCGTCGCCCCCGACTCCCTCGCGATCGGTACGGCGCTCGCCCAGCCGTGGGCGGACGTCGTACTGAGCGGCGCCACCACCGCCGAACAGCTCGAAAGCAACCTCGCCTCCCGCACCGACGGCCCCCTGGCCGAGTTCGTCCAGCAACCCGACGAGTACTGGACCGAACGCTCCGCCCTCCCCTGGATCTGACAGATGGCTCGCAGGGGGTTGCGGAAGATGCGGACCGGCATCGTGATTTTGGTGTTGCTGGTGGTTGTTGGTGGCGGTGGGTATGTCGGCTGGGTGTTGGTGCAGCGGTCGGCGCCGGTGTCGTTGCCTACGCCGACTGGGCAACTGCAGGTGGGGCGGCAGACGTTCGAGTGGACTGACACGGCACGGAAGGACCCGTACGTCGCTGGGCCGCGGAAGCTGAGCGTGTTCGTCTGGTACCCGGTGGCCAAGGGAGTGACCGGCCGCAAGGTTGCTTATGCGCCGGGACAATGGACCGGACTGCAGTTGAAGGCGCCGGTGTCGATCCTGGAAGGGCCGCTCGACAGCCTGCATGACCCGGCGCTCGATCACGCGGCGGTCGCGCCTGGGCGGTTCCCGGTGGTGGTTCTGTTGCCGGGGATGGGGTTCTCCGCGCCGATGTACGCCGCCCTCGCCGAGGACCTCGCGAGTCACGGTTATCTGGTCGCGGGCGTAACACCGACGTACAGCGCGAATCTCACCGTCCTCGACGGCCGAACCATCTCGAGCATGCCGGCCGCGAATCCATCAAACCTCGGCGACAACTCGCCCGGCGCGATCGAAGCGGGTGACCATCTCGTCAACACCTGGGCCGCCGACGCGCGGTTCGCGGCAACGCAGGTGGCCAAGGAGCTGCCGGACAGCGTCGACACTGCGTTCGGGACGTCGTACGTCGGCCATTCGTTCGGCGGGGCCGCTTCGCTGGAGGCGTGCCGGACCGATGCGCGGTGCGCGGCCGCGATCGACATCGACGGCAGCCAGTACGGCGAGGTCGTGAAGAAGGGTGTCCAGGCACCGATCATGCTGCTCGGTGCCGACGACTCGTGCATCACCAGCGTCTGCGGACCGGACGCCAAGAATGACACTGATCGTGCCCGCGCTTTGTCGTTGCTCAAGGCAAGCACCAACACCTCGTGGTGCGCGACGATCCCCGGCACCCGCCACTTCAACTTCACCGACTACGGCGCCTACTACCTGGCCTGGCCGCTACGGAGGTACCTCCCGCTCGGCACCATCGACCGCCGTCGCGCTCTCACCCTCGAGAACGGCTACGTCAGCACGTTCCTCTCGCACGCGCTCCGCAACACCCCAGCGCCCGGCGCCCCCGCCTGCGCTTCCTAGAGGTCGAGTTCGTAGTTCTGACCAACGACCGGGTCGCCCCAACTGTCGTGCGTCTCGGAGCTGGTGAGGCGGAAGCCGCGCGCCAGGTAGATGTGACGCGCGGCCACTAGCGGCGCGTTCGTCCAGAGCACCATCCGCTTGTAGCCGGCCTCGCGGGCGAACGCGAGGCAGGTGTCGACGAGTTCGGCGCCGAGGCCGCGACCGCGCGCGGCCGGAGTCAGCAACAGCAGTCGTAGTTTCGCGGTCGCCTCGTCGGGCCTGCGGACGCAGAAGATGCTGCCGACGCGTTCGCCGTCCACCTCCGCGATCCAGGCCGCCTCGCGGCGGTCGTCGTGCTCGGTCGCGTACGCCGCGACGATCTGCGCGATCAGCGTCTCGTACGCGAACCCCCAGCCGTATTCAGCCGCATAGGTCTCCGCATGCGACTGCACCACCCAGCCCAGATCCCCCGGCTGTCCCAACTTCCTGATCACCAGAACCCCAATCTACTGACACGACTGTTTCAGTAGTCCATACTAAGCGCATGCCGCCGTCTGCGCGAGAACAGGAACTGCTGGAGCGTGCCTACGAGTACTCGCTCACGCACGGCCTGGCCGATCTCTCGCTGCGCCCGCTCGCCACCGCGATCGGTTCCAGCCCGCGGGTGCTGCTCTTCCTGTTCGGCAGCAAGGACGGCCTGATCCGCGCGCTCCTCACCCGCGCCCGCACCGACGAGCTCGAACTGCTCCAACAGCTCAACAGCCGGTACGACGTACCGCCCGGCCTGACCGTGGTCGCACGCGAACTGTGGACGTGGCTGGCCGCCCCGGAACGCCGGCCGCTGATGGCCTTCTGGGTCGAGGCCTACGGCCGCTCGCTGGTCGCCCCTGACGGCCCGTGGGCGGAGTTCGGCCGATCAACCGTCGAGGACTGGCTCGAACTTCTCAAGGCGAGCCAGCCGGACCCCGGTACGCCGGCCGCGGAGGCGCGTCGTACCGGCGTACTGGCGATGTTGCGGGGTGCGTTGATCGACCTGCTGGCGACCGGCGACCTGGATCGCACGACCGCCGCGGTCGACGCCTATCTAGCTGACTAGCTCGAAGGTGACACTGCGCTTGACGATGTCGGCCTCGACCAGCTTCACCCGGACCGCCTTGCCGAGCGGGAGGTTCGCCGTACCGGTGACGCGTCCCTCGACCGCATGTGCGGAGAGAACGACGATGCCGCGGTTGGGTTCGCGGTCGTCGATGTCGGTGATCACGCCGTCGAACTCGGCCCCGACCTGATCCTTCATGAGACCGGCCTCGACCATGCCGACGATCGCGCGTTCGTAGGCGTTGGCGCGACGGTCGGCCTCTTCCATGATCTTCGGTAGCTCGTCCATCGACTCGCGGACCCAGGCGGGCACCTCGGTGCCAGCCGACAGCGCGAGGCAGATCTCTCCGGCCCAGCGGTCGATCAACCGGCGCAGCGGCGCGGTGACGTGGGCGTACTCGGCCTTCATCGCGGCGTGCTGCGGATGCTCCGGCACACTCCCGTTGAACGTCACGTACCCGGCGCCGCGGAACAGCACCGTGCAGGCCGCGAGCATCGCTGCATGCGCCGGCACCTTCGGGTCGAGTCCGTGGATGAATTGCGCGTACGTCGTCTCGCGCGGCCAGTCGATGCCGAGAGCCTTCGCGGTGTGGCCCAGCTTGTTGCGCAGGTCATCACGAGCCTCGGGCAGGGTCCGCAGGATGCCGATCTTGCCCTTGATCATCAGGTCGGCCGCAGCCATCCCGGTGAGGAGCGAGATCTGCGCGTTCCAGCCCTCGACCGGGAGCGGTGCACGGAACTCGAGACTCCAGGAGCCGTCGTTCGTCACGACCTCTTGATCCGGGATCGGCAGATTCACGCCACCGCGCTCGAGCTCGAGCTGCTCACGCAGCTTGCCGACCTCACGAAGCAGCTGGAGCGATTCGGACGCCGTACCGGCATCGAGGTCCTTCTGTACGCCGGCGTAGTTCAGCTTGGCGCGCGACTTCACCAGTGCGCGTTCGCAGGTGACGCCGGTGCTCTCGCCGCGGGCGTCGAGCGGGATCGTCCACAGCAACGCAGGACGCACCTGGTCGGGCAACAGCGACGCTGCACCCTCAGACAGCTCCGGCGGGTGCAGCGGGGTGCGCTTGTCCGGCGCGTAGAGCGTGACGCCGCGACGACGGGTTTCGGCGTCGATCGGGTCGCCGTACTCGACGAACGCGGCGACATCGGCAATCGCGTAGTGAACGACGTAGCCGTCGCCCGCGCGCTCGATGTGCAGAGCCTGGTCGAGGTCCATCGAGTCCGGCGGATCGATCGTCACGAACTCGAGTTCGGTCCGATCAAGCGCCGGCAACCGCGGCGCCGTACCGGCCTTGACCGCGGCAGCGACCACCTCGGGCGGGAACTCCGCCGGTACGTCGAGCTCCCGGCGGATGTCCTGCATCGACGACCGGAAGATCTCCGGCACCTCGTCGGCGAACCGAACCTTCTGCAATGGCATGGGGTCAGACTAGGGGACCACGTTGAAGGACTTCAGTGAGGCGAGGCCGTCGGCATACCAGTGGACCTCGGTGATGGTGGCCGGGCGGAGCTCCATCCGGAAGATCGAGGCCATCGGGGCCTGCAGAACGGAGCGAACCATCAGCTTGATAGGCGTGACGTGGGTGACCACGACGACCGTCTTGCCCGGGTAGCGGGCGAGCAGGCCGTCCCGCGCCGAGCGAGCGCGCCGGGCGCAGGTGTCGAACGATTCGCCGCCGGGCGGCGTGACCGTGGTCGACTCCAGCCAGTCGTTGAGCTGATCGGGCCACTTCTCCTGGACCTCGGCGAACGTGTAGCCATCCCAGTCACCGAAGGAGCACTCGACCCAGCCCTCGTCCACCACCGCTTCGAGCCCTAGCCGGGTGGCAACGGTCTCGGCGGTCTGCCGGGTGCGCACCATCGGCGACGTGACGACCGCGTCGACGCCTCCTTGGCGGGCCAGATACTCGGCTGCCGCGGCCGCTTGCGCGAAGCCGGTCTCACTCAGGCCCGGGTTGTCGCCCGTGGATCCGGAGAAGCGCTTCTCAGCGGTGTGCGGCGTCTCACCGTGGCGCAGGAAGATCAGGTGGGTCGGCGGCTCGGTCTCGGGACTCCAGCCCGGCATGCTCTTCTTCCGCTCGTCCTTGGCGACGGCCGGCTTGACCGGCTCGGGCTTCAGCGGGATCGGGACGCCGTCGAGCGCGTTGTTCGCGAGCGCATCGGCGGCGGAGTTCTGCGCGCGCGGCACCCAGGTCCACTTGGTGCCGGACGGCGCGAGACTCCGCGCCTTGACCGCCAGCGGCTTCATGTCCGGGTGCTTGATCTGCCACCGGCCGGCCATCTGCTCGATGACCAGCTTGGAGTCCATCCGCACCTCGATCGAGGCGTTCGGCGCGTACTCCGCTGCGAGCTCGAGACCGGCGATCAGACCGGAGTACTCGGCGACGTTGTTGGTCGCAACGCCGAGCGTCTTGCCGTCCTGCGCGATCACCTCACCCGTCGCCGGGTCGCGCACGAGAGCGCCGTACGCGGCCGGCCCTGGGTTGCCCCGGGATCCCCCGTCCGCCTCGACGATCACGTGCGTATAGGTCATACCGCGGACTCCGCCGTCCGCACCAGGATCCGGCCGCACTCTTCACAGCGCAGTACGGCGTCCGGGGCGGCGGCCTTGATGAGGTTCAGGTCGGACGGCGCGAGCTCCATCCGGCAGCCCATGCAGCGCTTGCCGACGAGCGGCGCGGCGCCGATGCCGCCGTTGTGCTCACGCAGTCGCTGGTACTGCGTGACGAGCGGATCGGGCAGGTCGGCCAGCACCTCGGTGCGCTTCTCGTTGATCCCGGCGCGCTGCTCGTCGAGCTCCTTCAGCGACGCGTCCCGCGAGGCCTCCAGCTCGGTCTGCCGGCCGGCGAACGCCTCGGCGCGGGTCCGCAGCTCGGTCTGCACGACCTCGGCCGCCTCCAGCTTCTCCATCACCTCGAGCTCGGCGTCCTCGAGGTTCGAGATCCGCCGCTCCAGCGAACCGATCTCGTGCTGCAGGTTCTCCAGGTCGCGCGGCGACGTGACCTGACCGGAGTCGATCCGCTGCTGGTTGCGCGCCTTGCGCTGGCGGACCTGGTCGACATCGCTGTCGGCCTTCTTCTGCTCACGCTGCAGATCCCCGACCTCGGTGTCCGCGGTCACCAGCTCGCCGTCGACGACGGACTTCTCCGCGAGGAGCTCGACCAGAGCCTGGTGCTCCGGCAGCGATTTGCGCTTGTGCGCGACCTGATCCAGCTGCAGGTCGAGATCCTGCAGGTCCAAAAGACGGCGTTGGACGGCGGGCTCGGCGTTCAGAGTCGGCTCCTTAGATCGTTCAGTTTGCGCTCAGAGCCGCAAGGTCCATGCGTCAGTGACGAGCGTCGAGATGTGAGTGTCTACGGTACTGCCTTGCGCGGCCAGGTTTTCCCGCAGGAGGCGGTCGGCGTCCTGGAGCCACGGCCATTCGCTGGCCCAGTGGGCGACGTCGACGAGGGCGGGGTCGCCGTACGCCTGCGCTTCGGTGGCGGGGTGGTGTCTTAGGTCGGCGGTCACATAGGCGTCGACGCCGGCCGCGCGCACCTTCGCGAACTCGGAGTCCCCCGCTCCCCCGACGACCGCGACGGAGGTGATGAGGCGGTCAGGATCACCAGCGACCCGTACGCCGTGCTGTGTCTTGGGGAGGTTGTCCGCCACGAGCTGCGCGAACTGCTTGAGTGGGAGTGGCTCCGCCAGTACGCCGACCCGGCCGCCACCGCGTTCACTCGGCAACGAGGCCAGCTCATACACGTCGTACGCCGGTTCCTCATACGGATGCGCAGCCTTCATGGCCGCCACCACCGCACGACGCTTGTGCCGCGGCAGAATCATCTCCAGCCGAGTCGCCGGGACGCGCGACACGTGACCGACGCGACCGATGGCGGGAGTAGCACCCTCGAGGGGACGGAAGGTCTCCTCGCCTGACGAGGTGAAGGCCGCCCGGTCGTAGTTCCCGCCGGGTGAGGGCGAGGCGGCGAGTTGGCCGGCGCCGGCTGCGGCGAGGGCGTCGAGCACGTGCTCGGCCTGCTCCTGCGGGACGAAGACGACGATCTTGTCGAGTGGGTCCGCGGGCATCGGGTTGAGGGGGCGGGTGTCTTGCAGGCCGAGGGCTGCGGCGAGGGCGTCGCTGACGCCGGGGTTGGCGTTGTCGGCGTTGGTGTGACAGACGTGCAGGGCCGTGTTGCTGCGGATCAGGTCGTGGATGACGCGACCCTTGGGGGTGGTTGCGGCGACGCTGTTCACGCCTTTGAGGAGCAGCGGGTGGTGGGTGACGAGCAGGTCGAACTCGCCCGCGATCGCCTCGTCCACCACCTCGCGCATCGGGTCCACGGCGAACAGCACCCGCCGTACCGGCTGGTCCGGATCGCCCGTCACCAGTCCGACCGCGTCCCAGGACTCAGCCCAGGACGGGTCGTACAACCGGTCGAGTACGGCGATGACGTCGGCGAGCCTCGGGTTCACGAGGCCCATCCTCGCAAACCTGGCTAGATCAGCCAGGCGGTGGTGTCGCCGGGGAGTTTGGCGCCTTCGAGCGGACCGCTGGACAGCACGACCGCCGCGTCGTCGGGCAGCTCGACCGGGGCCTCGCCGAAGTTGGTGATCGACTGCCAGCCGCCGGGACGGGTGAAGTGCAGCACCCAGTCGACGCCGTCGTTCCAGGTCAACTCGTTGGCGGTCTGCAGACCACGCCGTACGGCGAGAGCCTTGCGGTAGAGGCTGAGCGTCGACTCGGCAACGCCGGCCTGCGCCTCCACCGAGTACTGACCGAACCACTTGGGCTGGAGCAGGTGCGAACCGCCGGTCCCGAAGCCGAAGGAGAGACCGCCGACCGTCCACGGGATCGGGACGCGGCAGCCGTCGCGACCCTTCTCGGCACCCTTGGAGCGGAAGTACGCCGGGTCCTGCAGGTTGGCCGCGGGGAGTTCGCCGACCTCTTGCAGGCCGAGCTCTTCGCCTTGATACAGGTACGCCGACCCTGGGAGCGCGAGCATGAGCATGATCGCGGCGCGCGCCCGGCGCAGGCCGAGCTCGACGTCGACCGTCGGCTCGGTGCCGTTGCTGAGCAGCCATGCCTTGCCGTCCTGCCAGCCGCCGGTCGGGTCCTTGGGCAGGCCGTAGCGAGTCGCATGCCGGACCACGTCGTGATTGGAGAACACCCACGTCGACGACGAACCGTTCTGGTCGGCGAGCGCGAGGTTCTCCTCGATCACCTGACGGAACTTGTCGTAGTCCCAATCGGCCTGCAGCAGATCGAAGTTGAACGCCTGCCCGAGCCCGTCCGCACTGGCATAACGCGCCCGGCGCGCGGCGGGGACGAACGCCTCGGCGACGGCCGACCGGGGCGGGTCGTACTCGTTCAACACGGTGCGCCACTCGCGATAGATCTCGTGTACGTCGTCCCGGTCCCACAGCGGGTGAATACCGTTCGACTCGGACTGCCGGGGCAGCTCGGTCTTCGACTTGAACGGCTCGGTCAGGTCCTTCACCAGGGCGTGGGCGACGTCGACACGGAAACCGTCGACCCCACGATCGGACCAGAAGCGGAGCGTGGTCAGGAAGTCGTCGCGCACCTCGGGGTGGGCCCAGTTCAGGTCGGGCTGCTCGGCCGCGAACAGGTGCAGGTACCACTGGCCGTCCGGGGTCTGAGCCCAGGCGGAACCACCGAAGATCGAGTCCCAGTCCGAAGGCGGCTGCTCGCCGTCCCCGTCACGGAAGATGTAGCGCTCGCGGGCCGGATCTCCGGGTTGAGCACTGAGCGCCTCCTGGAACCAGACATGCCGGTCGGAGGTGTGGTTCGGCACGATGTCGACGATCAGCTTGATGTTCGCCGCGTGCAGCGCCTCGACGAGCTGACCGAAGTCGTCGAGGGTGCCGAGCCGCGGGTCCACGTTGCGGTAGTCGTCGACGTCGTACCCGCCGTCGGCCAGCGCGGACGGGTAGAACGGGCTCAGCCAGACCGCGTCGATGCCCAGGTCGATCAGGTACGGAACCCGGCTGAGGATGCCCTGCAGGTCACCCACACCGTCACCGTCGGAGTCGGCGAAGCTGCGCGGATAGATCTGGTAGACGACGGCCTGCCGCCACCAGTCGGGGTCAGCCGTCTGGGTACTGGTCACCAAAAGCCTCACTTTTGTGATTAATATAGACTCTAAATTTAGGTTCTGCAGTATTCTGCGCGCGGATCTGCACTGAGGTCAAGAGGGGTCACCATGACGAGCGCTCCGGTCACCGCGGCGACACCGCCGCTGCTTCGCCGCGTCAACGCGGGCAAGCTACTGGGAGTGCTCTCGACCGCCGGAGTGATGACCGGAACCGGCCTGATCCAGGCCACCGGCCTCACCCGCGCCACCGTGCACGCCGTCTGCAACGACCTGATCGGCATGGGCTGGGTGATCGAGCTCGACCCCGGCCGCGACGACACCGCGGTCGGTCGCCCGTCGCGGCGGTTCGAATTCAACAGCCGAGCGGGTTATGTCCTCGGCATCGACATCGGCGCCGGCCGCACGACGGTCCTGGTCGCCGACCTCCGCGGTGTCACGCTGGCCAAAGCCAGTCGGTCGCTGTCCGCAGTGAAGATGCCTGCTGAGCGGACCGCTCAGGTGACCGAGGCCGTCGTCGAAGCGTTGGCGGTTGCTGATGTGTCGGATTCTCACGTGCTCGCCGCGGGTGTCGGGGTCGCTGCTCCGGTCGATCGCGCCGGCAACATCCTGGTCGACGACGAGTTCTGGCGGCGCTTCGACACCGACCTCGGCCAGCGCCTCACCTCCTTGCACGGCTGGCCGGTGCTCTTGGAGAACGACGCCAACCTCGCCGTCCTCGGCGAGCACTGGCGCGGCCAAGGCCAAGGCATCGACGACCTCGCGGTCCTCCTCGCCGGCGAACGCTTCGGCTCCGGTCTGATGGACTCCGGCCGCCTCCTCCACGGCAGCCGCGGCGGCGCCGGCGAAATGCTCTACCTCAAACTGGTCGAAGGCGTCGGCGACACCCACGGCATCGCCCGGATCGCCCGGGACCAAGCCACGGCAATCCTCGCCGACCCAGCAGTCAGTACCTGCTTGCGAAACATCCCTGAAGTCACGGCTGAGGAGGTGTTCGCAGCGGCCGCTTCTGGGGATGAAGTTGCCCTCGGCATCCTTCAGTCGTTGGCGGCTCGGACAGCTCGCGTTGTTGCCACGTTGGGAATTCTGGTCAATCCCGAGTTGGTCGTGCTTGGTGGAGCGGTGGCGGAGGCGGCTGGACAACTGCTCCCGGATATCGAGAAGCAGCTGTCCGGCTACACCAGTACGCCGCCGCGCGTGGCGGTGTCTTCACTCGGCGACGCGATCGTTTCGGTCGGCGCCGTCCGCCACGCGCTCAACTACGTCGAGCAGCACGCACTTGATCTGGAGCTCACGCGCTCCGGGTGAGCGCCCGCGCGACCGCTTCCAGCACGATCACGTTCCGGCCCGAAGTAGTTGCCGACGGCACCCCGGCCGGGACCAGCGCCTGGTCCTCCGGAATGCCCGTGCACACCACGAACACGTCATCACGACGCCCCTGCAGCAAGAACTCCAGCGCCTCGCGAATCCACGGCGTACGACCTGCATCCTGTACGGCGATCACCAGCGGCCGGCCCTTCGCCGCCGCGGCCGCCTTGGCCAGCGCGTCCTCCGACTGCTCGTCCTCGGTCGGGTGATCCTCGAAGAGCGCAGCCTCCTTCTCGGACAACAAGTGCTGGTCGCGCAGAACGACACCATCAGAACCCGGAGCGAGTCGCTTGAAGATCTCCGGCAGGCCGCTGAAGTACGGGTGCCACGCCGGGTGCAGGCCCTGCGTCAGGTCGATCACGTACGGCGTCCCGCCGAGCGCGGGGAAGGTCTGCCCGGCCACAACCCGGTCGCCGACCTCGCGGATCGCGGCGCCGTCGAACGTGGTCTGCCGCTTCCGCTCCGCCAATGACGCCGCCAGCGCCCGCACGCGTCGGGCCGCGTCGGCAACCCGCTCGGCCGGCAGTGAACCGTTGCCCACGGCATCGACAATGTGCTTCGTCAGACCCTGCGGATCGGCCGCACCGATCGCGATCATCGCGAGGTCCGCACCGGCCCGGATCGACGCCACCGTGGCTTCCTCGATCGACTGGTTCTTGGTGATCGCACCCATCTCGAGCGCGTCGGTGGTGATCACCCCGTCGAAGCCCAGCTCCTCGCGCAGCAATCCGGTCAGGATCCGGTGCGACAGGGTGGCGGGCAGGTCGTCGTACCCGGAGAAGACGATGTGCGCGCTCATGATGACCTCGGCCCCGGCCGCGATCGCCGCCTTGAACGGCAGCAGCTCGACCGCGTGCACCGCCTCGATCGACCGATCGACCCGCGGCAGGTCGAGATGCGAGTCGGTGGCCACGTCACCGTGCCCCGGGAAGTGCTTCACGCACGGCACGATCCCGGCGTCGTGCACCCCTTCGATGAACGCGACCCCCTGCCGCGCGACCAGCTCCGGCGTCGTACCGAAGGAGCGCGTCGAGATGATCGGGTTCGCCGGGTTGCTGTTCACATCGACCGACGGCGCGAGCATCAGGTCGATCTCGAGCGAGGCGAGCGTCGCGGCCGCGTCCCGCGCCGAGGCCCGGGTCAGGTCGACGTCGTCGAGATCGCCGAGCGTGCGCGGCGACGAGAGCGGAAACGGGTTCGCCGGACCGAGGTGACTGAACTCGCCGCCCTCGTGATCGATCCCGATGATCACGTCCGGCCGCTCGGCCCGCAGGCTCTGCGTGAGCGCGAGCACCTGCTCGGGGCCGGTCACGTTCCGGGTGAACAGGATGACGGCGCCGAGACCGTCTGCGACGGCGCGGCGCAGGTTGTCGGGGGCGGTGGTCCCGGCGAAGCCGACGATCAACGCGCCGGCAGCATCACGTTCCAGATCGGTCATGCCGACACCCTCTCGCGCGGTGCGCCAATTCGCTAGCCCCTTTCCGAAATCTCACTCTCAAAAACGGCGGTCGCCACCGCGAGGTCCTGCCAGGCCATCCCGACGCTCTTGAAGATCCGCCTTTTCGTGGGATCGATCGGTACGTCGCCGCGCAGCACCGCGCCGAGTTCGACCGCCGCATCCGCGGCAAGGGTCCCGGCCGCAACCGCCTGGATCACGTCACCGGCCTCGGTGGTCGCGGCCGTCTTGGACTCGACGACGACCTGGGCGTCCTTGAAGAGCCCAGCCGGAAGCTCGGCCGCGGTTGGTGTGTGCGAACCGACAGCCACGGCAATCACATCAGGCGCGAGCGTGTCAGGGACGACCGGCGTGGAGGCCGACGTACAGCAGATGACCACACCGGCGGTCTCGAGGTCAGCCGTCGTACCAGCGCGCGCCTCGACGCCGAGCGATCGACCGTAAGCGGCGAGCTCCTCGACAGCCTCAGCCCTCCGGCCGTGGATGGTGAAGTCCTTGCACCACCCAAGCTCGACCAGCAGTCGCAGATGAGCCCGCGCCTGCACGCTCGTCCCCACGATCGCCGTCCGGCCACGCGCACCGCCGAGCGCCGCGATCCCGACCATCGACACCCCAGCAGTCCGTACGGCGGTCAGCTCCACCGCATCGATCACCGCGACGGCGGTCAACGTGCTCGAGTCGAACAACACGTACACGCCCTGAACCCGCGGCAACCCCTTGTCCGGGTTGTCCGGCGCGATCGTCGCGATCTTCACCCCGGTCAGCCGCTCATCGGCCGCCGGCATCAACAACAACTCACCACCAGGCGCCTGAAACCCCGACCGCGCCGCACTCCGCTCCAACGTCCGCGGATCAGCCCCCGCCCGCCGAATCGCCGCCACCACACGCTCCGCCGGCACCGCCAGTACGTCGTCCTCCGTGAACTGCTCGATCATCCAACCTCCATCACTAACCGCTCCCGAAACCCCGCTAACGGCAGCACAACCTCGCCCTCGGACACGAGAATCCCCGCGAGCGTCACCGTCTGCGCATCAAAGTCCATCAGCACGTCGACCACATTGAATGTGAACTGGGCCCGGCCGACCCGACGCCGCTCGAACTCCCCGAGCAGCAGCCTGCGCACGCCTTCGTCCAACTCCTCCGTGAAGAACCTGTGCTCAAGCTCAGACTCCTCGGCCAGGTCGCAGTACCCATCGGACGCGGTGATCGTGGCACGCTCCCAGCCCGACAGCACGGCCAGGTCAGCCGCGGCGACCTCCACGATCGGAATCCCCCGCCCGTAAAGCTCCTCGGCCACCATCGTCCCGATCACCAAAATCGGATCCGCCCGCAACACAACCAGCGCCGCCGGCCCAACGCCCGCCCGCAACATCTCAGCCAACACACTCGCACTAGACGACGACCCCCGACTCCCCGGCATCACCACAACCCGCCCGCCCAACCGCTCACCACACTGCGGATGCCGCTCATCGGTGATCACCCCCGTCGCCGCATCCGCCCCACCCCACAACGACAACGGCTCACCCAGCACCAGCACCCCACCAACCGCCGTACCAGCATGCAAACACCGCCCGCCCAAACCCATCACCCCCACATGCTCCCCCACCCGACACCCATCCCGCGGCTGACGTGCCCGCCCCCACCTTGAGCACCGCCCAACCACCTCGACGGGCCTCCCGTGGTCGACCGGTGCACAAAGTGACCCCGCCACCCCACCTTGAGCACGGCTCAACCACTTCGCCGGGTGCGCTAACACCTTTGTGGATGGTCAGGGCCACCCAACGCCCACCAGGCTCCACAAAGGCGGCATCACGCGGTCGACCGGTGCACAAAGTGCCCCACCACCCGACCTTGAGCACGGCCCAGCCACTCCGACCGGCGTCACGCGGTTGACCGGTGCACAAAGTGACCACGCCACCCCACCTTGAGCACGGCTCAACCACTTCGCCGGCTGCGCTAGCACCTTTGTGGATGGTCAGGGCCACCCAACGCCCACCAGACTCCACAAAGGCGGCATCACGTGGTCGACCGATGCACAAAGTGCCCCACCACCCGACCTTGAGCACGGGCCAACCACTTCGGCGGGCGTCACGTGGTTGACGGGTGCACAAAGTGAACCATCCGCCGGACCTTGAGCACGGCCCAGCCGCCTCGGCGAGCGTCACGTGGATGCTCCGGGTGCACAAGGTGCCTCGCCTTGGGCGGTCGGCCGCGTTATTGGTGAGTTTTTCGTCGCCTGGACCCGAAAAACTCACCGCTAGCGCAAGCTCCGGGCATCACGCACCTCAGCCACAGCCCGTCAGCCCCAGGCAACGTGCACCTCGGTCGCCGACCGCACCATCCCCCTCAGCCATCTGCTTGGCGCGCGCGAAGCTTT
>NZ_JBHVWY010000024.1:0-127160 GCF_042882005.1 Kribbella sp. NPDC058245
ACCCCAGCCCAAGCGCTGGCCGACCTGCTCGCCAACCCGGCAGCAGCATGAACCCGTTGCTTCCACCGATGGATTCCGCCCTGGTTCTCTGCTCATATTTTGAGGGGAGAACCGGTGAGTTGAGGGGAGAACCGGTGAGTTGAGGGGAGATCCGTTCAAATTGCGGGAGGTCGAGGGGCGGGGTGCTCTGAGGGTGGGGTGTGGCGGGGCGGGGGGCCGGGGGTGCGCCGGGATTCGTCGTCGCTGGGGTTCTGCAACAGCACTACGGACTCGTCACCACTGACCGAGCGGAGTGCCATGGAATGGGTGGGGTGGCTGGGGAGTTTGCCGGTCGATTCGGGTCGATTCGGGTCGATTCGGGTCGGTTTTGGTCCCCGGTTCTGGTGAGACGGCTCGGGCGGGTTCGGGTGTGCTCGTTGTGTGGAAACTTCTTGTCGGCTGGTGCACTTTTGTTTCCACACAGGGGGGTTGGCCCGCCTTCGGCGGCCACTGAAGCCTTCGGGTACGGCGGGTCTGTGGCTGAGGGGGATGGCGCGGTCGGCGACCACGTTCACGCTGCTTTGGGCTGACGGGCTGTGGCTGGGGTTCATGAGGGGTCGCCCTGAAAGTGAGCGTTGCTTGGGGTGGGCGTTGCGGACGGGTGATCTGTCCACCGCGGCGGGTCAGCTCTCAGGCATCCTCGTCGTTGGCGGCAACCAGAGCAGGTCAGACACAGGCAACGTGGACGCGATCGCTGAGCGCACCATCCCCCTCAGCCCAAGACTGCCCTAGCCACCCTCCTCTGTAAGCCGGCCGCGGCGGCGAGCAACCACGAGCACACGTCGTCGGCCGCATCTGAGCGGCGTGCACGCACCCGCCCAACCATGTCCGATTCGTTCAAGACATCAGCTGACTTCTGCGAGAGGGTCGAGGGTATGGACATCTTCACCGCAGGTCGTGATTTCGTACGTCTCGAGGGCCGGCTGGTCGAGAACCGGTTGTTCGCCACGGTCTTCGACGGGGCCGACCCCGCTGGAGTCGTTGACGCGCTGCGTGGTTATCAGAACGCGGACGGTGGGTTCGGGCACGGGCTGGAGCCGGACAAGCGCTGCCCGGACAGCCTCGGGCTGGACGTCGAGACGGCGTTCGACATCCTGCTGGCGGCTGGTGCGCGGGACGAGGTGATGATTCGGCGTGCCGTCGACTGGCTGGCTTCGGTCGCGACCCCCGATGGCGCGGTGTCACTGGCGGCGCCGGTGATCGAGAGCTATCCGCGCGCCGAGCACATGAGCGAGTGGACGTACCAGCCGAGCCTCAACCCGACCGCCGGACTGGTCGGCCGGCTGCACAAGCTGGACGTCGAGCACCCGTGGCGCGAGTTGGCCGGCGGTTGGTGCGCTGCCCAGTTGGCCGCCGAGTTGCCGACCGAGGCGCACTCGCTGCACGAATCCCTGGAGTTCCTGGAGCACACGGGTGACATCGATCTGGATCGGGTCCGCGAGTGGCTGCCCAAGGTGTCGTATTACCGAGCAGATGCGGCCGATCCGTCGTACGGGGTGACGCCTTTGCAGTTCGCGCCCACCCCTGAAAGCCCTTGGCGTGCACTGTTTTCGGAGGCTCAGCTGGAGGCCCACCTCGACCGCTTGATCGCCGACCAGCAGGCCGACGGCGGCTGGGCGATCACCTGGGAACCCCCGGGCCAGGCCGCGACCCTGGAGTACCGGGGCATCGTGACGGTCGGTGCGCTAAGAACCCTGAAGGCCTACAACCGGTTGTGAATCAGACGGTCGGCCAGATCGGTGCGGGTGTAGAGGACGACTCGGCCGGCGCGGGCGCGGGCGACCAGGCCGTTGGCGTGCAAGGTGGCCAGGTGCTGGGAGATCGCGCTCGGGCTGACGTCGCGGCGGCGGGCGAGTTCGATCGTCGAGGTCGGGGCGTCGAGTGCCATCAGCAGGTCTGCCCGTGGGGTACCGAGGAGGTCGGCTAGCGCCTGGCGGGTCGGTGCTGGCCGGGTCTCCCAGAGGGTACCGATGCCGCGAGCCGGGTAGGCCGCGGTCGGCGGGCCGTCGGGGTCGAGTGGGCCGATCGTGTGTTTGGCGAACAGCGTCGGCACCAGCCAGAACCCGCGACCGCGGACGTCGCTCTCGTAGGTCAGCTGGTACGACGAGATCCGCATCCGCAGGCGGCCGTTGGCCCACTCGACGCTGGGGTCCAGCCCGGTCAGTACGGCGGCAGCGCCGTCCCGGGCGAGGAGTTGCGCCCGGTGGATCATGTCTGCCTCGAGCAGCGCGCGCATCCGGGGCCAATGCGGTTCGATGGCGAGCTCCCAGTACGCCGCGATCGCCGTACAGATGCGGTCGCGGAGTTGGCGCGGGCTGAGGTCGGCCAGGACGGGCGGGAGCGGGCGGCCGTCGTACGCGCGGAGCACGTCGGCGACGGCTCGGCGAGGCGGGGTGCTGCGGATCTGCGCGAGCTCCTCGTGCACGTCGGGGAGCGGTGAGGTAGGGCGCGGGGTGAGGAAGTCCGGCAGCCAGTGCAGCTCGGGGGTGACCAGTGCCATCAGGAGGTCGCGGTCCGGGTGGTCGTTGAGGAGCGCGAGGGTCTGGCGGATCCAGGGCAGGTGCAGAACGTGGGCGGACGGCGTGGTCAACGCCCAGAGACTGGTCGCCGTCTCGAGGATCGGCGAGCAGGCGAAGCGCATGTCGGCGAGGTCGTCGACGCCGAGCCGGTAGATGATCATTAAGGCATAGGCTAACTTTCTGGTGCTGGGTGAGCAGTCTGGCGTTCGCTGTCCGGTATGAGACAGATCCGCCTGGTATCCCGTCCGACCGGCTTCCCCACCGCCGCCAACTTCGAGCTCGTGACATCGCCGCCGCTCGACCTGTCGCCCGGTACGGCGTTGGTCGAGAACCTCTGGTTGTCCGTCGACCCGTATATGCGGCAGGCGATGGACTCCGACGAGTGGTGGGCCCTCGGCGCTCCGGGTGAGGGCCGGGCGCTCGGTCGAGTCGTGCAGAGCCTGACTCCGGCGTACGGGATCGGCGACATCGTGTTCCACACGCAGGGTTGGCGTACCCATGCGGTGGTCACACCATCAGCGAGTCGGCTGATCGAGGTCGAGCCGGGTGTGCCGCTGTCCGCCCATCTCGGGATCCTGGGCGGGACTGGGCTCAGTGCGTATGCCGGGCTGAAGCGCGTCCTGAAGCTGCAGCCGGGGGAGACGCTCTTCGTTTCGGCGGCGGCCGGCGGGGTCGGTACGGCGGCTGCGCGGATCGCCCGGTTGCTCGGGGCCGGGCGGATCATCGGGAGTACTGGGTCTGCCGAGAAGGCCAAGTGGTTGGTGTCCGAGGTGGGGTTCGATGCGGCGCTGAACTATCGGGACGGCTCGCTGGTGGAGCAGTTGGCCGCTGAGGCGCCGGACGGGATCGACGCGTACCTCGACAACGTGGGTGGTGAGCACCTGGCGGCGGCGATCGACGTACTGAAGCCGCGCGGCCGGATCGCGTGGTGTGGCGCGGTATCGACGTACAACGGGGACGGGGTTGTTGCCCCGCGCAACCTGTACGACGTGGTCGGGAAGGAGCTACGGCTGGAGGGGTTCCTGGTCCGGAACCATTTGGATCTGCGGCCCGAGCTGATCGAGTTCCTCACGCCGCACCTGCAATCCGGTGCCGTCGTCTCCGACGAGACGGTCGTGGACGGGTTCTCGCAGACGGTGGAGGCGTTCCTCGCGATGCTGCGCGGCGAGAACACCGGCAAGATGCTCGTCCAGTTGGCTGCTTAAGCGGACTCGGCGGGGTGCTCGACTTGGCGGTCGCCCCATTGGGTGAGGAGGCCGCGGGCGATCTCGAGGTCCTCGCGCAGGGAGCGGTCGGTGAGGTCGTCGGGGAGGGCGGCGAGGGCGTCGGCCAGCCAGGGGGCGATGGCGGCGGGCGCCAGATCGTCGGGGGTGAGGCCGGCCAGGCGGACGGCGCGAACGGCGGTGACCAGCTCGCAGGAGATGACTTCGCGGAGGGCGTCCAGGAGCTGAGCAGTCAGTACGGCGGCTTGGGGCGCGAAGCTGGCGTGGTGTTCGGCTCCACGGGACAGGGTCGCCGTACCGAGGGTGGCCGGTTGGGCGGAGGAGCGGACGGCGGCGAGGGCGTCGTGGGCGACGTACTCGATCATCATCACGCCGGAGCTGGCCTCGGCGCCGCTGGCGAGGAAGCGGCTCAGACCGGTGAAGTCCGGGTCGACCAGGTTGGCGACGCGGGAGGTGGAGAGGGTTGCGACGCTGTGCAGGCTGAGACGGAGCGAGTCGAGCGCGAGTGCGATCGGCATCGCGTGCCAGTTACCGTTGTGCAGCACGGTGTCGCCGGCCACGAGCGGGTTCTCGGCCGAGGCGTTGATGTCGATGCGCAGACTGTTGCCTAGAGCATCTATATGGTCGACGGCGGGGCCCAGGACTTGAGCGAAGGCGCGGAGGCCGAAGGGGTCCTGGATCCGTGCTGGTGGGAGCGGCAGGCCTTCGAGGAGGCCGCGCATCCTGCGGGCGACCCGGACTTGGCCCGGCTGTGGGCGAGCCTCGTGGACGCGGACGTCGTATACCTCGGCGTTGCCGCGCAGGGCGACGTGGGAGAGCGCACCGACTAGCGGTACGACGTTGATCAGGGTGGCGGCTTCGACGTACGCGAGGCAGCACTCGGCGAGGGTGAGGGCGTTGCTGGAGAGCAGCGGGAGAGCGCTGACGCCGTCGATCACAGGACCGAGGGCGAGTCCGAGCTCGGCGAGAGGGCCGAGGTCGCCGGTACCGATCGCGCCGCCGCGGTGCAGGTCGGGCAGCACGTCATCGTTGAGCAGGGCAACGATCGCGTCGGCGACCTCTGGTTCGAGACCGGAGCCGCCGGATGCCAACTGGTTGACCCGGATCAGCAGGCCGAGGCGGATCGCATCCTTCGGGTACGACGTCGTACCGGTCGTGGAGTGTGAGCCGAGCAGCCGCGCGCCGTGTTCGGGGTCCGACGTGAGCACGTCGCGGTTGGCGCCGACCCCGGTCGTCCGGCCGTAGACCGGCCGATGCCGGGCCACTTCGGCAACCGCCAGAGCCGACTCGTGCATCCGCTTCCGGGCGTCGTCGCCCAGCCGCACCGCGGTCCGCCGCTGCGCCAACGCGACGGCCTCCAACGGCGCCAACCCACCCCCGGACAGCTCCACCGGCTCCATTGCCCCAGTGTGAGACCGCCCCCGTTGTTCGGGTAAGCGCCGCGCCCGGATCGATGTCTGAGATCCGAGACGTCATCGCCGGAGCAAAGCGAGAGGGCCCAACCCCGCCCCGGGTGAGCCCTCGCGCTGCTTGTGGTTTTACAGCTGGCCGTAACGCTTCTTGAACTTCTCCACGCGGCCCTGGGTGTCCATCACGCGCTGGTTGCCCGTGTAGAACGGGTGGGTGGCCGACGAGATCTCCACGTCGACGACGGGGTACGTGTTCCCGTCGGTCCAGACAATGGTCTCGTTGCTCGCGCTGGTCGAACCGGTGAGGAAGCTGAAGTTACCGGACTTGTCCCGGAAGACAACCCGGCGGTAGTCGGGGTGAATGTCATTCTTCATGCTGCACTACTTCCTTCCAGATAAGGGGCGAACGGGTCGGTCAGTGGATGAACCGCTTCGTCCGCACGGAGGACACAACCATCCAGGCGTGCCTGTAATTCCCGGGTGTCCAGACCGACTCCGGTGATGGACAGGTACGACGCCCGGTCGCCGTACTCGGGATGCCATTCGAGCGCCGATCGCGCCTGGTGCTGCTGCCCGACGCCGGACCAGCGGTCGGCCGGCAGGTCGGCCAGCCACGGGCCCAGTACGCCGATGGAGATGTTGGTGCCGAAGCTGTCCCAGCTCAGGCGGTTCCGGTGCTGGGTCGCGATCCACACAGTTCCGCGGCCCCGCGCCGTACCGGTGACTAAGTCCTCGAGCACTTCATAGAGCCGCTCGGGGTGGAACGGTCGCGCTGACTGCCAGACCAACGTGCTGACCAGTTCGTCTTCGCGGATCGGCGCAGTAATAGAGCCGGGCTCAGTGCGGGTCTCGGCCGCATCAGGATCATGCAGCCGTACGGCGAGCAGCCCGGCCGGCGTGGTCTGAACACGCGCCTGCGGGTTGATCGCCTCGATCAGTGCGCTGGCGGTCGGGTCTTGAGAGCTCAGTACGACGGCATCGGCGTACTCGAGTTGCCGCGCAACCACCTCGGCGATCACCCGGCCATCCTCGGCGGCGGTCGCGATCCCGCGGTCCTGGATGAACTGGTCGCCGGTGAGGTCGTCGACGACGGTCGCGGTGTCGGCGGCCGTGATCACCGCGTCGACCCGCAGTTCGGTCTCGCGAGCGATCTCCTCCGCCAGCGACTGCGTGTCCCCGGCACCGGGCACCGACACGATCGCGACGCCGTACCGCTCGACCGCCGCGATGCTGAGCAGCAGTTGCACCAGCGTCCCGCGCATCGCACACGACACACACGGGTGGCCCATCCGGATCGTCTCCCGGTCGATCACCCCGGCCGCCGTCCGCGCGGTCCGGACGACCTCGCCGCTCGGCAGGTCACTCACGTCGTACTCGATCAGGACGCCGCGCGGGCCCGCGGCGGCCAGCAGGTTCGCGCCCACGGCCCCTCGGAATCCCTCGTCGACACCGGTCAGCAGGGTCACCGCCAGCATCCGCACTCCTCCCTTATTGAAAATGATTACCAGTACAAGGTACACTGCATCTCGTACTTGAGGAAAGGAACAGCATGGCCAAGCACAACGAACTCCGGCCGATCGTCAAGCTCCGTAGCACGGCGGGGACCGGCTTCACCTATGTAACGCGGAAGAACCGCCGGAACAATCCCGACCGGCTGATCATCCGCAAGTACGACCCCAAGCTGCGCCAGCACGTCGACTTCCGCGAAGAGCGCTGATCGATGGCTAAGACCAGCAAGATCGCCAAGAACGAACAGCGCAAACGCACCGTCGCTCTGTACGCCGACCGTCGCGCGGAGCTCAAACGCATCATCGCGGCCCCCGCCTCCTCCTTCGAGGAGCGCACGGCGGCCCAGTTGAAGCTCCAAAAGCTCCCCCGCGACGCCAGCCCCATCCGCATCCGCAACCGGGACGCCGCCGACGGCCGCCCCCGCGGCTACCTCCGCAAAGCCGGCATCTCCCGAGTCCGCTTCCGCACCATGGCCCACCGAGGCGAACTCCCCGGCATCACCAAGTCCTCCTGGTAATTCCCGGCGGCGCGCGACGTGGATGCCGCGCCCCCGGGTCCCGACGGCCCTCCGAGCTCAGGTGCTCGGAGGGCCGTCGCATGCGTACCGATCAACGGGTAGTGGTCCCGCCAGTCGCCGCATTGACGCGCCATCCCCGCGGCGACCCTGATCACCCAGCCCACCACTACCCGTCCGTCGGTACGCAACGCATGGCTATCCGTGTAGTCGTCGGGTGAGGGCGGTGGCGGCTTGGCGGAGGCGGTGGGTTAGGTGGAGGCGGTCGGCGGGGGTTAGGGCGTCGGTGCGGAAGGTGATGGAGATGGCGGCGGCTGGGTGGCCGGCGTGGTCCAGGGCGGCGGTGGCGACTGACGAGACGCCGGGAGTTATGTGGCCTTCTTCCAGGGCGTAGCCCTGGCGTTTTTCCTCGGCCAGGAGACGTCTTAGCTGGGTGAGGGATTCGGGGCCTTTGTCGGTGCGGCGGACGAAGGACTCGTTGGTGGGGAACAGGGCTCGGACCTGGGCGGGTGGGAGCTCAGCCAGGAGGGCTCGGCCGGAGGCGGTGAGGGTGGCGGGGAGGCGGACGCCTACGTCCGTGACGAGGGTGACGGGGCGTGGGGGTTGCTCTTTGAGGAGGTAGACGAGTTCTCGGCCGTGGAGGACGCCTAGGTGGGCGGTTTGGCCCAGTTCGGCGACCAGTTGGCCCAACAACGGGCGGGCCAGACGCTCGAGGGGGTCGTGGCGGAGGTAGGCGGAGCCGATCTCGAAGGCGGCGACGCCGAGGCCGTAGCGCTTCTCTTCGGGGAGGTGGACGACGAAGCTCTCGTCCATCATTGCCCTCAGCAAGTGGTACGTCGACGAGCGTGGCAGGCCGACCGCGGAGGCGATGCGCTCCATCGGTACCGGCCCGGGCTGGGTCGCCAAGAATGTCAGCACCCGCAGGGTGCGGGTCGAGGCGGGAACGTTGCCGCTCACAACGGCAGGGTAACCGGCCTGTCTCAGATTCCGGACGATTGGCGAGCTGAATTCTTCTGCGGCGCCCGCCGGAGCCACCAGCGCAACAGTTCGCCGGCGACGGCGAGGGCGAACAGACCGCCCGCCACAGCCCAGTCGAAATAGTCACCGCCGAGCAGGAATCCGACGCCGATCGACAGCGCCAGGAAGAACAGTAGGGTCAGCGCAAGCCGGGTCACAGCTCCTTCTCCGCGGTCCAGGCCCCACCGGACTCGCGGTATCCGAGCCAGCGGTTGACTGCGAGCATCGGCACATTTGCCGCGTCGTTCCCAGTCAGGGCGGTCACCATGCCGGCATCCCGCGCCGCTGCCAAGGCGTGCGACTTCACGATCTTCGCGAGCCCACGACCTCGGGCGGACGGTACGGTTCCGGTCAGGTTGGACCAGATCACCCGCCGATCCGGATCGACGGTGGTCGACACGAAGGACTGCACGTCCTCCCCGTCCAGCACGGCAAAGCTCAGGTCGCGCCGCAGGTCGGGGTGGTTCCACGCCCGCGCGAACCACTCGTCGTACCCGCCTCCGCCCGACAGGCCGCTCGGGTCGTCATCCCGTACGGCGACCTCCGCCTCGTGCAGTCGTTCCGGCGACACGGCGTCGTACGTGACGAGCTGCAGCCCGTCCGGCGTCGGAAGCGGATCCGGGGCAGTGCTCAGCTCAGCCTGTGAATGGCTCATGCGCCGGCCGATCGTGAAGCCGTGCCTGGTCGCGAAGTCGAGCGAGTCATCGTTGGCCACCGTGAGCAATCGCGCGGCGCCGGCCGCAGCGGCCCGCTCGATCACGCGCTCCACCAATGCGGTGCCGATCCCATTCCGCCGTACGGCAGGAGGAACCTGTACGGCGATCCGCACCCGCGGCGCCTGGTCATCCGGATCGGGGAGGTGGACGTTCGCGTAGCCGACGACCTCGGGTCCGGTGACGGCGATCAGGACGACCCGGCCTTGGTTGTTGCGGAGTTCGGCCTCGATCCCGCGTGCGGTCTTCACCAACTGCGGCATCGCGGCCGCCCAGACGCCGGCGATCCCAGCCGCGTCATCGGGCGTCGCCGACCGGATTTCGAACACCATGCACCCACCGTAGTGCCGCCCCAGGTCCATCCCCTGCCCCCATTTGGGACTCTCCTGACCCATTCGCGGGTGGTGCGGTGTACCGGTCTCTTCTCCGTGTGGGTCAGTTGATCGGCGTGCTGGTGGGCTGGCTGGGCGCTGTTCCACCGTTGGCAGTAGGTGACCTGCATGCAGTTGCTGGGGCTGCGGACAGGAAACGGGGGCCGTGAACAAGGCATAGCGTGTTCAAGCCCCCCGCGGGGGGTGCGCACCCCGGGCTGCATCCCGCGCCCCGGGGTAGCGGACCTGTGCCACCGTCCAACCTCCCGCGCGGCTGCTCGGGCAGGTGATGCTGAGCGTGGAGGGTCCGAGCCGTGCAGAGTTAGTCAGTGCTGGCGGTCCGCGCCCGCCACCTCACGCCCGCCCCGCCGCATCCCTCTCGCCCCGGCTTGCACGGTGGGTTCAGCCGCCGCGCAGAAACAGCGGTCCGTCGGCGAGTGGAAGGAGATTGCCGCCAGAAATCGATGACCAGCAGCACAGCGCGTCCAGTCGGCGACATCTTCCCCACACTCACGCCGTTCACATCGCCCGAGACCCCGCGATCGGACGGCAACCTATCGGTCGGACAACGCGCGAACCCCACCCACACCTACGTCACAAGAGTCCCATTTGGTGGGTCCGCTCCAAGGCCGGTTGATTAGTTGGGCGGCGGCGGCGGTATCAAGCAGCCCGCCTGGCGTTAACGTCCGAAAGACCTGCGGGCGTGGTCGGCGTTTCTTCGGACGTTCGGTGTGGTGAGCGCGGTTGGGCCGGGGTTTGCGGAGTGCTGGTGGCTGTCGCACTGCGGCGCCCCAACCGGTTTGGGGAGGGTTTGCGCGGCCCTGAACGAGATCTGGGGAGGATTCGCCCCCCGAATCGGTCCCATATCCTCCCCACACTGGCTGGATGCCGACCCGAGTCCTCCCTGCAACCGGCGACGGTTGCGTCCGAAGACACGCCGTACCAGGCTTGCGGGTCTTTCGGACGTCAGCTCGGCGGCAGGCCGGTTGACACCAACCCCGTCTAACTCACCGGCTTTGGGGTCCACCCATCAGGTGGTGGGAGGGCCAACGGCATGCGGTGGGCCCTCCCGCAACGCCGTGGGTCAGCCCATCAAAGGGGGATCGCACGGTGGATGTCTCGGGTTTGAGACAGGGACTGGGTGTCGTTGGGTGGGCAGGGCGTCGTGGAGGGGGTCCAATGATCGGGTGGAACAGACCAGCAGCACGGTGATCGTCGGAGTCGGACCGCTGACAGCGGCCGATGTCGTCGCGGTGGCGCGGTACGGCGCTCAGGTCCGGATCAGCGACCAGGCGCTCGAGGAGATCGCGAAGTCGCGGGCTGTGATCGAGGGCCTGGCGCATGCGGAGACCCCGCACTACGGCGTCTCGACCGGGTTCGGGGCGCTCGCGACGCGGCACATCGCGCCGGAACTGCGCGCTCAGTTGCAGCGCAGCCTGGTTCGGTCGCACGCTGCCGGCTCGGGGCCTGAGGTCGAGACCGAGGTCGTCCGTGCGCTCGCCCTGCTCAGACTGTCCACGCTGTCGACCGGTCGTACCGGCGTGAAGGTTGAAACGGCTCAGGCGTACGCCGGTCTGCTGAACGCCAAGCTGACTCCGGTCGTGCACGAGTACGGCAGCCTCGGCTGCTCAGGCGACCTCGCGCCGCTGAGCCACGTCGCCCTCGCGGTGATGGGTGAGGGTCAGGTTCGCGATGCCGAGGGCAACCTTCGTGACGCCGGCGAGGCACTGCAGGCGCACGGCCTCCAGCCGGTCGTCCTGGCCGAGAAGGAAGGCCTGGCGCTGATCAACGGTACCGACGGCATGCTCGGCATGCTGGTGCTCGCGCTCGCCGACCTCGACCGCCTGGTGAAGACCGCCGACATCGCCGCCGCGATGAGCGTTGAGGGTCAGCTCGCCACCGACCGCGTCTTCGCCGCCGACCTGCACGCCCTGCGCCCGCAGGTGGGTCAAGGCGCAGCCGCCGCCAACCTCCGCACGATCCTTAAAGACAGTGGGATTGTGGCCAGCCACCGCGGCCCCGACTGCAACCGCGTCCAGGACGCCTACTCGCTGAGGTGTTCGCCCCAGGTCCACGGTGCCGTCCGTGACACCGCTGCCCACGCAGCCAATGTCGCCGAGCGCGAACTCGCCTCCGCGATCGACAACCCCGTCGTACTCCCCGATGGCCGCGTCGAGTCCAACGGCAACTTCCACGGTGCCCCGGTCGGTTACGTGCTCGACTTCCTCGCGATTGCCGTGGCTGACCTCGCGAGCATCAGCGAACGCCGTACCGATCGCTTTCTCGATGTCGCTCGCAACCACGGCCTGAACGCCTTCCTGGCCGACGATCCCGGCGTCGACAGCGGCCACATGATCGCGCAGTACACGCAGGCCGCGATCGTCTCCGAGCTGAAGCGCCTCGCCGTACCGGCCAGTGTGGACTCGATTCCGAGCAGCGCGATGCAGGAGGACCACGTCTCGATGGGCTGGTCGGCCGCGCGCAAGCTGCGCAAGTCGATCGATGGACTCCAGCGGGTGCTCGCGATCGAGATCCTGACCGCCGCCCGCGCGCTCGACCTGCGCGCGCCGCTCATCCCCTCGCCAGCCACCGCCGCCGTACGGGATGCTCTGCGGCAGTACGTCGAGGGTCCGGGGACCGACCGTCATCTGTCCCCGGAGATCGAGCACTCCGTCCGGCTGGTTGCCGACGGCACCTACCTCACCGACGCCGAGGCCGTCACCGGCCCGCTCCAATAGAAGGGAACACCGACATGTCTTCCGGACCCCGTCCTGTGCGCGCCGCCCGCGGTACGACGCTGACCGCCCAAGGCTGGCAGCAGGAAGCCGCACTGCGGATGCTGCAGAACAACCTCGACCCCGAGGTTGCCGAGCACCCCGACGAGCTCGTCGTGTACGGCGGTTCTGGCAAGGCAGCTCGGGACTGGAACTCCTTCGACGCGATGGTCCGCACGCTGACCAACCTGAAGGCTGACGAGACCATGCTGGTCCAGTCGGGCCGGCCGGTCGGCGTCATGCAGACCCACGAGTGGGCTCCGCGGGTGCTGATCGCGAACTCGAACCTGGTCGGCGACTGGGCCACCTGGGAGGAGTTCCGCAAGCTCGAGGCGATGGGTCTGACCATGTACGGCCAGATGACGGCCGGGTCGTGGATCTACATCGGTACCCAGGGAATCCTGCAGGGCACGTACGAGACCTTCGCCGCGGTCGCCGCCAAGAAGTTCGGCGGCACGCTGGCCGGGACGGTCACGCTGACCGCGGGACTCGGTGGCATGGGTGGCGCGCAGCCGCTGGCCGTCACGATGAACGACGGCGTCGCGATCTGCATCGACGTCGACTCCAGCCGGATCGATCGGCGTATCGAGCACCGCTACCTCGACGTACGGGCGTCTTCTGTCGACGAGGCGTTGTCGCTGGCCGAAGAGGCGCGGAAGGCGCGTCGGCCGCTGTCGATCGGTGTCCTCGGCAACGCGGCCACGATCGTCCCGGACCTGCTGCAGCGTGGTGCTCCGATCGACATCGTGACTGACCAGACGTCCGCGCACGACCCGCTGATGTACCTGCCGGTGAGCGTCGACTTCGACGACTGGGTGACCGCGCGGGAGAAGGACCCGGCCGGGTTCACCGAGCGGGCGCAGGAGTCGATGGCGCGGCACGTCGAGGCGATGGTCGGCTTCCAGGACGCGGGTGCCGAGGTGTTCGACTACGGCAACTCGATCCGCGACGAGGCCCGCAAGGCCGGGTACTCGCGGGCCTTCGAGTTCCCCGGGTTCGTTCCGGCGTACATCCGGCCGTTGTTCTGTGAGGGCAAGGGCCCGTTCCGGTGGGCGGCGCTGTCGGGGAACCCGGCGGACATCGCCAAGACGGACCAGGCGATCCTTGATCTGTTCCCGGACAACGAGCACCTGACCCGGTGGATCAAGATGGCCGGTGAGCGGGTCGCGTTCCAGGGCCTGCCGGCCCGGATCTGCTGGCTCGGTCAGGGGGAGCGGGACAAGGCCGGTGTGCGGTTCAACGACATGGTCGCTTCGGGCGAGCTCGAAGCGCCGATCGTGATCGGCCGGGACCATCTGGACACCGGCAGTGTGGCCTCGCCGTACCGCGAGACCGAAGGAATGCTCGACGGCTCGGACGCGATCGCGGACTGGCCGTTGCTGAACGCGATGGTGAACGTGTCGTCCGGCGCGTCCTGGGTGTCGATCCACCAGGGCGGCGGTGTCGGCATGGGCCGGTCCATCCACGCCGGTCAGGTTTCGGTTGCCGATGGCACCGATCTGGCCCGGCAGAAGCTGGAGCGCGTGCTCACCAACGACCCGGCCATGGGCGTGATCCGCCATGTCGACGCCGGTTATGACAGTGCAGACCGCGTCGCCGCCGAGCGTGGGGTGCGGATTCCGATGCAGGAGTCCTGACCGGCTGCAACCGGTCAAATCCCTACCGTTATGGTGCACTTTCCCGCGGACCGAGATTCCGGCTCATCCAGGGTTTTTGGGGGATCGGTCCGCTAGGGTCATTCGGGCGACGGACGACAAGCGCGAAGGGGCGCCATGATCGAGTTCGAGGACGTCACCAAGAGGTATCCGGACGGCACCGTGGCCGTCGACAACCTGTCCCTGCGGATCCCCAGCAACGAGATCACCGTGTTCGTGGGGCCGTCCGGCTGTGGCAAGACCACGTCGCTGCGGATGATCAACCGCACCATCGAGCGCACCAGCGGGACGATCTCGATCGACGGTGAGGACATCAACAGCAAGGACGCCGTGACGTTGCGGCGAGGCATCGGCTACGTGATCCAGAACGCCGGCCTGTTCCCGCACAAGACCGTCGTGGAGAACGTCGCCACCGTGCCGAAGCTGCTCGGCTGGGACAAACGCAAAGCGCACAGTACGGCGATGGAGCTGCTCGAGCGGGTCGGTCTCGACCTCAAGCTCGCCGAGCGGTATCCGGCCCAGCTGTCCGGTGGCCAGCAGCAACGAGTTGGTGTGGCCCGGGCGCTCGCGGCCGACCCGCTGATCATGCTGATGGACGAGCCGTTCAGCGCCGTCGACCCGGTCGTCCGCAACCAGCTGCAGGAAGAGCTGCTGCGGCTGCAGCGCGACATCGGCAAGACGATCGTGTTCGTCACCCACGACATCGACGAGGCGATCAAGCTCGGTGACAAGGTCGCCGTACTGCGTGTCGGTGGCAAGCTGGCGCAGTTCGCCCCGCCGTCGGAGTTGCTGGCGAATCCCGCTGACGATTTCGTTCGCGGGTTCGTCGGACAGGATCGTGGTTACCGGGCTCTGACGTTCGTGCACCCGGAAGCGCTGCCGCTCAATCCAGTGCCGGCCGACCTGGTCGTGCAGGACGGCGTCCCCGTCGGATGGCGCGATGGCAGTGCGCCGGAGCTGCTGCCGGTCGGTGCCGTGTTCAAGCAAGGCGACTCGCTGCGCGCAGCCCTGGATGCAGTGCTGACGTCGCCGACCGGGTCCGGTGTGTGTGTCGACGACGAAGGTCGTGCGCTGGGAGTCGTCGACCAATCGACTGTCGCAGCGGTGTTGCACTCATGAACTGGATCGGCGACAACATCGGACTGATCGGGGAGCAACTGCGCGAGCACGTCTATCTGGCGATCCTGCCGGTGCTGCTGGGGCTGATCATCGCCGTGCCCCTCGGGTACGTCGCCACCCGCTACGCGTGGTTGGCGAATCCACTGATCGCCTTCGGTGGGGTGCTGTACTCGCTGCCGTCGATCGCCTTGTTCATCGTGATCCCGGCGATCCTCGGCACCAAGGTGCTGGCCACGATCAACATCGTCGTCGCACTGACGATCTATACGGTGTCGCTGCTGATCCGCAACGTGATCGACGGCCTCCGCTCGGTCCCCGCGGACGTCCGGCAGTCGGCCGTCGCCGTCGGGTACGGGACGCTGCACCGGGTGATCGCGATCGACCTGCCGATCGCCGTACCGGTGATCTTCACCGGGCTCCGGGTCGTCACGGTCGCGAACATCTCGATGGTGAGCGTGGGCGCGGTGATCGGCATCGGTGGCCTGGGCGAGCTGTTCACGCTCGGTTTCCAGAAGGACTTCCTCACTCCGGTGGTCGTCGGCGTGGTGTTGTCGCTGCTGCTGGCCCTGGTCGCCGACCTGATCCTGGTGACCCTGCAGCGCGTCCTGACTCCGTGGGCCCGCGTCGCGACGCCGGTAGGAGAGGTGGCCTGACATGTGGGAGTACCTCACCGACCCGTTCAACTGGTCCGGTACCGAGGGGATCTGGGCGCGGATCGTCCAGCACCTCTGGTACACCTTCGCCGCGCTCGGGCTGTCCGCGCTGATCGCGCTGCCGATCGGCCTGCGGATCGGGCACACCCGCCGCGGCGCGTTCCTGGCGATCAACCTCGGCAACGCGGCCCGCGCCCTGCCGAGCCTCGGCCTGCTGATGATCGCCGTCCTGCTGACCAACCAGATCGGCTTCCTGCCGGTGCTGATCGCGCTGGTCGCCCTCGGCATCCCGCCGATCCTGGCCTCGACGTACGCCGGTCTGTCCGGTGTCGACCCGGCCACGATCGACGCGGCCCGGGGGATGGGGATGACCGGGCGCGAGATCCTCACCAAGGTGGAGATCCCGATCGCGCTGCCACTGATCATCTCCGGGGTCCGCAGCGCCACGCTGCAGATCGTGTCGACGGCGACGATCGCCGCGCTGGTGTCGCTCGGCGGTCTCGGCCGCTACGTGGTCGACGGGCTGAAGCTCCGCGACTTCCCGCAGATGTTCACCGGCGCCCTGCTGGTGGCCCTGCTCGCCATCGTGCTCGACGCGCTGTTCGCGCTGCTCGGCCGGATCACCGTCTCCAAGGGACTCAAGATCGGCTGAACTGTCCGCCGTACCTGATGAACTTGGCCCTGACTTGCACCATCCATCGGCACCGGCCGATGGCCGACGAGAACACTGGAGGCTCTCGTGTTGAGAACCACACTCATCCGTACTGCGATCGCCGGGGTCGCGCTGCTCGGCCTGGCCGGTTGTGGAGGTGGGGACCAGCTCGGTGGCGACACGGCGGGTTCCTCGCCCGCTCCGGACAAGGTCACGAGCATCACCGTCGGCTCGGCCGACTTCTCCGAGAGCCAACTGCTGGCCGAGATCTACGGCCAGGCCATCGCGGCCAAGGGCATCGAGGTCAAGAAGAAGCCGAACATCGGCAACCGTGAGACCTACATGGCCGCGATCAAGGACGGCTCGGTCGACCTGGTTCCGGAGTACACCGGTGCCGCGCTGGCCTACTTCGACAAGAACTCCACCGAGACCGACCCGGACAAGGCGTACGACGCGCTGAAGGCCGCGGTCACGCCGGGGCTCGAGGTGCTGGACAAGTCGCCGGCCGCCGACCAGGACACCATCGTGGTGACCAAGGCGACCGCGGACAAGTACAACCTGAAGTCGCTCGACGACCTGAAGGCGGTCAGCAAGGACCTGGTCGCGGGCGGTAGCTCGGAGTTCAAGGTCCGGTCGGCCGGTCTGAAGGGCCTGAAGGAGAAGTACGGCGTCGAGTTCAAGGAGTACAAGACGCTGGACGCGGGTGGACCGCTGAGCATCAAGGCGCTGACGGACAACCAGATCCAGCTGACGAACCTGTTCACCACGCAGTCCGTCATCAAGGAGCAGGGGCTGGTCCAGCTCGAGGACCCGCAGCACATCCTGCCGCCGAACAACATCGTTCCGCTGATCCGGACCGACCACAAGTCGGCCGACATCGCGGCGGTGCTGAACGCCGTGGACGCGAAGCTGACCACTGATGCCCTGACCGACCTGGTCAAGCGCATCGACGCCGGCAAGGAGAGCGCCGACGCAGTGGCCAAGGACTGGCTGTCGAAGAACCCGCTGTCTTGAGTTTCGAAAATCTCTGGAGGGACCAGTCCGCCATCGGGCGAGACGCCGACACCGGCGGCTACACCCGAGGCGGCTGGACCCCCTCCGAACGCGAAGCCACCGAGTGGTTCCTCGACCAGTGCGCCGCCCGCGACCTGAAGGTCGAGTCGGACGGTATCGGCAACCTCATCGCCTGGTGGGGTCCTACGGACCGACCTGGTGTGGTGACCGGTAGCCATCTTGACTCGGTCATCGATGGGGGCGCCTTTGACGGGCCGCTGGGCGTGGTCTCGGCGCTGGCTGCTGTGGATCTGCTGCGGGCTCAGGGCTTCTCGCCGAGCGTTCCCGTTGGTGTGGGGGCGTTTGTGGAGGAGGAGGGCTCGCGGTTCGGGATGCCTTGTCTGGGGTCTCGGGTGGCGGCCGGAGTGCTGTCGGCTGAGAAGGCGCTGGCGCTGACTGATCGCCAAGGGGTGAGTCTGCGGGCAGCGCTTGAGGCTGCTGGGACTGACCCGAGTGGCGTTGGGCCTTCACCGCTGCTCGAACGGATAGGGACGTTCGTTGAGCTGCATGTGGAGCAGGGCCGTGGGCTGACCGCGCCTGTGGGTGTGGCGAGCTCGATCTGGCCGCATGGGCGGTACCGGTTCACGTTTGACGGTGAGGCGAACCATGCCGGCACCACGTTGATGGAGGACCGGCACGACCCGATGCTCACGTACGCGATGACTGCGCTCGCCGCGAACAAGCAGGCCCGGCTCGCCGGTGCGCGCGCCACGTTCGGTCGGCTGTCCATCGAGCCGAACGGCACAAACGCCGTACCGTCGCGGGTGATCGCTTGGCTGGACGCGCGGGCTGCGGACACCGCCACGCTGGAGTCGTTGCTAGCGGCAATCACTCGCCAAGCGGTCGAGCGCGCGGAACGCGACGGTACGACGGTGGCCGTCGTACCGGAGTCGGTGTCGCCGATCGTCGATTTCCCAGCTGGGCTTCGCGATCGGCTGGTCGGCGTGCTGGATGGTGCACCTGTTCTTCCGACCGGCGCGGGGCATGACGCCGGGGTGTTCTCGGCGGCCGGGATTCCGACCGCCATGCTCTTCGTTCGCAATCCGACCGGCATCTCGCACTCACCGGCCGAGTTCGCCGAAGAGGACGACTGTCTGGCCGGCGTCGAGGCGCTGGCCGCCGTACTGAAGGATCTCGCGCAGTGACGTCGTACTGGTGCTCTACCGCTCTCCTCCCCACCGGCGTCGCCTCGGGCGTGCTGGTGACCGTGGCCGACGGTCGCATCACCGCGGTCACAGTCGACGCGGACCCCGGCGATGCTGTCCGGCTGAGCGGGCTCGTCATCCCGGGGCTGGCGAACTGCCACAGCCATGCGTTCCACCGGGCGTTGCGCGGCCGCACGCAGACGGAGCGCGGCACGTTCTGGACCTGGCGTGAGCAGATGTACGCCGTTGCCTCTGCGCTCACGCCGGATTCGTACTACCAACTGGCCCGCGCCGTGTACGGCGAGATGCTGCTGGCCGGGATCACCGCGGTGGGCGAGTTTCACTACCTGCACCACGCGCCGGGCGGCCGCCGGTACGACGATCCGAACGCGATGGGCGAGGCGCTGATCGCGGCCGCGCGGGATGTCGGGCTGCGGATCACGCTCCTCGACACCTGCTACCTCGCCGGGGGAATCGACCAGCCGCTCAATGAGGTCCAGCAGCGGTTCAGCGACGGCGACGCGGCGTCTTGGGGCGCACGGGTTTCGGCGTTGAAGGGCGCGGACGACGTGGTGATCGGTGCGGCGGCGCATTCGGTGCGCGGGGTGCCGCAGGATCAGCTCGGAGCGGTTGCTTCCGCCTTCCCCGACGTGCCGCTGCACATCCATCTCTCCGAGCAGGTCGCGGAGAACGCAGCCTGCGTGGAGGCCTACGGGCGGACGCCGTCACAGGTCCTCGACGAGGTCGGATTCCTGAGCGGGCGGACGAGTGCGGTTCACGCGACGCACCTGACGCCGGTCGATGTCGGGCTGCTCGGGAGTTCCGCGACGTACTCGTGCTTCTGCCCGACGACCGAGCGCGACCTGGCCGACGGGATCGGTCCGTCGGTGGCGCTGCGCGACGCCGGCTCGCGACTCACACTTGGCTCCGACAGTCACGCGGTGATCGACCTGTTCGAGGAGATGCGCGCGGTCGAGCTGGATGAGCGGCTCGCCTCACAGGAACGCGGCCACTGGTCGGCGCCCGAACTGTTCACCGCCGCGACTGTCGACGGCCACCGCTCGATCGGCTTCGCTGATGCCGGGGTGATCGAGGTGGGCGCCCACGCCGACCTGGTCGCCGTCCGGCTGGACAGCATCCGTACGGCGGGCACCGGCGGAACCGTGGAGACCGCGGTCTTCGCGGCATCGGCGGCTGACGTGGTCGATGTCGTGGTCGACGGCCGCCATCTGGTTGCTGAAGGCAAGCATGTGAATCTGGATGTGCCCGCCGAGCTGGCGGCGTCGATCGGAGCGGTTACGACATGAGTTCTTTGCTGGTGACCGGGATCGGTTCGCTGGTGACCAACGACCCCGCGCGGGGTGGGCTGCTCGGCGAGATTCGTGATGCTGCGCTGGTGATTGAGGGCAGCAAGGTCGCGTGGGTCGGTTCGCGTTTTGATGCGCCGGCTGCTGACAACGCGATCGACGTGGCCGGGCGCGCGGTGATCCCGGGGTTCGTGGACTCGCACTCGCATCTGGTGTTCGCGGGTGATCGGGCTGAGGAGTTCGCGGCTCGGATGACCGGTATGCCGTACTCGGCCGGTGGGATCCGGACCACGGTCGCGGCCACTCGGCAGGCGACGGACGAGCAGTTGACCGCCAACGTCGCGCGGCTCGTCACGGAGATGCGGCGGCAGGGGACGACGACCGTCGAGATCAAGTCCGGCTATGGGCTGACCGTCGCGGATGAGGCACGCGCGCTCGAGATCGCGCGCCAGTTCACCGACGAAACGACGTACCTGGGAGCGCACGTCGTACCGGCTGACTATGCCGACGACCCGGCGGGTTACGTCGATCTCGTCACCGGTCCGATGCTCGACGCGGTCGCTGGGCACGCCAAGTGGATCGACGTGTTCGTCGAGCGCGGTGCCTTCGACGAGGACCAGGCCCGCACGATCCTGACGGCCGGCATCGCCCGCGGCCTGCAACCTCGCGTCCACGCCAACCAGCTCGGCGAAGGCCCCGGTGTCCAGCTCGCCTGCGAACTAGGCGCTGCGGCGGCCGACCACTGCACCTACCTCAGTGACGCCGACATCGATGCCCTCGCCCAGACCGGCGTCGTCGCCGGTCTGCTCCCCGCGATCGAGTTCTCCACCCGCTCGCCGTACCCGAACGCCCGTCGCCTCATCGACGCCGGCGTCACCGTAGCCCTGGCGACCGACTGCAATCCCGGCTCCGGCTACTCCTCGTCCATCCCGTTCTGCATCGCCCTGGCCGTCCGCGACATGCACATGACCCCCGCCGAAGCCCTCTGGTCCGCCACCGCCGGCGGCGCCGCCGCCCTCCGCCGCCAGGACGTCGGCCGGCTCACCCCGGGCGCGCAGGCCAACTTCGCCGTACTGGATGCCCCTAGCTACCTCCACCTCGCCTACCGCCCCGGCGTGCCGCTGGTGGCGCAGACGTTTGTCGGGGGGAGGAAGTGATGGACCGCCACCACCGATCAAAGTCGTCCGGAGCGGTTGCCACACGCTCAGCTCAGCGGTCAGGCAGCCCGCAGTAAGGGGTTGATCGGTGATGGGAGTCCGAGTGCCCGCGCGATGGTCGCCACCACCCACTCCGGGTCGTACATCACGTCCTCCCAGCTGAATCGGAGGATGCGCCAGCCACGGACCGTCAGATTCGTGTACCGCCGGCAGTCCCTGACCAAGGCCGGCCGGGTGCCGTGATGCTCGAAGCTGTCCGCCTCCAGCCCGAGCTGGAGGCGGAGGTGCCCGAGGTCGATCCTGGCGGAGAATCCGTCGTCCTGGATCGCGACCTGCGGAACGAAACCGTCGAACCCCGCCTCGATGACGAGGGCGCGAAGAGCCGACTCGAAGACCGACTCGGCGCGGCCGTCGGCCAGCGCGGCGACGTGCAGGATCCGTCGCCGGTGCGGCCCGCGGATTCCTGCTGCTGCGTCGAGCAGCTCGTCACGGTCGACGCCGCGCCTGAGCGCTGAGTCTGAGACCGCCAGCGACTCGCGTAGTGGCAGGGTGCGGATGCAATCCAGGACGGTGCGGATTGGTGTGGTTGCCCCATCCAGCATGGGGACGTCGGCCCAATGCAGGTGGCACGGCAGCCCGGCCCGGCGTCTGGCGCGATCCGGGGGGATGGTGACGTGGGGGAGCGTTGGCCGGTCGAGCACGCCGAATCCCCAGTGCTGGGCCGCGCTGAGATGGGACACGACTCCACCATGGCTCCGGGCTGCGGCGAGGGCTGCAGGTGCTTCGGGGAGTGAGTAGACGCCTTTCGCGATCCGGCGGATGTGTCCGGCCGCCAACGCCGTCCGAACCGCATGAGCGGACACGAGCGTGCGGAGCTCGGCCAAACTGGCGGTGCCGCCCCGCCTGCCCAGTACCTCGGTCACGTCCCGCATGCCCTCCAGGGTGGCGGAAATCGGTGCCCGGCGTCGGTGGTTGTCCACAGGCGGACCGCCACCACCGACCAACCTCGTGAAATGTGGCGGCGCAGGCGGTGCTGAGCGTGCGGTGTCGTCCATGGGTGACTTTGATCGGTGATGGCGGTCGGGCCTCCCGCCCGATCGGGCATCGGGGCACGCCTCTTTGGACGCGTTGGAGGCCCTTGCTGGTGGGGGGTGGGGCAAGAACGCTTGGGGCGAGGTGTGCCGCAGGTTGCGGGCCCCGACGGCGGAGGGATGGCTGATGGCGCGGCAGCATGAGGTCGACGAGGAGAGTCTGCGGGCTGCGGCGGTTTCGTCCAGTCGTGAAGTGGGTGGTGCTGAGCAGGCTCAGGTCGTGCCGGAGATGCTGCCCGGGTCGGCGGCGGCCGACCTGCAGATGCGCACTGGGCTGATGTTGTCGGCGCAGCAGGGCGCGGGGAACCAGGCGGTTCAGCAGCGGATGGGGGCCGAGGGCGGCGAGCTCGGGCCGGACCTGTCGTCCAAGCTGCAGGCTGGCCGGTCCGGCGGGCAGCCGATCGAGGCGGCGGCTCGGGCGGATCTCGAGTCGGGGATGGAGACCGATCTCGAGAGCGTGCGGATCCACACCGACAGTACGGCGGACTCCCTCAGCCGGCAGCTGAGTGCGAAGGCGTTCACGTCGGGGAGCGACATCTTCTTCCGGAGCGGCGCTTACGACCCGGAGTCCGGAGCCGGTCGGGATCTCCTCGGTCACGAGGTCGCGCACGTCGTACAGCAGGGTGGTCGCGCAGCGTCCGGGCCGCTGACCGTCGCGCCCGCGCACAGCGAGCACGAGACCCACGCCGACACGGCCTCGGGCCACGTCGGGCACGGCCGCAAGGCCGCCGCCGGACCGGCGTTGTCCGGCGCCCTGATCGCCCGCAAGACCGACGCTGACGAGTTGGACGAGGCGGGGGACAAGGCCGCGAAGGAGGACACGCTGTCGAAGGCCGCCAGCAACGTCACCAACGTCGGGGACCTGAACGCCGCCGTAGCTGCCAAGGCGAGGGTCGAGGAGGGCTCGGCCTGGCTCGAGACCGGCCGGCAGAACACCATGGCGGGTGCCGAGGTCACTCCGGCGCACGAGGCGGCCAACGCAGGAGTCATCCAGAAGCTCGACTTCTACATCGGCTTCGCCGGCGAGGAGACCCGGACCGGGGTGGACTTCATCGACCGCTACCGGAAGGCACACGCGGACTTCGCCCGGCTGGACGCGATGGCCGTTCAGTACGAGCAGATGACCGGGCAGAGTGCGTCGAAGTCGACCGACCTGCTGTCTGCGGAGACCGGAGCGACCAGTGGCGCCGACGCCGCGGCGAAGTTCGGTGGCCTCAGGGGACTTCCCGGTGATGTGACGGCCGGAGTGACAGCCGCGCGGGGCGCTCTGACCGCGACAGAGAACACGATGCGGCCGGTGAAGAATGACATCGGCACTGCCTCGGCCCAGGCCAGGATCGGGTTCCAGGAGGTGATCACGGCGACCGAGGACGTGAACAAGGCGGCTGCGGACAACAAGGTCAAGGAGAAGACCGAGGAGGTCGCGAAGGTCAAGGCCGATATCGCGGCATTGCAGGGGTGGATCTCCAAGGGGATCGACGTGGGCCTGGCCGTCGGTACCGCCGGTGTGACCAGCGGAGCCGCCGCGTTCGGTGCGGTGCCGGCGTCTCAGGGCACGGGAGCGGCCGCGTCGGCCGCGGTCTCGGCGGGCAGCGACGCCGCGGTCATGAAGGGCAAGGATCTGGCGTTCGACAAGGCCAAAGAAGTGGGCAAGGACGCGGCGACGGGATTCAGTGAGTTCGTCGCCACCAAGACCTACGAGCAAGAGCTCCGCCGTGCTGACGCCGGGTTGGCCATCGCGGCGAACCTCTCGGCCGGGCTTGCCGCGGAGATCGGTGGTAACCGGATCCGCACCGCCATCGAGAAGTGGAAGGTCAACCTCCAGATCCTGCGCGACAAGTCTGCCGAGTTCGACGCATTGCAGGCGACCATGGAGCAGCAGATCCGGGCGGTCGGCGAGGCCATGGAGGCCGCCGGGATGGGCAAGCAGGAAGGCGCGCGGTTCACGGTCATCGCCGAGTTCCGAAGTGCGGCGACCTCCTTTGTCAACGATGCCGATGTCACGCTGAAACTCGGTGCCCAGTACCGGGAGGCTATGCAGGAGGCCAGCGCGCGGCGCGGCAAGGCGGCGTACACCAAAGAGGACACCTCACCTGTCTGGTACGACACGTACAAGGGGTACGACGGCCGCTACCGGCTCCGGATGAACTACCTCAACCTCGGCATCCGGCAGGCGGCCGGTGAAGGCGGCTCGATCGAGACTGCTGACTTCATGCTGAAGGAGCTTGAGGCGTACCGGAACAACGCGGAGCGGTACCGCTCCGACATGGCCAAAGCGATGGGCGGGACGGCCTGACTCGACGCCGTCAGTCGGTCAGGTCCTTGCTGAGGAGGGACATGGTGGCGCCGTCGGCGCGGCGTTGTTTGCCGACCTCGACGTAGCCGCGGTCGGTGTGGAAGGTGAGGCCGGCGGGGTCGTCGGAGCGGACTCGGGTGACGACGCGGGCGAAGGGGTGGGCGGAGCGTTCGATGGCGCGGTAGACGGTGGAGGCGACGCCCTCTCGGCGACGGTCGGCGTCGACGACGATGCGGTCGACGAAGAGGAAGCGGTCGCCGTAGGTGGCGGAGAACCAGCCGTACTCCAGTCCGTCGTACGCCGAGCCCGGGGTGAAGGTGAGGACGAAACCGATCGGGCGGCCGTCGTCCTCGACGACCACGGCGTGCGCGGCGATCAGCCGGAGCCAGTCGAGGCGGTCCAGGCCGAGCGGGTCGACCAGGCCGGTCGCGGTGGTGTTGAGGGCGAGCACCGAGGCGTAATCGGCTGGGACGAGCGGGCGGAGTTTCACCTGGTCAGAGTCCCATGGAAGGCCTATTCCCGGGGAGGGGTATCCCTGGCTGAACCCGGGTCCCGACCCCGAAATCGGTGACCGCCCTTGGGAATGACCCGGGCCTCGTGCAATGTTGAGCCTAGTGAACTCAAGTTTGTTCAGTCACGGATTTGAATCCCGAGCGGCCGAACGGCAACATTGAGTCTGTATCACTCAACTCGTGGAGGTAAAGCATGGCCCGCGCGGTCGGTATCGATCTCGGTACGACGAACTCCGTCATCGCCGTACTGGAAGGTGGCGAGCCCACCGTCATCCCCAACGCCGAGGGAGCGCGCACGACGCCCTCGGTGGTGGCATTCGCCAAGAACGGCGAGGTCCTGGTCGGCGAGGTCGCCAAGCGCCAGGCCACGACGAACGTCGACCGGACGATTCGCTCGGTCAAGCGTCACATGGGCGAGGACTGGTCCGTCGACATCGACGGCAAGAAGTTCAACCCGCAGCAGATCAGCGCCTTCGTGCTGCAGAAGCTGAAGCGGGACGCCGAGGCGTACCTCGGGGAGCAGGTCACGGACGCGGTCATCACCGTGCCGGCCTACTTCTCCGACGCGCAGCGCCAGGCGACCAAGGAGGCCGGCGAGATCGCGGGCCTGAAGGTGCACCGGATCGTCAACGAGCCGACCGCGGCCGCGCTGGCCTACGGTCTGGACAAGGGCGCCGAGCAGACCATCCTGGTCTTCGACCTCGGTGGTGGCACGTTCGACGTGTCGCTGCTGGAGATCGGCGACGGTGTCTTCGAGGTGAAGGCGACCAGCGGTGACAACCACCTCGGTGGTGACGACTGGGACAACCGGATCGTCCAGTGGCTGGTGACCCAGTTCAAGAACAAGAACGGCACCGACCTGTCCGGCGACAAGATGGCCATGCAGCGGCTCAACGAGGCCGCCGAGAAGGCCAAGATCGAGCTGTCCAGCGCCGCCGAGACCAGCATTCACCTGCCGTACCTGAGCCTGACCGACTCCGGCCCGCTGCACCTGGAGGAGAAGCTCTCCCGGGCCGAGTTCCAGAAGCTCACCGCCGACCTGCTCGAGCGCGCCCGCGCGCCGTTCAAGGCCGTCATCAAGGACGCCGGCGTGGACGTGTCGAAGGTCGATCACGTCATCCTCGTCGGTGGCTCCACCCGGATGCCCGCCGTGGCCGAGCTGGTCAAGGAGCTGACCGGTGGCAAGGACCCGAACAAGGGTGTCAACCCGGACGAGGTCGTCGCCGTCGGGGCCTCCCTGCAGGCCGGTGTGCTGAAGGGTGAGGTCAAGGACGTCCTGCTGCTCGACGTGACCCCGCTGAGCCTCGGCATCGAGACCAAGGGCGGCGTGTTCACCAAGATCATCGAGCGCAACACCACGATCCCGACCAAGGGTTCGGAGATCTTCACCACCGCCGAGGACAACCAGCCGTCGGTGATGATCCAGGTCTACCAGGGTGAGCGCGAGATGGCCCGCGACAACAAGTCGCTCGGCAACTTCGAGCTGACCGGCCTGCCGCCGGCGCCGCGGAACGTGCCGCAGATCGAGGTCACCTTCGACATCGACGCGAACGGCATCGTGCACGTGAACGCCAAGGACCTGGCCACCGGCAAGGAGCAGCGGATGACGGTGACCGGTGGCTCCGCGCTGCCGAAGACCGACATCGACCAGATGGTCCGCGACGCCGAGCAGTACGCCGAGGAGGACCGGCTGCGCCGCGAGGCCGTCGAGTCCCGCAACCAGTCCGAGGGCCTGGTCTACCAGACCGAGAAGTTCCTGTCCGAGAACGAGGACAAGGTCCCGGACGACGTCAAGACCGAGGTCAAGGACGGCGTCGCGGAGCTGAAGAAGGCGCTCGAGGGCACCGACGACGCGGCGATCAAGGCCGCTTCGGAGAAGCTGTCGCAGTCCAGCCAGAAGATGGGTGCCGCGATGTACGCGAACGCCCAGGCCGCCGGCGGTAACGCCGACGACGGCGCGCCGACCGATGGCGCGACCGACGCGAACAACGACGACGATGTCGTCGACGCGGAGATCGTGGACGAGGACCGGCCGCAGGACAAGAAGGCGGAGGACAAGTGACGGATCGACCCACTGGCGGCGAGTTCGGCGACGGTGACCCCGTCGTCCGCGACAAGCGCCGGATCGACCCGGAGACCGGAGAGGTGCGGGAGCCTGAGCAGGCTCCCGCCGGAGCGGGAGTTCCGGACGACATCTCGTCGCTGACGGGTCCGTCGGCCCAGGAGGCCCTCCTCACGGAGGCCCTCTCGGAGCGGACGGCGGACCTGCAGCGGCTGCAGGCGGAGTACGTGAACTACAAGCGCCGGGTGGACCGGGACCGGGAGGCGAGCCGTGAGCTCGTCATCGGCTCGGTGCTCAGCGAGCTCCTCGGGATCCTGGACGACGTCGGCCGGGCCCGCGAGGCGGGTGAGCTGGAGGGCGCGTTCAAGGCGGTCGCGGAATCGCTGGAGCGGGTCACCGAGAAGCTCGGCCTGCAGAAGTTCGGCGAGCCCGGTGACGCCTTCGATCCGCGCATCCACGAGGCGCTGCTGCACAACTACTCCGACGAGGTCGACGGCCCGACCGCGACCATGGTGATGCAGCCGGGCTACCGGCACGGCGAGCGGATCCTGCGCGCGGCCCGGGTGGCCGTCTCGGAGCCGACCGAGCAACTGCCGGAGACCAAGGCAGAGAACGCAACCGATGAAAACGCGGAAGAGTCCGCAGAGTAACGACGGGAGGGGAGACGCCGGATGAGCACGAAGGACTGGATCGAGAAGGACTTCTACAAGGTCCTCGGCGTCTCCAAGACCGCCGAACAGGACGAGATCAAGAAGTCCTACCGCAAGCTGGCGCGGAAGTACCACCCGGACTCCAACCAGGGTGACGCCTCCGCGGAGGCGAAGTTCAAGGAGGTCTCCGAGGCGTACGACGTCGTCGGGGACGCCAAGAAGCGCAAGGAGTACGACGAGGCGCGGCGGCTGTTCGGCAGCGGCGGCTTCCGGATGCCGGGCGGTGGTCAGCAGGGCGGCGGCGGGTTCAACTTCGACGTCGGCGACCTGTTCAACCGGGGTGGCAGCGGTGGCGCGGCCAGTGCCGGCGGTGGTCTGGGCGACATCCTGGGCGGCATGTTCGGTGGTGGTGGCCGGACCACGGCCAGTACGACGACGGCGCGGCCGCGGCGTGGCCAGGACATCGAGACCGAGGCGACGATCGAGTTCGCCGAGGCCGTGAACGGTGTCACCGTCGGGCTGCGGATGACCAGTGACGAGCCGTGCAAGACGTGTCGCGGTACCGGAGCGAAGTACGGGACGGTGCCGAAGGTCTGCCTGAAGTGCGAAGGCACGGGTATGCAGACCTCGGTCCAGGGCGGCGTGTTCGCCATGACCGAGCCGTGCACCGAGTGCAAGGGTCGTGGTCTGGTCGTCGACCAGCCGTGCGAGACCTGCCACGGTTCCGGCCGCGGTCAGTCGAGCAAGACCATGCAGGTCCGGATCCCGGCCGGGGTCCAGGACAACCAGCGGATCCGGCTCAAGGGCAAGGGCGCGGCCGGCGAGCGGGGTGGCCCTGCGGGCGACCTCTACGTCACCGTGCACGTCACGCCGCACCGGATCTTCGGCCGGCAGGGCGAGCACCTGACACTGAGCGTCCCGGTGAGCTTCACCGAGGCGGCCCTTGGCGCCGAGATCAAGGTGCCGACGCTCGACGGTCTTCCGGTCACGGTCCGGATCCCCGCCGGGACGGCGAACGGCAGCAAGCTCCGGGTCCGGGGCAAGGGCTCGGTCCGCCGGGACGGCAGCAAGGGCGACATGCTGCTCACCCTGGAGGTCCAGGTCCCGCACGAGCTGACCGACGAGCAGCGCACCAAGCTGCAGGAGTTCAACTCGGCATCGGACCACCCTGACCTGCGGGCCGGGTTGTTCGGGACCACCTGATGGCCTCAGGAGCGAAGTTCGGCCAGGTGCCGACCTGGGACGACCGCACACCGATCTACGTGATCTCGGTGGCAGCCCAACTGGCCGGCATGCACCCGCAGACCCTGCGGCAGTACGACCGGCTCGGCCTTGTGGTGCCGAGCCGGGCGTCGGGCCGCGGGCGACGCTATTCCGCGTACGACGTGGCGCGGCTGCGGTATGTGCAGCACCTGTCCCAGGAAGAGGGCGTGAACCTGGCGGGAATTCGGCACGTCCTCGCGCTACAGTCGGAGGTAGAGGATCTGCGTTCCCAGGTGAACCAGCTCCTGGCAGAGGTCCAGCGCGGTGTCGGCGTCTCGCGACGCAGCACCGCCAGCCGGGTCTTCTCGGCCGGTCCCGCCGGCGATGTGATCGCCATGGGCCGCCAGCAGACCACGACGCGCTGGATCAGGACCCAGCCGCTGGAGCTCGGGCCGCGCTAACTGAACCACCGGAGGTTCTCGAACCCCACCCCTCGGGGCTTCCGGATCCGGTGGAGGGCCGTCGAATCCCCCCTCGACACCTCCACAGCCGAAGTCGCACCCTCCCCGGGTGTTCTTCGGCCCCCGCGGGGTGGTCCGTCATTGGGCCACCCTGCGGTCTCTTCACCTGTTGTCCACCTAGGCACCCGAAGTCCGACGTACGCTGGCCAGGTGACGCTGAGCCTGCAGACCGACCGGCTGCTGATCCGGGACTGGGAAGAAGACGACGCCGAGGCCGCGCTGGAGATCTACGGATCCGCCGACGTGGCGCAGTGGCTGTCGCCCGCGATCGACCAGGTGACCGACGTGGCCACCATGGGGATGATCCTGACCGCCTGGATCGAGGCCCAGCCGAACTTCGTCGTACCGGCCGGTCGTTGGGCGGTGGTCCGCCAGGAGGACAACGTGGTGATCGGCGGACTGCTGATCCGCCTGCTCCCGCCGTACGAGGAAGACCTCGAGATCGGCTGGCAGCTGCGGCCGTCGGCCTGGGGCAACGGGTTCGCCACCGAGGCGAGCAAAGCGTTGATGGGCTGGGCTTTCAAGACCGGCGACGTCGACGAACTCTTCGCCGTCGCCCGGCCGAACAACAAGCGCGCGATCGGCGCCGCTCGCCGGCTCGGCATGGAGTGGGTCGGCGAGACGGACAAGTACTACGACCTCAACCTGCAGGTCTATCGGCTGCGCGCGGCCGACTTCAAACCTTGAGGCTCCGGCGGCGGAGGCTGTAGGCGGCGGCCAGCAGCACGACTGCTCCGCAGATCGTGTAGGAGTTGCCGAGGTAGAGCTGGAAGCCGTGGTGGTGCAGCTCCTTGTCATGCATGTGCGGCGCCAGCCAGGGCAGGCCGATCCCGAAGGTGAGCGTCACGAACGCTGCCAGACCAGCCCGTACGGCGAACTGGCGGGAGCGGCCGGTCGTCCGGTACGACGCCGCTACGCGGGTCCAGAGCAGCGCGGTCGCGGGGAACGCCCAGACCCAGTGAGCGGTCCACGAGATCGGTGAGACGAGTACGCCGATCGTGGCCGTCAGCAGGATGGACTCCAGCAGGAGTCCGCGGTCGTAGGCCCGCCGTACCGTCACGAAGCCGACGACCAAGGTGATGAGGACCGCGGCGATCCAGACCGAGCCGATGCCCTGCGGACCGCCGGACAGCCGGTCGATGACCCCGCGCAGCGCCTGGTTGGTGACCAGCGTGCTCGAGCCCGGACGGGTCGGGTCGAAGATGTAGGTGCCCCAGAACTTCCAGGCCGCCTCTGGCATCACCACGAAGCCGAGCGCCATCGTCCCGGCGGTCGCCGCTGACGCGGTCAGCGCCTCGCGGTACCGGCGCGTCACGAGCAGGTAGATGATGAAGATGCCGGGCGTCAGCTTGATCCCGGTCGCGACGCCGATCAGTACGCCTCGGTACCGCGGCGGCAGATGCCCGAGCAGATCGATCATCAGGATTGCCATCAGCATCAGGTTGATCTGGCCGTAGTGGAAGGTGATCCGCACCGGCTCGAGCGCGAGCCCGGCCGCGCCCAGGATGAACCCGGTCACCAGCACGTGCCGCGTGGACCAGCGCGGTCGCAGCGCGCGGACGGTGAGCGAGCCGATGAGCAGCAGCACCAAGGCGTTGAGCACGGTCATCAGCACCCGGCCGCCGCCGGTGCTCAGTAGTCCCAGCGGTGCCATCAGGATCGCGGCGAACGGCGGGTAGGTGTACCCGAGCAGGCCGTAGATGCCCTCGTTGGCGGTGTAGATGTCCCGGCCGTGCAGAACCGCATCGGCCGCGGCGACGTACACGCGCAGGTCGTACTGCTCCTTGGCCGGCGGCCAGAACGCCAGACAGACGCTCACGAACACCACGGCAGCCAGGCTGAGAGTCAGGATCGGGCGCCGGATGACGATCGCACGGAGCCGCTGCACGGTCGTGCTGCCAGTGGCGACAGGATCGCCCAGGACCGGCTCGGTGGTGATTCCCACGGGACTTGTCGTCATGCTCCGACTCTCGCTACTGGGTCGGGCAGCGCATACCGCCCCGACGCAACAATGTACAGGGGGCGGAGCTCGTCATCGGCCAGCGCCTACTTGATGCGGTACCGGCTGACTGGCCAGCCGGAAGCCGTAGCCGATCACCGCGAGCGCGCAGAGCAGGTAGGAGTCCGCGGCGATGGTCTGACCCGCGCTGCAGCCGAACTCCCGGTCTCCGCCGAACGGCAACCAGCGCGGCAGCGCGAACAGGAACACCGCAATCCACACGGTGGACAAGCTTGTGGACAACGAGAAGAGCCGGCCGCGGTGCTGCCAGGCGAGTGCCGCCGCGGGGATCGCCCAGACCCAGTGGTTCATCCACGAGACCGGCGAGACGGCCAAGCCGGTGAACGCGGTCACGACGACGGCCTCGAAACCCAGACCACGCTCGTGTAGCCGGTGGGCGACGTACAGGCCGGCGACGCCGACGATAATTGCCATCAGCAACCAGAGCGGCCCGGATCCGCCGGTGAAGCGGATGAAGGCGCCGCGGATCGACTGATTGCTGATGTAGTGCGGCGGACCGACCCGGGCCGGATCGAAGATGTACTTCGTCCAGAAGTCGATGGCCGCCGTCGGCGCCACCAGGAACCCGATCACCAGGGTGAGAGCCGTGGTCACGCTCGCGACCAGGGCCTCGCGGTACCGCTTGGTGATCAGCAGGAAGACGATGAAGATGCCCGGTGTCAGTTTGATGCCGGTGGCAACACCAACCAGTATTCCGCTGTACCGCGGTGGGAGCACGCCGAGGAGATCGACCATCAGTAAGGCCAGTAGGACAAGGTTGATCTGGCCGAGCCGGAAGGTCGACTGCACTGGCTCGATCAGCAAGGTGGCGAAGATGAACAGGACGCCGGCCGCCGGTGGCCAGCGGAGCTTCTTCGTGATCACCCAGCCGATCACCAGCAGGGCAAGGGCCGAGGCCATGGTGATCAGCGTCCGGGCGAACGGCAGGCCGATGGCGAACGGCGCGAAAACCATGGCGGCGAACGGCGGGTAGGTGAAGCCGAGCCCCATCTCTGGGTAGTACTTCACGTGCGCCTGATAGATGTCCTCGCCGTTGACGAGCCCACGGGCGCCCGCGTAGTACACGCCGAGGTCATCCATGGTTGCTGACCACGGGTGCCAGAGCAGGAGGCATAGGACCGGCAGCATTGTCGCCGCCAGCACCACAAGGCGTTGCCGGTTCATGATGCCTTCGCGACCTTGGCCGCCGCGAGCAGCAGGACGGCGGCGCAGATCGCGTACGAGTTACCGAGATAGAGCTGGAATCCGTGGTGGTGCAACTCACGATCATCCATGTACGGCGCCAGCCAGGGCAGGCCGATCCCGAAGGTGACGGTGGTGAGCGCCGCGAGGGCGATCCGGTACCGCGCCCGCATCCAGGTCTCGCCGGCCGAGAACACTCGTGTCCACAGCAGTGCGCAGGCCGGGAGCGCCCAGACCCAATGCGCGGTCCAGGAGATCGGGGAGACGAGCAGGCCGATGGCGGCCGTCAGGAGGACGGACTCCAGCAGCCGGCCGCGGTCGTAGCAGCGTCGTACCGTGATGAAGCCGAGAACCACGGTGCCGGCGACCGCGATGATCCAGACCGGGCCCAGACCCTGCGGTCCACCGGAGAGCCGGTCGATGACGCCACGCCAGGCCTGGTTCGAGACCAAGGTGCTCGAGCCGGGGCGGGTGGGATCGAAGATGTAGGTGGTCCAGAACTTCCACGCCGCGTCGGGCATCGCCAGGAAGCCGATCAGCATCGTGGCCGCGGTCGCCGCGGCGGCCGTTGCCGCCTCGCGGTATCGACGCGTCACCAGAAGATAGATGATGAAGATGCCGGGCGTCAGTTTGATGCCGGTGGCAACACCGATCAGGACGCCGCGGAAGCGGCGCGGCAACACCCCGAACAGATCGATCATCAGGACCGCGACCAGCATCAGGTTGATCTGGCCGTAGTGGAACGTCATCCGCACCGGTTCGATCGCGAGCCCGGCCGTCCCGAGGGCGATGCCGGCGGCAACGATCCGGTGCTTCGGCCAGTGCGGCTTGAGCGCGCGGACTGTGATTGAGCCGATGACCAGCAGGGCCACGGCCGACAGTACGCTCATCACGAGCCGCCCGGCCCCGGCGCTCATCGCCCCGAGCGGCGCGAAGAGCAGCGCGGCGAACGGCGGGTAGGTGAACCCGAGCAGGATCGGATTGCCCGCGTGGGCCGTGTAGATGTCCTGGCCGTTCAGGACAGCATGCGCGGCAACGACGTACACCTGAAGGTCGTACGGGTCCTTCGTTGGTGGCCAGAGCGCCACGCACAGCGCTACAAAGGCTGCCGAGGCCGCGCTCACGAAGAGCGCTGGGCGGCGGCCAATAAGGTTGCCAACGGCCCCTTCAGGGGCGGGGCGTACCGGACTGATCGTCATGCTGTCGACGATCCCGGCCGGGCCCCCACCCGCACATCACCGCCAGGGCTGGTCCGTGCTCACCGCGCAGTACCAGGCGTGACACCGAAGACTCACTCCTGAGAGTGACGGCCTCCGGGGTGCCCCAGCGCGACAATGGGCCGGTGAAACACCTCTGGACCGAACAGCGCGCGCTGTGGCTGGACGCGGGCCTCGCGGCCGTCGCGCTGGTCAGCCTGCAGTGGCACGCGGCCGATCCGCAGCTCCCCGGCTGGCCGTTCGCGTGGCTGTGGCTACGCATGGTGCTGATGGTGCTGCCGCTACTGATCGCGATCCGCCGGGTCGAGCCGACGGTGGCGGTTCCGGGTCTGATCCTCGCTGCATACCTGGCCGCGCTGGTCGGTCAACCGCCGTGGTTCCTGTACGGCGGCATCGTCCTCGCGCTGTGGTCCCTGGCGGGTCGCTGCCGGCTGCTGACCGTGGCTGCTGTCGCGGTTCTCTCCGCCGCGGCTCCTGTCCTGCTGGACCTGAAGCGGTTCTCGTTGGCGACTGGCCTTTATCCGGACGCCTTTGCGGACTTCGGGAATGTCAGCGCGCCACTCGCCGTAGGTGCGCCCGGTATGACGCGCAACGATTGGCAGACGGTCTATTTCAACCGATGGCCGTGGTGGTTGTCGGTGGCGATCGTCGTCCTGGCCCTGGTGTTCGCGGTGGTGCGACGTCGGAGCCGCACCCAGGCGCCGTACGCCTGGCAACGGTGGGCGGACCTTCGCACGTTCCTGCGAGGTCCGGAGTCGGCCGGGATCCGGGATCTGCTGTTGGCGGTTGCCGTCGCCGGCCTGATCCTGACCGAGCTCGGGCAGGAGATCTTCAAGGGTGCTTGGTGGAGTGCGCCGAGCTGGATGCCGTACGGCGTCGCCGCTGCCGCCCTCACCCTCGCGGTGCGCAGGCGCTGGCCGGTGATCCCGGTCGCGCTGCTGGCCGCGGCGAGCCTGATCGCCAACTGGCAGTCGTTCCGGCCGGTCTTCAGCCTGTACCTCGCCTTCGGCCTGGCGTTGTACTGGCTGGTCGTCTCGCCCAAGCGGTCCCGGAGCCTGCGCTGGACGTTGCCGGTGGCAAGCGGTGTGCTCGTGGTGCTGCCGGTCATCACCCGAGTGATGCGGGTCAGGTACCTGCAGCTGATCTTCCCGGAGATCAAGCGCCGGGGCTGGGACACCACCTGGGACGGAGTGCTGCGCAACTCGACGTACGACGGCATCGCGGCCAACGTCTGGCCGATCGCGCTCTCGCTCATCCTGCTCGTGCCGGTTCTGGCGGCGCTGGGAGTCCGGCAGTATCGGCGGAACCGCGCGGCCGCCGAGCGTGAGGCTGAGCTGGAGCAGGCGGCGGAGGAGCTCGAGGCCGAGCAGGTCGTACTCACCGAGCGCTCGATCATCGCGCGCGATCTGCACGACGTGGTCGCGCATGCCGTGAACCTGATGGTGATCCAGGCGGAGACCGGTCCGGATCTCGTCCGGCGCGGCGAAACCGACGTACTGGCTGGGTTTCAGCGGATCGGGGACGCCGGGCGGCGGGCTCTGAGCGAGCTGGATCGGTTGCTATCCACGTTGCGCGACGAGGAAGGGATCGCCGATCCACAGCTGGCTCCCCAGCCGGGCCTCTCCGATCTGTCACAGTTGGTGGCGGATGTGTCCAAGGACCACCTGCCGATTGAGTTCGACCTGGAGGGTGATCTCGACACACCTCCGGAGGGTCAGCAGTTGACGGCGTACCGGCTGGTGCAGGAGGCACTCACCAACGTGATCAAGCACGCGAAGGCGACCGGGGTCCGGGTGGCGGTGCGGAGCGAGGAGACAGGCGTGCGGGTCGAGGTGACCGACGACGGAGTCGGGTTCGATGTTGCCGCGGCGCGTCGTGGGAACCGGCACGGTCTGGCCGGGATGCGTGAGCGGGTTCGCATCGAGGGCGGCACGCTGGACATCCGCAGTACGCCGGGCTCTGGGACGACCGTGGACGCGTGGATCCCGGTCGGGGGTCGCAGGTGAACGACCGGCCGATCAAGGTGATGGTGGTCGACGACCAGGATCTGGTACGGGACGGGATCGCGATGATCCTGGACGGGCAGCCGGATATCGAGGTCGTCGCCCAGGCCGTCGACGGTGCAGACGCGGTTCGGCAGGCTGGGGCGATCCTGGACCTGGCCGTTGTCCTGATGGACGTGCGGATGCCGGTGATGGACGGGCTCGAGGCGACGCGACGACTTGCCGGCGGACCGCGGGTACTGATCCTGACCACCTTCGATCTCGATGAATACGTGTACGACGCTTTGCGTGCCGGCGCGAGTGGGTTCCTGCTGAAGCGGTCGTCGCGGGACGAGCTGATCAACGCGGTCCGGGTGATCGCGGCCGGTGACGCCCTGTTGGCGCCGCCGGTGACTCGGCGGTTGATCGACCGGTTCGCCGATACGCGGCTGGATCCGGCGGTCGCTGCGCGGCTCGACGTACTGACTGCCCGGGAGCGTGAGGTCCTGGTGTTGGTTGCCAAGGGCAACTCGAACGCGGAGGTCGCGGAAGAACTGCATCTGACCGAGCACACGGTGAAGACGCATGTCAGCCGGATGCTGACCAAACTCGGGCTGCGCGATCGCGTCCAGGCAGTCATCTTGGCGTACGACGCCGGGCTGGTGACCGCCGGTCAGAGGTGACTAGTGGACAACGGTGAGAAGTGGACATCGTGAGTCGTTGACGGGTGCCAAACGAGCGACTGAAGCTTGTCGACGTGCTCACACTTGCCGCCCTCCTGACCACCTCCCTCCTCGTCGTACCAGCTGCTGACCCGCCGCCCATCCACTACATCGACGCTGCAGCGGGCAATGATTCCGCCGCCGGAACCAGCCCCGCTACGGCGTGGAAGAGCCTCGCCAAGGTCAACGCCGCCAACTTCGCCGCCGGTGAGCAGATCATGTTCAAGCGCGGTGGTTCCTGGACCGGAACGCTGAACGTGAAATGGAACGGCGTCACCATCGGCGCCTATGGCACTGGCGCCCTGCCGAAGATCGGTGGGCCCGTACTGAACTGCGTGAACGTCACCGCCTCGGATGTCTTCATCGGCGATCTGCGAGCGAGTGGCTGCAACTGGGCCGGCTTCGAACTGTGGGGCGACAACATCGTGATGGACACCGTGCAGGCCGACAACAACGTTGCCGGTGTCTCGATCACCGATGGGTCGGATTCGAACGAGATCCGCTGGAGCGCCATCGTCGACAACAACAAGATGAGCGTCGACGACGACAACCTGCCCGACGACGACTCCGGCGCCTTTGGGATCCTGGTACACGGCGACGGCAACAAGATCCGGCACAACACGATCAGCGGCAGCTTCCACACCAGCCACGACTACGGGTACGACGGCGCCGCGGTCGAGATCTTCAACGGCGACCGGAACTACATCGAGTACAACAAGACCGCCGACAACGACAGCTTCACCGAACTCGGCCACGAGGAAGGCCAGACCGCGGACGACAACGTGTTCGCCTACAACTCGGTCACCTCGACGAAGCCCTCCGGCACCTTCCTGATCACCCGCGGCGCGAAGAGCCACATCGGTCCGGTACGCCGGACGCTGGCCATCAACAACTCGGTCAACCTGCCGAACGGCGACGGCTGGAGCTGCGACCAAGGCTGCGGCCCCGGCATCCTCAAGCTGCGCAACAACATCGTGAAGGTCGGCAAGAAGGTCGGCTACGACGACTCCTTCGACACCCACAACCCAGCCGACGCCGCCGACGAGGACCGCGGTGTCTATCAAGGCGCGGTCTACCAGTTCACGCTAGGTGCGCGTTCAGTGAAGGCAGATCCCTTGTACACAAGCGCTCTGGACCTCCGCCTGAAGGCCGGTAGCCCGGCGATCGGGCGCGCAGAGAAGCCCGGGTACGACGAAGACCTGGCCGGCAAGTCCCTGATCGGCTTGTCCGCTTGGGACTCCGGCGCCTACCAACGCTGACAAGCTCCCGCTGCTCCGGGGCATGCCCGCTCCTGCGCACCTGTTCGCTGCGATGCGGGACCCGAGCTCGTCGGGCCTCCGCACCTGGTTCGCTGCGATGCGGGACCCGAGCTCGTGGGGCCTCCGCACCTGGTTCGCTGCGATGCGGCCGGTTTCGTACGGCGTTTGGTTGCTCGCCGCTGCGGCCGATTTACAGTGGCGGGTGGCTGGCGTCCGGCGCGTGGCTGAGGGGGATGGTTCGGTCGGCGACCACGGTGGGCGTTGCTGGGGCTTTGAGGGCTGTGGTTGCGGTCGGTAGTGAACGAGGCCTGAAAAGTGACCGATTGTGGCGGTTTGAGGCGGATGCTCTCGCGCGGGCCATCGCCCCCTGCGCATCTGATGGGTTCCCCCATTAGCTTGTGGGTTCTGTACCCGCATGGGAGTCCAGAACCCACAACCTCATGGGGTAACCCATCAGATGGCGGGGGCTCGGGGGTACTGCCGCGTCTGGCATCCCTCGCTAAGTGGTGGATTTTCGTCATCGGGTCCCTAAAACTCGTCAATTAGTGCGACCTACCCCGTGTTTGGGTTCGCCGGCGCGTTGTCGGTGAGTTTTTCGGCTCCATGCGCCGAAAAACTCACCTATAACGGAAGCTCAACCGGAGGGAACGCGGTCACCGACCCGCTGGCGCGGTCGCGTGCTCGGCTGGCACGGATCGCGCGGACCTCCGCCACTCACCAACTCTGCCGCGTTCGACAAGTCCACGCTCAGGCGCCTGGCTCGAACCTGGCCAGAAGGCTGTTGGTGAGTGCTGGGCGTCCGCTAGTCGAGGACTGCGGTTGCCTCGATCTCGACGAGGTGCTCCGGTACGTCGAGGGTGGCGACCCCGATCAGCGTGGCGGGCGGGGTCGGGGTGGTGCCGAGTTTGGTAGCGGCGCGGGTGATTCCTTCCAGCAGGGCCGGCATCTGGTCTGGCGTCCAGTCGACGACGTAGAACGTCAAACGCGTGACGTCGGCGAACGTGCCGCCGGCTGCGGCGAGCGCCGTACCGACGTTCAGGTAGGCCTCTTCGACCTGAGCGGTCAGGTCGGCAGGGGCGTTCCAGGCGACTTGGCCGGCGATGAAGACGAGGCGGGTGCCGGTGGCGATCGCGACCTGCTGGTACACGTCGACCGTCGGGAGTCCGTCGGGATTGATCAGTGTGATGGCCATGATGCCCTCTCGTGCTCTCTTGTAGTTACTCAGGAACCGTAGGAGAGTGTGAGGCGGTACGGAAGAAGGCACTTTTCGGTGACGGGGGAACCTGATGGGAACCAAGCAGGTCAGCGGCCTGTCGGCGGCGGAACAGGCCGATCTCGGGCGCGCGGATTCGCTGGCGCGGGAGATCTTCTCCGACGTGGCGAACAAGTGGGCGTTCCTCATCATCGAGACGCTCGGCGATGAGACCCGGCGCTTCAGCGACCTGCGCAACCGCGTCGACGGCATCAGCCACAAGATGCTCACCCAGAACCTGCGGATGCTCGAACGCAACGGCCTGGTCGAGCGCACGGTGTACCCGACCGTCCCACCCAAGGTCGAGTACACCCTCACCGAAGCAGGTCAGGGACTACGGGCGACCGTCGACAGCATGTGCGCCTGGACCCACAAGTACTTCGATCACATCGAAACCGCCCGCCACACCTTCGACGAGTGATGCAGGGGGATGGCAAGCCGCCATCCCCCGCGCTCCCTACTTCACGCCGTGGGCCCACCTTCTGTCGTGGCCGAACAGGCGGTCGTCGACTGGTACGGCGTGGAGGGTCTGGAGGCGGTCAGCGGTGGGGCCGAACCCTGAGCCGACCCTGGAAATTTGTAGAGTTGAGTGGAATGGACTCAACTTTGGTTAGGTTGTACCTAGAGACTGTTGTTGTCTGAACTGTGAAAGGCTGGAACTCCATGGATGTTCAGCGGTTGACGACGCTGGCCCGCGAAACGCTGTCGGTCGCCATCCGTCAGACCTCCGCGGCGGGCAACCCGACCGTGGAACCGATTCACCTGCTGTCCGCGCTGTTCGCGCAGCCCGAGGGGACCACGATCGGTCTGCTCGAGGCCGCCGGCGGCTCGGCGGACGCCGTACGGGGTCGGGTTGCCGAGCAGGTTGCCCGCCTGCCGAAGGCGAGCGGGGGAAGCGTGCAGGCGCCGAGCCTGTCACCGAAGACCGGTGAGGTGCTGAACCAGGCTGAGCAGCGGGCCCTCGGGCTCGGGGACGAGTTTGTCTCCACCGAGCACCTGCTGATCGCGCTGGCGACTGTCGACGGGCCTGCCAAGACGGCGCTCGGGGTGACCCCGGAGGCGCTGCTGCAGGCGTTCGACCAGATGCGCGGCAACCGGCGGATCACTTCGCCGGAGGCTGAGGGCACCACCAAGACGCTGGAGAAGTACGGCGTCGACCTGACCGAGCGTGCTCGCGATGGAAAGCTTGACCCGGTGATCGGGCGTGATTCCGAGATCCGGCGCGTCGTACAGGTGCTGTCGCGCCGTACGAAGAACAACCCGGTGCTGATCGGTGAGCCCGGCGTCGGCAAGACCGCCGTCGTCGAGGGGCTGGCCCAGCGGATCGTGGCCGGTGACGTGCCCGAGTCGCTGCGTGGCCGGCGGCTGATCAGTCTCGACCTCGGGGCGATGGTCGCGGGTGCGAAGTACCGCGGTGAGTTCGAGGAGCGGTTGAAGGCGGTGCTGACCGAGATCAAGGAATCCGACGGTCAGGTCATCACCTTCATCGACGAGCTGCACACCGTCGTCGGCGCCGGTGCGTCCGGTGAGGGTGCGATGGACGCCGGCAACATGCTGAAGCCGATGCTGGCGCGCGGTGAGCTCCGGATGATCGGTGCCACCACGCTCGACGAGTACCGGACGCGGATCGAGAAGGACCCGGCGCTGGAGCGTCGGTTCCAGCAGGTCTTCGTCGGTGAGCCGTCGGTCGAGGACTCGATCGCGATCCTGCGTGGGCTGAAGGAGCGGTACGAGGCACACCACAAGGTGGCCATCTCCGACAGCGCGCTGGTTGCGGCCGCGACGCTGTCGAGCCGCTACATCAGCGGTCGCCAGCTGCCCGACAAGGCCATTGACCTGGTCGACGAGGCTGCTTCGCGGCTGCGGATGGAGATCGACTCGTCCCCGGTCGAGATCGACTCACTGCGCCGTACCGTCGACCGGTTGAAGATGGAGGAGCTCGCGCTCTCCCGCGAGGAGGACGCCTCGTCGCAGGAGCGGCTGGAGCGGCTGCGCGCCGACCTCGCCGACCGCGAGGAAGAGTTGCGAGCGCTCGAAGCGCGCTGGGAGCGGGAGAAGTCCGGCCTGAACCGGGTCGGTGAGATCAAGGAGCGGATCGACGAGCTGCGCGGCCAGGCCGAGCGCGCCCAACGCGACGGCGACCTCGGGACCGCGGCCCGGATCCTGTACGGCGAGATCCCCGAGCTGACCAAGGAGCTCGAGGAGGCCGACGCGGAACCTGCCGTGATCGATGGTCCGGAGGCGATGGTCGGCGAGGAGGTCGGACCCACCGAGATCGCCGAGGTGATCGCGATGTGGACCGGGATCCCGACCGGCCGGCTGCTCGAAGGTGAGACCGGCAAGCTGCTCCGGATGGAGGATGAGCTCGGCCACCGCCTGATCGGTCAGAAGGAAGCCGTGAAGGCGGTCAGTGACGCCGTACGGCGGGCGCGGGCCGGCATCTCCGACCCCGACCGGCCGACTGGTTCGTTCCTGTTCCTCGGGCCGACCGGTGTCGGCAAGACGGAGCTGGCGAAGGCTTTGGCCGACTTCCTGTTCGACGACGAGCGGGCGATGGTTCGCATCGACATGTCCGAGTACAGCGAGAAGCACAGCGTCTCGCGGCTCGTCGGTGCACCTCCCGGCTACGTCGGCTACGAAGAGGGCGGTCAACTGACTGAGGCGGTACGGCGGCGTCCGTACGCGGTGATCCTGCTCGACGAGGTCGAGAAGGCGCACCCGGAGGTCTTCGACATCCTGCTGCAGGTGCTCGACGACGGCCGGCTGACCGACGGTCAGGGCCGCACGGTCGACTTCCGCAACGTGATCCTGATCCTGACCAGCAACCTGGGGTCGTCGTACCTGGCCGACATGTCGCTGGACGAGAAGGTCAAGCGCGACCAGGTGATGGCCGTGGTGCGGCAGTCGTTCAAGCCGGAGTTCATCAACCGGCTCGACGAGATCGTCCTGTTCGACGCGCTCGGCAGTGAGGAGCTGACGAAGATCGTCGCGCTCCAGATCAGCGCCCTCCAGCGCCGCCTGACCGACCGCCGGATCACGTTGAACGTTGACGAAGGTGCGATGGAGTGGCTGGCTCTGACCGGGTACGACCCGGTGTACGGCGCCCGTCCGCTGCGTCGCCTGGTGCAGTCCGCGATCGGCGACGAACTCGCCCGCGGCCTGCTGAACGGCAGCATCCGCGACGGCGAAACCGTCCGGGTGACGCTGAACGAGTCGAAGGACGCGCTGGAAGTCACCGCCTGAGTCCTTGCCCGGTCTGCAAAGATCGGGGAGTGTTCGGGGCCGAGTACTACGAAGAGAACGGGCCGCCACGTCAAGTGACGGTGGCGACCATCGTGGTACTCGGCTTCGGTGTTCTCTACGCCTTGCTCGGCCTGATGGCCCTCACCTCGGCCGGTGACCAGATCTCCGAGATCGTCATCGGCTCGAAGGGTTCATCGGCCGTCGTGGTCGTGGTCGCCTGGGTCGGCGCGGTGCTCTACATCCTTCCGGCCCTCTACCTGCGCCGCGGCCGCCCGTGGGCCCGCTACCTGATCATCGCGGTAGCCGTCCTCGGCATCCTCGGCGGCCTGCTCTCGCTCCCCACCGGCCTGGTAGGCCTGGCGATCCACGGAGCCCTCCTCGTCCTCATGCTCCAAAAACCCACCAAACGCTGGTTCCGCCGCTGATGGAGATCTGGATCAACCCCGCCTGCTCCAAATGCCGCGCGGCCACCGACGCCCTGGATGAGGCCGGCGTCTCGTACACCGTCCGCCGCTACCTCGACGACCCACCCACAGCCGCCGAACTGGACGCCGTACTGACTCGCCTCAACCTCGACCCGTGGCACGTCGTACGCCACAACGAACCCGAAGCCGCGGCGCTGGCCGACCTACCCCGCGACGACACCCACCGCCCCGACTGGATCGCCGCGATGGTCGCCCACCCGATCCTCATCCAACGCCCCATCCTGACCGCCGACGATCACACCACAGCCGTCGTACGGGATCCGGAGACCCTGGCCCGCTTCCTGCCCTGAATCCCCGGTGCCGGCGCTCGCCTCCCCGTCGTCGGGCATTGGAGGGGATATCTGCTGAATGTGCTGGTTCTCCCCTCGAATTTTGGCGGGAGAACCGGCGACATCAGGGGTTATCCCCTCAAATTGCGGGGCGGGGCGGGACTAGGCGGGTACGGCGGCACGGTTGTCAGCTTTGGTCGGCCGATGCAGGAGCCGATGCTCTGGTTACCGGATGTTGTCGCCGGCGCCGCTACTGCGGCGCATCTGGGGGACCCGAGGTGGCTCGTCGCGATGTCCGAGGTAGCCATCGTTCACCAAGAGACTGTCCGCTGAAAACGCGAAAGCTGGGCCCCTTCATCCGGAGGGAATCCCAGCTTCACTTCTCACCAAGCAGCGCGTGGCGAGCTGACACCAGTATTACACAGAACGTGAGGGCTGTCGCAAGCGTTTCGGCGTCAGAGCTTTTGGAGGCGGGTCAGGGCTTCTTGGAGCAGGGCTTCTTTTTTGCAGAAGGCCCAGCGGACCAGGGGGCGGCCGAAGTCCTTGTTGTCGTAGAAGACTTGGGTGGGGATGGCGACGACGCCGGTGCGTTCGGGGAGGAGGCGGCAGAAGTCGATGCCGTCGGTGTGGCCGAGGGGGCGGATGTCGGTGGTGATGAAGTAGGTGCCGGCGGGGCGGTGGACCTCGAAGCCGAGGTCGGCGAGGCCGTCGGCGAGGAGGTCGCGGCGGGACTGCAGGGTGGCGCGGACCTCGTCGAAGTATTCGTTGCCTAGGGCAAGCGCATTGGCGACGGCCGGTTGGAAGGGCGAGCCGGAGACGTAGGTGAGGAACTGCTTGGCGGTGGTGACCGCCGTGACCACGTCGGGGGAGCCGGTGACCCAGCCGATCTTCCAGCCGGTGACGGAGAAGGTCTTGCCGGCGCTGCCGATGGATACCGTGCGGTCGGCCATGCCGTCGTACGTCGCCAACGGGATGTGCCGGAAGTCGTCGTACACGAGGTGTTCGTAGACCTCGTCGGTGATGACGACGAGGTCGTGTTCGACGGCCAGGTCCCGGATCCCGCGAAGCTCGACGTCGGTGAGGACGGTGCCGGTCGGGTTGTGCGGGGTGTTGATCAGCAGCACCTTGGTGCGCGGGGTGACGGCGGCGCGAAGCTCGTCGAGGTCGAGCCGGTACGACGGTGCGCGCAGCGTCACGGGAACCCGCCGACCACCGGCGAAGGCGATGCCGGCGGCGTACGAGTCGTAGTACGGCTCGAGGGCGATCACCTCGTCACCGGGTTCGACGAAGGCGAGTAGCGCGGCGGCGATCGCCTCGGTGGCGCCGGTGGTGACCAGCACCTGGGTGTCCGGGTCGTACGACAGGTCGTAGAACCGCTTCTGGTGGTCGACGATCGCCTGCCGCAGCGCGGGGATGCCCCGGCCGGGCGGGTACTGGTTCGCGCCGGCGCGGATCGCGGCGATCGCGTCCTCGAGCAGCGAGTCGGGACCGTCGGTATCGGGGAACCCCTGCCCGAGGTTGACCGACCCGGTCGCGACCGCGAGGGCCGACATCTCGGCGAAGATCGTGGTGCCCAGCCCGTTCAACCGCTCAGCGTGTCCGCGCATACCTGACCTTAACTGTTGGCGTTGCGCACCATCTGGGCGAGCCAGTCGCGGGCCGTGGCGCGATCCGATGCCGCGAAGGAGGCCTCCAGTTCGGCCTCGACCTCCAGTACGGCGGGGGCCGCCGTGGCGAGGCGGTGTTTGCCGGCTGGGGTGAGGAACACCTGCTGGGTACGACGGTCCTGCGGATTCGGGCGGCGTTCGGCCAGTCCGGCCTTCTCCAGCCCGGTGATCAACTCGTTGGCGGACTGTCGCGCCGTACCGACCATGCGGCCGACGTCGGCGACGGTGAAGCCGGGGTGATGGGTCAGCACCATCAGGGCGCCGTACTGCTGCACGGACAGACCGTGCTCGGCCAGCGCGACGGCGACGGCCGAGCGCATGGAGAGCCAGGCGTGCCGCACCAGAAACGTCACACCGAAGCTGTCGTCCGGTCCACTCATACGCCTCATTCTGCCAAGCGTCGTCGAAAAGTGATTGACAGGAACCTGTCAATCACCGCAGACTGAAACCTCGTCAGGGTCCTGTCAATCATAGGAGACATGGTGTCCCAACCGCCACTCCCCACCCGTCCCGGCCGGGTGCTCGCCGTTCTCGTCCTCTCTGCCTTGCTCATCTGGATCGACTCGACGGTCCTCGGCATCGCCCTCGAACGCCTCGCCGACCCCGTTGACGGGCTCGGCGCGACGCCCGGTCAGCTCCAGTGGGCGATCGGGATCTACTCGCTGCTCTTCGCGACCGCACTCTTCGCCGCCGGCGCGCTCGGCGACCGCTACGGTCACCGGACCGTGCTGATGATCGGCCTGGTTGTCTTCGGCGCCTCGTCGGCGTGGGCCGCCTGGGCGACCGGACCGACCATGCTGGTTCTCGCCCGAGCCACCATGGGTCTTGGCGGCGCACTGATCATGCCGACCTCGATGGCCATCCTCGGCAGCACTTTCGCCCCCGAACGGCGAGCAGGCGCCATCGCCGTCTGGTCGTCCGCAGCCGGGGTCGGCGTCGCGGCCGGTCCCGTACTCGGCGGTCTGTTGCTTAGTCGCTTCTGGTGGGGTTCGGTCTTCCTCATCAATCTGCCGCTGGTCGCCATCGCGCTCGTCGGCGCCGCCCTCGTCCTACCGAACCCACGCAGCCCGCAACGCCGCCGCCTCGACCCCCTCGGTCTCGGACTGTCCACGCTCGGTCTGCTGGGGCTGTCCTACGGCCTGATCGAAGGCGGTCACCAAGGCGGCTGGAGTCGCTGGCAGGTCTGGGCGAGTATCGCGGCCGGCCTCGTCCTGATCGCAGCCTTCCTGTACTCCGAGGCGCGTGAACACGACCCGAGCTTCGATCCCCGCCTGTTCCGTAACCGCCACTTCGCGGCGGGAAACGTCGCCCTTGGCGCGCTGTTCCTGACCATCACCGGCCAGGCGTTCTATCAAACCTTCTATCTGCAAGGCTCCCGCGGCTTCAGCCCACTCCATGCCGGGCTACTAACGTTGCCTGGGGCAACAGGCGTCGTACTGGGTTCGCCACTCGGTGCCCGGCTGGCCGCCCGGTTCGGGATCGCCCGCATCTCCGGTACGGCGTTGGCCGCGTTCACGCTCTGTCTCATCCTGAACCTGACCTACACCGTCGACACCTCGTTGGTGTGGTTCTGCATCGTCGGTGCGACTGCCGGTCTCGCGATCGGGGCTGCCGTCGCGCCGACCACCGCGGGCGTGGTCGCGACCCTTCCGATGGACCGGATCGGTGCCGGATCCGCGGTCAGCAACGCGATCCGGCAGGTCGGCAGCGTCCTCGGCGTCGCCGTGATCGGCACGATCGTCTCGTCGACGTACCAGCACGCGATCGCGCCGTCCGTGGTCGGATTGCCCGACGCGGTGGGCGAATCCGCCGAGGCCACCCGGCACTTCGCGGTCGCGTCCGGACGTCCGCAGTTGGTGCCGCTCGCGAACGACGCGTTCATCCACGCGATGCACACGGCCGCGCTGGTTGCTGCGGGCTTCACGCTGGCGGGAGCGGTCGTCCTGATCCTTGCCTTCGGCTCTCGCCGAAGCCCGAGCGCGCCCGCATCGGAAGAGCAGGTGGCTGAACCGGTACGCCCCTAGGGTCTGGGCCATGCACAGACCTTCAAGCCGGTGATCCATCGCCACGACGTGATCTCGATCTTCGGTGCGAACTTCTCTAGCGCCGGCAATGTCGTCTGGATCAAGCAGAACGGCAAGTTCACCGCGATCCGGGCCGGAGGCTCGTGGTGGTACGAGTCTCCGACCCAGATCAACGCTGTCCTACCGGATGCGGTGGTGGCGGGTGCCAACGTCACCGTCTCGGTCACCAGCTTCGACGGCCGTGATTCCAACAGTCAGGTCATCATCGTGCTGTCTTAGTTCGCTTAGTTCCAGGGCGACGGAGCCGGCGGCGGTACGACGGTAGGCCGGTCCTCGCACCAGGTTGCGCCGTACCAATTGCCGTCGTTGCCGGTCAGCAGCCGTACGTCGAACTCGGGCGGACCGTCGAAGTGGAAGGTGCCGCAGTTGTTGACGAACGGGGCCCCGACGTTGCGGGCGTCGACGTTCTCGAAGGAGGCGAAGCCGCCGACCCGTGCGTTGAAGACGCCGGTGCCGGTGCCGTCGACCTTGATGTTGCGGACGGCAACGTTATTGATCGCGTAGGTGTCCTTCACCGGCCAGTCGACGACGAACATCATCGCGTTGTACGTCGAGTCCAGGAACGAACTGTCGGTGATCTGCAGGTCGGCGTCCATCGTGGACTGCAGGGCGTACAACCAGATCGCGCCCAGCCCGATGTTCCAGTTCAGATCGCGGGGTCCACCGCGGACCGTTGTGTTGCGGGCGAAGGTGAGCTTGCCCTCGAACGGTGTCGCGTTGAAGCGTGATCCGGCGTGCAGTGTGCTGCCCTCGCGGATCGGGTCCGCGACCAGGTTGTCGGTGACCGCGTTGTCCTTGCCGCCGTAGATGGCGATGTTGTTCGCCAGTACGGGGGTCTGGACGGTGTTGTGGTCGTAGACGTTGTCGTGGTTGGCGAGGTTCTGGGCGTTGGACTCGGACCACATCGCGAGGCCGTCGTCACCGCTGTTGCGGACGAAGTTGTTGGTGGCGCGAACGTTAGAGACGCCGAGGTGCAGGTTCATGCCGTCGGCGACCGCGTCGGTGATGACGTTGTTGCGGATCAGCAGGCCGTCCATCGGGCCGTCGAGCCAGATGCCGACCTTGGTGTGGTGCAGGTAGAGGTTCTCGATCGTCGAACCGCCGCCGATCGCTCCGCCGATCCCGTTGACCTGGTCGGTGTCGATCCGTTCCCGCACGTCACTCTCGATCGCGAAGTCGGAGAGGTGGACGTTCGTGCTGCCGCGCGCATCGGCGTACTTGCCGTAAAAGCCCGGTGCGCTGTGAACGGACTTGTCCGGCGCGGGTTCGGCGAGCGGCAGGACCTTGCCCTTGATGATCGTGTGCCAGTTGCCGGCGCCGCGGATGGTGACCTTGTCGACCACGATGTGCCGGTTCACCTGGAACGTGCCCGCCGGGATGAACACCGACCAGCCGATCTTCTTCGCGGTCGCGATGGCGCGGTCGATGGCGGGCGCCGCGTCACGCTGGCCGGTCGGGTCCGCACCGAACAGCCGTACGTCGAGCGAGTGCGCCGGCTGCCGGTTCGGCGCCTTCACGAGCTCGAAGTCGGCGACGTCGATCACGGTCCAGGCGGCGTTCGTGTGCTTCGGTACGGCGAACCTCACGCGATCGCCGGCCTGGTAGGTCCGGTCCAGCAGCACGCGCTGTTCGTCGTAGAAGTGGTTCGGCCGGAAGGGCTTGGCAACCGGGTCAGGCTCGGGCTTCCACCAGCCGGGGGTCGGGTCGGCGTTCGGGTCGTTGGAGAACGGATACATCGCGTACAGCCAGGAGTACTCCGACGTGAGCGTCAACGTGCGCTTGTGCTTGCCGTTGACCGTCAGGTCGAGTGGCGCCCGGATCCCGCCGCCGGTTGGGGCGTCCGGGATGCTGTAACGCAGGGTCAATGCGTTGGCCGCGTGCGTCAGCGTGAACTCGACGTACTGCTGAGATTGCAGCCGTACGGCGGTCCGGCCGGACGCCTCGGCGGGCAGCGTGTAGGCCTCGCGGCCCGGGCCGATCTGCTCCCCGGTGAAGAAGGCGTTCTCCGCCTCCTGCTCGACGAACGGAACGGTAGCTCCCCGCCCGGCGACCAACGCCGGATCGAGCCCGGCGCGAGTGATCCGCGGTGCCGGGTTCGCAGCCGTCGCGGTAGTAGTGAGCGTCGCGCCGAGCACGGCCGTCGTCAGGGCGACGGCCAGGGCGCGCAGGTGTGTTCGGGACATTGGCGGATCCCCTCCAGACGAACTGCCTGGAGGTTATGCAGTAGACCACTCCACCGCAAGATCTCGACAGAATTTCGAAAAAACCCGCGCCCCGCCCCTCGTCCTCCCACCTTGTGCACCGCCCAGCCATATCTAGCCCGCCGAAATGGTTGGTGGGTGCTCAAGGTGCTCGCCGATGACCACCCCGTGCTCAAGGAGCAGCCGGCGCACTTTTGTGCACGGCTCAGTCGTGGAGGGGCGACTTTGTGCACCGCTCAGTCACTTTTGCGCCGCCGAAGTGGTTGAGGGGTGCTCAAGGTGGGTTAGTTGGGTTGGGGGGTGGGGCGGAGGGCGCGGAGCCAGAGTTCGGTCTGGGCGATGTGGGCGGAGGCGGCGGTGGCGGCCGCGGCGGGGTCGCGGTGGGTGATGGCGGCGAGGATCGCGCGGTGGCCGCGATCGCTGGTCTGCTTGATCGCGTCGAACTCCACGCCCGGCTCGAAGATCCGGTAGTGCCCACCGCGCCCGCGGATGACGGCGGTCAACGCGGTCACGGTCGGGTTGGCCCCCGCCGTACAGATCGCGCCGTGGAACTCGGCGTCGAGTTGCTGGATCTCGGCGGCGTCCGTGGTTGCTTCCAGACGGTCGAGGATCTCGGCCAGACGGTCTGCCAACTCAGGGTCTTGTCGCGCAGCCGCTGACGCAGTCGCATGCGCTTCGAGCACCCGTCGGACCTCGAGCAGTTGGAGCACCCCCTCAAGCGGGATCAACTCCACCGACAACGAGAACCGGCTGATGATCTCCGCCGGATCCAGTGCCGACACATACGTCCCCGACCCGTGCCGCGACTCGATCACCCCGAGCGCCGCCAGCGACCGCACCGCCTCGCGCAACGAACTCCGCGACACGCCCAGCTGATCGCACAACTCCGGCTCCGGCGGAAACTTGGCCCCCGGCCCAAGCGCGCCGGACGCGATCATCTGCCGCAACCCCGTCAACGCCGTGTCAGTCGCCGCCACCGCTCACCTCCGCGTTCCTCAAGTCCTCAGACCATTCAAGCCCACAATCGCCCAATTCCGCCAAAAATGCGAGCCAACCCCCGCAGTCATCAGACATCACCCCGCAGGAACGCGGTCAAGTCCCATGCCCGCCAGCGCCGCGGCCCGAGCGCCTCGTACGGCGAGGGCCCAGCCACCGGATCGCCTGAGACCCACACGGTCGCCATTCCGAGCTGTTCGGGGACGCGCAGGTTGACCGCCAGATCGTCGCAGAACACGGCTCGCTCCGGGGCGACGGCGTACCGATCGACGAAGCGCCGGTAGCTCTCGGGGTACGGCTTCGGGATGAGTTCCCCAGCCAAGATGTCAAAGACGCCGTCGAAAAGCCCGGTCAGGCCGAGCCGGTCCAGTGCCTGGTCAGCGTGATAGGCGGAGCCGTTCGTGAAGAGGAGTTTGCGTCCAGGCAGCCCGCCCAGTACGGCGGCCAGTGCCGGGTCGGCGTGCAGGACGGAGTAGTCGATGGTGTGTTCCCACGCGAGGTAGTCGTGCGGATCGATGCCGCGGGTGTTCATCAGGCCGCGCAGGGTGGTGCCGTGCTCGGCGACCAGGGCCGCTTGCAGGCGTCGGGTCTCTGGTTCGTCGGCGTCGAACAGCTTGGCCAGGTAGGCACGGATGCGTGCGTTCATCTGGTCGGCCAAGCCGGTGCTCGGCGGATAGAGGGTGTTGTCGAGGTCGAGGATCCAGGTGTCAGCGGCGATTGGCACCCGGCCAGATTAGTAGTGACAGACTGGGGCGAGGATCGATGGGAGGACGACGTGGCGACTGCGCTCATCACGGGACCTACTGCCGGTATTGGCCGGGTGTTTGCGGACAAGCTGGCGGGTGAGGGGTACGACCTTGTGCTGGTTTCGCGGGACGAGGCGCGGCTGAAGGAGGTCGCGGCGGAGGTCACGCAGCAGTACGGCGTGGAGTGTGAGTCGCTGGCGGCGGACCTGACCGATCCCGAGGACCTTGCGAGGGTGGAGGCGCGGTTCCGGAGCGGGCCGATCGAGGTGTTGGTGAACAACGCCGGCTTCGGTCAGAAGAAGCCGTTCTGGGCCAACCCGGTCGAGGCCGAAGAGAAGCAGCTGGATCTGCTGGTGCGGGTCGTGTTGCGGCTGACGCATGCGGCGGTGCTGCCGATGATCGAGCGTGGGTCGGGTGCGGTGATCAACGTGTCGTCGGTGGCTGGGTTCGTACAGCGGGGTAGTTACAGCGCGCACAAGTCGTGGGTGACGAACTTCTCGGCGGGGCTGGCGACCGAGCTGCACGCCAAGGGTGTTGCGGTGATGGCGTTGTGCCCGGGGTTCGTGCACACCGAGTTCCATGACCGGATGGGGATGGACAAGACGATCATTCCGTCGTTCCTGTGGCTGGACGCGAAGGATCTGGTCGACGCCGCGTGGAAGGACCTGATGCGGGGCAAGGCGATCTCGATCCCGAGCCGCCGGTACAAGCTGCTGGCCGCCGCGGCGCGCTACACCCCGCGCACGCTGATCGCGCGGGTCTCCACGGTCGGGCTGGACGGGCGCCGCCGCCCGTAGTCAGCGCAACGGATGGTCGGTCCCCTGACCGCCGGTCAGGGTGACGGCGGCCGCGATCGCCTTCGCGTCGAGTGGGGAGTCGGCCATGGCGTGGCCGGCGAACCCGCTGCCCACGCCGAAGATCATGGCGTTGAGTCCGCCGTCGACCAATGCCTGCCGGCCGTCGATCTTGGTGTTGGGCTTCTCGTCCGGCAATGGTTTGTTGATGCCGGCGGCTGGTAGCCGGGAGACCTGGGTCGGGTCGGACGGATGGGAATCGGCCACGGCGACCTCATAGGTGACGTACTTGCCGGGACGGACATACGGGACGCGGACCAGGACGACGTCGCTGTCCGGTGCGAAGAGTCGTCGGGGGACGGTGAAGGGAACCTTCAAGGGCGCCGGGCTCTTGCGACGATGGATGCTCTCGGCAACATGTCGCGCGCGCGCCACCCGATCCGTCTGATCGGTGTACACCGCAACGGTCCCCCACGCGTCGTCGGCGTACTTCCAGGTGATCGTCGCGGCACCCGTGTCCTCGATGACGACGTGCACCGGCCGGCCCTCGATGGGCTCGAGCGTCCGGATCGCCGGCCCGACCGCGACCGCGGGCTGCAGACCGGGAGCGTAGAGCGTGGCGACCGCGCTCGGATCGGTCGGGTCGGCGCGGTCGGTCCGGGCGAGTGCGATGATCTGGAACCGCCGGCCGGTGACGTACTGGTACGGCTGGAAACCACCCGCTGTACCGCCGTCGAACTCGCGGCCCCAGATCTCGAAGGGCTCGTACGGCGGCGGTCCGGCAACCGGCGGTTCCTGGAAGGCGTTGAGGATGGGGCGCGCGGTGGACGCGACGCCGACGACGGCGACCACGGCGAGGCCGCCGAGGACGCGGCGGCGGCGGACGGTACGGCGGCCGTCGTGGATCGCGCGGTCGATACTGATCGACTCGGTGGACTCGTCAGGGGCGTCGCGCAAGGCCTTCAGGAGACCGGCGTAGTCCTCGTGTTGCTGGTTCATGCCCGCTGCTCCTTTCGGTCGAAGGCTGCGAGGTTGGACCCGAGTTGGCGGCGGAGCAGGGTGAGACCGCGGGCGGTATGACTCTTCACGGTGTTCTCCGGACATCCGAGGGTGGTCGCGACCTCGCGAACGGACAGGTCGTAGAGGAATCGCAGGACAAGGACAGTGCGGACCTTCGGCGGAATGCGGTCGAGAGCCTCGGCAACGACTAGCCGCGTCTCCACCTCGCGACCGCGCGGGGCCGGCCGCTCGATCGGTTCGTCGGTGAGTTTGACCTTCGACCAGCGCAGGCGGCGTTCGTTGAGGAACGTGCGGACGACGATGGTCCGGACGTATGCATCCAGGTTGTCCGCGCTCCGCGCCTTGTGCCAGTGCACGTAGAGCTTGGTGATCGCCGACTGAACGATGTCGTCGGCCCGGTCGCGGTCCTTGCACAGCGACCCCGCGAGTCGGCGCAGCTCCGGAAGACGCGCCGTCACGTAGTCGACGTACTGCTGCTCGTCCTGTCCGCGCACGGTCACATCACCCGCCAGACCCACAGGCCGCCGACGAGTGAGCCTCGCCCGAGCAGTTCATCCAGACAAGTATGCATCCGCTCGTTCCCGGGCTGTACGACGATCGCATCCGCGTTCCAGTACTCCAGATCCGCCCTCAACTGGGCCGGCGCGATCACGCACGCTCCGCCGTCCTGCACCTGCCAGAACATGGTTGAGGTGGGACGCGGCACCGCGCCGTACCCGCCCTTGCCCTCAGGACCGTGCGGGCCGACGAAGTACCCGTCCGGGAGCGTGAACCCGAAGTCGGCCTCCCGCTGCCACTGCAACGGCGCCCCGTTGGCCCCGTTCGTCGGCGGCGCCGGTACGACGGAACGCCCCGGCCGCACGTAGTTCCGCCAGAGCCCGGCGCTGAAGAACTCCGGACTCGGACCGCGATCGATCGCCGTCAGTGGGACCGGCACGATCGGCAGCAACGCGGCGGCGACCAGGACGTAACCGACCTTCCGGAACCGATCGATGCCGAGAGCAAGTAAGGCGCCGATGATCGGAATGCAGACCATGGTCAGCCGTGATTCGACCACGGAGTCGTAGAGCGGCAAGTGTCGGATGACCGCCCAGGGGCCGGGTACGTCGATGCCGAACACGTCCATCGATCGGCCGGTCGACAACCAAGCGAAGATCAGTGCGGTGATACCCAGCACGCGGACCTTCGGTTGCTTGCGCAGGGCAATGAGCAGGCCGAGGATCAGGAGCAGTAACGGCCAGCCGAAGAACGCGTTCTCCTCGGTCGGATTGATCGAGAGCGCCTGCGCTGTCTCCGGATCGCCGGCCAACGCCCAGGAGTTGAATGCGGTGAACGCGCCCAACTGGTTGCCCGCGCTTCCATGTCCGAGCTCGTGGTAGCTCTGCGGCCCGAAGAACTGCCAGGCCAGCGGCAGTGCGACGATCGCCACTGTGATCGCACCCGCACCCAGGATGGTGGTCGCATATCGGCGGACGAAGGTGGACGACTCCAGCGGCCGGACGACGGTATAGATCGCACCGAAGACAACCAGGCCGGTTGCCGCGAGCAACAGAACCTCCTCGCCGAGGAAGATCTGGTACGCGATCAACAGGCCGAGCATGATCGCGGTTCGCCGACCGGGCGGTCGCGGCAGGAGGAGCAGCGGGATCACCGCGAGGACGACGAAGTTCGGGTGTGCGTTCGCGTGCGAGATCATCGCCGGTGCGAAGCCGCAGAACAGTCCGCCGACGGCGGCGGCCGGAGCCGAGGCCAGTCGTCGGGAGAACATCCAGAACCACGCGTACGCCGTACCGGCTAGTCCGAGCGTGAGGATCAGTACCCAGGTGACGCCGGAGCCGAGCCAGACTGTGACCGGGATGAGCGGGATGCTGAGGCCGAACATGGCGGTGTTGGCCATCAGGTTGACGCCGAGCGGGTGGTTCATCAGCGTTGTGGACAAGGGATTCTGGCCGTTCAGCACCTGATGGGCGGTGACGTCGAAGAACCATTGCCATTGGTTCTGATCCTGGCCGCTGTCCCAGAGGTAGCGTCCGTTCGGATCAGCCCAGATGCCGTGCAGCAGGATGACGGCGGCGCAGAGGTAGCCGAGGGCAACCAATGTCGCCGTCAACCGGCCCACCCGGCGACGGGTCGGCGGGGGAGCGGGCCGCAGTTCGACTACGGTCATGGCGCACCCAGCAGTTCGGGCTGAAGGAGCTGGTGCAGTGGCGGCAGCCCGTGGTGGTACCGCCGGATCCGGCCGAGCTCGACCAGGCCGGACAGGTAGCCGGACGGCCGCAGCTTCGAGCCCTCGCGGTCGAACCAGCGCACGGGTACCTCGGCGACTTCGAGACCGAGCCGGTGGAACAGATGCAGCACCTCGGCATCCGAGCACCACCCGTCGATGCGGGCCAGCTGGAACACGAGGCGCGCCCGCGGTCCGTCGTACAGCTTGAAGCCACACTGGGTGTCCTGAATGCCCGGTACGGCGAAGGTCTGGATCAGCGCGTTGCCGAGGCGACCGCACGTCTCCCGCAGTCGGCTCTGTCGGACTGAGAGCTCGGACTCCGGAAGCGCGCGGGATCCGATCGCCGCGCTCGCACCGCGGTCGAGTGCGGTCTGCAGTACGGCGAGTTGCTCGATCGGGGTGGCGTTGTCGGCGTCGCACATCAGTACGCGCTCACCGCGAGACGCGAGGATTCCGATCCGTACGGCGTGGCCCTTGCCGCGGTTGACCGGCCAGCGGATCAGCCGGACCCGGTCGTCCCCGGTTGCTTGGACAGTCCGCGCGGTGGCGTCGGCTGAGCCGTCATCGACGACCAGGACCTCCCAGTCCGGGCACACCGTCCCCAGGTAGGCGGTCACGGCCCGCAGGGTGTGCGGAAGCCGCCGCTCCTCGTTATAAGCGGGAATCACCACGCTCAGCTGAACTCTCACACCACGCAGACACCGGCGACGTTCTCGATGGTTGAGTGACCTGGGTCACAACCGAGGCTGGAGGCCGACCAAGTGGTACCGCACGGCGACCTCGGTCAGTACGTCGAGGGTCGCGGTGATCAGCGGGTGGTCCGCGCGACTCCGCCGGACGGCCGCGTACACGCGTCGTACCGGGGCTGGATCGGGGAGCGGACGGATCAGCGCGAGGGTCGGTGCGGGGACGGCGAGGCGGGGGACCAGCGAGACTCCGGCGCCCGAGGCAACCAGCGCGGCGACCGCGTGGAAGTCGTCGGATTCGTGGGCGATCTTCGGCTGGAAGCCGGCCTGTTCACAAGCCAGCAGTACGACGTCCCGGATCGGGTTGCCCGGCGCGGTCATCACCCAGTTGTCGCCGGCGAGCATCGAGAGATCGACCGCGTCGTGACCGGCCGCCGGGTGGGTCGGCGGTAGAACTGCCACGAAAGGCTCGGCGTACAAGGGGATTCTCGTCAGCCGCTGGTCGTCGGGGCGGGGTGAACCGCGGTGCTCGACGGCGATGGCGAGGTCCGCGTCACCGTCGAGAAGTTGGGTGATGCCCTGGTGGCCCTCGGCATCGCGGACGACGAGCGTCAGGCCGGGGCTGGTCTCGCGGAGGCGGGCCAGGGTCGGTGCGACCAGGAGGCTGATCGCGGTCGCGAAGGCGGTGATCCGGACCTCGCCGGTCGTGCCGTTGGCGAACAGCTTCAACGCGTCCTCGGCCCGCTCGACCTCGCCGAGGATCGTGTCGGCGTGCACTAGGAGCAGGCGGCCGGCGGAGGTGATCGCGACCCGGCGGCCGCGGCGTTCGAGCAGCTCCTGGCCGACCTCGGACTCCAAGGCGGCCAGCTGCTGGGAGACCGCCGAGGGCGTCAGATGCAGCACCTCGGCGGCCGCAGTCACGGTGCCGTGATCAGCAAGCGCGCGCAGGACCCGCAGCCGTCGTACCTCGATCACAGGCCTCAGCTTGGCACACCTCGCCGCCGACGCGGTTCGGTCGGTCCAGCAGACGCCGTACGGCGTTGGTCAACAGGCGGCGCTTCGGCTTGTGGAGGCGGATCGGGGCGTCAGGGGCGGCGGAGTGCATTTCCTGATGGATGGATTTGACGAAGGAGAACGGGATGTAGCTCATGTCTTCGACGGTAAGAACTGACGAGGTGATACGTCCAATGAAAGTTATCCACACTGTTGATACATCCTGTGCATAATGTCGGCCATGGAGCTGCGGCAGTTGCGGTCGTTCGTGGTGGTGGCCGAGGAGCTGAATGTCGGGCGCGCGGCGGTGCGTCTGCACCTGACCCAGCCCACCTTGAGCCGGCAGATCGCGGCGCTCGAGCGGGATCTCGGGGTGGAGCTGTTCGCGCGGATCAAGAAGCGGTTCGTGCTGACAGCGGCGGGGGAGACGTTCCTGGCGGAGGCGCAAGATCTGTTGCGGCGGTCGGACGAAGCGGTTCGGGCGGCACAGCGGACGCAACGCGGTGAACTGGGGACGCTGCGGCTGCGGTTCGTGCAGTCGGCGACCTTCGAGGTGCTGCCGCGACTGCTCGGCGCGTTCCGGACGGCGTACCCGAAGGTGGTGCTCGACCTGGAGACGATGACCACGCTGCACCAGACGGAAGCCCTGCGGGACGGGCGAATCGACGTCGGGCTGCTGCGACCGAGTGCACCGTCGGGCGGTACCGAGAAGGTGGAGCTGGCGCCTGGGCTCTCGTCGAGGGTGGTGTCGTCGGATCCGGTGCTGGTTGCGCTGCCCGCGCGGCATCGACTGGCGCGACGGAAGCGATTGCGGTTGAGCGAGCTGGCCGATGAGTCGTTCGTGTTCTATGCGCGGCCGACCGGGCCGGTCGTGTACGACACGTTGGTCGGCTTCTGCCGGGCGGCGGGTTTCACACCGCGGATCGAGCAGGACGCGGCCGACGTACAGACGATCGTCTCGCTGGTCGCGGCCGGGCTCGGGGTCTCGCTGCTGATCGCGCCGACACCGCCGTCCGACCCGACGAGCGTGGTCTACCGCGAGTTGTCCGACGACCTACCTCCTTGGCAACTCTCCGTCGCCTGGTCGCCGGACAATCGGTCCCCGGTTCTGACGCGGTTCCTCGAGGTGATTTAGCCGAGGGTGTCGGGGTCGCCGCCGGTGCGGACGCCGGTCTCGAGGTCGGCGATCGCGGCCATGTCGTCGTTGTCGAGCTGGAAGTCGAAGACCGCGATGTTCTCCTGGATCCGGCCGGCGGTCACCGACTTCGGGATCACCACGTTGCCCAGCTGCAGGTGCCAGCGGATCATCACCTGGGCCGGCGACTTGCCGTGCTTGTCACCGAGCGCCTTCAGCGTGGTGTCGCCGAGCAGCTCGCCCGAGGCCAGCGGGCTCCACGCCTGGGTGATGATGTCGTTCTCCGCGTTGAACGCGCGCAGCTCGTCCTGCGGGAGCGCCGGGTGTAGCTCGATCTGGTTCACCGCCGGTCGGATCGTGGTCTCATCGAAGATCCGCTTGAGCGCCGGCTCGTGGAAGTTCGACACACCGATCGCGCGGATCCGCTTGTCGGCGTACAACTGCTCGAACGCCTTCCACGTCTCGACGTACTTGTCCTTCTTCAGGCACTGCCAGTGGATCAGGTACAGGTCGACGTACTCGAGGCCGAGCCGTTCCACACTGGCGTCGAAGGCGGCCAGGGTGCTGTCGTAGCCCTGATCGTCGTTCTGCAGCTTGGTGGTGATGAACAGGTCGTCGCGCGGCAGGCCGCTCGCCGCGATCGCACGCCCGACACCGGGCTCGTTGCCGTACGCCGCGGCGGTGTCGATGTGGCGGTAACCGGCCTCGAATGCGGTCGTGACCACATCGGTCGCGATCGCGTCCTCGACCTGCCAGACCCCCAGGCCCAGCTGCGGGATCTCGACGCCGTTGTCCAGAGTGATGGAGGGGACTGTGTTCATCTATCCATTTCACCGGGCCGACGGGTTCTGGCCCAGTCATCTGATGTGTGACAACAACCTCATCAACCGCCCGTAACCACCTCGTAGGTCTTCGCAGCGGGCTCCAGGAACCCCAGCAGGGCCGTCCCTTCCCGCTCCAGCGCCGCCAGATCCTTCTTCAGCAACCGCCCGAACGGGGTCAGCGTGAGAGTCGCCACATCACGCTTCTTCGCTGCCGTCCACAGCCCGGCGACCACGCCGTCCACCGTGTACGTCGCTTTGATCCGCAGGTTCTTCGTGAACACGGCCGGGCGGTGCTCGTCGGCAATGATTCGTTGGCGTTTCGCGTGTGCCAGCAACAGATTGTCGAACTCCGGCAGGAACCGCACCGGAACCGTGGTGTCGGGATCAGGGTGCGGCGCATCCGGTACGTCGTACAGGGTCTTGCCGTCTTCGTCGGTGAACTGCTCGAGATCGAGGCTGTCGAACACCGGCTTCGCTTTTGATAGTCCGGACCACGTCTGGAAGTCGGCCGGCGTCGCGGGGCCGAACGCCTGCAGGTACCTGGTGACGAGCTCGCCCTGCTCTTCCTTCTGATGCAGCTTCTTCCCGAGCCAGTCCTCCGCCGGGGTGAACCGCGCATTCGCCGGCCACCCCCACCGCACGCCCGTCGGATACATCACCAACGGAACCAGCATCCGCGTGCAGAACCCCAGCGCCCGCTCATTCACCTCGGGAAACTCAGCCTGCAAAGCATCCCGAACCTCCGTGAACGTCAACGGCTCCTTCTTGAGAATCCGCTCCGCCGCAGCCACCACCTTCGCGGGCTCCATCCCCTCCGCCCGCTCCTTCAACATCCGCAAACCCGCCTCCAGCACCGGAGCCATCGTGGTGCGAAACCGCAGGTAGTCCTCCGCCGTCACCAAATGCAAAGTCCCCCGGAAAAGCGTCGCCCGGACAACCTCCCGCGCCTCGACAGCCCGATCCAGGTCACCCTCCGCAAACCCGGCAACCCGAGACCACAACCCGACGTACGGATGCTTGGCCTCCTGCCCCTGCATCCCAGCGAGCCGCTCAACCGCCGTACCGACGGAGACGTCCGCCCGCTCCACCAACATCTGCCGAGCCAACGTCGCCCGCCCAACCGCCCGCCCACTCAAAACCACCATCCCCGCATAATCCCGCACCCCACCGACAAACCGCTCCGCGATGGCAACCCAGCCCCCCGGCCCCTCGCGGCATCTGATGGGTTTACCCACGAGGTTGCGGGTTCTGTACTCGCATGCGATGGGGGAACCCACAAGCGGATGGGGGAACCCATCAGAGTGTGGAGGAGGCACGCGGCCGGCAGTACGGGCTCTGCTCTCCTGCCAGCATGGTGGCCCGGGCACGCGGGCGCCTTAGAAGCGGTCGTCGCGGTCTAGGAGATCGAGGGTGGTGGAGTTGGCCGGGGGTAGAAGGCGCGGCTCGACCTTGCGGTAGGGGATCCGTGCGGGCTGGACGAGACCTTCCGCGCGCGCACGCTCTCGGTCGGAGCCGGGTGCGCCGTTGCCGGACAGGCGGTGAGCGATGGCTTCGTGGACGAGTTCTTCCGGGGATTTGCCTGTGCGCTCGGAGGCGATCTGCAGGGTGGACGCGAGTTCCGCGCTCAAGTCCAGGTTCATGGCTCAATGGTGGCGCGGGGGAGTTGGCCTGTGCCACTCAGTAACCGGGTCGGTGGGACCGATCGTCAGGTGAGGGTGTTGAAGAAGGTTTGGATGTCGGCGGCGAAGAGGGTGGGTTGTTCAAGAGCTAGGAAGTGGCCGCCTTGGGCGGGTTCGTGCCAGAGGCGGATGTCGGGGTAGGTGCGGTCGGCCAGTTCGCGGGGGTAGGCGATTGAGGAGGGGGCAGCGATCCAGTGGTCTTCGGCGCTCAAGGTCACGGCCACTGGGACGATGATCGGCGGGCGGGGTGGGTTGTGGGGGTAGTCGTAGTACGAGCGGAACGACGTACCGATGGTGTTCGTGGCCCAGTAGAGCGTGAGCAGGGTGAGTAGCTCGTCGCGGTCGAAGGCCTCGGTGATGCGGCCGTCGGCCCAGGCGTCGAATTTGTCGACGATCCAGGACGCCAGGCCGGCCGGTGAGTCGGCCAGGGCGGCGGCGACTGTGTCGGGGCGGGTCGCTTGCAGGTGGCTGTAGCCGCCGTCCCGCTCCTCTTCGAGGACGTCGCGCTGGTGCAGGTAGGCCTGCTCGGCTTCGGAGAGGGGGCCGCCCTCGGTCGATGCCTTCGGGTGGATGGTGTGCAGTCCGACGACGTGGTCCGGGTAGAGGCCGGCCATCCAATGCACGACATCACCGCCGACGTCTCCGCCGACCACGCCGTACCGCTGGTAGTCGAGGACATCTGTCATCAGCCGGTGCCATTGCTCCGCGATCCACTTCCGCGTCACCGGTCCTGCTGGGACCTCGGAGTACCCGTGCCCCGGCAGCGACGGAATGACCAGGTCGAATCCGTCCTGCAGCTTCGCGGCCAGCGGCAGGTATTCGGTGAACAAGCTCGGCCACCCGTGCGCGAGCACCAGGGGCAGCGCGTCCGCGCGACCCGATCGAACGTGCACGAAGTGAACCTGGACGCCGTCGAGCATCACTGTGTACTGCGGCCATTCGTTGAGCCGCCGCTCCTGCGTAGGCCAGTCGAACCCGTCTGCCCAGTAACCGACCAGCTCTTTCAGATAGCCGATGTCGGTCCCGGCCTGCCACGGCTCGCCCGGCGTCGGCGGAGGGAACCGGGTCCGCCGCAATCGCTCACCCAGGTCCCGCCAGACCGCGTCGTCGACCCGAATCTGGAACCGCTCCGGTACTCCCGATACGTCCACAGATCAGAGCTTGCCAACGCTCACCGACAATTCCCGCGCTGACGTCCGAAGAACCGGAGAGCCCGCCTCCGATCTTTCGGACGTCAGTGAGGGTCAGGCGAGGGCAGCGCGGGCTTCGATGAAGGCGGCGATGGCTTTTTCTACGTCTTCGGTGGAGTGGGCGGCCGACAGTTGCACGCGGATTCGGGCCTTGCCGTGGGGGACTACGGGGTAGGAGAAGGCGATGACGTAGATGCCTAGGGCGAGGAGCTTTTCGGCCAGTACGGCGGCTTGGGCGGCGTCGCCGATCATGACGGGGGAGATGGGGTGGTTACCGGGGAGGACGTCGAAGCCGGCCTCGGTCATCTTGGTGCGGAACAACTCGGTGTTCGAGTCCAACTGGTTGCGAAGTGCGGTGGAGGTGGCGATCAGTTCTAGGGCCTTCAGGGACGCGGCGGTCACTGAGGGGGCCAGGGAGTTGGAGAAGAGGTAGGGGCGGGAGCGCTGCCTCAACAGCTCGACGATCTCGCGGCGGGCGGAGACGTAGCCGCCGGAGGCGCCGCCGAGGGCTTTGCCGAGGGTGCCGGTGACGATGTCGACGCGGTCCTTGACGCCGAAGAGGGACGGGGTGCCGGCGCCGTCGGGGCCGACGAAGCCGACGGCGTGCGAGTCGTCGACCATGACGAGGGCGTCGTAGCGCTCGGCGAGGTCGCAGATCTCGTCGAGCGGGGCCACGTAGCCGTCCATCGAGAAGACGCCGTCGGTGGCGATCAGGCGGTAGCGGGCGTCGGCGGCGTCCTTGAGCTGGGCCTCGAGGTCGGCCATGTCGCGGTTCTTGTAGCGGAAGCGCTTGGCCTTCGACAGACGGATGCCGTCGATGATGCTGGCGTGGTTGAGCTCGTCGGAGATGATCGCGTCCTCGGCGCCGAGCAGGGTCTCGAAGAGACCGCCGTTCGCGTCGAAGCAGGAGCTGTAGAGGATCGTGTCCTCGGTCCCGAGGAAGGTGCTCAGCGCGGCCTCGAGGTCCTTGTGGATCTGTTGGGTTCCGCAGATGAAGCGGACCGACGCCATCCCGAATCCCCAGGTGTCCAAGGCGTTCCGGGCCGCGGCGATCACCTCGGGGTGGTCGGCCAGGCCGAGGTAGTTGTTCGCGCAGAAGTTCAGTACCTCGTTGCCGCTGGCAACCGAAATGAGTGACTGCTGCGGCGAGGTGATCACCCGCTCGGACTTGTACAGTCCCGCGTCCCGGATCTCGCCGATCGTCGTCGTCAGGTCGTCCCGCATCTGCCCGAACATCAGTGCTTCTCCTCCAGCGTTTCGTGAGTCCAGTCCAAGATGACCTTGCCGCACTGCCCCGCGCGGGCGACGTCGAAGGCCCGCTCGAAGTCGCCGTACCCGAACCGGTGCGTGATCACCGGGGTCAGGTCGAGGCCGCGTTCGAGCATCACCGACATCGAGTACCAGGTCTCGAACATCTCCCGGCCGTAGATGCCCTTGATGGTCAGCATGTTGAGCACCACCGTGCTCCAGTCGATCGCGATCTCGTCGGCCGGCAGGCCGAGCATCGCGATCTTGCCGCCGTGGTTCATGTTCGCGAGCATGTCGCGCAGCGCCGCCGGCTGGCCGGACATCTCCATCCCGACGTCGAACCCTTCGCGCATCCCGAGGCTCTGCTGGGCCTCCGCGATCGTCTCCGAGCCGATGTTGACCGCGCGGGTCACGCCGATCTTCCGGGCCAGATCCAGCCGGTACTCCGAAAGGTCCGTGATCACCACGTTCCGCGCCCCGGCGTGCAGGGCGACGGCCGCGGCCATGACCCCGATCGGCCCGGCGCCGGTGATCAGCACGTCCTCGCCGACCAGCGGGAACGACAAAGCAGTGTGTACGGCGTTCCCGAACGGATCGAATACCGCCGCGACATCGAGGTCGACCGGATCCTTGTGGACCCACGCGTTCTGCGCGGGGAGAGCGACGTACTCGGCGAAGGCGCCCGGGTGGTGCACGCCCAGGCCGCGCGTCTTGATGCAGAGGTGGCGGCGGCCGGCGCGGCAGTTGCGGCAGCGGCCGCAGACCAGGTGACCCTCGCCGCTGACCAGGTCACCGACCGCGACATCGCGGACCCCGACGCCGGTCTCGACGACCTCACCGACGAACTCGTGCCCGGTGACCATCGGTACCGGCACGTTCTTCTGGGCCCACGGGTCCCAGCTCTGGATGTGCAGGTCGGTACCGCACAACCCCGTCCGCAGCACCTTGATCAGGACCTCGTCGGCCTCGATCTTCGGCTCCGGAACCTCCTGCAACCACAGACCGGGCTTCGCCTCAGCCTTGACCAGCGCCTTCACCGCATACCTCCGTTGATCGGTCGCCCACATCGTCGTCCCGGGCAACCACCCGCGTCCATCGACACGTCGTACACAGCCTTTGCAGTTGAACTGCATACTTGGGGCCATGCGGGGAGTCGTGCGGGGGCTGGGGATCGTCCTGCTGGTGGCGGGTCTCGGGTTGCTCGGCTGGGTGGGGTGGCAGTACTTCGGGACCGGGATCACCTCGAACAGCAAGATGGGTGAGGCGGAGAACGCGCTCCGCGAGCAGTGGAAGAAACCTTCCAAGACCAAGGCGGCCGAGGGCGATCCCGTCGTACTGGTCCGGATCCCGAAGTTCGGTAAGGACTGGGAGAAGCCGGTCATCGAGGGTGTCGGCAAGGGCGAGCTGGCGCGCGGGATCGGGCATTACCCGCAGACGGCGATGCCTGGTGAGCCGGGGAATTTCGCGATCGCCGGTCACCGCGTCACGCATGGTTCGCCGTTCCGCAAGCTGCTCGAGCTGCGCAAGGGCGACCAGGTGATCGTCGAGACCGCGGACGCGATCTACACCTACGAGCTGGACGGTTCCCCGCGCGACCTGACCGTGAAGCCGGCCGACAACTGGGTACTCGAACCGGTCCCCGGCAAGCCGCGGGATACCGCGACAAAATCCATCATCACCCTCACCACGTGCCAAGACCTCTTCCACTCACCGGACCGCTCGGTGGCCTTCGGCCAACTGGTGAAGGTCACCAAAAAGCCCCAGAGGTAAGCGGTGTGGCGACCGACCGACGATGCCCTTCCCACAACGTCCGAAGGATCGGAGGGCCCGTCTCCGGTTTTTCGGACGTTGATCACATCGCGGCCGTAACGTCCGAAGGTTCGGAGGGCTCGTCTCCGGTTTTTCGGACGTTGTGGCGTGGTGGGGTGGGGTGGGGTTTGCGGGGAACTGCTGCCGCTATACGGCAGTAAGTCCACGCAAAGGTGGGGCGGGGGCGTGGGTTCGCCCGCCTGCGGCGGGTACTGAGCCTTCGGGTTGCGCGTCGTGGTGGCTGGGTGGGAACCTCAAGCAACCGGTACGTCGGTCACCGGGGCTCGCCATCTCCCTCAGCCGAAGGCGGCCCCAGCCACCCTTCCACTGTCAATCGGCCGCAGCGGCGACCGACCACGGCGGACGGATTCCGGCCGCATCGGAGCGACGGAGCGACTGGTGAGGATGACCAACAAGTAAGCTGACCGCTCATGAGCTATGACCGGGACGCACTGCTGGAGCAGGTCAAGACGAAGGCCGTCGTGCACGGCAAGGTGACGCTGGCGTCGGGCAAGGAAGCCGACTACTACGTGGACCTGCGCCGGATCACGCTGGACGCGGCCGCGGCGCCGCTGATCGGCCCGGCGATGCTCGAGCTGACCAAGGACATCGAGTACGACGCTGTCGGCGGCCTCACGCTTGGTGCGGACCCGGTCGCGATGTCGATGCTGCACGCGGCGGCGCACGAGGGTCGCACGCTGGACGCGTTCGTGGTCCGCAAGGCCGAGAAGACGCACGGTCTGCAGCGCCGGATCGAGGGCCCGGACGTCAAGGGCCGCCGGGTGCTCGCGGTCGAGGACACCTCCACCACAGGTGGTTCGGTGCTGACCGCGGTCGAGGCGCTGCGTGAGGCCGGTGCCGAGGTGGTCGCGGTCGCGGTCATCGTCGACCGGAACACCGGAGCCAAGGAAAGAGTCGAGGCCGAGGGCCTCGAGTACCGGACGGTGTTCGGCCTGGACGACCTGGGTCTGTAGCCCGCGCCGGCGGGGAACGCGGGCAGGCCCGGTTACGTCCGAGTGGCACTCGGCTCCCCGTAGAGTCGGGGCCAGCATCGCCAACACTCGGGAGCAAGGCAATGACCTTCGTCATCATCGCGATCGTGGTGATCGTCGTGATTCTGGCCATCGCGCTGATCACGTCGTACAACCGGTTCGTCAAGCAGCGGAACCTGATCCAGGAGTCCTGGCGGCAGATCGATGTCGAGCTGCACCGTCGCTATGACCTGATCCCCAACCTGGTCGAGACCGTCCGGGCGTACGCCGCGCACGAGCGGCACGTGTTCGAGGAGGTCGCCCGGCTGCGCACGCAGGCCGTGAACGTCCAGGGTGCGACCCCCGAGCAGCGGGCCGCGGCCGAGGGTGAGCTGTCCGGCGCCCTGCGGCAGATGATGGTGTCGGTCGAGGCCTACCCGCAGCTGCAGTCGAACCAGAACTTCCTCGGTCTGCAGCGCGAGCTGACCGACACCGAGGACCGGATCGCGGCCGGCCGCCGGTTCTACAACGCGAACGTCGGCGACTACAACACCCGGATCGAGGCGTTCCCGTCGAACATCGTCGCGGGTTCGTTCAAGTTCGAGAAGGCCGGCTACTTCGAGGTGAAGGACGAGTCCGTCCGCGCGGTGCCGCAGGTCTCGTTCGGCACGATCGGTTCGGTCGCGGGTGAGCAGGCGCCGCCGCAGATGCAGCAGGGCGGGCAGTCCTCGGGCCAGATCCAGCCCCCGCTGCCCGGCGAGCAGCCCCAAGATCAGCCCCAGTACGGCGCTCCTCAGGGACCGCCGGTGGGCGGCCCGCCTGCGGGTTCCCCCAGCCCGCAGGACGGACAGCCACCCTTTACGGGCTAACACCGGCGGCCACTGATCGGAGTGCCTGGCGGACACTCCTAGGCACCGGTTCCCCGTGGCTCAGGACCCCCGATCCCGAACTCCACTCCGGTGCTGGGTCCAGGGCGCGGCGGCGGTCGGTCGCCGTGCCCCAGGCCCTGCCTCCCCCCGGTACCTGTGTCAACAGTGCCCGACTGAGATACATCCGGCGTACATCGGGCTTCCCGCGCAGTACGGCGAGATGTGACGATGGGTCGGTTCGAGTCGTGGAGAGGGTAGCCAAGTGGACAGTCCGAGGTACGGGATCCTCGGGCCGCTGCGCCTCAGCCACGGGCAGGGGCAGCCGCTGAAGGCCGCGAAACCGCGGCAACTGCTGGCCACCCTGCTCCTGCACCCGAACCGTTTCGTCTCCACCGACCTGATCGCGGATGCACTCTGGGAGAGCACTCCACCACGCTCCGCGACGGCGAACATCCGCACGTACGTCCGCGCCCTGCGCGCAGTGCTGCAGGACGCCGGACTGCCGGCCCCGATCGACACCTCGGCGGCCGGCTACAGCATCGAGGTGGGCGTCGACGAGCTCGACGCCAGCCTGTTCGAATCACTCCTCGCCGAGGGCGGTCACCTCCGCGACGCCGGTGACGGCCGCCACGCCATGCAGGTGCTGTCCCGGGCCTACGCGCTGTGGCGCGGCCGCCCGCTGGAGGACCTGATCATCCCGGCCGCCTGGGAGGGCTCGCTCAATCGGCTCGAGGCCCAACACCGCGGACTCGTCGACAGCCTGCTCGACCTGCGTCTGGAGTACGGCGATGCCGGCGGCGCCGCCGTACTGCTGAGCGCACGTCTCACTGAGGACCCGTACGACGAACAGCTGTGGCGACGGCTCGTGGACGCGCTCCTGGCCGCTGGTCGGGTCGGGGAGGCGCGCGCGGCGTACGGGAAGGCTGTTCAGACCCTCGCAGATGACCTGGACATCAAGCCTGGGCCGGAGCTCGAGGCCGCCGGTGCGCGCGCCGAGAACGGCCGCTCGGCCAACTGGCCGAACCCAGGCATCCCAGCAGCAGTCCGTACGACGGCAGGTCCGGCGGAGGCAGCAGCTCCCGGCCCGATGGCGGCGCCGGAGCTCACGGATCCGCTGCGCGCACCGAGCCAGCTGCCACTCGATCTACCCGACTTCAGCGGCCGCGCGGACCATCTGGATCAGCTCCGCGACCTCGTCTGCGGTCGCGACCCGGTCCGGCCGCCGATTGCGGTCGTCTCGGGTGCGCCAGGAACGGGCAAGACCTCACTTGCCGTTCGGCTGGGTCATATGGTCAGGGATTCTTTCCCGGACGGGCAGATCTACCTCGACATGCATGGCGCCACGCAGCCCCGCGATCCGGCGGCCGCGCTGACCGATCTGCTGCTCAGCCTCAACCTGCCCGACTACGCGATCCCGACCGATCCCGAGCGACGCTCGGCGATGCTGCGGTCGGAGCTGGCCAGCCGGCGCGTGCTGATCATCCTCGACGATGTCGCGACCGCTGGTCAGGTCACGCCGCTGATGCCGGGCACCGGGGCGTCCGCGGTGGTGGTGACGAGCCGCAACCGGCTGGCTGATCTCGCCGGGGCGGACAGCCTGGCCTTGGACACGTTCGACGATGGTGAAGCCGTTGCCCTGCTGGAGTCCGTGGCCGGCGCTGGTCGAGTCGACCGTACGACGTCCGCCGCTGAGGAGATCTTGGCCGCCTGCGGGAACCTGCCGCTCGCGATCCGGATCGTCGGCAGCCGACTGGCCCAGCGACCGGACCTGAGCCCGGGCGAGCTCGCCCGCCGGCTGCGGGACGAGAGCTCGCGGCTGGACGAACTGAGCATCGGCGAGCTGGCCGTCCGGACCAGTGCGGACCTGAGCTACGACGCGCTGAGCGCCGACGAGGCCCGGCTGTACCGGCTGATCGGGCACTTCGCCGTCGGCGTCTTCTCCGCACGAGCGCTGGAGGCGATCGCGTCCCCAGCCTCGGTACGACGTAGCCTGGACCGCCTGATCGAGGTCAACCTGGTCCGGATCAGTTCGGTCGATCATCGCGGTACGGCGCGCTACCGGATGCACGATCTGCTGCGCCTGCACGCGATCGGGGTCGGCGACGAGAGTCAGCAGGCCGAGGCGGTCAAGGACGTGGCGACTGTGGTCGACGCGATCCTGCAGAAGATCCGTCGGGCCAACAAGGCGCTCGCGGTGGAGTACTTCGGCGTACCGGAACACAGCGGGCCGCTGACGTCACCGGACCCGGCGCCGTTCACCGAGACCGATGCGATCGCGTGGTTCGACAGCGAGCGCAGCACCTTCGTGCCCGCGATCCGGGCGGCTGCCCAGAACGGCCTGCACGAGTATGCGTGGCGGATCGCTTCGGCGTGGGGCCCGTACCTCGACATGCGGGCCGGGTTCGACGACTGGGGTGAGTCGCACCGGCAAGGACTGCAGAGTGCGATCGAGTCGGGCGACCGCTGGGGTGAAGCGATCATGCATCGCAACCTCGGTCAGCTCGGGATCTACCAGGACGACTGGGATGCGGCCTCGCATCACCTCGACCAGGCGGCGACGATGTTCGCCGAGGTCGGCGACCGGCTCGGTGACGGGGTCAGCGCGGTCGGCCTCGGGACCTGGCTGCGTGAACGCGGCCGGCCGGACGAGAGCCTTGCCCAGTACGAGAAGGCGATCCAGGCCTTCATGGAGGTCGGCAACGCGAACGGCGAAGCGGTCGCGCGGACCGCGGCGTCGTCGATCTGGCTGTCGCGCGAGGACACGGTCACGGCCGGTCGCTACCTGGCCGAGGCGTTCCTGCTCGGTCACCGTCTCGCTGACGCACACCGCGTTGCCAAGGTACGGCGGCGGATCGCGGAACTGCGGATTCACCAGGGCCGCCACTACCAAGCGGTCCGGCAGTTGCGGAACTCACTCGACATCTTCACCGGTCTCGGCGATGACCACTGCGCGGCGTACGCGCGAGCCGATCTCGGCCATGCGCTGATGGAGTGCGGCGAACTGGCCGCGGCGCGCAAGATGCTGCTGGACTCGATGGAGATCGGCCGCCGGCTCGGCGACCGCAGTGTCGAGGGCCAGGCCGCGCAGCACCTCGGGCGGCTCTACCTCAAGACCGGCAACCTGGACCGGGCCCGCCGGACGCTCGACCGCGCCGCGCGCGTCTGGCAGCAGGCCGGTCACGACGCCCGCGCGACCGCGTGCCGTCGCGAGCTCGCCAGCTTCGAAACCAACGCCGCAGCCGGCTGATCGCCGTACAGCGCTGATCGTCGTACAGGGCGGATCGTCGTACAGCGGAGCAATGTACGGCGGCTGTATCGGGCTGCGGCACGCTTTCTTCAAGCACGGCAACAGAAGGCCGGCGGTTCAACGGGGATCGGGGGATGCCTATGGCCTGGGGGGATGTTGTCGTGGAGCGCCGGGTGGCCAACCCGCGGGATACCGAGGCGGCGTTGAACTGGCAGCTGGAGCGATTGGGCTCGACGGCCTGGCAGGACTGGCCGTTGAAGTTCCAGCGGATGGCGTTCGGCTACGCCCAGGACAGCGGTTGGCACGATGCGACCGATGCAGTGCGATGGCTCGACCACCACGCCCTTCTCCAGGAAGGGGCGGCGCCACGGGGGGCGCTGGTCTGGTACCAGGCGGTGGACCGGATCCGAGTGGCTTGTGCGCTCGGTTCCGGTCAGGTGGTCGGTCCGCTGATCGACGGTCCGGTCGCCATTGCCGTGCTCAGTGAGGTGAGCACGGACTGGGTCTGGTCGGAACCGGTGTTTCCGTTCGGGCAGTAACCGCAGTAACGCTCAGTCTTTGGTGGCGGCGTGCTTCGGACCCGCGTGCTTCGCGCCGTCACCGCCGGCTGCCTTGTTCCGGCGGCGGGCCAGCAGGATCTCGACAGCCATCGGGATCAGCGAGATGAACACCAGCAGGATCAGCGCCGACTCGAGGTGGGCGTGGATGAACTCCACGTTGCCCAGCGCGTGCCCGAGCAGGGTGATCCCCGGCGCCCAGATGACCGCGCCGACACCGGTCCAGAGGAAGAACTTCTTCGGGTCCATCTTCCCGGCACCGGCCACGACCGTGATGAACGTCCGGACGATCGGCACGAAGCGGGCCAGCACCAGCGCCCGCGGGCCGTAGCGATCGAAGAACTCGTGGGTCTGCTCGATGTACTTCGGTTTCAGGAACCGCGCGTTCGGGTTGGTGAACAGCGACGTCCCGAGCACCCGGCCGATGTAGTAGCCGGAGACGTTGCCGAGGAACGCGGCCGCCGTCAGCAGCACGCAGGCCAGCCACAGCGGGACGTCGATCGAGCCGCGCGCGATGAACAGGCCGACCGCGAACAGCAGCGAGTCACCGGGCAGGATCGGGAACAGCACCCCGCACTCGATGAACACCACCGCGAGCGTGCCCCACAGGGCCCAGTCGCCCAGCCAGTTCAGCAGGAACTCCGGGTCCATCCAGTTCGGCATCAGCATCGCGAGTTGTACAAGCACGCGCACAGGGTAGCGTCCCAACCTGTGCAGGAGCTGAATCGCGATGAGAAGGACCTCCGCGGGACCGACGTGGTCGGCCCGCACGAGGTCGGGGTCGGCCCGTGGACGGGTGACTGGCCGGACGACCCGCGCCTGGATCCGGAGCTGCTGACCGGCGGTGACCGGCGCAACGTGGTCGACAAGTACCGGTACTGGCGGCTCGAGGCGATCGTCGAGGACCTCGACCGGCAGCGGAACCCGTTCCACGTCGCGATCGAGAACTGGCAGCACGACCTGAACATCGGATCGGTCGTCCGCACTGCGAACGCGTTCCTGGCCAGCGAGGTCCACATCGTCGGTCACCGGAAGTGGAACCGCCGTGGCGCCATGGTCACCGACCGCTACCAGCACGTCCGTCACCACCCGCAGTTGGCCGACCTGGCGTCGTACGCGGCCGAACGCGAGCTGCCGGTGATCGGCATCGACAACCTGCCCGGCTCCGTGCCGCTGGAGACCTTCGACCTCCCAGCCGGCTGCGTCCTCCTCTTCGGTCAGGAGGGGCCAGGCCTCACCGACGAAGCGCACAAGATCTGTACGGCGGTGCTGTCGATCGCCCAGTTCGGATCGACCCGCTCGATCAACGCCAGCGCGGCGGCCGCCATCGCCATGCACGGGTGGATCCGGCGACACACCTTCGGTCAGCCGTCGAGCACCTAACGTCCGATGCGGGCTCGCGCCACCAGTTGTGGCCGGAGACAGGATGTTCGGGCTGGAGACAGCGGGCAACAGGTCTCCAGCAACCACAAGGTGTCTCAAGGCATCAGTGAGGGCGCGAGAGCCGGCTCCTGAACTGGCTACGATCGGGTACCGGCTAGTCGATACCGTTCTCGGCTGCGTGATCGCCGTCGTACCGACCCCTCTGGAGGAGACCTGATGTGGGCTGACCACGCGATCTGGTGGCAGGTGTATCCGCTCGGCTTCACCGGTGCGGATTCGGCGGCCGCGCATCGGTTGCCGCGGATCGAGAACTGGCTGGACTATGCGATCGAACTTGGTTGCTCAGGGCTACTACTTGGGCCGGTGTTCGCGTCGGAGACCCATGGCTACGACACGGTTGACCATCTGCGGATCGATCCGCGGCTGGGCGACGACGCGGACTTCGATCGGTTGGTTGCGGCCGCGCATCAGCGAGGGTTGAAGGTTGCGCTCGACGGGGTCTTCAATCATGTCGCTCGGTCCTTCGACGCTCCGGACGACTGGTTCCGGCGGCAGGCGGACGGCACGCTGGACACCTTCGAGGGGCACGAACACTTGGTGGCGCTCGATCACAGCAACCCGGCGGTCGCGTCGTACGTGGCAAAGGTGTTGGAGCATTGGCTCGACCGTGGAGTCGACGCGTGGCGGTTGGATGCGGCTTATGCGGTGCCGGCGGAATTCTGGCGGGCGGTGTTGCCGCGGGAGCGCTACCCGGACGCGTGGTTCTTCGGCGAGGTGATTCACGGGGACTACGCCGGGTACGTCGCTACGAGCGGGCTGGATTCCGTCACGCAATACGAGCTGTGGAAGGCGATCTGGAGTTCACTGAACGACGGCAACTTCTTCGAGCTGTCGTATGCGCTCGGTCGTCACAACGCGTTGCTGGACACGTTCGTGCCGCAGACCTTCGTCGGCAACCACGACGTGACCCGGCTCGCTACTCGGTTGGAGGACGAGCGGCACGTCGGGCATGCGTTGGCGATCCTGTTCGCGGTGGCTGGGGTTCCGAGTGTGTACTCCGGTGACGAGCAGGGGTTCCAGGGGCTGAAGGAGGATCGCGTGGGTGGTGACGATGCGATCCGGCCGGAGTTCCCCGAGTCGCCGGCTGAGCTCGCGCCGTACGGGGAGGCGACGTACCGGACGCATCACGAGCTGATCGGCGTACGGCGGCGGAACCCGTGGCTGACGCGGAGCCGGACGACCGTCGAGCACCTGGCCAACCGAACCATGGCGCTCCGGTCGGTCAGTGGTGACGAGTCCGGGGTGCTGTTGCTGAACATCAGCGACGACGAATTCCGCTTCGAGGGAGAGTCCGTTCCCCCGCACAGCTGGAGATTGTTGACGTAACGCGTAACCCCCGGGCCGGGTGCGCCGTTGTTCCTCTGACAGAAGTGAGGCTTCTCGACCAAAGTCAGCCCCTCGGGTGGGGCGGCGCGCCCTCACGCGCGCCGTACTGGGTTTGTGACGGGAAAACAGGGGATGTAGATGAGTTCACTGTGGGACGAACTGATCCATGAGCTGGGGACGGTGCGCGCCTTGAGCGCGGCCGCTCTGGAAGCGCGCTCCGAGTCGTCGCGGGTCGCGTTGATCACGTTGCTGGATGCCGAGACCGCGGAGATCTCGGCCATCCTCGACCAGATTCTCCGCGATGCCCGGCAGCGGGCAGAGGCCCAGCAGTCGTCAGCGGCCTAGGGCATATCCCTCAACTCCCCGCCTACTGCGCTGCACTCGGCACGGCACCTCGCCGCACTGGAGGAAAGACCACGATGGAAAAGCATCGAGGCCTCCCCTCCAGCACGCCGATGCACCGCACCGAGCACATGCTCGCTACGGCGCGGAGTTAAGCGATACGCCCTAGCAACTGGCTGACGGCTGCCTGCAGGGCTTCGGTGGGATCGGCGGGTAGCTCGGACGCGCGGTAGGCGATGTGCGCGTCCGGGCGGACCAGGAGACAGCCGTTGTCCGCGATCTCGCGGACGCGCGCCCAGTCGCCGTACAGGTCCTCGAGTTCGCGGCCCGGGCCGATCACGAAGGGCTCGATCGGTACGCCGAGCTGTTCGGCGACCGACTGGGCTGCCTTCACCCACGCCTCGCCACCGATGCCGGTGAGCAGGGTGAACCGGCCTTTGCCGACCACGTCGAGCGTGCTGACGGTGTCGGATCCGCGGGTCAGCCAGCTGTGCGGGATGCGCGCGCCCGGCCAGGTCGTCGGGTGGTAGAAGAGCTCAGGATCCCGTTCGTACGACGGTTCCGGCGTACCGTCGGTGATGACCGCGGCCGACCGATAGCGCTGGCCCAGTTCGACGCCGTGCGCGTTGAACTCGTAATCCTTGAGTTCGATCGCGGTCCGCAGCTCCTCGCGCTGCACGATGCCCTCGGGAGTGTCGTCCTTGCGGGACTCGATCGTGCGGCCTTCCGGGGCGTCCGGGGTCATCCCCAGCGCCTTGAAGATCTGACCGAACTGGGTCCGGCTCTTGTTCGCCCGATCGACGATTTGCTTGGCGATCGGCGTCCGCTCCTCGTCGTACGTCTTCAAGAGGTCAGGTGACGCGTGGCCCTTGAGGACGTGCGCGAGCTTCCAGGCCAGGTTGTACGCGTCCTGGATGGACGTGTTCGAGCCGAGGCCGTTGCTCGGCGGATGGCGGTGGATCGCGTCGCCCATGCAGAACACCCGGCCGGAGGACGCCTTCTCGGCGTACATGTGGTTGACGCTCCACACCGAGGTGCCCTTCAGCTTCACGTCGATCGTGTCGTCACCCACCAGGTTGTGCACGATCTCGGTCGCCATCGCCTCGTCCACCACCGGCGCCGGCTGGGTGATGTCGTAGCCCCAGACGATCAGCCACTCGGTCCACGGGCGGACCATCCGGATCAGGCCGGCGCCGATCCCACCGATCTGCGCGCCCGGCTGGAGCACCCAGTAGAGGACGCTCGGCCGGTGGGCGACGTACTTGGACAGGTCGGCCTCGAAGACGATGTTCATCGAGCCCTCGATGTCCATCGCGCCGGCCATCGGCAGATTGATGTCCTGGGCAACCTTGCTCCGGCCGCCGTCCGCGCCGATCAGGTACTTGGCCCGGATCTGGTAGGTCTTGCCGCTGAGCCGATCGCGGACGGTCGCGGTCACGCCGTCGTCGTCCTGTTCGAGGGACAGGTACTCCGTGTTGAACCGGACCTTCGCGCCGCGAGAGGCCGCCGTACTGATGAGGATCGGTTCGAAGAGGGTCTGCGGCAGGTCTAGCGGCAGTGTTGGGCTGGCTTCGGTGTAGTCGGCGAGGCGGCGCGGATGGGTGCCCCACGTGCGGATCCGGCCGATCTCTTCACCGGCGAGGCTGGTGCAGAACGCGGTCTGGCCCATCAGGTGATGCGCGGTGCCCTTGCCCGTCACCTGATCCTCGATGCCCATGTCCCGCATCAGTTCGACCGTGCGCTGGTTGGTGATGTGGGCCCTCGGGGTGTTCGCGGTCCAGCCGTAGCGGGTCAGCACGATGTTGTCGACGCCGTACGAGGACAGGAAGAGAGAGGCAGCTCCACCGGCCGGGCCGCTGCCGACGATCAGGACGTCGGTGGTGATCATCGCGACTCCTCAGCGAGTACCAGGTCGTAGTTGACGGAGTAGTGGCCGTCGGGATGTTCGGTGAAGTCGGTGACGAGGGAGTCCTTGACGCCGAAGACGGCGTCTTGGTCCAGGTACGGGTCGCCCTTTTCGAACACGTGGGTGATCAGGCGGCGGTAGCCGGGCGCAGCGACCATGAAGTGAATATGCGCCGGGCGCATCCAGCCGCGACCACCGGCGCGGAGCAGCTCACCGACCGGCCCGTCGACGGGGATCGGGTACGCGACCGGTTTCACCGCCCAGAACGAATAGTTGCCGTCGGCATCGGTTGTCAGATGGCCTCGGTTCTGTGGCCCGGTGAGACCGTCCTTCTGGACGTCGTAGAACCCGTCCTCGTCGGCCTGCCAGGTCTCCACCTGGGCGTTTGCTATGGGCTCGCCGCGAGTGTTCAGGACCCGCCCGCTCACCAGGCACGGGAGTCCGGGCGCGCCGTTCGCGATGTCGTCGCCGTTCTTCACCTCGGGTGAACCCTCGACGAAGAAGGGCCCGAACACCGTCGACTCGGTCGCGTTGTCTGCCGCCGGACTGCCCAGACCCACCGTCAGCATCGAGAGTCCGAGGACATCGGCGAGCAGGACGAACTCCTGCCGCTTGTCGTTCGAGATCTGGCCGGTGCGGGTGAGGAAGTCGATCGCGTGGAAGTACTCGTCCTCGGTGAGGTTGACCTCGTGCGCGAACGCGTGCAGATGCCGCACGAGCGCCTTCATCACCTCCGCGGTCCGCGGCTCCATGCTCCCGTCGAAGCTGGCCACCACCGCGGCCGTCAGCTCGTCTCCTTGCAGATCCATCGAGTCACCTTTCATGCTTCGATCACCATGGCCAGCCCCTGCCCGACGCCGATGCAGAGGGTGGCCAGTCCGTAGCCGCCGCCACGCCGCTTCAGCTCGTGCGCGAGGGTGGTGAGAATGCGGGTGCCGGAGCTGCCGAGGGGGTGCCCGAGGGCGATCGCTCCGCCGTTCACGTTGACCTTGGTCGGGTCGAGTTCGGGCCATTGGCCCAAGCAGGCAAGGCTTTGCGCGGCGTACGCCTCGTTGAGCTCGACCAGGGTGAGGTCGTCCCAGCCGATGCCTGCCTTGGCCAGCGCCTTGTTCGATGCCTCCACCGGACCGATGCCGAAGTACTGCGGCTCCACGCCGTGCACCGCCCGGCTGACGATCCTTGCCAATGGTGTGATTCCAAGCCTTTGGGCAGCTTCATCGTCACCGACCAGTACGGCGGATGCTCCGTCGTTCAAGGTGGAGGCGTTGCCGGCGGTGACGGTGCCGTTGTCACGGAAGGCGGGCTTGAGCTTCGCCATCAGCTCCGGGGTGCTGCCGTCGCGAATCGACTCGTCCCGGGTCAGCGGGGTGTGCTTCTTGGGCAGGATCTCAGTGAGGTGATCCCACGGCAGGACCTCATCGTCGAAGGTGCCGGCGGCCCACGCCTTGGCGGCCTTCTCGTGGGATTCGAGGGCGAACAGATCCTGTGCCTCCCGGGTGATGCCGTACTTCTCCGCGAGCTGTTCGGTCGCCTCACCGAGCGAGACCGTCCACTCCTTCGGCATCCTCGGGTTGATGAATCGCCAGCCCAGCGAGGTCGACTCCGCCTGGAGACTGCCGTGCGGGAAGGCTCTGTCCGGCTTGGGGAGGACCCACGGTGCGCGGCTCATCGACTCGACACCGCCCGCGATGAGTAGGTTCGCGTCGCCGGTTTCGATGGCACGGGCCGCCTGGATCGCGGCTTCCAGACCCGATCCGCAGAGCCGGTTGACCGTCGTACCGGGGACGCTGGTGGGGAAGCCGGCCAGCAGGGCAGCCATCCGGGCGACGTCGCGGTTCTCCTCGCCGGCGCCGTTCGCGTTGCCGAGGATGACGTCATCTAGCTCGGCCGGGTCGAGGCTCGGGTTTCTTTGGGTGAGCTCTTGCAGGGTGACGGCCGCCAGGTCGTCGGGGCGGGCGCCGGCCAGCGCGCCGCCGAGTTTGCCGACCGGGGTGCGGACGGCGTCCAGCAAATAGGCCGATCTCATGGTGCTGCTCCTTCAGGGCCTGGTGCCGGCCCACGCTCTCGTCACGATCTCTTCCACGTCGCCAGGGAAACGGTCAGCGGCCTCAAGGGCCTGCTCCCGCGTCAGCCCGAGCGCTTGCAGGCTCGTCGGAACCTTCGCCGCCTCGAACAGGTCGAACAGGCCCGTTGCCAGGTCGTCGGTTTGCAGTGCTTCTTCCAGTCGTGCCTTCGCCCGCGGTACCTCGGGTGCCTTCACCCGGGTGACTTGGGGGAGGACCGCTGCGTGTGTCTCTGCGTGCGGGAGGTTGTAGGTGCCTCCGAGGAGGTGACACAGCTTGTGGTGGATGCCGGTGCCTGCGGAGGCCAATGCGGTACCGGCGAGACAGGCGCCGTACAGGAGGTTGCTTCGAGCATCTATGTCGGTCGGGCTGGCGATGACCGCGCGCAGTCCGGTCGTGAGAGCCCGAGCGGCTTCTACCGCGGTCGTTTCGGTGATCGGGTTCGCCTTCTCCGTCCACACGGCTTCCACGCAATGCGCGAGCGCATTGGCGACGCTCGCCGCAGTCACGGCGGGTGGGAGGTGGAGGGTGAGTTGAGGGTCGTAGACGACCGTCTTCGGCAGCACCCTCAGGTCGGTGCCGGTGGTCTTGCTGCCGCCGCTGGTCTCACCCCACACCGGTGTCATCTCGGATCCGGCGTACGTGGTTGGAACCGCCACGATCTGTACGTCGGCGGTCAGCGCGATCGCCTTCGCCAGCCCGACGGCCGATCCGCCGCCGATGGCGATGACGCCGTCTGCCTGGACTTCTTGGGCCTTGGTCCGGGCCGCCTCGGCGACTTCGGTGGGGACGTGTTGCCGGACGCCGTCGATGCGCCCGGCGAAACGTTCTCTCAATCCTGCTTGGACTTCATTGGCTGCTTGCTGTGCGGATCCGGTCGCGATGACGAGGGCGCTGCGAATGCCGAGGAGTTCGACCTCCGCGGCGACCTGGTGCAGGCTGCCTGGTCCGAAGACCACGCGACCGGCGTATGAGGTGTGGATGAACGACTCGGTCATCTTGTTGCCTTAGGCCTCGATGACCTCGCGGGCGCGCAACCGGCGCAGCATGTCCAGCTCGACCTCGGTCGGTGCCGGGACGGGTTCGATGTTCTCGGCGATCTTCAGGTCCCAACCCGTGACCGCGCGAGCTTGCTCGACCGTCACGCCGGGGTGCAGACGCGTCATGGTCAGCTCGTTGGTCTCCGGGTCCGGCTCGAGGACGCCGTGGTCGGTGATCACCAGCGTCGGACCGGCGCCGGGCGCCTGCCGTTCGCGGCCGGTCGGTCCGTAGCCGACGCTCGTCACGAAGTCGAGCCGGCCGACGAACGTTCGCGGCGATTGCTTCACGATCACGATCACCCGGCCGGCGTTCGCCGCGATCTCCGGTGCGCCACCGGCACCCGGCAGCCGGGTCTTCGGTGCGTCGTGATCGCCGATCACCGTCGTGTTGATGTTCCCGAACCGGTCGATCTGCGCGGCACCGAGGAAGCCGACGTCGATCCGGCCGGCGCCGACCCAGTAGTTGAACATCTCCGGCACCGAGACCACCGAGGTCGCCGTCGCGGCCAAGTCGTCGTCCCCGATCGACAGCGGCAGCCGGCGCGGCTTGGCGTCGATCGCGCCCGACTCGTAGACCAGCCGGCAGTCGGGCGCATGCGTGTGCCTGGCCAGGTTCGCCGCGAGGTTCGGCGGACCGACACCGACCAGGCACACGTCCCCGTCATGCAGTTCGCGGGCGGCGGCGACGTTCATCATGTCCGCGCTGTTCCAGCTCTCAGACATCTGCAGCTGCCTCCAGTCCATACTCCTTGGCCCAGGCGAGGAAGGAGCCGCGATCACGCGACACCGCATCCCACTGCTGGTAGAAGTCGTTGTCCCGCGTCGAGTAGCCGAGCGCGTACGACGGCCACGCCCCACCCGGTACGACGCTGACCGCCTTCAGCACCCACTCCGGCAGAATCACCGCTCCGGTGCGCTCGGGGAACTCGTCCACGATGTCCTCGACCGTGACGATCGCCCGGTCGGCCGCGAGGATCGCCTCGCGCTGGACGCCGGTGAGACCCCACAGCATCACGTTGCCCTCGCGGTCGGCGAGCTGTGCGTGGATGACCGTCACATCGGGGTTCACGGCTCGCACCGCGGCCAGTTCTTCGCCGGTGAACGGGCAGGTGACCCGGCTGATGATGTCGCTCTGCTGCTCGAGGTCGGTGCCGCGGTAGCCCCGCAGTACGGCGAAGGGCAGTCGACCGGCGCCAGCGACGTACGCGTTGGCCAGGCCGGCATGGCTGTGCTCGTGGACGACCAGCTTGTGCGGCCAGTGGTTCTCCACGGCATCACGCAGGCGGTGCAACGAGCCGACGCCCGGATTGCCGCCGTACGAGAAGACAAGTTCGTCCGCGACGCCGAGGCCGATCAGCTGGTCGTAGACGACGTCGGGCGTCATCCGGACCAGCTTCAGGTGCCGGCGGCCCTGGCGGGCGATCTCGTGCGCGGCGGCGAACGGGATCAGGTGGGTGAAGCCCTCGAGCGCGACGGTGTCACCGTCGTGGACGTGAGTCGCTATCGCTTCGTCGAGGGGGACTGGACGGGGCATGCGCGGCTCCACTATGATTTCGCTGAGCGAAAAGTTCTTCTTTCAACGAAAAGTAGGTTAACCGATGGCCGGTGAGGCGTCCAGTGGGACCTTCCTGCAAGGTCTCGAGCGTGGGCTTGCGGTGATCCGCGCCTTCTCCACCGCGGCGCCCGCGCTGACGCTGAGCGAGGTGGCGCGCGACGTCGGCATCACGCCGGCCACCGCGCGGCGGATCCTGCTCACGCTCGAGCAGCTCGGCTACGTCCGCACCGACGGCCGCCAGTTCTCGCTGACCCCGCGCGTGCTCGCGCTCGGTTGGGCCTACCTGTCCTCGCTGGACCTCGGTGAGCTGGCCGGGCCGTACATGGAGGAGCTGAGCGCCGCAACGCGCGAGTCCTGCTCGATCGCGACGCTCGACCTCCCCGACATCGTGTACGTCGCTCGCGTCCCCACCAGCCGGATCATGACCGTGGCCCTCGGGGTAGGCGCTCGACTCCCCGCCTACCCCACCTCGATGGGCCGCGTCCTGCTGTCCGGTCTCCCGCCAGCCGACCTGGATGCGTACCTGTCGTCCCTGCAGGCCGAGTCCCTCACCGACCGCACAGTCACCTCACCCGAAGCTCTCCGCGCGGCCGTCGACCAGGCGCGCGTCGACGGCTACGCCCTGGTCGACCAGGAGCTCGAGCTAGGCCTCCGCTCCCTGGCTGCCCCCATCCGCAACTCCCGCGGCCGGATCATCGCCGCCCTCAACGTCTCCGCCCACGCCTCCCGCTCAACCCCCGACTCCCTCTGCCAGGAAGTCCTCCCGCACCTCCTGTGCGCCGCCGACCACATCACCACCGCCCTAAAACACCGCGGCCACCTCTAGCCCCCGGCTCACGCCATCTGATGGGTTACCCCACGAGCTTGTGGGTTCTGCACCCGCATGCGGGTCCAGAACCCACCATCGGATGGGTGAACCCATGAGATGCCGGAGGGGTGGGTGAGGCGAGGCGAGGAGCATGCCGACGATCCTCAGTGCTCAGTGCTCAGTGCTCAGTGCTCAGTGCTCAGTGCTCAGTGCTCAGTGCTCAGTGCTCAGTCCGGGTACGACGAAGCCCACGCCGACTGACTGGCGTGGGCTTCGAGGGCGACTTAGGCGCGGGTGGCGTTGAAGATCTCGAGGTAGTGCGGGTTGTTCATGATGCCGATGATGTTGCCGAACGGGTCCGTGACCGAGGCGGTGATGAAGCCGGTGTTCTGACCGCGCTCGGTGATCTCCTCGACGAGGGTGGCGCCGAGTTCGAGCAGCCGGGCGAGTGACGCCTCGACGTTGTCCACGTGCCAGTAGAGGATCGATCCCGCCGGTCCGCCGCCCACGGTGTGCGGGGCGAACTTGGCGTTGATGATGCCGAGCTCGGCCTGGAAGTCGCCGATCCGGAATTCGACGTACTGCGGGTCCTCCGCGGTCGGAACCGCGAAGTACGCCTCGACCCCGAGGAGCTCCGCGTACCAGTCGCGCGCCGCCTTCACGTCGTCCGCGTAGAAACTCACCGTCGCCATGCCTCGCAACATCTGCCCACATCCCTCATCCGCTGTGCTGAGGTCTCTACTCTCACAGCAGAAGCGGCCAGCTTCTGTCCGCTACTTCGACGATTCCTGCTGCTCGGATGCTTCCGAGCAGCAGCTGAAACCGTGGCCTTTGGGCACAGTCAAAGTCGTCAGTCGGTCTGGGTGACCTTGCGGAGACCGCGCGGGGCGTCGGGGTCGAGGCCGAGCTTGCGGGCGAGGGCCTCGATCGCGCGCTGGGCGGGGATGACGAGGGCCAGCGGGGCCAGAGTCTCGGGGAGATCCGGGCCGGGCAGGTTCACGTCGCAGCGGGAGGCGAAGTTCGGGTCGCCGCCGATGCCGAGGATCTTGCTGCCCTTCTCGCGGACCAGACCGGCCAGCTCGGTCATGCCGGGCAGGGCCGGGCCTTCGCCGGCGGCGACCAGGATGGTGACCAGGTCGGCGTCGACGACCGCGATCGGGCCGTGCTTCAGGTCGGCGTACGAGAGACCGCGGACCGGCTGGAGGCAGGTCTCCTCGAGCTTGAGTGCGACCTCGAGGGTGGTGCCGAAGGTCAGACCGCGACCGCTGGCGAGGACGTCGTGCGCAGCGGCGAGCAGCGCGGCGGCCTCCTCGACCGAACCCTCGAGCATCTTCGCGGCCGCGTCCGGAACGCGGGCGATGTCGGCGTCCAGCGTGCCCGGCTTCTGCGCGAGCGCGTCGACGACGACCGTGATCGCGGCCAGCTGGGTGGTGTAGGTCTTGGTCGCCGGGACCGCGAGCTCCTTGCCGGCCTGGGTGATCAGGGCGATGTCGGCGGTCGAGGCGAGCTGGCTGTCGCCGTCGTTGGTGATGCCGACCACCGCGGCGCCGTTGCGCTTGGCCCACTCCGCGGTCTCGACGATCTCCTGGGTCGCCCCGGACTGGCTGACCGCCACGACCAGCGAGTTCGACAGGTCGAGGTTGGCGCCGTACAGCGTCGCGACCGACGGAGCGGCCAGCGCGGCCTGCCGGCCGGCGTGGATCTCGGTCAGGTAGCGCCCGTAGACGCTCGCGTTGTCGGACGATCCCCGGGCAACGAAGATGACGTTGCGGCGTCCCGCGGCCAGCCGCGTGATGTCGTGCCGCAGCGGGAGAACATGCTCGAACGTCGCGGCCAGGGCGGCCGGCTGTTCGGCAATCTCGCGCGCCATCTGGGTTTCCGGGGCGGGAACAGACACCACTCAGATCACTGGTCCTATCTGGTCTTAACAGGTATGCTGCGCACGATAGCAGTGAGCGGCGTCCCGGGGCACCCCCGAGTCCCGCCCAGGTCTGGAGGATCGAGTTTCGATGGTGGCGACGAAGCGGGCCCAGGTCCGATCGGTGCTGGAACGGCTGATCGATGTCGAGCTGCATCCGGGGGATCCGATCCCCTCGGAACGGGCCTTGGTGGACAAGCTGAACGTCTCCCGGGTGACCGTGCGGCAGGCGATCAGCGACCTGGTCGAGTCCGGCGCGCTGGAGCGGGTGCACGGCAAGGGCACCTTCGTCACCGGCCCGCAGGTCGACTCCCAGTTGCACCTCACCTCGTTCTCCCGGGAGATGCGGGCCCGGGGCCTGGAACCCGGCACGGTGGTGCTGTCGGCCACCGAGATCGAGGCCTCCGACGAGACCGCGAAGGGCCTGCGGGTCGCCAAGGGCACCAAGGTGATCCGGGTCGAGCGGCTGCGCACCGCGGACGCCTCGCCGATGGCCTACGAGGTCGGCTTCTATCCGTCCGCGCTCTTCCCCGGCCTGCTCGGCCGTGAGCTCGGCACCCTGTACGACGTCTTCGCCAGCGAGTACGACGTCGTCGTCACCTCCGGTGAGCAGACCGTCCGGGCGGACAACGCCGATGGTCACGTCGCCCGGGTTCTCGGCGTGGCCAGGCGGGCACCCCTGCTGGTCCTCGAGCGCACCACCTTCGCCGGCCGCAAGGTCGTCGAGCTGTCCTGGTCGGCCTACCGGGCCGACCGCTACCGGCTGCACATGGCCCTCACCCCACGGGGCCCGCGGACCGGTTCGGCCTGACACACACTGGACCGGTCCTGTCATCAACTGGTCTGTTCTTCTGCTGTTCGCTCCCCGGTCACCTGGCCGGTCAGCAGACGGGCCGCCGGGTACGACGAAGTACCTGGCGGCGATACTGGAGCTCAACACACAGGAACTTTGTTGTGAGGAGTACCGCGAGACATGCCTATTGCCACCCCTGAGGTCTACGCAGAGATGCTGGACAAGGCCAAGCAGAACCGCTTCGCCTACTCGGCCATCAACGTCAGCTCCTCGCAGACGCTGATCGCCGCACTGCGCGGTTTCGCCGAGGCGGGCTCGGACGGCATCGTCCAGGTCTCCACCGGCGGCGCCGAGTACCTGTCCGGCTCCACCGTGAAGAACATGGTGACCGGATCCGTCGCGCTGGCGGCCTACGCGCACGAGGTCGCCAAGAACTTCCCGGTGAACATCGCGCTGCACACCGACCACTGCCCCAAGGACAAGCTGGACGGCTTCGTCCGGCCGCTGCTGGAGATCTCCGCCGAGCGCGTCGCGCGTGGCGAGAACCCGCTGTTCCAGTCCCACATGTGGGACGGCTCCGCGGTCCCGCTGACCGAGAACCTCGAGATCGCCAAGGACCTGCTGGCCAAGGCCGCGGCGGCCAAGATCGTCCTGGAGATCGAGGTCGGCGTCGTCGGTGGCGAGGAGGACGGTGTCGCCAACGAGATCAACGAGAAGCTCTACACCACCGTCGAGGACGGCCTGGCCACGGTCGAGGCGCTCGGCGCCGGTGAGCACGGCCGCTACCTGACCGCGCTGACCTTCGGCAACGTGCACGGCGTCTACAAGCCGGGCGCGGTCAAGCTGCGTCCGGAGATCCTCAAGGAGATCCAGGACCAGGTCGGCGCCAAGATCGGCAAGGAGCGCCCGTTCGACCTCGTCTTCCACGGTGGCTCCGGCTCGACCCTGGAGGAGATCCGGGCCGCGGTCGACCACGGTGTCATCAAGATGAACGTCGACACCGACACGCAGTACGCGTTCACCCGCCCGGTCGCGGCGCACATGTTCGCCAACTACGACGGCGTCCTGAAGGTCGACGGCGAGGTCGGCAACAAGAAGGCCTACGACCCGCGCGCCTGGGGCAAGGCCGCCGAGGCCGGCATGGCCGACCGCATCAAGGAAGCCTGCGAGAGCCTTCGCTCCACCGGCACCTCGCTGAACGGCTGACATCACGGTTTCTCCTTCCAGGGCTGGGTTCTGCTGAGCTTGCGCTGGGACTTCGAAGGGGCTCGTCGCTGCGGCGATGGGCCCCTTCGTCACATCCGGGCGAAATCGACGTGCCGGATGTCGGTCCGCCGGACCGCCCGCTCGAACGTGCTCGTGATGCGGTCGAGCACGGTCTTCGGGTGGTCGAGGTCGGGCCAGGAGATCCAGCACCTCTCGACTGGTGGCGGACCGTCTGCGGTGGGCGCCGGTGTGGGGTGCTCGACGTCCTCGTCGGGCTCCGCGAACCAATAGGGCCGGCGCGGCTCGAACTCGACGAGCGTGCGCTGATCCGGGAACCAGAGCGCGGCCTCGAGCTCCGGTACTTCAACATCCGGTGGCAAGGCCCTCGCCGGGTCGGGCAGGCCGGCGGTGCCGAGGATGAACCGCAGTCGCGACTCGGCCACCGAGGCCGCACCGCGGCAGTGGGCGAGGACGCCGCGGGCCCGGCCGCCGCCGTACTCGAGGAGGTCGGCGGCTCGGCGCAAGCTGCGTTTGGTGACGAGACCGGCGTACAGGGCGGCGTCGGCCAGGGCGATCGCCGGCATCGTCGGTGCTGACGACGCGACCTCGGCGACTGCTCGCGCTGCGGAGACCATCGGCAACCTGTTCCAGACCAGTACGCCGGGACCGACCGGATCCCGGATGTGCCGGTACACGCTGCCCACGCGGCCGCGGCGCCCTGCGGGAGCCGTCACGTGGACGGTCGACAGGTCGAGCCCCCAAACGGGCAGCGCATGCAGCGCCGCGGCCGACTGATGGCTCGCGAAGACCTCGCCACCCGTCGCCTGGAGCGCACGATGCACCCGCCGGACATACAGCACCTCCGGCGTCACCACCGAGAGCGCACCCTGCTCCGCATACGTCCCGTGCCGGATCCGCCGCCACCCGCCGCTCGCCAGCAGGTAGTCGATATCCGCGTCGTCATATCCACAAGCCCGGGCATCCGCCCGCCGAAACACCCCACCCCGAAGGCTGGCCATCACTGCAAGTTGAGGATTCATACCAAGAAGGTGCAGCAGTCAGCGGCCCGATCTCACCATGACTTCCAACCTGTGGAGAACTCTCAAAGGGCATAAAAAATGCTCGTCATGTGACTATGACGAGCTCGGCGCGGGTTGGTACCCAGGGTTGCCAGAGGAGGGGCATGTTGGCCTCACCGGGGGTGCGGTTGCCCTTGCGCTCGTTACAGGAGGCGTGGGCGGCGACCGCGTTGAGCCACTCGGTGCGGCCGCCTCGGGACCTGGGTTGGACGTGGTCCATGGTGTCGGCGTTCTCGAGACCGCAGTAGGCGCAGCGGAACTTGTCGCGGCGCAGGACACCGTGCTTGCTGTACTTCATCCGGCCGGCGGCGTAGCGCCAGTGGGTGACGACGTAGCGGACCAAGCGGAGCACTCTGGGCACCGGAAAGGGGCCGATGTATCGCTCGCCGTGCGCCTCTTCGACCACTGCCACCTCGCGGACCAGCATCCGGATGGCGTGCTGGATCGAGACAGTGTGCAGCGGCTCGTATGACGCGTTCAGGACTATGACGCTCATCCGGTGCCTCCTTCCGGCCGTAGCTGGGAACCACGGCGGTCTTGACGCAGGGTCTCAAGCATCCGTGGCCGGTCGGTGAACGGTCAACGGATTTCGTCAGACGGTCACGTGCCGGGCCGGCGGCGTGATCGGCGAAGATGTGCTTATGGAATTGAACAATCTGCTCTCAGGCCCACCCGAGACACTACTCCCAGTGGACCCGGCCGCGGCGGAACTCGCCGCCGGTGCCCCCGCGGTGGAGGTCGCGGCCAAGTTCCCGGCCTCCTCTTTGGCGTGGGGGACGCTGGCCGAGGCGGCCCTCGCCGAGGGAAACACCATCGAGGCGTACGCCTACGCACGGACCGGATACCACCGCGGCCTGGACGCGCTCCGGCGCAACGGCTGGAAGGGCCACGGGCCGGTTCCGTGGGAGCACGAGCCGAACCGCGGCTTCCTGCGCTGCCTGGCCGTCCTCGGCAAGGCGGCCGGCATCATCGGGGAGACCGAAGAGGCCGAACGCTGCACGACCTTCCTGCGCGACTCGTCCGCGACCGCCGCGGACGCCCTGGCCTGAAACCAGGTTGCCGGGCTGGTCACCCGACGGCAGGATGCGACGGATGACCAGCCCGTACTCCCAGCGCGGTTTCCGCGTCGGCTTCGACTGGGGTCCGGTCGGCGCCGGCGTGGTGACCGGCAACCTGGTGGCAGTCGTCGACGTGCTCTCGTTCACCACGGCCGTCACCGTCGCCACCGACCTCGGTATCGACGTCTACCCGTACCGCTGGCGTGACGAGACTGCCGTTGCCTACGCCAAGCAGTACGACGCTCACCTCGCCGTCGGCCGGTCCCAAGCCGGCCCCGGTGACGTGAGCCTGTCCCCGGTCACCATCCGGAAGGCGACCGGAGTCACCCGGCTGGTGCTCCCGTCACCCAACGGCTCGACCATCACCCAGCAGCTCAGCGACAGTGGTGCCACCGTCATCGCCGTCTCACTCCGGAACCGCTTGGCGGCTGCAGCTTGGGTCAACCAGCGGCTAGCCGCAGATCCGGGTCTGAAGGTCGTAGCGATCGCCGCCGGAGAGCGCTGGCCGGACGGGTCGCTCAGACCGGCCGTCGAGGACCTTTGGGGTGCAGGTGGCTTCCTCAGTGCACTCGAGACCGACGAGCTGTCACCGGAGGCCCGGGCGGCAGCGGCGGCGTACGACGCGGTCGCCGACGAGCTGCCCACTCTCCTGCACGACTGCGCCGGCGGTCGCGAGCTCACGCAGTACGGGTATGCCGACGACGTCCGGATCGCGGCCGAGGTAGACGAGAGTCACTCCGTACCGGTGCTGAAAGACGGTAAGCTGAGCAACGTCAATCTGAAACGATGATTTCTGCCCGTTGACAGAGCCGGCAGGCGGTGTGCGTCCCCACTTCCTGCCAACACTGGACGGTTGTAGGCGGATTCGACGGACCGGTGAAGCAGGACGCCCACGGTCTGTCCCCGCCCCGACGGGCAGCGGAAGGCTTTGCCGTGCCGGCACTCACCGGACGGATCACCTATGCCCAGGTACTACGTACTCCCGGGGCATGGAAGTTCTACCTAGCGGCCGCACCGGCCCGTATCGGGATCGCCATGACGAGCCTCGGCATCGTCTGGCTCGTCCACGCATCCACTGACTCCTACGCCATCGCCGGCACCGTCACGGGCGGCTTCGCCGTCGCCGAGGCGGTCGGCGGCCCACAGGTCGCCAAACTCATCGACCGCTTCGGCCAGACCCGCACCCTGCCCATCATCCTGCTCACGCATGCGATGGCGATGGCGGTGCTGATCGGACTCACCGTTTCGCAGACGCCCTTGTGGGTGCTGGTCGGAGCAGGTGTCCTGGCAGGCGGCTCTCTCCCGCAGCTTGGCGCGCAGACGTCTGCCCGCTGGGCCTACGCACTCAGAGGCTCAGGACTGCTGTCGTCGGCCTTCGCACTGGAGGCTCTGAGCACCAGCATCGCGTTCCTGGTCGGCCCAGGTCTGGTCGGCCTCGTGAGTTCGTTGTGGAGCCCAGTAGCTGGCACTGCGCTGGCGACCAGCCTGCTTCTGGCCGGCGGCTTCAGCCTGGTGGCACAGCGTCGGACAGCTCCGCCACCAGCATTGGCTGGTCAACAGGTGAGCTCAAGTGCCTTGCTACACAAGCGATTCCTCTCCTTGGTCGCCGCCACCGTCGGCATCGGGCTGTTCTTCGGCAGCATGCAGGTGTCGGTCACCGCCTATGCGGTGGAGCGCGGAACGCCAGCACTGGCCGGTCCGCTCTACAGCATCACCAGTCTGGTCAGCTTGGTCGCCGGGCTGGTCTATGGCGCCAGACGCTGGCCCATGGCGGTCGGCAACCAGTTCGTCTTGGCGCTGAGCGTCCTAACGGTCACGACAATGCCGCTGCTGGTCGTGAATGCGCCCTGGGCGGTCGGAATCGCTCTAGCCCTGCCAGGGCTAGCGATTGCGCCGTTCCAAACCCTCTCGGCAGTGATGACCGAGTCATCCGTGGAACCGACCGTACTGACGCAGGCGTTCACCTGGCTGAACTCAGGAAGCGCCGCAGGCATCGCCCTCGGCGCCGCCTTCGCCGGCCGAATCGTTGACGCGAACAGCCCGCATTACGGCTTCGCCGTCGCGCTACTAGCCGGCCTACTCTCGGTCCTGATGGCCACCGTGGTCAGATCGACCGGCCGAAGGCTAACCCGCGTAGGCCTCTAGTTCGACGATTCTTGAGTAGGTGGGGCCTTCGTTGCTGGCGAGGGTGCGGATGCGGATCGCGGTGGCCGTTATTGGGGTGAAGGTGGAGCTCTTGAGGCCTGCTGTGTTGCCTCGCACCTCGGCGACGGTCTGCCAGTTGGCGCCGACCTGGGCTTGGACGTCCCAGTCCTTCAGGCCGTAGCGGGCAGCTGGGTACTGCTTGGAGTTGAGGGTGTACAGATCGACTCGGCCGACGCTTTGTGGCTGGTCGAAGGTGACCTGGAGCCAGTCCGGGAAGTTGCCCTTGGTGGCGTCGTTCCAGCCGGTGGTCTTGGCCCAGTGCTCGGAGTCGCGGTCACCGTCGACGGCGCCGCAGGCCGGATAGACCGGCAGGTGCTCGCTGGAGGCGGTGACCGGCACGTAGCGGGCGAGGTTGCCGGTCGTGTCGGTCGGCGGCTCACCTACCTGCACCGGGAGCGTGAGCTTCTGGCCTCCGGCCTTGACGACGATCGAGTAGCTGCCGGGTGTGGTGCCCCGGGGCGCGTTGACGCTGATCGGGACCTTCAAGGTGTAGCCCGGCGGGAGATAGCTGGACACCAGCTTGCGCGAAAGAGTCAGCGACGTACCGGCGTCGAGGAAGGCATCGGCGTACACAGCAGTCTTTCCGCTGTTGCCGAAGCGCAACTCGAAGCCTGAGGTCGAACACGGCACGGGCGTCACCGCGACCTGCGCGACATCAGTCGCGAGAGTCAACGACTGCCGATCCGCACTTCCAGGCACAACTGCTCCCAGCACCATTGCAGCCAGTACGACGATCGCGCGCGCCCTCATCACACCGCCTCCAGACCCGGGTTGCCGGCCTCGACCACGAACGAATGGATGGTGGAGACCGGCGCGTCCGGCCGGTCGATGTAGGGCACCGCGCGGAAGTCGACGCGGAGCTCTCGCTCGGTGAACCGGAGCACGGAGTAACCCCGATTCTCGTTGACCAGCTTCAGGTGCGGATTCGCGGCGAGGAACTTCTGGCCGTTGGCCGAGACGTCGACGCCGTTGCCACCACTGCTGAACGAGGTCGGAACGATCTCCACCCCGTAGGTCTGCGACGACGGATCAGCGAAGTCGCGCTTCATGTCCATCGCGTAGCCCGCGTGCACATCGCCGGTCAGGACGACCGGGTTGCGGTGCCGGTTGGCGGCGAGACCGTCGAGCATCACCTTCTGCTCGGCGCCGTAGCCGTCCCAGGCATCCATGTTGTAGAGGTCTGCCGGGGTCGGGTCGAGATCCATCCGGCTCATGATCACCTGGTTGGCCAGCACGTTCCAGGTGGCACGAGAGCGATCGAGACCGGCCAGGAACCACCGCGTCTGCTCAGCGCCGGCCAGCACGCGCGCGGGATCACGACGAGCGTCGGAGTCCGCCTTCCACCCGTCGCCGGCTGCCTGGTCGGATCGGTACTGCCGCGTGTCCAGCACGCTCAGCTCGGCAAGCCGACCGAAGGTGAGACGCCGGTAGAGCAGGTAGTTCGGTCCCTCGGGGGCAGGTCCGCGCAGCGGCAGGTGCTCCCAATACGCGCGGTAGGCGTTGGCACGCCGTACCAGGAAGTCTTCGACCGGAGCGTTGCTCTTCGACGTCAGCCCGGCGTAGTTGTCCTGGACCTCGTGGTCGTCCCAGGTGGTGATCCAGGGAGCGTTGAGATGGGCCGCCTGCAGGTTCGGGTCCGACTTGTAGAGCGCGTACTGCAGGCGGTACCGGTCGAGCGTGTCCGCCTCGGTGCGGAACTGGTCCGGGACGGGGTCGGTCAGGTTCCGGAGCCCGCCAGCCGCTGCGACGCCGTACTCGTAGATGTAGTCGCCCAGGAAGACCACCGCGTCGACGTCCTCGTCGGCCAGATGCCCTTGCGCTGTGTAGTACCCGTCCGGCCAGGACTGGCAGGAACTCACACCGAGCGTCAGCCGCCCACCACGCTGGCCGGGCGCGGGCGCCGTACGGGTGCGTCCGGTTTGGCTGAGGTAGCCGTCGACGCGGAAGCGGTACCAGTAGTGACGGCCGGGCTGTAGGCCTCGGACGTCGACGTGCACACTGTGCGCGAACTCCGGCCGAGCGGTGGCGTGGCCGGAGCGCACGATCTTGCGGAAGTGCTCGTCAGCAGCGACCTGCCAGTCGACACCGACCTTCTTGTACGGCGCTCCGCCCAGCGGCTCGAATGGCCGTGGCGCGAGGCGGGTCCAGATCACGACCGCGTCGGGCAGCGGGTCACCTGACGCAACGCCGAGCGTAAAGGGGTTGCCGGTCAGGCTGCCGGACGGTTTCAGGGCTGTGCCCGGCAGGTTGGTGCCGAACGCCACCGCGGTGGCGGCGCCGGTAAGGGTGAGGAACCGGCGTCGGGCCAGCCTCACTGCGGGTCTCAGATCTTCGGTCACCGGTTATCCCTTCAGACCACTGGAGAAGCCACGGATGACATAGCGCTGCAGGACCAGGAAGACGAGCAGGATCGGCAGGGCGGCGAGCACCAGGCCGGCCGCGACCAAGCCGTAGTCGGAGGTGTATTCGTTGACGAAGGCAAAGATCCGGACCGGCACGGTTTCTCGGCCCGAGCCGCCCAGGTAGAGCAACGGCGTGAAGAAGTCGTTCCAGATGTGGACGGCGTTCAGGATCAGGACGGTGCCGGTGATCGGCCGGAGCAGCGGGAAGATCACGTGGCGGAAGGCTTGCAGGTGTGAGGCTCCGTCGATCAGCGCCGCGTTGGTGTAGTCGGCCGGCAGGGACCGGATGAAGCCGGTGTACAGGAACACGGTGAACGGCAGCTGAATCCCTGTGTAGAAAAGGATCATGCCCTGGTACGTGCCGAGCAGGCCGAGGTCGTTGACGAGTTGGTAGAGCGGGATCATGCCGAGCTGGAACGGCAGGATGATCCCGACCAGGAACAGGATGTAGAGGCTGTAGCTCAGTCGCGAGGCGCGGCGCGCGAGGAAGTACGCCGCGAGTGATCCGAGCACGATCAACGCGAGCACGCTGGACACGGTGATCAGGGTGCTGTTGAGCAACGCCGACCCGAGGGACGCCGACTGCCAGGCCGTGCCGAAGCTGTCCACCGACGGTGGGTCGGGCGGCGACAGCGGCGCGTTCGCGATCTGGCCGGGATCCTTGAACGCCAGCGTGACAAGGGCATAGACCGGGAACAGGAAGGCGACCGCGACGGCCACCATCACGAGCTCCAGGACGAACGTGCGTGGCCGGTACGCCGTCCTCATGCGGCCGTCTCCCTCGAACGCAGGTAGCCGATCTGGATGAACGAAACCGCCGCGACGAAGATCGCCAGCACCAGCGCGACCGCGGTGCTGTAGCCGAACTTGCCGAACACGAACGCCTGTTTGTAGAGCACGGTGGACAACGTGTCGGTGGCATAGCCGGGACCACCGTTCGTCATCGCGATGATCTGGGTGAACAAGGTCAGCCCACCGACTGTCGACAGCATCACGTTGATCGTCACGGCCGGTGCCAGCAACGGCCAGGTGATGTGCCGGAAGCGCGCGACCGTCCCGGCGCCGTCCACCATCGCCGACTCGTGCAGCTCCGGCGGCACGCCTTCCAGTCCGGCCAGGAAGATCACCATCGAGTAGCCGGCGCATTGCCAGATCACCGTGAAGGCGACCGACCAGATCGCCAACGACGGGTTGCCCAGCCAGTCCTGCCGCAGTGAACCCAGACCCACTGCCCCGAGCGCGGCGTTCAGGCCCGCGTCCGGCGCCGGGTTGTAGACGTACTTCCACAGGAACGACACCATCACCGGACTGACCACGACCGGCGCGAAGAAGATCACTCGCAGCACCATCCGGCTCTTGATGGCGGTGTGGACCCCGAGCGCCAGAAGCAGTCCCAGCCCGTTCTGTACGACGACGATCGCGACCGTGAGGAACAGCGTGTTCCGCAGTGCACCAAGAGCCTGGTCGTCGTGGAGCAGTTGCTGGAAGTTCGCCAGGCCGACGAATGACCGCTGCTCGCCGACACCGGACCAGTCCGTGAACGCCGACCCCGCGCCGACGATGCTCGGATAGAGCATCACCAGCGCATACACGAGCAGGGCCGGCGCCGCGAAGAACCATGGCGGCGCGATCCCACCGCGCCCGCCAAATCGTCGTACCGTCATGCCGTCTTCCGGTAGGCCTCGTCCATCTTTTTCAGGGCGCCGTCGACCGTGGTCTTGCCGCCGAGAAGCTCTTGTACGACGGCGAAGTGGGTCGGCTGGACCTCGGCGTTCGGCCAGCGCTGGTCCATGAACGGGACCGCCTTGTTGTCCGCGAGGTAAGGCAGGAAGGGTTTCAGGACCGGGTCGACCTTGGCCTCGCCGTCGGAGTACAGCGGGACGCAGGCGACGGCCTCGGCCCAGGCACTGACGACGTCCGGTTGCCCGCAGAACTCGATGAACTTGCGCGCCTGGTCGGCCTTCTTGCTCTTGGCGCTGACGGCGAGGCCGACCACGATGCCGCCCGGGATCCAGTTGTCCGCGACCGTGTCGGTCGCGGGGAAGGGGAACATCCCGAGGTCGTCCGGCTTCGGTGCGGCCGCGCGGTAGGCCTGCAGGACGGCCGAGACCTGGACGGCCATCGCCGCCTTGCCGGTGCCGACCATCGAGGTGGCCTGCTCGTACGTCGTACCGTTCGGGTTGTCGTTGAAGAACCCGCGCTTCTGCAGTTCCAGGTACTTGTTCATCGCGTCGGCCCAGCCGGAACCTGCGAACGTCGCCGAGCCCGCCGCCATCTTGTCGTCGAAGTCGGGCTGCTTGGCGTAGACCGTGCCAGGGACCAGCGCGTAGTTGATCAGCTGCGTCACCCACGGGGTCTGCGCGCCGAGTGCCAGCGGCACAATGCCCTTGTTTTTCAGGGTTTCGCAGACCTTCAGCAGCTCGCTCCACGTCGTCGGCGGCTGAACCCCGGCCGCCGCGAAGGCCTTCTTGTTGTAGATGGCGCCGAGCACGCTGGTGCCCGGCGAGAAGATGTAGGTCTTGCCGTCCTGCTGGTAGGCGCCCTTGAACCCGGTGGGGATCTTCTGGGTCCAGGCCTGGTCGCTGAGATCCGCGAGCAGCTTCGCCTTGCTCAGCTGGACCATCGACATCGCGCTGCCGTTGCCGGGATAGACCGCGTGCAGATCGGGAGCGTTGCCGGCCGCCAGTTGGGCCCGCAGCGCCGTCTGCAACTGATCCGCCGGCGAGAAGGACAGATTGAAGTCGAAATCCGGGTTCTTCGCCTTGTACTCGTCCAGCGCTTTGCGCAGACCGGCCTCCTGGCTGCCTGCGCCGATCACCTTCAGCGTGCCGCCGCTGCCGCCGGACGAACTGCTCCCACAGGCTGCGAGCGTGCCGGCCGCTACCGCACCACCCGTCAGCTGCAGGAGACGCCGACGGCTGACGGAACGCTCGAATACGGATGCCACGGTTCCTCCTGAGCACGGAGCGGACGACGCTCTGGAAATATCGTCGATTAACGTGAACTCAACGTGAAGAAGTGTTAACTTCTCACGCCGCGCACGCTACGGACGCCGTGGAGCGGGTGTCAAGACCTGAGTTGAAAGGATTCATCCGCGGCGGCCCGGGCCGCATACTCGGCCGGTGTCAGGCCGATCTGGGCTTTGAACTCCTTGGAGAAGTGCGCCTGGTCGAAGTACCCGAGGGCGGCCGACAGCTCGGCCAGCTCGGCGACCTCGCCGCGCGCCAGCAGTTCGGCGCCGTCGTGCAACCGGTAACGGCGCAACACCCACTTCGGCCCAACGCCGACGTACCGGCGGAAGAGGCGTTGCAGCGTCCGGATCGGTACGTCGAAGCGGTCGGTGATCTCGTCGACCCGCGCCAATGAACGGTCCTCGGCCATGGCCGTGACGATCCGCCGGACCAGCTCGTACGACGGGTCCGGCGGAGCGAGGTGATCACTGAGGAACGCCTCGAACACAGCCCGTCGCCGTACGTCGGACTCTTCCGCGAACACGAGGTCGGACAGCCGGTCGTCATCGGGGAAGACGGTGGTCAGCGGCACCACCTGGTCGCTGAAGGAGGCGACGTCCAGCCCGGTCACCGCACCGAAGCCGCCGGCCCAGAACTTCACTCCGAAGACCCGGCCGCGGCCGCTGAGCTGCCGCTCGAACTTGCGCGTGTAGACGCCGTTCACGAACGCACCGCCGGGCTGCTCGAAGGTGACATTCACACTCGGGAACGGGAGCACCTCGGCGGTGTAGGGCTCGTCCAGGTCCCACTCGACGATCCAGTACCACTCCACGAACCGACCGGCCGCGGGGCCGGGAGCTAGCCGGTTCAGAGTGCGATGCCGGGCCTGCTCCCTCGGGTGCAGGATGCCCTTCTCACCTGACCGAGGTGGTGGGGTGGGGTCAGTCATCAATACTGTCTTCGGGCTGGCTCACAGGGGCTGTCGCTTTCTTACAAGACCGGTCCGGCGGTCGACGGGTTGACTAAGAGCATGACGACGGACACCGACAAAAACAGCGTAGTAAATCCCATCCCCGACGGTTATCACTCGCTCACGCCGTACCTGGCGGTTCCGGACGGCCCGAAGGCGATCGCTTTCTACGAAGAGGTCTTCGGCGCCCAGGTGATCAGCCGGCAGGACCTGCCGGACGGCCGCGTCGGTCAGGCGGAGTTGCTGTTCGGGAACTCGATGCTGCAGCTCAGTGACCAGATGCCGCAGATCGGGCTGCAGGCGCCGAACGGGGAGTGGGTGCACTCGTCGCTGGTGCACTACGTGCCGGACGTGGACGCGACGTACGCGAAGGTGATCGCGGCGGGAGCGAAGCCGGTGGAGCAGGTGCAGACCTTCATGACCGGCGACCGGTTCGGGACGGTGATCGACCCGTTCGGGCATCGCTGGGCGATCCTCACGAAGGTCGAGAACGTGTCTCGCGAAGAGGCCGATCGGCGGGTCCAGGAGTGGCTCGACGCCAACCCGGCGGAGCTGTCCTGAGCCAGACATAAGCCTGTCTGCCTCAAGAAATGAGACTGTCTGCCTCAAGAAATGAGGAAGCGGCCCGCCGGAACCGTCCCCTGCGGCAGTTTCGGCGGGCCGCTGACTAAGAGTGTGCACGTGATCACGGAAATTGGCAACCCGTTGCGTGATGAAACACTTACTTCAAGTGGTTGTTCCGCGCGGCCGGACAAGGAATCGGGTCGGTGGACCGAGGTCCGGTAGGCTTCGGTCGTAAGAGCCTGGAAGCGTCACCGGATGAACGATCGGTGAACGTCTCCGGGCTTCACCGTTTCAGAGGAGGGCTGAGATGCCCGCAATCGTGCTCGTCGGTGCCCAGTGGGGCGACGAGGGTAAAGGCAAGGCGACCGATCTGCTCGGCAACACGGGCGAGGTCATCGACTACGTGGTCAAGTTCAACGGCGGTAACAACGCCGGCCACACGGTGGTGATCGGCACCGAGAAGTATGCGCTGCACCTGCTGCCGAGCGGCATCCTGACTCCCGGTGTGACGCCGGTGATCGGCAACGGGGTCGTGGTCGACCTCGGTGTGCTGTTCGAGGAGCTGGACGCGCTGCAGGCGCGCGGCGTGGACACGTCCCGGCTGGTGATCAGCGCGAGCGCGCACCTGATCCCGCCGTACAACCGGACTCTCGACAAGGTCGCCGAGCGCTTCCTCGGCAGCCGCAAGATCGGTACGACGGGTCGCGGGATCGGACCGACGTACGCCGACAAGATGAACCGGATCGGCATCCGCGTCCAGGATCTGTACGACGAGAAGATCCTGGAGCAGAAGGTCACCGGGGCGCTGGAGCAGAAGAACCAGCTGCTGGTGAAGGTCTACAACCGGCGTGCGGTCGAGATCCGCGAGGTGCTGGACGAGCTGCTCGGGTACGCCGAGCGTCTCCGCCCGATGGTCGCCGACACCAGCCTGCTGCTGAACAAGGCGCTGGACGACGGCAAGACCGTACTGATGGAGGCCGGCCAGGCCACGCTGCTCGACGTCGACCACGGGACCTACCCGTTCGTCACTTCCTCGAACGCGATCTCCGCCGGTGCCTGCACGGGTACCGGGATTCCGCCGACCCGCATCGACCGCGTGATGGCGGTCGTGAAGGCCTACACGACCCGTGTGGGTGAGGGCCCGTTCCCGACCGAGCTGCTCGACGCCGACGGTGAGTGGCTGCGCCAGCAGGGCTTCGAGTTCGGTACGACGACCGGCCGCCCCCGCCGTTGTGGCTGGTACGACACGGTCATCGCCCGCTACGCAGCCCGCGTGAACGGCGTCTCCGACTTCGTCCTGACGAAGCTGGACACGCTCACTGGTCGCGAGAAGATCCCGGTCTGCGTCGCGTACGACGTCAACGGCGTCCGGCATGAAGAGATGCCGATGACCCAGACCGACTTCCACCACGCCACCCCGGTCTACGAAGAGTTCGACGGCTGGTCCGAAGACATCACCGGCTGCCGCAACTTCGAGGACCTCCCGAAGGCGGCCCAGTCCTACGTCCGCGCCGTCGAGTCCCTCAGCGGCGCCCGCATCTCCGCCGTCGGCGTAGGCCCCGAACGCTCCCAGATGGTCCAGCTCTAACCCACCGTCGGCTGCCCACCCCAGGCAGCCGACGGTCATACCGTGGTCATACTTGCGCTAAGCTGATGCCATGGCGGTCAAGAAGAAGACCTTGTCCTTCGATGCGGAGACCTGGGCGGCAGTCGAGCGCCGTGCGCGGAGCGCCCACACGACGCCGTCCGCGTACGTCAATGAGCTGATCGAGAAGAGCGAACGGCTGTATCGCGGGCTGGAAGCGGTCTCGGACTGGGAGGCCGAGCACGGCGCGATCGCTGCCGCTGACCTCGACTGGGCAGATAAAGCATTGGCCGAGGCGCAGCGGGAGGCGGCTGATGACCGCCTTGCAATGGAGGATCCTCAGGCGTGACACGGTTGGTGTATGACGCCGGTGCGCTGATTGCAGCCGAGCGGAACGACTCTCGGCTATGGGCCATGCATCTGCGTGCGTTGACACGCGGCCTCGAGCCGACCGTGCCCGCCGCCGTTCTGGCACAGGTTTGGCGTGGTCAGCAGCAGCGAGGACTTCGGCGACTGATCCAGGGATGTGAGGTCGTGCCGCTCACGCAGGAGTTGGCGACTTGGGTTGGTGAGTTGCTGGCGATCGCCGGCCGGTCTGACGTGGTCGATGCTCAGGTTGTCGCGTGCTGTCTGCAGCAAGGCGCGACCTGTGTTACCTCGGATCGTGGGGACATCGCGCACTTGGCTGAGGCGGCCCGGGACAGTGCGTGGCGTGGGAACACCCGATGGAAGATGCCGATCATCTCGCTCTGAGGCGAGGGGTGGGGCTTGGGCGAGCTCGTTTGTCCGACTAGCCGTGGCTGTGCGTGTTAGTTGAGGCCGATGATCGGGATGTCGCGGATGAACGGGGCCTGGCGGAGGTCAGTGAGGGTGGGGCGCTGGTAGGTGACGTTCTCGACGGGGTTGCGGGCCCAGTCGGAGCCAGCGCCTTGGCTGGCCTCGTAGAAGCCGTAGGCGCCGATGGCGAGGAAGATGACGGCTGCGGTGGTGGCCAGCCAGCGAGGGCGGAAGATGTTGCGGGCGGTGATGTGGGCACCGCGACGGAGGGAGTTGCCGCCCGGACCCCACCAGGCGGTGAAGAGTGCGGTGAGGCCGGCGGCGGCGAAACCCACTGCAGACAAGGGCTGCCAGGTGAGGCTCTTGGCCGTGGCGGTCACGCCAGTGACGATGCCGCCGACTACTGTGCCCATCACGAGCGGCAGGATCATGCAGACCAGAGTGATCAGTCCGGCTGTTACGAGCTGCACTGGTGATGAGGCGACTGCTACAACGCTGTCTGAGCGTCCGGCGCGTCCGCGGACCTGGCGGCGGCGCATCAACGCCGTACTGCTGCGGTCGACGGTTCGCGCGATCACGAAGCACACTGCGGCGGCTAGCGCGCCCAGCAACGGGTAGAGCGCGATCAGTCCGGTCAATCCGACCATCAGTCCAACCACCACCGCCGTACGGCGTCCTGTCGCAGGAGCTCGGTGTGGTTCGACACCCTGCGCCGGCTGCTGGTGCGGCACGACGTCCTTCGACGGCGGCCTGTACGGCGCTACGTCACGAGGAGGAGCCTGGTACGGCGCTATCGGTTGCGGCGTGCTCTGGTAACCCAACGGCATCGCCGCAGGTGCAGCCGCGACGGGCGCGGGACTGTAGGTCGCTGGGTGAGCGCCTGGGCCCCAACCACCAGCACCCGTGCCTGCGACTGCACCGCCGCCGGCTCCTGCGACATAACCCCCAGCAGCACCCGGAGTGCCCGCGGCCAGGCCGGTGCCCGAACCGGCGGCGCCTGCGGCTGCTGCGGCTTTGGTGGCTTTGCGGGCGGCGGCTGCGTCGCGGACCTTGTTGGCGATGGGGGAGAACGCGGAGAGGGGTGGAATGACTTGGGGGACGAGATTGGCTACCTCGGTGGGGGAGGGCTCGGGGGTAACCGGGTCCGGCTCCTCGGTGGGCATCACGCGGGTCATTTGGCGCGTGGGGGGATGCATTTGGACGGTGTCTGCTGCGGCTGGGGCTGAGCGCGGTGGTAGGGCGTCGCGGCCTTCGGCGTAGCGGGTGAGGCCGGTCATGATCTCGGCCTGGGTGGGGCGGTCCTGCTTCTTCGGAGCGAGGGCTGCGGCGAGCAGAGTCTTGAGGCGGGGGTCCAGACCCTCGAGATCTGCCTGACCGGTGTGGACTCGGTGCAGGACGGCTTCGAAGGGGCCTTTGCCGAAAGGACGGCGGCCGGTGGCGGCGAACGTCACGGTGGCTGCCCAGCCCCACCAGTCGGCGGACTCGGAGACCATCTCGCCTTCGATGAGCTCGGGTGCCAGGTAGCCCGGCGTGCCGATCACGAGGCCGGTCTGGGTGAGGCGGAGGTCGTCGGCGGCCTGGGCGATGCCGAAGTCGATCATCACCGGCTTGCCGTTGAGCATCATCACGTTGCCGGGCTTGAGGTCGCGGTGGATCACTCCGGCCAGGTGGATCGCTTGCAGCGACTCGGCGAGACAGCCGGCCAGCGGGAGCCACTTGCGGGGAGTCAGCGGACCACGGTCGTCGACCTGCTCGTCCAGCGGACGACCGGGGACGAACCGCGTCACCAGGTACGGGCGGTCGGCTTCCAGGTCATGGTCGAGGATGCCGGCCACACCGGGGTGGCTCACCTTCTGCAATGTGGTCGCTTCACGCTGCAACCGGGCGCGTGCGGTCTCGTCGTGCGCGACGTGCGGCCGCAGCACCTTGACCGCGACCTCCTGCAGGTCCGGTCCCTCTGCCAGGTAGACGACGCCCATGCCACCTTGGCCGAGGCGCCGGATCAACCGGTACGGGCCGATGCGCTCCTCCACCTCCCCGGCAGGCATGGAAGGCGTTCCCCCTGTGACTGACATGCCATCGACTGTACGTCGACAGCAGATCACCCAGCCACGATGACGTCAGAGGTAGTCGCCGAACGGCGCTCCCCGGCGGACGCTGATGCCATGACTCACTACGCGATCGCCAACCTGCAGAACGTCAACGTCGGCCACGACATCGTCGAGTACCTGGAGCGGATCGACGCCACGCTCCAGCCGTACGACGGGCACTTCATCATCCACGGTCATCAGCCGGAGCCGGTGGAGGGCGAGTGGGCCGGGACCCTGATCGTGATCGAGTTCCCGGACTACGCGAGTGCCCGCGGCTGGTACGACTCACCGGCGTACCGGGAGATCCTGCCGCTCCGCACCAACAACTCCGACGGCGTCACGATGCTGCTCGAGGGTGTCGACCGCACCCACCAAGCGACCGACGTACTGGGCTGACAGCACCCAGTACGTCGGGCAGGGTTCAGCTCACGGGCAGCCGGAAGGCGAGCAGGCCGGTTCCGGTGGCGTTGGTGATCCAGGGTCCGGCTCCGATGTGGCTCTGGTAGATCAGAGCGGTCACTCCGGTTGCCGGACCGGACAGCGTGAGCACCAGACTTCCGCCGGCGCGGTAGGCCACCGAAGACACCGTCACTGCAGAGCCCTCGACCCGGAAGCCCGCAGCTGACCCTGCGGCCACAGTGAGTGGGTCACTCGTGCGGAGCTTCACTACGAGCTGTGAGCCGGTCGCCGTGACGGAGGCCGGGTTCGGTGCGGACACACCGGCCGAGGTGCCGCCGTACAGGTCGCGGGCGATCACTGCGAAGTTGTGGTCGCCCAGGTCGCGGTAGCCGCCGAGGTACGCGTAGTGGCAGCCGTCGTGACCGGACAGCCCAGTGGTGGAGAGCAGGGTGACGCCGTCGGTGTCGCCGAGTGCACGCTGCGCTTCCCGCAGGCTGATGCTGGTGGTGTTGTTGCAGGGCGACGTGCGGACCTGGTTCACGTAGTAGCGGGTCGCACTGCCGAAATCGGCTCGCCAGTCCGCGAGCAACGCCCGGAACCCAGCTACGTGCACTGCTGCGTTGTCGTTGTCGCTCTCGCCTTGGTACCAGAGCACTCCGCGCACCGAACCGATCACACCGGCAGCCTTCAGTCGCTTCCGCAGCCGGCCATAGTTGGTGGTGAGGTCGTCCGGGTTCGCGTCGTTCCGCTGGAAGAAGCTGATCGGCTGACCACCATGTGCGCCCTGAACGATCGCGACCGGCACCTTGTAGGTGTCGACGATCCGCCGGCCCATCCGGATCGCCCACTGTCCAACCGAGCCGGACTGCACTGTCACGTCACCAGTCGCGTAGTGCCAGACCCGGTCTGCTCCGGAGATCTGCCCGTCCGAGGTCGGAGTGCCGTAGCTACGCAGCCATGGTGACTCCTCCACGTTCGCATTGCCGTTGAACTTGGCCGCCTCCGCATTGGACTGGCCTTGGATGACAAACACGTCACCCGAGACCACACCGGTACGGCGAGCCACCACCCGGTCGATTCCGCTGCCCAGTGCACGCAGTTCGAAGTTGTACTCCTGCAGTGCCGCCCTGATCCGCGGAGTGAACCGGAAGTCGCGCGACTGCGAGGTGTACGTGTCGGTGTGCCCATTGCTGGTCACCCGCAACTGCACCTGGGTTACCTGGGGATCAGTGATCCGCCCGGCCACCGGCACGTTGGCGCCATTCGCTGCGTCGCGTGGGATCAGCTGCCGATCCTGTGGCGATTCGGACAGCGAAACGAGCGACGTCCGCACAAAGGCAGTCAGCTTGCGCTGGGTGTACCGCGCGGAGTTACCAGCGAACGTCCAGTCCGGCTGCCCGGACGCAGCGGTCCCGATCCCGATCGACAGCGGTACGTCGGCCGGCTGGGTGAACGAGTTGATCGCCAGCACCGTCTTCGCCGCAGCGTTGGACGGCCGGGTCGCACCGATCTGCGAGATCTGGAACGACCCGTACGCACCAGTGGTCGGGCTGTCGTCCACGTCGTACGTGATCGGGGAGGTGTTCGCTACCTGGGTGCTGGTCTGTTCGGCGTAGGTGTTCGGCCACATCTCCAGATAGCCGGTCTGTCCGAGGCCAGTGGTCACATTCGGCACGTTGGACGCGACCTCAAGGTCGTCCACCCGTTGCCTGGTGACCTGTCCGGCCTTGGTGGGCAGTCCGATCTTGCTGGCGTCAGTGGAGAACGGCTCCATCGCGGACCACACGCGCTGTGGTCCGTCCGGCCCGTTCAGCTCGAGGCAGTAGCCGACGCGGTCGAAGTTCGAGCCGACCTCGGTACGGCGGTCCAGGGTGTACGGCAGTTCCTTGTCGAGCCACCCTGCCTTCTCGGGCAGCGTCAGTTCCAGCACCGGCGTGTAGCCGACTGCTGCTGCCGCACAGCCGGTTCCTGGATCTCGGAGTGCGGGAAGAATCGCATGGGCCTGCACAGTGACTGTCGAAGCCAGCAGAGTGGCTACAACAGACACAGCAAGAAGACGTCGAGGCATGGGCGGACCTCCGGGGCGGGGAGACTGTCAGACTCTTGGTAAGCGACCTACCGCCTCGGCGGCTTGGGTCGGACCGCAACCGTGCGGTCAGCGGTCCGAACCCTGCGCCCAACGGACCAGGTGTCCTGAGTCGGAACTTCGACGGCACTGGAGGCGCCCAGGCACGCACCTCGCGGCGTTGGAGAAACGTCCACGATGAACCCCGCATCGAGGACGCTTCTCCGCCTTGCGATGCACGCACCTGGACACCTCCAGCACTCGCCGAACTCCCGACTCAGGACACCGCGTTGTCAGCTCTTCTGCAGCTCGGGATACGCCGCCACGAGGTCACCGGAGACGGACTGCTTGGCCCACCGGGCGGTGTCGTCGGCGAGCACCTCGTAGGCGCCGGACTCGATCCCGTCGAGGGCTTGCTTGGCGACGTCCTCCGGCTGCGTCTTCGGCCCTGGGACTCCGGTCGTCATGTCGGTGTCGACGTACCCCATGTGCAGTCCGGTGACACCGATGCCACGGTTCACCAGCTCGACCCGCAGTGAGTTCGACTGGTGCCAGAGCGCTGCCTTGGTGGCGGAGTAGGCGCCGTGCCGCGCGACCCAGGACAGTGCCGAGTGCGCGTTCAGGATGTGGCCGCCGCCGTTGCGCTCGATGATCGGGACGAAGGCCTTGGTGACCTCGAGCGGACCGAAGAAGTTCGCCTCGAAGACAGCGCGGAGTTCGTCGGTCGGCGCGTCCAGGTAGGTGTCCGGCGCACCCGCGCCGGCGTTGTTGATCAGCACCGTCACATCAGGCGCCGCTGCGGCCAGCGCCGCGATCGAGGCAACGTCGGTGACCTCCAGCGGCAGCGGTACGACGCGCGGGTCGGTGCTCGGCTTCGGCGTCCGGGCCGTCGCGTAGACCTTGGCGACCCCGCGGGTGAGCAGGTCGTCGACGAGAGCCTTGCCAATACCACGCTGTCCGCCGGTGACGAGGACGACAGCACCGTCGAGAGAGGTCATGAGTACGCTCCAATGAAGAAGGAAACCGATCTGTTTCCAGCAAGGTAAACCGATCTGTTTCCGAATTCAAATCGAGCCGGTACCCTCGTCGTATGAGCAGCTCGGCGACACCCCGCGAACGCCTCCTCGAGGCAGCGGGCGACCTCTTCTACCGTGACGGCGTGAACATCGGCGTGGATGCGCTCTGCAAGGCCGCCGGAGTCTCGAAGAAGTCGATGTACCAGCTGTTCCGCTCGAAGGACGAGCTCATCGCCGAGAGCCTGGCCAGCCGCGGCCCCGGCTACCAGGCGCTGCTGACGCCGGGCCCGGACGACCGCTCACCGCGGGAGCGGATCCTGGACGTGTTCGAGCGCCAGGACGATGTGGTTGCTCACGGCAACTTCCTGGGCTGCCCGTACGTCGGCACCGCGGTCGAACTGAAGAATCCGGAGCACCCGGGTTCGGTGGTGGCGCGGCACTTCAAGCAGCAGCTCACCGACTTCTTCCACCGCGAGCTGGTCAAGGCCGGCGCCGAGGACCCCGGCACGCTGGCCATCCAGCTGACGATCGCCTTCGACGGCGCGAGCGTCCGCTCGGTCATCCGCGCCCAGTCGCTGGGAGGCATCGGCGTACTGACCGCAGGCGCGCTCCTGGACGCCGCCGGCATCCGCGCAGCCGAACTGGCCGGTCACCTGAGCTGAGCCGAGTCGCGAACTCGGTCACCCCTGACGCCCCGCGGCCGCCAGGGGTGCCGGTGATCAGCTGGTCAGCTGGGCGAGTTCAGCGCCGGCCAGCAGGAAGCCGCCGACGCCGAAGTCGGCGGTCGAGTCGTAGGTGATCGGCTGGCTCGACTCCGGCCGGTCGCCGACCTTCTGCACGTAGCCGAGGAAGCCGTCCGCATGTACGGCGGTGGCCACCATCCCGTTCCAGGCCTTGGCCGCCATCGGCAAATAAGTGGCCGAGGGCAACAATCCGGTCCGGACGGCATAGGCCGACGAGTACGCGAAGAACGCCGTACCGCTGGTCTCCGGGCCGGGCAGGTGCTGCGGGTCGGCCAGGTTGACGTTCCAGAAACCGTCCGAGCGCTGGATCGACCGCAACGAACCCACCAGCTGCGTCAGGCCGGTCTTGTACTCGGCGACATTCGCCTGATCGGCCGGAAGGGCCTTCAGGGTCTTCACGTGCGCGGCCGCGACCCAGCCGTCGCCACGCGACCAGACGACCGGTTTCCCGTTGGGAGAAAGAATTCCGGTCGGGAGGAAACGGTCGTCGCGGTACCACAGTCCGTTCGACGTGATCCACAGCTTCCGCGTCCGCTTGGTGTAGTTGTAGAGCTGGTAGAGCTTCGTCCAGTACGCCGGATCCGCGCGCAGCCGGCCGATGCGGGCGAACGGCGGCATCGCCATGTGGAGCGCGTCGCACCACCACCAGTCGTCGATCTTGGTGCTGTTCACCATCCGGCTCAAGGTGTCCGTCGCCGCGGTCAGTTTGTTGGCGGACGGTTCGAGCTCGTAGAGGTCGAGATAGGTCTGGATGCAGTTGTGGTTGTCGGCGTGCCGGGTCGTGACGCCGCCGGGGATGCCGTAGTTGTGCCGTTCGGCCCAGGCGCGCGCGTAATTCAGGTAGCGCACCTCACCGGTCAGCTTGTACGCGGCCATCAGGCCGCTGAAGAACGTGGCGCGGGCCCAGCCGTTGTCGCCGGAGTCGCTGTGCGTGGCGATCCACTGGTCGGCGACGCGGCGAACCACCGCGATGATGTCGGCCCGCGGCGGGAGCGCGCTCGATGGCGGAGCGGCCGCAGCGGTAGTGGTGACAGAGGGTAATGCCGGGGCGGCCATGACTGCGGTTCCAGCGAGCAGGAACTGGCGTCTTTTCATGGGACAAGTCCTCACTTAGTTCCACTGAACTGGGAAAACAGGATGAATTGTTCCAGCGTGAATTAATGCTGCTGAGATGTTGACGCCCTTACGGTCCGTCGTCAAACTTTCGCAAAGACTCTGCGGATTCTGGGGGGACTGCAGAGCCTTCCGCCCCCACACGCAAGGAATCCGCCCATGAGAATCAAACCCCTTCTGGTGGCTCTCGTCAGTGCCGGTCTGGTGGCCGGCGCTCTGAGCAGCCCGGCAGTTGCAGCTCCCACGGCCGAGCAGTCCTCGGATGCCGTCAACGCACCGGCCGCGCCGGCTGTGTTCGCCCATCCTGGAGTCGGTGTCAGCCGGGCCCAGCTGGACTTCGTGAAGGCGAAGGTCCAGGCCGGTGCGCAGCCGTGGACCGACGCCTACAACCAGGCCAAGAACAGCGCGTACGGCTCGCTGTCGCGGACCCCGACTCCGCGTGCGGTGGTGGAGTGCGGCCCGTACTCCGACCCGAACCTCGGTTGCACCAACGAGCGTCAGGACGCGATCGCGGCGTACACGGACGCAGTCATCTGGTACATCAGCGGCGATGTGCGGTACGCGCAGAAGTCCATCGCGCTGATGGATGCCTGGTCGGCGACGATCACCGACCACACGAACAGCAACGCGCCGCTGCAGACCGGCTGGGCCGCGTCGTCGTGGCCGAAGGCGGCCGAGATCATCAAGCATGTCTACGGAAACTGGCCGAACTCGGGCCGCTTCGGGACCATGCTGCGCAACGTCTACGTGCCCGAGATCATCAACGGCTCCAACTCCAACGGCAACTGGGAGCTGACCATCATCGAGGCCCTGCAGGGCATCGGGGTGTTCCTCGAGGACAAGACGATCTACGACAAGGCACTCTCGCTGTTCGCCAACCGCGCTCCGGCGTACGTGTACCTGGCCTCGGACGGCGCGCTGCCGAAGACGGTGCCGAGCCAGAACCTCAACACCCGCGACAAGATCGTCAGCTACTGGCAGGGGCAGGGCACGTTCGTCACCGGTCTGACTCAGGAGACCTGTCGCGACTTCGTCCACACCGGCTACGGCATCTCCGCGATCTCGCACGTGCTGGAGACCTCGCGGATCCAGGGCATCGACCTCTACCCGACGTACGGCGAGCGCCTGCGCCAGGCACTCGGCTTCCAGGCCAAGTACGAGCGTCAGGCCGAGGCGGTCCCGTCCTGGCTGTGTGGCGGTTCGGTGAACCGTGGCCTCGGCCCGATCACCGAGGTCGGCTACAACGCACTGCACACCCGTCTGGGGATCGCCATGGCGAACACCCAGGCACTCACCGAGGCCAACCGGCCCGCCGGTACGAACGCCTTGTTCGTGGCGTGGGAGACGCTGACCCACGCGGAGAACCCCGCCTGAGGTAGCAGACTCAGGCTTCTGAAGGTGGTCCGGGAGAGCTGGGGACTCTGCCCCCTCAGCTCTCCCGGATCGCCAGGTCAGTAAGCAGTTACTCGTAGCGCGCTCAGTGCGGTGACCAGCTCAGCCAGCTGCTGTGGATCGCGCAGTGACCGCCCGCTGAGCGTCTCGATCCGCCGCAGCCGGTAGCGGATCGTGTTGGCATGGCAGTGCATCTGCTCAGCCGTCCGACTGGGTGACCCCTCGTTGGCACACCACGTCCGCAGCGTCTGGATCAGTACCGACCGCTCATGTACACCGAGTGCGAGTAGCTCACCCAGTACGGCGGCGCTGATCCGCTCCGCCTCGACAGGTGCCGCACTGACCAGCATGGCCAACGGGCTGGGGTCGTACTGGACCACCTTGCCGCCACGATGAGTCAGAGTGGTCAGAGCGATCCGCGCATCATGCAGTGCTCGCGGAGTGTCCCGCAGATGCTCGAAGAGCGCGCTGACACCCATGTCCTCACTTGCACAGTTCTCAAGGTCATCCAGTACGCCGGCCTCCGCCGTACTGCCGATGGACAGCAGCCCGGTCAGTGCGTCCGGTTGCCAGCGCCACGTCGAGTGAACGCCGTGCCGTCGTAACCGCGCAGTCAGCTCAGGACCGTCTCCGGCTCTGGTGATCGCGACCAGGAAACGCCCACTGAGCGGCGTACCGAGTGCCTCGCCGATCTCCCACAGGGTGGTGGTATCGGTAGTGGTGCCAAGGAAGAGTGCATCGAGCAGTGCGAGCCGTCGGTGCTCGAGCTGTACGGCGAGCTCGGTCGAGGACGCACGGTAGGCGATAGCAAGCGCGTCGGTGCACTCACCCGCCAGCCGCCAGACTGTGGTCGCCGCGTCGACCAGACTGGTGTCGCTGGCGATCCCCGTGGTCCGCGCTGCCGTCACTAGGTCATGCCAGAGCTCCTCGAAGCCGATCCGGAACGCGCGAAGCACCTCTGGCAGCGGTGCGTTCTGCTCTGCCCGCTCACGGCCGGTAGCTCGAGCAGGTCCGAGGTCAAGCGGTTCGGCGGCGCTCATGCTACGCAGTACCGGCACGAGGTTGCTGTAGATCGACCGGCGTAGGTCGACTGCCGAGACATCGCCTTCGGAGTAGAACGGCAGCTCCGAGTAGACGCGGCGGCTCATCGACTCGACCACGGCGTCGAGCCGCTCCAGCACCAGGTAGCTGAGGGCCGACAGCTCACTCATTGCAGCAGCGTAACTCTGCAGGTCAACGCACAGGAATTGGTACGGCGAACAATCGCGTGCCCTGGATCTCGCTCGCCGGGGACATTGTCCGGGCGCCCGCGCGGATCGACGCTGCGACGATGGTGCTCGAATCCCTCACAGCGATTGCATGTGCCGGCCATGACATCGCCTTGGAGCTGAACAACACCGCCGGCTTCGACCGCGCGGCTGACTGGCTGGAGGCCAAGTTTTGAGCCCAGGGCGGGACCACAAGGGTGAGCTGTCCGGACGGGTCGCAGTGGTGACCGGGAGCAGCCGGGGGATCGGCCGTGCGCTGGTGCTGGCGCTCTCCCAGGCCGGAGCGGACGTGGTGGTCAGTGGGAAGAGCGAGACCGAGGATCCACGCGTACCAGGGACGATCCACTCGGTGGCCGAGGAGGTGCGGGCGCTCGGCGGCCGCGCCCTCGCCGTACGGACTGATGTGCGGGACGAGGCTGAGGTCGAGCGGCTGATCCAGCGCACGGTGGACGAGTACGGCCGGGTGGACATCGTGGTGAGCAACGCTGGTGCGCTGTGGTGGGAGCGCGTCATCGACACGCCACCGAAGCGGTACGACCTGATGTGGCAGGTGAACGTGCGGGCTGCCTACCTGGCCGCGTACTACGCGCTCCCGCACATGGTCGAGCAGGGCTGGGGACATCTGCTCACCAACAGCCCGGAGGTGACGACCACAGCCACACCGGGCAAAGCGGCGTACATGACGACCAAGATGGGCATGAGCCGGCTGCAGCTCGGCATCGCTGCCGAGCATCTGGCCGACAACGTCGCTGCCAACGCCCTCTGGCCGGCCGCGCCCGTCGACACCGCTGCGACCCGGAACTGGGGCGCTGAGCGGATGGGCGACCCGACGCAGTGGCGGCGGGTAGACATCTATGTGGACGCCGCGATGGAGATCCTGACGAGCGAACCGCGGACGTGTACCGGCAGGATGCTCACCGACGGAGAGATCCTCACCGAACGCGGCTGGACGGCTGAGGAGCTCGACTCCTACTGGCTGACCGGTGCGGCGCCAGCGGAGCCGTTCTGGATCGACGGGAGAAGCTCATGATCGCTGAGGAGACGGTGGGGTCCGTCCTGCGCTGGGCGGCCGAGCAGGCGTCGTCGACGGTCGCACTGGTGGAGGGCACTCCGACTGACCGGCGCCGCTGGCGCTACGCCGAACTGCTGGCCGAATCCGAGCAAGTCGCGCAAGCCCTGCTCGGCCGGTTCGCACCTGGTGAGCGGATCGCCGTCTGGGCCAACAACCTCCCCGAGTGGACCCTGCTCGAGTTCGCCGCCGGTCTGGCCGGTCTGACCCTGGTGACGGTCAACCCAGCGCTACGGGAGCGAGAGCTCGTGCACCTCCTCCGGCAGTCGCGCTCGGCTGGGATCTTCCTGATCCGCGAGTACCGCGGCAACCCGATGCTCGACACGCTCACCGCCGTCCGCGACGAGCTCCCCGACCTGCGCGAGGTGCTGCTCTTCGAGGACTGGAAGAGCTTCCGCGAATCGGGGTCGCCGACTCAGGCGCTCCCGACAGTCCAGCCCGACGACCCGGCACAGATCCAGTACACCTCCGGTACGACGGGGGCTCCGAAGGGCGCCGTACTCCGGCATCGGTCGATCACGAACAACGCGCGGCTGTCGTATGTCCGCGCCTTCGACATGCAGCCGGGTGAGGTGTTCGTCAACACGATGCCGTTGTTCCACACCGCGGGTTGTGTGCAGGGAACGCTTGCTCCGTTGACCAGTCTGGGCACCCAGGTTCTGTTGCCAGGCTTCGATCCTGGGCTGTACCTGCAGTTGATCGAGTCCGAGCGCGGCGCCCAGTTCTGCGCCGTACCGACGATGTACCTGGCCATCCTCGGCCACCCGGCCTTCGCCAGCACCGATCTCTCCTCGGTGCGCTACGCGGTGTCAGGCGGTGCCACGGTCGCCCCCGAGCTGGTACGGCGGATTGAGGCGACCCTCGAGGTTCCGTTGGCGATCATTTATGCGCAGACCGAGGCCTCGCCCGTGATCACGATGACGAGCCTGGAGGACACTCCCGACGACCGGGCCGAGACCATCGGCCGGCCGCTGCCCGGAGCCGAGGTGAAGATCGTCCGGCCCGGCGATGGTGCGCCCGCGGCGGTGGACGAGGTCGGCGAGCTGTGGACCCGCGGGTATCACGTGATGGCGGGCTACTTCGACGATCCGGTCCAGACGACCGCTGCCCTCGATGAGGACGGCTGGCTGCACACCGGCGACCTCGCGAGCATGGACGAGCGTGGCTACTGCCGGATCGAAGGCCGGCTGAAGGAAGTGATCATCCGCGGCGGCGAGAACATCTACCCGCGGGAGATCGAGCAGCTGATCGCCACCCATCCGTCGATCGCCGACGTCGCCGTGGTCGGCGTACCCGATGATCACTGGGGCGAACAGGTGGCTGCCTTCGTCAGACCAGCAGCCGGTACGACGCCCTCCGCGGCCGAGCTGGAGGAGTTCCTGCACGGGCGACTGGCGCGGCACAAGGTCCCGAAGGTGTGGCGGGTGGTCGAGGAGTTCCCGACCACCGCCTCGGGCAAGATCCAGAAATTTGCCCTCCGCAACCAATTGAGTCAGTAGCGACCCCGTCGTGCGGCTAACGTCCGAAAACACGCCGACCTTGCACTGCGGTTCTTCGGACGTTGGTGGGGTTACTGAGAGCTAGCCGATCGCTTCGCCGCGTTTCCAGTAACCCTGGAAGGAGATCGCCGGCTTCGGCAGGCCGACCACGTTGACCAGATGCCGCCGTACCGCCTTGATCATCGAGGACTCACCGGCCACCCAGGCGAAGTCGACGGTCGCGGGCAGGTCGGCTGCTTTGAGGGCCTCGAGCAACGGCATCGTCTCGTCGTCCGAGTTGAGCCAGGTGACGTCGGCGGTACCGGGCGTCGGCAGCGGACGGCGATCACGCTCGTCCGGGACCTGCGCGAAGACGGTCGCGTGCACGTCCGGCGGCAACTGCTCGAGGATGCCGGTCAATGCCGGGAGCGCGGTCTCGTCGGCGATCAGCACACGGTGCTTGCTGGTGCTCGGCGGCACGTAGTCGACGCCGGAGTTCAGCAGGCCCTTGGCGCTGGTCGTGTCGACCGCGAACGCCAGGATCAGCCCGACCGAGTCACCCAGTACGACGTTGGTCGCCCACGCCGAGGCGGGTCCGTTGACGCCGTGCAGCACGAACTCGATGTCCATCTCGCACTGCTCGGGGCGAAGCTCGCGGACCGTGTAGGTGCGCATGATGAACCGGTCGGCCTCGGGCTGGGCGCACCAGTTGGCGTACCAGTCCGGGCCTGACGGGAGCGTGAACTCGGCACCGCTCGGCGGCGGTAGCAGGACCTTGATCCGCTGGTCGGGACCGGCGGTGACGGCCTCGGCGATCCGCGGTGCGACGAAAGTCACGCGGCGCAGATGGGGGCTCAGGTCGACGACCGCCTGGACGGTGACGAACTCCGCCTCGAAGACGATCGGCTGCGTGGCGACTGCGGTCATTCGGGTTTCTCCCAACCAGCACTGGCGAGACTCGGATGCGTACTCGGGGAAGGTGAGGTTATTCTGAAGCACCTAGAGGTTAGCCTTACCTAAGAGGATCCCAAAAGCCTGATGCCAGCGCCCCCGCCGCCAGTCGATTCCGTCGCGGTCGATTCCGCCCGTCGCGACACCAGCGCGACCGCTGCCGCATCGGCACGCCCGCGCCGGACGAGGCGCGCCACGCTGGTTCTCGGGTTGATCGGCTGTCTCGCCGTGCTCGTCCTGGTGATTCTGCTGAGTGTCGCGGTCGGATCGAAGCAGATTCCGTTGTCCACGGTGCTCGACGCTTTGCGGCATTACGACGAGTCGAATACCGATCACGTAATCATTCACTCACTGCGTGTGCCCAGAACGCTGATCGGACTTTTGGTCGGCGCAGCCCTCGGGCTGTCCGGTGCATTGATGCAGGGCGTCACCCGGAACCCTCTCGCCGACCCCGGAATTCTCGGGGTGAACGGCGGCGCCGCCCTTTTTGTTGTCGGTGGCATCTACTGGTTCGGCCTCGCCAGCCTGACGGCGTACGTCTGGCTCGCCTTTGCCGGCGCGGCCGCGGCCTCGGTGGCGGTCTACTTCCTCGGCTCACTCGGCCGCGAGGGCGCGACGCCGGTCAAGCTCGCGCTCGCCGGTGCCGCGCTGACCGCGATGCTCGGCTCGCTCACGACCGCCTTGCTGATCAGTGACGTCGACACCTTCGACCAGTTCCGGTTCTGGTCCGTCGGGTCGCTGGCTGGTCGCGGTTCGGACATCGCCAGCCAGGTCGCGCCGTTCATCCTGATCGGGATCGTGCTGTCCCTGTTCTGCGGCCGGGTGCTGAACGCGATGTCGCTCGGTGACGAGGTCGCCAAGTCACTCGGCCAGCGCGTCGGGCTCGCGCGACTGTTCGTCGCGGTCGTCGTCGTGCTGCTCTGTGGAGCCGCCACCGCGGCCGCCGGTCCGATCGGCTTCGTCGGCCTGACCATCCCGCACGTCGCGCGCTTGATCACCGGGCCCGACTACCGCTGGATCCTGCCGTACTCGGCGGTGCTGTCCCCGATCCTGCTGCTCGGCTCCGACGTGATCGGCCGGGTCGTCGCCCTGCCCGGTGAACTGCAGGTCGGCATCGTGACCGCGATCATCGGCGCCCCCTTCTTCATCATGCTGGTTCGCCGGCGGAAGCTGGCTGACCTGTGACGACCGCCGAAGAAGCCATCCAGATCATCAGCCGGGCTCGCGCGGTCCGGCAGGCGCGCACGGTCGCCGTCATCGTCGTCCTCGCGATCCTCGTCTTCGCCACCTTCTGCGTCTCGCTGTCACTCGGTGACTTCAAGATCCCGGTGATCGACGTGGTGAAGACCTTGTTCGGTGGCGGTGACAAGGCCACCGAGTTCATCGTGAACCGGCTGCGGCTGCCGCGGGCACTCACCGGCCTGATGGTCGGCGCCGCACTCGGCATGTCCGGTGCGATCTTCCAGAGCATCGCCCGGAACCCGCTGGCCAGCCCCGACATCATCGGTGTCACGTACGGCGCCAGTGCGTTCGCGGTGTTCGCGATCGTCACCCTCGGGATGACCGGGCTGGCGGTGTCCGGGTTCGCCATCGCCGGCGCGATCCTGACCGCGTTCATCATGTACGTCCTGGCCTGGCGGCACGGAGTGTCGAGCTACCGGCTGATCCTGATCGGGATCGGGATCGGTGCGATCGCCACCAGCGTCACGTCGTACCTGCTGACCAAGGCGCGGGTCGAGATCGCCCAGCAGGCGCTGATCTGGCTCACCGGTTCGCTGAACGGACGGGACTGGTCGAACGTCCAGGCGATGACGATCACGCTGGTGATTACCGCGCCGCTGTCGGTATGGCTCGTGCACCGGCTGCGAATCCTGCAGTTGGGCGACGAAACGGCGTACGGGCTGGGGTTGCGGGTGGAGAGTTCGAGGCTCGGGCTGATCGTGGTCGGCGTCTTCCTCGCGGCCGTCGCGACCGCGGCGGCCGGGCCGATCGGGTTCGTCGCCTTCGTCGGTCCGCCGATCGCGCGCCGGCTCACCCGGTCGCCGGGACCGGCGATGATCTCGTCCGCGCTGATCGGCGCGCTCGTGGTGGCCTTGTCCGACCTGATCGCGCAGCACGCCTTCGGTGACACGCAACTGCCCGTCGGCGTGGTGACCGGAGTCGTCGGAGCGCCGTACCTGATGTACCTGCTGGCTCGGACGAACCGGGTGGGAAGTGGTGGCTGAGATGGAGAACTCCGTGCAACGACACAGTCTTGCGGCCGAGGGCCTCGCGGTCGGTTACGACCAGCGGCAGATCATCGACGATCTGTCGGTCGAGATCCCCACCGGCAAGATCACCGTCATCGTCGGCGCCAACGCCTGCGGCAAGTCCACGCTGCTGAAGACCCTGGCCCGGCTGCTGAAGCCGTCGAAGGGCTCGGTGCTGCTGGACGGCAAGAGCATCCAGTCGATCCCGACCCGCGAGGTCGCCACCAAGCTCGGCCTGCTGCCGCAGTCGCCGACCGCGCCGGAAGGCATCACGGTCGCCGACCTGGTCGGCCGCGGCCGGTACCCGCGGACCCGCTGGATCCGGCAGTGGACCAAGAGCGACGACGAGGCGGTCGCTCAGGCCATGACGTCGACCGACGTGCTGGCGATCGCCGACCGGCCGATCGACGAGCTCTCCGGCGGTCAGCGGCAGCGCGTCTGGATCGCGATGGCGCTCGCGCAGGAGACCGACATCCTGCTCCTCGACGAGCCCACCACGTTCCTCGACCTGACCCACCAGTTCGAGGTCCTGGACCTGCTCGTCGACCTGAACAAGCGCGATGCCCGCACGATCGTGCTGGTGCTGCACGACCTCAACCAGGCCTGCCGGTTCGGCGATCACCTGATCGCGATGAAGGACGGCGCGATCGTTGCCAAGGGCAACCCCGACGACGTGATCACCGAAAAGGTCGTGCACGACGTCTTCGGTCTGCACGTCAAGATCATCCCGGACCCGGTCGCCGGTACGCCGATGGTCGTGCCGCTCGGCCGCCACACCACCCGCACCGACCGCCCCACCGACGTACCGGCCGACACCCCCGCCGACGTACCGGCCGCCACCCCCGCCGACGTACCGGCCGCCACCCCCGCAGCCAACCCAGCCGCCGCAGCCCTGGCCGCCTCAGCCGCCGCCAACGGCATCTGCCGCCCCACCAACCGCTGACCCCCAACCAACCGCTAGCCGACGCGCCGGCCCGAGCGACGGCAATTTGAGGGGAGATCCCCTGAGGTTGCCGGTTCTCTGCCCGAAATTTGAGGGGAGAACCGGCACATTGAGGGGATATCCGGTCAAATGCCCCGGGATGCGGATGCGGGTGCGGGGGCGCTCACTGCGCTGGTTGGTGCGCCTTAGCTGCTGTGGCTGCTGTGGTTGCTGGGCCGCGCCCGGGTGACCTGGTACAGGAGTAGCCCGGCCAGGAGGGCACCTAGGGTTCCCAGGGCCAGGTCGCCGAGGGTGTCGGTGTAGGCGGTCTGGAGTTCGGGGGACTTGCGGACGAAGGCGACGTACTCGCCGAGTTCCCAGACGACGGCGGCAGTGGCGCCGAAGCCGAGGGCAACGAAAGCTGTGACGGCGCGGGAAAGGTTGCGTGGGGCAAAGGCCAGCAGGGCGCCGGCGGTCAGGAAGCCCCACAGTACGAAGTGCATGGCGTCGTCCCACCAGGTGACCGTGTCGAACAGGTTCAGGCGGTTGCCGATCAGGTCGATCAGCCACGGCAGGGTCAGCAGGAGGTCGGCGGGCCAGGGGAAAGCGTCGTACAGCTTGCTGCGGGTGCGGCCGTAGGCCCACCACCAGATGGGGAGCACCATCGCGCCGATCGGGTACACGACCAGGCGTGCGGTGGAGGCTTTCCCCTTGATGCCGCTGAGGTCCGGCCAGATGAGGGCCGTGAGCAACAAGGCGAACAGCAGGACCTTCGCGAGCAGAGCGGCGTACCGGATCCCGTTGGTCCGAACCGGCGTCGTGGCAACCATCGTCGTCATGCCTCTCAGTCAAGCTGACCGCTGGGCGAGGCGGATGAGTACAACTACGCGAAGGGCCCCCGCGATCGGTCAACGCGGGGGCCCAGCGGAGGTCAGGTCAGCCGACGCTCAGCAGGTCGACGACGAAGATCAGGGTCTCGCCCGGCTTGATCGCGCCGCCGGCGCCGCGGTCGCCGTAGCCCAGGTGCGGCGGGATGACCAGCTTGCGGCGGCCGCCGACCTTCATGCCCTGGACGCCGGAGTCCCAGCCCTGGATGACCTGGCCGACGCCGAGCTGGAAGCCCAGCGGCGCGCCCCGGTTGTACGACGCGTCGAACTCCTCGCCGGTCGAGTGCGCAACGCCCACGTAGTGAACGTTGACCCGCGAGCCGGCCACGGCCTCGTCGCCGTCGCCCACGGTGATGTCGGTGATCTCGAGATCCGCCGGCGGCGGTCCGTCGGGAAAGTCGATCTCTGGCTTGTCAGTCATACCCTCCAGGCTAACCAGACCCCGTCCGCGGTCGGCAGCAGGGTCACGGACAATGGCGCCATGCCGACCTATCGCGCCCGTTTCGATGCCACGGTGACCTTCACGAACGGGGGTGGGTTGCAGGCGCAGGGATTCATCGTCGACGTCGGTTCGGCAGACGTCACTACGGCGCAGATCGGGGAGCTCTTCCTCGACTCGCTCGGGCTCCTGATGGCGGGTGAGGTCCAGCTCAGCAACGTGGAGATCATCGAGGCTGCGCACAAGGGCACCCGCGGTGGACCCGCCGCCGAGCGCGCGCCGAGCGGCAAGCGGGCGACGTACATCGAGCTCAGTCAGGAAGGCGCGGTGAACCATGAGCTGAGCGGCTTCAGTCTCGAGCGCACCGTCGACCTGCCGGCGGTGGTCGTGCGGCTGGAGGACAGTAGGCGGCTCGGGATCGACGCGGCCGCGCTGGCGACGTACGACGTCCGGGGGAAGGCGGTGCTGCTCCAGACCGGCGACGATGCGCGCTTCGGTACGCCGGAGTACGTCGAGCAGTCGCACTACCTGACCCGCGATGGCGCCGAGTGGTTGATCGGCCACGGAGCTCTCCTGGTCGGCATCGACGCCGCCACCATCGACGACCCGACCGACGCCACCCGTCCCGCACACACCCTCCTGCTCGGCGCCGGCATCGCGATCGTCGAACACCTCACCAACCTCGCCGAAGTCCCACCCAGCGGCGCTCTATTTACTGCAACTGCTCCCCGTATCGAAGGCGCCCGCGCCTACGCAAAAGTTTTAGCCACTGATCGGTGGGAGGTCGGCAGCGAGGTCGCGGAGGCGGTCGAAGACCGAACCGCCAGAGGCTGAGCCGCCGTCGTGCTGCCACTCGTTGGTGACCCAGGTGGTGAGGTTGCCGATCCGGGCGGCGGTCCGGAGTGAGAGCGCGACGTCGACGTACATGTCCTCGTGCCAGATCGCGGCTGCGACCGGGACTCGGTTGGCGGCCAGCCGGGCGACGTCGTACAGGGGGAACCAGCCGCCTTCGGAGGCGAGCAGGTTCGCGGCTTCGGCGAACTCGCGGAGACCGGAGATGTCCTCGAACATCCAGGGGTAGATCATCTCGCCGGTGAAGAGCAATCGCTGTGCGTCCGATGCGAACTCGGCCGGCCGGAGCCGGTCGGCGGCCCAGTTCGTGGGACGGTCGTCCTGCGCGTAGATGGACTCATGGATGACGGCCCACAACGGATCCAGTCCGAGTGCGGTCTGCTCCATGACGGCGTACAGGAATTTGTCGGACAGTTCCGTGCCGTCCCAGGCGTTGTCGACGAGCCAGTGCAGCGGTTGCGCTGCATTCCCCATGCCGAGACCGATGCCCAGCATCTGGAAGCGGCGGATGCCGAGGCGATCGCCGTTGGGGAGCCGGACGTCGTGATCTCGAAGGTGATCGGCGATCCGGCGGACGCGGTCGACGTCCTCGGGGAAGCGGGCGTAGTACCCGTCGTTCTTGGCCACAACCTGTGGATAGGTGTGGGTATAAACGTCGTCGGCGGTGGTGTCGAGACCGGGCAGACCGCCGGTGATCAGGCAGGTCTTCAGGCCTTCCGGCGCGAGCGACAGGTAGGTGAGCGTGATGAACCCGCCGTAGCTGGTGCCGAGCGTCGTCCACGGCTTGTCCGGGCTGACCTGGGCGCGGATCAGTTCGGCATCGCGCACGATCGAGTCGGCGCGGAAGTAGCGCAGGTACGCCGCGAGGTCGGCCGGGCTCTTCGACGCCGCGGTTCGCCGGGTGATCGCCGTACTGCGGCCGGTCCCGCGCTGGTCGAGCAGCAGCACCCGGAAGTCGTGGACGGCACGCCCGATCCACCCACCGGCCTCAACCGGCCGCGGCGACATCAGGCCCGGGCCGCCCTGGAAGTAGATCAGCCAGGGCAGGTCCGACTCTTCCTTGCCTGGTGCAACGACCTCGCGACCCAGCACCTCGATCGTCTCGCCGTCAGGCTTGGCGTGGTCCAACGGAACGGTGAAGAAGTGATCGGTGACAACCAACCCCGGCAGTCTCGGCATGGGCCCCATCCTCGGGCCCGGCGAGGTCATCGGTCCACGGAATTGATCCGCGCGTGGAGGTGGACATCGTGCCGGCCGTCGGCCAACTGCCAGACACTGCGGAGGGTGCCTTCGAGCGGGTAGCCGGCCTTCTCGGCGACTCGGCAGGACGGGTGGTTCTGGGTGGAGTGCTGGAGTGCGATGCGCTGAAAGCCGAGGCCGAAACACCAGCGTTCAACGGTGGCGATCGCGCGGGGTGCCAGGCCGACGCCGCGGGCGGTAGGGAGCATCCAATAGGACAGGCTGACGCTTGCGTTGGTCCGGTCGATCTGGCGGAGACCGATCTGGCCGACCGCCACGCCGTCGGTGGTGATCGCCCAGGAGGCGGCCTCGCCCGATGACCAGCGGTGCGGCCATTGGGCGAGCCAGGCTTCAGCTTCTCCGGTGTTGTCGATGCGAAGGACGTGCCATTGCTCGATCTCGGGATTGGTGAAGGCCGCGATCACTGTCGGTACGTCGGTGGGCTGCCACGGGCGAAGGTTGTCGAGAGTTGGTTGCTCGGGGGCGAGCACGTCAGCCGAGAACCTCGTGGAGTTTGGCGGCGAACTCGGCCGGCTTGCCGGGCTGGCCGTACTCGTTGCCCAGGAAGCCGCCGTGACCGCTCGGGAAGACCACCGGGGTGAGGCCGAGGCGCTCGGCGACTGCCTTGCCGCCGCGAGCGGCGAGCTGGTTGGTCGACTCCTCGCCGAAGCCGATGATGAGCTTGTCCTTGACCTCGGCGAGGGCCTCGAAGTTCGGCCGGTACGACGTCGTACCGCGAATGTTCTGTCCGATCAGAATGTCGTCGCGGGAACCGTCGTCCTCGATGGGCAGGCCGAACATCGCGGGGTCGGGCGCCGGCTGGTCGGTGTAGTCGTCGGGGAACTCGCCCTCGAAGCTGACCAGCGCGATGAACTTCGCCATCCCGGCACCGAGGCCGTCGCGCTGGTAGGTCTCGTAGATGTCGTCGTTCGCGGCCTGGGCCGCCTTGCTGTCCGGCACGACCGTGATCAGCGGCGGCTCGTGGGCGACCACGGTATTGACGAGGTCGGGCCGGTTGGTGAGGAGCGCCAGCGCGTTCACGGCTCCGCCGCTGCTGGCGAAGATGTCGACCGGGCCGACGTCGAGCGTCTCGATCAGTACGGCGAGGTCTCCCGCGTGGATCATCGGGTTGAGCTCGCCGGAGTCGGTGCGCACGCTGCGCTCGATACCGCGCGGGTCGTAGGTGACGACCGTCCGCTCGGGGAAGTGCGAGGCCAGGGTCGGGAAGCCGCTCGCGCCCATCGGGCAGCCGATCAGCAGCAGCACCGGCTGGTCACGATCGGTCAGACTCCCGCGAACGTCGTACGTGAGGGTCACGTGGGGGATGTTGATCGTGCTGGTGACGGGATCCGGCATCTGCGCTCCTCCGAAGGGCTGGTGGTGCTGAGCCTAGAGCTGTTGCTTGCGGATGTCTCGGCTCTGATCTATGGTCGTTTCGTGGCGCAACGAAACGAACGGACGGCGTTGGCGCTGGCGGTGATGGACCTGATCGACGAGGGCCACCGGCAGATCTCCCGGCGGCTCGACCTGACCCGGGTGCGGATCCTCGCGCTCGTGGGGGAGCAAGGGCCGATCCGGCCGAGCGCGATCGCGGCGTCGCTGGGGCTGACCGCCTCGTCGACCAGCCGGCACCTGGGCGCGCTGGAGCAGGCCGATCAGATCGAGTTCGCGGCGGACCCGGACGACAACCGCACCTTCCTGGCGCAGGTCACCGCGAGCGGCCGAGCCGATTCGGTGGCCACGGTCGAAGCCGGTACGGCGGCCTTCGCGACCGTGATCGCGGATTGGCCGGACGAGGACGTGGCCACGGCACGGCGGTTGATCGAGCGGCTCAATACGGGCTGGATCGAGCGACGTCGTACCGATATCCCGCTCACGCGACCAGGAGCGGGGCCGCGCTGGCGCCGTTCTGTGGAGAAGTCATGACGCCGCGGGCGGTGCAGGCCGCGCGTGGTCTGCTCGGTCTGGTGGCGCTCAGCCACTTGATCGTGCCGATCGTGATGTGGGCCAATCGCGACGATCTGCGGACAACGATCGCCGACCGGTCGCCCGAGTTCGGCGCGGCCGAGCTGGACAAGGCGGTTGCTGCGGCCGTCGGTGCTGCGGTCGTGTTTCACGTTCTACTGCTGGTGTTGAGTCTCTGGCTGATCGTGAAGCTGCCGACCGGCCGGTCGTGGGTTCGACGGCTGACAACCGTGTCCCAGTTGTTGTCGGTGGTGTTCAGCTTTGTGTCGTGGTCGTCGTCCCCGATGTTCCACGTCGTGATCCCGATCGTCGGGCTGGTCGAGATCGTGCTGGTCGCGCTGCTGTGGGTGCCGCGCGAGTCCAAGGCGTTCTTCGTTCGACGAGAGCCTGCACCCCGAGAGCACTAGTCTCGAACGCCATGCGGACAAAACTTCTCGCGGTGGTCGTGGCTGCGTTGACGGTGATCGGCTCGGGGACCGCGCAGGCCGCCGTACCGAACTATGGTGAGTACTCGCTGATGTTCGAGAAGTCGGCCGGGCAGTACTGGGCCGGTGGATCCGCGGCGGGCCAGTGGGCGTGGACGCCGTTGAGCGCCACCGAGTCCGACATCTCCTGGGGTGACCCGGCGACCTGGCCGCCGAAGTCGGCCGAGCACTTCATCCTCTCCGGCGACTGGGTCCTGCTCGACGGCTACAACGACGGCGCCGGCCGGCCGCTCACCCAGATCCAGCGCGTGACCTCGGAGAAGATCGGCGACGCCAACTGCAACAACCTGCAGCCGATCCCCTCCGCCGACGGCCGCCAGCACTACGTGAAGTGGAACATCCCCACCGCGGGCTACTGCCTTGACGCCACCGGCACCATCAAGCCCCCGAACGGCTCCACCACCGTCAACTTCCGCCACCTGCAGAAGTGGTCACCCCCGCACGCCTGCGCCAACCCCTACTTCACCGCCCAGACCTGCATCACCCAGTTCGAGCAGTGGTGGGACGACAACAGTCACGCCTACTCCCTCCAACTCTCCCGCACCCTGGAACTTGCCAAAGGCAAGGGAATGGCCTTCACCAACCGCACCACCGTCCCGGTGAACTGGAACGCCGACGCCCGCTACTACTGGCACTACTAACAGGTGAAGTACGCCCTGCTCCTCATCGTGGCGACTGTCGTCAGTGCACAGCTCCTGATGCTCGCCAGCCGTCGCCGCCCCCTCGCCGCCCGCCTACGCGACCTGAGCGAGAGCGGCGACGTCGCCACGATCGGTGGCGCAGTGCTGCTGATGTGCGGTTCGCTGGGCGCCCTCATCGGTCACCTCTTCAACCACCCAGGCGACGGAGCCGCCACCGGCCTGGCCGTCGCTCTGCTCGCCATCACGATCGCCGTCATCTGGGCCCACCGCCGTCCACAGCCACCACCCCGTCACCGCGACGACGATCCGCCTGCGTAAGAACAGGACGATCCGCCTGTGTAGGAACAGGATGTAGCGTCTACATAGCTGACGGCGCCCTCGGGGAGTTTCCGTGCGAGCGCCGTCGCACACTCACAGGTCCTGTCCTTGTGCAGATGCGGCTCGGGCGGCGGATGTGCGTGCAGTCCCGGAACCGCCCTCATCTGCGCACTACCGCGCTTCCTCCCCCGCCCTTGTGGTGCATGGGGATCAGCGGGGAGTTACTGCCACGGAGAGGCAGTAACTCCCCGCAAACCCACCAGCACCATCCCGAACCGCACCGGCCGACCGCCATTTGATGGGTTCACCCATCAAATGGCAGCTCCGGGGGGCGCTTGCGATGCAGCCGCGCCTGGGAATGCTCGCTAACTGGTGGATTTTCGTCACCGAGTCCCCAAAACTCACCAATTAACGCGAGCGAACCCAGCGCCCCGGCCCGGCGGCTCGTTATGAGTGACTTTTTCGGCATATAGCGCCCAAAAGGTACCGACTAGCGCACATCCCGGACCTCAACCCCAGCCCCGAAGCCCAAGCAACGGGAACCGTGGTCGCCGGCCGAACCGTCCCGCTCAGCCCCGTGCTGGACGCCGGCCACTCGGCGCAGGTCTTAGGCCCCAGCCACAGCCCGGAAGCTCAGGCAACGGGGACCGTGGTCGCCGGGCGAACCGTCCCCCTCAGCCACGCGCCGGGCCTCAGCCACCCGCCACTGTAAATCGGAGGCAGCGGCGAGCAACCACGCCGCCGTCCCACGCGGTAGCCGTCAGGTGCGCGGTAGCGCACAGGGTCCGGGCGATAGCCCGGAAGGGAACAAGGGCGGGTGGGGGAGCGCGCGTAGCTGTCGCGGGGGAAAGAAAGGCCGCCCGGCGTACCGGGCGGCCGCAAAACGCTACTTCTTGACTGCTTTGTTGTAGGTGTCGATCTGGGGCTTGATGGAGTCGGCGGCGGCCTTCATGGCGGTGGCCGGGTCAGTGCCTAGGACGGCTTTCTCGAGGCCGTCTTCGGCGGCTTTGCGGGCTTGGGGCATGACGCCGAGGATGCAGCCGGAGGAGGCGTTGGTGGGCTTGGTGGTGTGGAGCTGGGTGATGGCGGTGGTGAACTGCGGGTACTGCGCCACCCAGGCCTTGTCGGCGGGGAGGTCGAGGGCCTTGGAGTTGATCGGGAAGTAGCCGGTGCCGGTGTGCCACAGGGCCTGCTGCTCCGGCGAGGAGGCGAACTTCACGAATTCCCAGGAGGCGCGCTTCTCGGCGTCGGAGTGGCCGGGGCCGTCGACCCAGAGGGAGGCGCCGCCGATGATCGGGCCGCCGGTGTCGGAGGCGGTCAGGTGCGGGAAGGGGGCGGTCATCACGGTGAACTTGCCCTTGGCCGCGTCGAGGTAGCCGCGCAGGGAACCGGTCGACTCCAGGTGCATGGCCGACGTACCGGACTTGAAGACGGCTTGCGCGTCGTCGGTCTTCTTGCCGGTGTTCGGCATCAGGCCCTGCTTGACCATCTCCTGGTACCAGGTCGCGACCTTGACGCCCTGCTCACCGTCGAAGTCGACCTTGGAGGCGAGGTCCTTGCGGCCGTTCTCGTTGTCGCAGTACGTCGTCCCGGACTGCGCGATCAGCTGCTCGAGGAACCAGCCGTAGATGGCCGCGTTGAAGCCGTACTGAACGGTCTTGCCACCCTGCTTGACGGTCAGCTTCTTCGCCGCCGCCATGATCTCGTCAAGGTTCGTCGGCGGCTTCGCCGGGTCGAGGCCGGCCTTCACGAAGGCTTCCTTGTTGATGTACAGCAAGGGCATCGAGGTGTTGAACGGCATCGAGTTCAACTTGCCGTCGATCGAGTAGTAGTTCGCGATGTTCGGCTCGATCGAGTCCAGCGTGTAGCCGTCCTTGTCGGCGAACTTCTGGATCGCGACCGTCTGCTTGGAGTCGATCATGAACCGCGAGCCGATGTCGTAGATCTGTACGACGGAAGGCGTGTTGCCCTGCTGCACCGAGGTCTTGTACTTCGTGATCGTCTCGTCGTAGTCACCCTGGTAGACCGCGGTGACCTCGATCTTGCCCTTGTTGGCGGCGTTGAAGGCCGCGACCAGCTTGTCGATCGCCGCGCCGTTGGCGCCCTTCATCCCGTGCCAGAAGGTGACCTTCGTGACGCCGGTCGCGCTGTCGAGCGCGCTCGCGTCGGGAGCGTCCACCGAGCCGGCGGAGTCGCCGCTCGAGTCGCTGCCACCACAGCCGGCCGCGACCAGCGCCAGCACGGCCAGGATCGACACGGCGGACGCCGTACGTCGGATTGAACGCATCGCAGGAACCTCTCTCGAGAACATCAACGGATCGCGCCCGCGGTCAGGCCGCGGACGATGAAGCGCTGGCCGAAGATCACGATGGCCAGAGTGGGCAGGATGGACAGCGTGACGCCGGCCAGGATGAGTCCCGGGTCGGCGGCCTCCGCGTCGTTGAGCTGGCTGATCCCGATCTGCAGCGTCCGGCGGGATGCCGAGTCGCCGATCAGCAACGGCCAGAAGAACTGGTTCCAGGCAGCCAGGAAGACGTACAGGCTGACCGCCATCAGGGCCGGCTTGTTCAGCGGCATCAGGATCCGGGTCAGGAACCGCCAGTGCCCGGCACCGTCGATCGTGGCGGCGTCCCGCAGTTCCACCGGGAACTGCAGGAACGACTGCCGGAGCAGGAACACCCCGAACGCGTTCGCCAGGAACGGAAGCACCAGCGCGAGCATGGTTCCGGCGTACGACGCGGTCAGTCGCTCGCCGCCGATCGACCAGCCGGTGATGGTCAGGTAGTTCGGGAGCACGATCGATTCCCACGGCACCATCAGCGTGGCCAGGAACAGCCCGAACAGCACGGTCCGGCCCCACATCTTCATGAAGACGAAGGCGTAGGCCGCGAGCACGCTGGTGATCAGCTGGGAGATCGTGATCACCGAGGTCTGCAGGATCGAGTTCAGGTACTGCTGCCCGATCGGCGTCCCCGAGTGCGTCGCGCCCTGGTAGTTACCGGTGAACAGCCCGTGCGGGAACAGATCCGGCGGGTACGACGAGATCTGGCCGGGTGACATGACCGAGCCCGCGATCACGTAGTACACGGGGAAGATCACCAGCAGCGCGGCCCCGATCAGGACCAGATAGGTGATGACGCGTGCCGGCTTCACTTGTAGTGCACCCGCCTCTCGAGGACGCCGAACTGGATGCCCGTGCAGATCAGCAGGATCAGCAGCAGCACGATCGCCTGGGCCGACGCGGCGCCGAAATCGCTGGCGTTGTTCGCGAAGGCGGTGTGGTAGATCGAGTAGACCAAGGTCTTGGTCGACTGCTCCGGTCCGCCCTCGGGGGTGAGGATCTTGATCTGGCCGAAGCCCTGCAGGGACTGGATCGTCGAGATCACGACCAGGAAGAACAACTGCGGGCCGAGCATCGGGACGGTGATGAACCGCGCCGCCCGGAAGCCGCCGGCGCCGTCCAGCGTGGCGGCCTCGTTGATCTCGGTCGCGATCGCACCGATGCCGGCCGACAGCACCAGCACGTTGTAGCCGATGCTCATCCAGACCGTGGTGATCGCGACGCTGATCAGCGCCCACGACGGGTCGGTCAGCCAGCCGATCCGGTCCACCCCGAACTTGCCGAGCAGGCCGTTGGCCAGGCCGATCGCCGGGTTGTAGATGGTCGCGAAGATCACCGACGCGCTGGCCACCGAGAACGCGAACGGCAGCGCGAACGCGGTCCGGAAGATCCGGATCCCCTTGATGTGCTGCTCGAGCAGCAGGACGACGATCAGTGCTCCGAGGACACCGGGGATCACGGTCAGCAGCACGAACGCCAGCGTCACCCAGAGGATGTGCCGGAACTCCGCGGAGCCGAGCATGTCGCGGTAGTGCTGCAGTCCGACGAACGCGTCGGGCCGACCGAAGAGGTCGGAACCGTGCAGGGACAGCGAAACGGACTTGCCGAGCGGCCAGACGATGAAGAGCGCGAAGATCGCCACGCAGGGCGCGAGCATCAGCCAGGAGAGCAGGGAAGCAGGCGTGGGGCGCCGTCCTGATGCGGTTTGGGTAGTCAAGCGTTTACCTCCAGTCAGAGCGCAGTCTTGCACCGCCCGGGGCCTGGCTGTCCAGGGCACGCCCCGGGCATCCCGGCCGACCCCGCGCGTGCTGCGCGGCACTCGGCGGCCACCTCGCCGTATCGGTGCAAAAGTCACGATGCTCCGCATCGAGCCCTTCGCCCCGACACGCCGAGCTACACCCCCGAGCACCTGCTCGCGACTGCGCGGGATCGACCGGCATGCCCTAGGCTGAGCGCCCGTGAAGGTCTTGGTGATCGGTTCGGGTGGCCGCGAACACGCACTGGTGTGGGCTTTGGCCCAGGATCCGGACGTCGAAGAGGTGGTGGCGGCCCCGGGCAACCCTGGCATCGCCGTGTTGCACCCGGCGTACGACGGGCAAACGATTGTTTGCCGTCCGGTGGATATCTCCGACCACGAGGCCGTGGTCGCGCTGGCGACCGAGATCGGTGCGGATCTGGTCGTGGTCGGGCCGGAGGCTCCGCTGGTCGCCGGGCTGGCCGATCCGCTGCGTGCGGCCGGGATCGCGGTCTTCGGACCGTCCAAGGACGCCGCGCAGCTCGAGGGCTCGAAGGCGTTCGCCAAGGACGTGATGGCCGCCGCGAGTGTGCCGACCGGCCGTGCCTACGTCTGTACGACGCCCGAGCAGGCCGCTGAGGCGATCGACGCGTTCGGACCGCCGTACGTGGTGAAGGACGACGGCCTCGCCGCCGGCAAGGGCGTCGTGGTCACGTCGGACCGCGACGAGGCGCTCGCGCATGCGGCCGGCTGTGAGCAGGTGCTGATCGAGGAGTTCCTGGACGGACCCGAGGTGTCGCTGTTCGCGATCACCGACGGTACGACGGTGCTGCCGATGCAGCCCGCCCAGGACTTCAAGCGCCTTGGTGACAACGACGAAGGCCCGAACACCGGCGGCATGGGCGCGTACACACCGTTGCCCTGGGCACCGGAAGGATTGGTTGCCGAGATCACCGAAAAGGTGCTGCAGCCGACCGTCGACGAGATGCGCCGCCGCGGTACGCCGTTCAGTGGTCTCCTGTACGCCGGTCTCGCGCTGACCTCGCGCGGTCTCCGGGTGATCGAGTTCAACTGCCGCTTCGGTGACCCGGAGACGCAGGCGCTGCTGCCGATGCTGAAGACCCCGCTCGGCGGTCTGCTGCTCGCCGCGGCCACCGGCAAGCTGGCCGACTACGACCAGCTGAGCTGGAAGAACGGCTCGGCGGTCGCGGTCGTGGTCGCGGCCAAGAAGTACCCGGCCAGCCCGCGCAGCGGCGACCCGATCTCCGGGGTCGACCAGGCCGAGGGCGACGACGTCCGCGTCTTCCACGCCGGTACGGCGCTCGACGGCGAGGAGCTCGTCACCTCGGGCGGCCGGGTGCTCGCGGTCAGTGCCACCGGCAAGGATCTCGACGAGGCCCGGCAGCGTGCCTACGCCGCGGTCGGCCAGATCCGGATCAAGGGCTCCCAGCACCGCACCGACATCGCCCTGAAGGCCGCCCGCGGCGAGATCGACGTCTAACGCTCACCGTCACCCCCGCCGTACCCCACGCCCGCCGTACCCCACGCCCGCCGTGCTCCACGCGACCGCCGTACCGGACGCCCCCGCCGTACCCCACGCGCCCGCGCCGTACCGGACGCCCGCGCCAGCGACCTCTACCCCCCCACGCGCATTTGAGTGGATATCCGCTCAATGTGCTGGGCGGAGTCCATCGGTCGAAGCAACGCCTGAAGGAAGGTGTTGTCCGATGCCGGTTGCGCGTGGGTATGAGGTGCGGGAGAGGTTTTTGGGGTT